>NZ_FNZH01000002.1:0-241780 GCF_900109255.1 Cyclobacterium xiamenense | reverse complement strand
AATCCGTGCGAATCTGTGGTGAAAAAGGTGTTGCACCACAGATAACACAGATTAGCACAGATAAATTAGATGATCTGGCAGGAGAAAGCGCTATGATAATTCACAAATTATATCTATTTCCATATAAGTTTAAGCGATTAATCAATATTATACGTAAAAACATATAATAAAGGAAAATTTGTTATTTTTGTATGTTAATGCATATAACATGAGCCTATTATCAGATTTTGTAAAGACGAGAAGGAAGCAACTGGGAATCAGCCAGGAAGAATTTGCAGAAAAGGCTGGGGTAGCCTTGACGGTTATCAGAAAAATTGAACAGGGCAAAGAAAACCTCAGTTTGTCCAAGGTCAATCAGGTACTCCAAATGTTTGGTCATGTTTTAGGGCCAATAAATGAGAATGATGCGAAAAGGAATAGTTAAATACAACAACATAAAGGCTGGCCTTTTAACAGAAGAGGATAATGGAGAATATCTCTTTGAATATGACGAAACATATGCCCAAATCTACCCGAACCAATTCGTCACCTTTCAAATGCCCGTATCAACAAGACCCTACCGAAGTAAAAGACTGTTCCCGTTTTTTGATGGACTAATTCCTGAAGGTTGGCTGCTGAATATAGCCGCTGAAAGCTGGAAAATTAACAAGAATGATCGCATGGGGCTTCTCCTGGCCTGTTGCCAAAACGCTATTGGTGCGGTAAGTGTGCACCCTGTAAATCTGAAAGCTGATGGCTAAATGCTTGTATTGTTATAGAGATTTGGATGAAAACGAGGTAGATTATCATTCGAAGTGCATCAAATCGTTTTTTGGGACGAAGCATGCTCCGGTTTTGCCCTATCGATTGGAAGAGATGGAAAAATTGGCGAAAGAAGCCGCATTGCTATCCATCACGGTGCCGGGAGTTCAACCAAAATTGTCGTTGGGGTGGATCAAAACAGCATTGGAAAATGGCCATCAGGGCCGTTTGACCATCATGGATGCTTTAGAAGGGAACTATATCCTGAAGCCACAGAATGCGGATTATCCGCAGATGCCGGAAAACGAGCACCTCTCCATGAAACTGGCCGAATTGTTCAAAATAGACATTGTACCCGCAAATATGATTCGTTTACAATCGGGTGAACGTTGTTTTATTACCAAACGCATAGATCGAAACCCGGATGGATCCAAAAATCACATGATCGATTTCCTGCAAATTCTTGAATTGGTAGATAAATACAAGGGTACCATGGAAATTCTTGGAAAAACGATTGGTGAATTATCGGTAAATACCTTATTGGATAAGTTGCGGTTTTTTGAAATAACGGTGTTCAATTACATTATCGGAAACAACGATATGCACTTAAAAAACTTCTCCATGTTATTAACCGACATGGGCTGGGTGCTTTCTCCTTTCTATGACCTGTTAAATGTCAAACTGGTATTGCCTGGGGACAAAGAGGATATGGCTTTGCTGCTAGGTGGTAAAAAAGAAAATTTCAATAAAGGGTATTTTGACCGCCTGGGCGCTGTTTTGAAATTAAATGACAAACAAATCCACGGCGTGTATAAAAGGGTATCGAAATGGCTGCCGGAAGCCACTCAATTGATAAACTATTCTTTTCTTGATTCAAACAGGCAGAAAGCCTATAAGGATTTAATTATGGAGCGCGTAATTTTATTTACCACAGATAACCATGGAAAATAAACCATATAAGTGATTTAAGAGCATAGAAAAAGTTACGAAATGTATTAAATGACCATAAATACCTTATATGGTTGCCCATTTTCTGTTGTAGTTTTTATCAGAAAACGACTAACCACGGATTACTCGGATTAGCACAGGTAAATCAAGAAAAAAATGGCGTGAATCTGTGGTGAAAAAAGAGGGACCACAGCTAACACAGATAGATAGGGGCCAGGTGGCTTGGTTTAGGAAAAGGAATCTGGAACTAATCGGTGTAGCTCTGGGGCGAAAAATGGAGCCCTATCGAATAGTCGGTTTGGGTGATGGTATCACCTCAAATAGTGTATATTAATATATGTTGATACCGAGCACTAATTAGTTTACGGATGTTGTTAAGCTTGTTTAGTATGAACTAATCCTACAAATTGTTCTAGTGTTAATATTTTACTCCGATGTTCTGCAGGGAAACTTGATAAATAGGACTTTGGAACTACAAGTTGAACTCCATATTGATTCATTTCTTCCAACTGGTTCTTCGAAATGCCTTGTTGTAAGGTGAATAAGTGCTTTGTACGGATGCGGTCTGCCTCATTCAAAATTTGTCTCCAACGATCTTTACAAGTTGTCTTTGAAGCAAGGAAAATCAGCTTTTTATCATCAAAATTTGGATCATTGTAGGATTCTATGTTCGGAAAGAGGAAGTCTGGTTTCTTATTATTTTCAGTCGTTACCTGTGTTTGAAAGATCAGTTCAAAAATTTTAAACATCTCCTCCAAATGGTGCTCGAGGGACCTGCCAGCTCGGCTTTTTCGCCTGTTCAAAATTGTGTTTGCGGTCTTAACTAAATCCTCAACAGTTGGGAATGGTGTTCGAATAATCTCAGCATACCGCTCGTTCTCAATTGTTTTAAATAAATCATATTCTGACTCTATCCAATTTAATATCTGTTTATCTGGGTTTGATTTAATTTGGCTTGGGGTGATGTTATATGATGTCATATAGCATTTTCTGGCGTTAGTAGCCAAATCAATTGTTGAAGGAAAATCAATATTCAATGACCTGACATAAGCTAGGAAACATTGAAGCAATCTATCCTCGAACGTTTGCTCAAGTTGTTTGGGGATTATTCCATTTGTTTCTGTGGAAGAAATATTGACTGCGGCAAAAAAATCTTCAATGTCCTCATCGCTGCTTAGAACATATCCCTCAAAAAAATCTGATGACTTTTTTACTAGAACCAGCAGATCACCAACGTTATCATCTGTTAAGAAAGGGAAACCTTTACCAAATCTTGTCAGCCTGTATTCATCTCTCGTACCTACACCATAGTAGATAAATCGGCTTGATGTCTCGAATTCATCCTGCCATTTAATGGTTACAAAATGGTCTTTGTTTGTACCTTTTTCTCCCGGCGTTTCGAAAAACATCGGCCAAGAGCTTTTGTGCATATGAAACCCGGCTTGATGCCCACCGGTTGCACCGGTGTCATTTGGCTTAATGAATTTGCTAAAGGATATTTTAGACTGCTGAGCCGATTGTATTGCTTTTTCTAATACACCCATTTAGTCTGGTTAATTCATTAACAATTTTTTCTCCAACAGCCTGCATTAGCGGAGTTACAACGGAGTTCCCAAATTGTTTGTATGCTTGAGTATCAGAAACAGGTATCACAAAATTATCGGGAAACCCCTGAAGTCTAGCACACTCTCTCGGCGTTAATCTTCGAGGATTTAGCCCTTCCTGTGGAATAAGTACCTCAGAGCCGTCCTTGTAGTACCTGGCACTCAACGTCCGTGTTATCCCATCTAAGTTTACAAGTCCGAATCCAAAGCCATTTCCTTGCGCCTTATGCTTCGCAGCATAATTTTGTAAATAATTCCAAAGATTATCTGTGAGAGTGTACTTGGGGTCGGGATTTGGCTCGAGGATTTCTTCAATTGCATGAGCAGACTGAGGCATGGTAGGGAACTCAAATTTCTCTTCGCCATTATATCGATCTTCGTCAAATCCAACAATGACTATTCGTTCCCTATGCTGCGGGACAAAATATTTACCGTCCAATACTTGAAAATGAATATTATACCTGAGTTTTTTAAGCGTTTGTTTGATTACTTTGAAAGTATTCCCTTTATCATGTGAAACTAAGTTTTTTACATTTTCAAGGAGGAATGCTTTTGGCCGGTTTTCGTTCAAGATTCTTTTGATGTCAAAAAATAGTGTTCCTTGGGTTTCATCCTTAAAACCGTGTGACCTTCCCAAACTGTTTTTCTTTGAAACCCCGGCTATTGAGAAAGGTTGGCAAGGGAAACCAGCAATTAAAATATCATGTTCCGGGATTTCTTTTTCATCTATTTTTGTGATATCGCCGAAAGGAACCTCGCCGAAATTAGCAAGATAGGTTTTTTGAGCATATTGATTCCATTCTGACGTGAAGACGCATTTTCCACCAAGATTGTGGAAGGCTAGTCTAAATCCACCAATTCCCGCAAAAAGGTCGATGAATCTGAAATTCCCATGTTCATGAGGAGGGAAGGGGATATCCCACTCGAAAGGCAGGTATCCTTGAAAATAAGGCTCATTTACAATTGAAGGGTCTATGGACTTACCATATTCTACAGCTTGTTCTTGGAAATAATGGGAACTGCCGTTCGGGTAACTCTGAAAGTAATGGGTAAGGTGTGCAAGTTCCGTTTGATCTGGCTTTTTGACTTCAATTCTTAGTTTCTCCTTTACTTCAGAGTATTTTATCATTTTTTAGTTCCTCCATTTGTTGCTCAATAGTTAGCAAACAAATATCGAAATTTTTCCTGATATCACCAGTCCAAAACCTTAGAACCTTCCAACCTTTATCTTTTAAATGACGATTAACTGTTTTGTCTCTTTCGATATTGCCTTCAATTTTTTTCCACCAGAACTCACGATTTGTTTTAATTCTCAATTTTTCAGCCTCCCAGTCTTTGCCATGAAAATATTCGCTATCTACGAAGATTGCTAACTTCCACTTTTTTAAACTAAAATCAGGCTTTCCAAAGACAAACTTTGAATTTCGCCTGAACCGATAACCTTTTTGCCACAAAGCCTTAGCAAGTTTCAGCTCCATTTTTGTGTTCTTGCTTTTTATGGCCATCATATTTTTTTTTCTCTGATCTGGTGTTAAAACATCCATATTCAAACTTACAAACTTATTGGTTTCAGGTCAAAATCATAGCACTAATCGCTTCTATGATAGGCATAATTCTAGAGTATTAAAATTTTCAGAGGATTTTCTCTTATACAACACGAAATTTAATTTTTGCAATCCTGCGGTTTATTGTCAAACTCGTGTCTTTTTGACCTCGCAGCAAAATTGATTTGGAAAGGTGGCGAGGACGTGTATGGTGCCGGTAAAAAAGATATAGCAACCTTGTATGAATATTGGTTGTTTTTCAAATTTTTGGAATTGCTTCAGGAGATCGTCGATATTGTACCTAAGGATATTTCCGACTTAATTGAAGCTACAGATGATGGCTTAAGTCTCCGCTTAAAGCAGGGAAAAACAATCCCACTAAAAGGGGTTTACGATGCTGGAAGTAGAAAGATCAATATACGGTTTGCTTACAATCGTGCATTTTCCGGCAAAAGGGACTATCCGGATTCCGGTAGTTGGACCACTGCTCTTCGGCCGGATTATAGTTTATCATTTTGGCCTTTCGGAATAACAGAAGAAGACGCCGAATTACAGGAACTCATCGTTCACGTTCATTTCGATGCCAAATACAAAGTCGCAAATTTGTGGGATTACCTGAACCCAGATTCAGAAGAGATTCTGAATGAAGAAAAAAAAGAAAATCGAAAAGGTCTCTACAAAAATGCAGACTTGCTTAAGATGCATGCTTACAAAGATGCCATCCGAAGAACCGGCGGAGCCTACGTGCTGTATCCGGGAGAAAAAACCCTGACTAAAAGGGGCTTCCACGAAATTATTCCCGGGCTTGGCGCATTTCCGCTCCGGCCGTCGAAAAGAGATAGTGGCGTCGGTGAATTAAAGGCCTTCCTTCTTGAAATCCTGGATCATTTCGTTAATAGGGCTTCACAGCGCGAGAAAATGGCATTCAGGACTTTTGCTATTCATAAAGATCCACCGGAATCGAAAAATCAGATACGAGAGTCGCTACCGGAAACCTTTCACAACAATCGGGGGCTTTTGCCGGATGAGACCTTCGTGTTGGTAGGGTATTACCATTCAGAACAACACTACGAATGGATTAAACGAAATAGACTATATAATTTTAGAATGGGTGCTGCGACAGGGTCCCTGGTTTTGGATGAAAAAACTGTGAGCGCTAGTTACTTGCTGCTGCATACCAAGGAAGAAAAGAGGTCAGGAGCCTTATGGCGAATAGTAAGCCGCGGACTTTCGGTGTTTTCTAAAGAAGACATGATCAAAAAAGCCTATCCACACCCCACACAGGATCATTACCTGCTGGTACAAGTGGAACCGGTAAGCGACCCGGAATTTCAAGGGGTGGTCTGGGATTTTAAGCGCCTTTCGGGCTATAGGGCCGGAAGGGCCTCGGCCTTTCCCTTTACCAGTAGCCTAACGGAATTCATGCAATGCAAAATAAGCTAGCCAATTCTTTTGTGCGGTCATTTTTTTAAAACCATATACCGCAAATAAGTGGTACCGAACTAGCTTTCCATCCCTTCCACAATTTTTGCGTGCTGTCCAGTAGATTGGTTCAGTAAATCATACGTTTCCCCTTCTATGTCCTTCTATACCCTACTATGGTTCAATCCCTTTTTGTTCTGTCATTTTTTGAAACCATATACCGCATATAAGCGATACCGAACTAGCTTCCGATGCTTGCACAATTCCTACATTCTGTTCTGTGAATTGTTTCAGCGCTCTTGTTCGTACCCTCTTCTATGTCCTTCTATGCTCTTATATGGTTCAATCCCTTTTTGTTCTGTCATTTTTTTGAACCAATTTGGGGATGATTAACTTGCTTTATTCCCTTAAGTGGATAAACACAAAGAATACGCCGAGCAACGCTGAAGACGCTGTTGGTAATAAATTCCAAAATTCTTCTAACCTTTGGCGGTTAAGGAAATCAGTAGCGTGGCGCATGGCATCATAATAAACAGGCATTGTTCATTGTAGGTTTCTAGTTAAGCAATTCGCGATTCGCGAATTACGAATTTCTATCGTATCTTTACTTGAAAACAAAACACGCATTCAATGAAAAAGCACAGTGGCATGCGGCCTCAGGACATCGTTATCTTACTCAAAATCGCCATCAAACACGAGCGGGCCTGGACCATGAAAGATCTTTCTCAGGAGTTGGAGATAAGCGCAAGTGAGGTAAGCGAGAGTCTTAATCGCTCGTCCATTGCCGGGTTGCTTTTTCAAAACAAAAAGCAGGTAATGCGACAGGCGACAATGGATTTTTTGCAATATGGCTTGCGCTATGTGTATCCTCAGCAGCCTGGTGCATTGGTAAGAGGTGTGCCCACTGCCCATGCCGCGCCTCCGCTAAGCAACGAGATCATAAGTGATGTACCTTATGTTTGGCCTCACCATGAAGGTAATGTGAGAGGTCAGGCTATTCAGCCGCTGTATCCAAGTGTGCCAGCGGCCTGCCTCAAAGATCAGGCTTTTTATGAAGTAATGGCGCTCTGCGATGCGCTCAGGGTAGGTAAAGCGCGAGAACGAAACCTTGCCGTGGAGGAACTCAAAAAACGGATATGCTAAAGAACACTCAAATCAACCGAGCGGTTACCTAGAAGATAGCCACGGCTTTGGGCCCACTCAATCAGCGGGTGGTCTATGTGGGTGGGGCCGTTGTGAGTCTCTACATTGACGATCCATCGGCGGACGACGTGCGACCCACTAAAGACTTGGACATTACCTTGAAGATTGCCACTATTGGAGAGCTTGAGGCTTTGCGCCAAGAGTTGGTTAATATTGGGTTTATCCAATCGGCAAGCGATGCAGTAGTTTGTCGGTTTCGGTATGAGGATGTGTTGGTAGATGTCATGGCAACAGAGCCGGTAGGCTGGGCGCCAGGTAATCGCTGGTTCAAAAAGGGGTTTGATTTAGCGCATGCATACCAGCTAGATGGGCTTTTAATACGTCTTTTGCCATTGCCCTATTTTCTTGTCACTAAATTTGATGCATTTTTTGATCGTGGGATAAAAGACCTTTATGCCAGTCATGAATTTGAGGATATTGTGTATGTATTGAATCACACTTCTGATATATCGGAACAAATAGTAAATTCGGATATTCTCGTTAAAAATTATCTAATGGAATGTGCATCCAAAATCATAGAAAGTTCACAATTACAGGAAGCGATCATAGGCAATTTATTTCATGAAGCGCAAGACCAGCGATTTAAGATAATCATGTTCAAACTTAACAAAGTGGCTGATGGGATTTAATGAACTCAATAGCGTAGAACACTACATCATCCAGCAGCTAAGTGGGGTGAATTTGAATACCACCGGTGTGCAGAAAGGCAAAGCATGTTATTCGGTGCTGCATGGGCATACACATCGGTGAACGAAATACATTTTAAGCCCTTTCCCCTGTTTTGATGCTGTCCTGGGGGTCGGTTTGTGCGATCTTGTTCGTAGCCCCTTCTATGCTCTTTTATGGGTTCCTTTTTTATTCGGTCTTTTTACCCTAAAAAAGTATCGGTTGCTAAACGCTTGTGTCGAGCATAAATCTCTTCTCTACCCGTTTCGAAGGTCATGAACCGCCTCATTACCAATTGGATTTAAGCAAAATTAGGTATACCTCTACATGGATAATTCTACGATTTATTTTATCTTTACCTGTAACGGCAGGTCGTAATACATCTTGAAACCAATCGAACAGTAAATGAAACGGAGGTTAATGTGGATTGGGGTAAGTATCATTGCTTTGGTAGGTATGCTATTTTTGGCGTTTAGGCTTTCTCCCTACCCAGCCGTCTGGCTGGTCCGCTATGCGTTTGAAAAAGAGGCGGTCCGAGTAGATGCGGCATTGGAAGAGCAGGTGCCTGAAAATATACGATCCATCCGGAACATACAGTATGACCCAACCGACCCCAACTCCTTGTTGGATCTTTATTATTCGGAGGATGCACGGGCGTTAACCAGTAAACTGCCGGTAATCGTTTGGACCCACGGGGGAGGATTGGTTTCCGGAAGTAAAAACCACCTCAGCAATTATTGCAAATTGTTGGCCTCGAGGGGATTTGTTGCCATCTCCATCGATTATACCATAGCTCCCGAGGCAAAATACCCTACGCCCATCCGCCAACTCAATACTGCGCTAGCTTTTATTTCCGCTAAGGCCGATCAATTCTCTGTAGACTCCACTAAATTTATATTGGCAGGCGATTCAGGCGGGTCCATGATAACTGCCGCGACGGCCAATTTAATTACGAGTCCTTCCTATGCGGCTATCACGAACGTTAGCCCGGGATTGCATCCCGAACAGCTGAAAGCCGTCCTGCTGTATTGCGGTATTTATGAGGTGGACAACCTAAATTCAGAGGGTGCCTTTGCTTCGTTTCTACATACCGTCACCTGGGCCTATTTCGGTGAAAAAGACATTTCCAATGATGCTTACGCGAAAACAGCATCGGTACTCCATTTCCTTACGGACTCCTTTCCCCCTGCATTTATCTCGGCCGGCAATAAGGATCCGCTATTGCCACAGTCAAAACGTTTTGCCGAAAAGCTTTCTGCGCTTGACGTGAAGCTGGATACGCTTTTCTTTCCAGAATCTTATAAGCCTGCCTTGGGGCATGAATACCAGTTTACGTTTGATAAAGACGGAAAACGAGCTTTTGAACAATCCATTCAGTTTATCAATCAGTTAATCGGTAGAAATACTTCCGAACAACCCGAACCGTAAATTAGGCATTGGTGCCAGATGCGTTTCCATCGCTTCCAAAATTTTAGCTTGCTGTCCAGTAGATTGGTTCAGTAAATCTTACGGATCTCCCTTTTATGTTCTTCTAAGGCTGAGCGCTCTTTGTACCGTGCTCCCTCAGGTACCGGACGTTCGCTGTTTCAGCAGGTTTTCTTCGTACCTGCCGGCAAAATTCCGCATTTCCTCGATCAACGGCAGTACCGCCCGGCCCATTTCGGTTAGCGAATATTCCACCCGGGGCGGTACCTCACCGAAGTTTCTCCGAACGGCCAGCCCGCTTTCTACCAGAGTCTTCAGCTCCTGTATCAGCATTTTTTCGCTAATTTCGGGGATTTTTTTCTTCATCTCCGACAGGCGCAAAGGGGTTTCAACAAGCTGGAACAAGATCAACAACTTCCATTTTCCCCCTACCAATTCCAAGGTGGTGCGTATCGGACAACGAGCGGTAATGCGAATGGATTTCATACATACAAAAAGGTTAGTACCCTACTTTTATGCAGGTAAGCCAAATCTACGTAGTATTGAAGAAAAAGAAAGCGAATCATGAAAAAAATTGCCTTATTTGGTGGTTCCGGACAAACGGGCCGTCTATTTCTGTCCCGGGCCCTGGAAAGTGGGTATTCGGTAAAAGCCCTGGTCCGTAATCCGGAAAAGTTACACCTTCGTCATCCCGCCCTGGAAGTAGTTGTAGGAGATGTGTTAAACGTCGAAGCAGTGGAAAACACCGTGAACGGCACGGAAATGGTAGTGAGCCTTTTTGGGCATGTCAAGGGTTCCCCGGAATGGTTGCAAACCGAAGGAACCCGAACGATCCTGTCAGCCATGAAGGGCCAAGGCCTCGAACGCATCGTTTCCCTTTCTGGGGGCGGCTTGCCCTTTCCAGAGAAGGACCGGCCCAAATTTGCCGATAAACTGATCCGCACCGTTATGAAACTGGCCGTTCCCCGTATCCTAAACGATGCCATCCGCCATCACGAGGTATTGGCGGACAGCGGCTTGAAATGGGTCATTGTGCGCGGTCCGCGCCTGACAAATGAACCTGGAAAAGGGACCTATCGGGTGGGATGGGTAGGCGTGAATGCCAGCACCAAAATCAGCCGTGCCGACCTGGCGGACTTTATCCTGACACAGGTAGAAGACGATACCTTTATTCACCAAATGCCCTTTGTGAGCAAATGACATGAACATTTTGATCAGCGGAGCTACTGGAAATGTGGGGCTGGAAGTTTGCCGGCTGCTGCAGGAGGGTAACCCGGAACACCAGATTTTTGCCGGGGTACGAAATCCCGAGCAGGAAGGCGATTTTCACAGGCGGTTTCCTGCGATACACCTGAGGAAATTGGACTTTAATCAGCCGGAAAGATTTCCCGAAGCCCTGGTGGATATACAGGTGGTATTTCTGCTGCGTCCACCGCAGCTTTCCGACGTAAAAAAGTATTTCGAACCCTTGGTTGCTACCTGCGTACAGGCAAAGGTCATGCACCTGGTGTTTCTTTCCGTGCAGGGAGCGGAGAAAAGCGGCCTGATCCCTCACCACAAGATTGAGAAGCTGATTGATGCTTCGGGGATTCCGTTTACCTTTCTTCGTCCGGCTTATTTTATGCAAAATTTTACCACCACCTTAGGCAGTGATATCCGCAAACGAAGCCGGGTGTATCTGCCGGCCGGAAAGGCCCGATTTACGCTGATTGATATTAAGGACCTGGCTGCCGTAGCCGTTGAAGTACTCCTGCACCCGGATGCCCACCGCAACAAGGCCTACGATCTCACCAATTCGGAGCAATTGGATTTCGCGGCCATGTGTGGCCTGTTGAGCAAGATACTGGGAAGAAAGATTGCATTTGTGTCTCCCAACCTGTTGCAGTTTTATGTGCAAAAGCGAAAAGAGGGAGTACCGACTCCGTACATTCTGGTGATGATCCTATTGCATTACCTTCCCCGGTTTCAACCCACTCCGCAAACTTCCGATTGGGTGGAGGAATTGCTGGGAAGGAAAGCCGTTGGTTTTGAGGAATTTGTGCAGCGGGAGAAGCATAAATTGCAGTAGCAATAAGGTCTTTTCTTGCTTCAGCGCTTTTGATCTGTCATTTTTTTAAACCATATACCGCATATAAGCGGTAGCGAACCAGCTTCCGATGCTTGCACAATTCCTACATGCTGTCCTGTGGATTGTTTCAGCGCGCTTGTTCGTACCCCCTTCTATGTCCTTCTATGCCCGTATGTATTTTTCCATGTTCTGGTGCGATTACCTGCTTTGGGGCCTTTGTGGAAAAAAGCCGGCGCTCCCAGCGAGGGCAATTGCCAGGCGAATGGATTTGGTAGCTATTCGTTGAAAAAAGAGGTTTCATAGGTGCCGCCATGCTGCAGGTTTTCCAAGCGCTGATCCAAGGCCTTGGAAGTTTCCGGTTCATTCTTTCTGGCGTAAATCTCCTTAAGCGCAGTGAGCGTCTCAACGCTGTTCGGATTGATCTGTTCCGCCCTTTGGAAATAGGGAAGCGCCTTGTCAAAGGCGGCGAATACCTCTGCTTCCATGGCTTCGAATTGGCCCCTACCCGCTGCGCTAAAGTCCCCGGACATCTCACTCAACGTCATCGTCAGGCTCGCAGCGCGGTTGTAGTACAGGGTGCCGGTGCTATACAGCGCATCAAAATTAGTCGGATCTTTTTCCAGGCTCTGACTGTAATAAGTGAAGGCCTGGTCGAAGTATTTGTCGGCCTGCTCGCTGTTTCCAGCACTGGATTCACGCTGGTACAAGTTATCGTATACGCTACCCAGGGTGAGGTAGAGTGTCAGATTGTCCGGTTCTCGGGTAATGGTTGTTTTCAATTTATCAATGAGTTCATCGAGTCGGTTTTGCTTCAGGAAGTGATTGATCTCGGCAAACATCAGGGATACTTCCCCGGGGTATTTTTCCCGACCGGCCTTCAGGTACTGGTAGGCAGTTTCCAGGTCGGCGTCTTCGCCGCTGGCATTGATGGTGTACAAGGCTTCATAGACAGCCGCTTTATCGTACTTCACCCTGTAGAGGTCTTCAAAGAGCGGTCTGGCCGCCTCGGGCATGTCGTTTTTCAGGGCCGCCATGCCGGTGACGTATTTATGGTCCATCAGGTCGAGGGCATCATCCAAAACGCTGAACCGGCCTTCTTTCTTCAGGATTTCATGGGCGGCCAGAGCCGAGGAGAAGTTGAGATAAGTCGATCCGTAGTCCTGGACTTCGAAGGCGTAGATCCCAAAGTTGTACAGGTGGGCTTGCGCTTCTTGGATACCATTTAACGCATCGCTGAGAAGATACGCAGGTGAGTTTATGGCTTGCGCATGCTTTTCCACAGCCGTTGTCAAGGCGTTAAATGCCTTGACCGCTACCCGGTCTACCTGCGGAAGTTCTTCTAGAGAACCGAAGCCGGTCTGTTTCACAGTTACGATCTGTGTCGCCAGCAAGTTTAATATCTCCCCTTTTAACACGTAGAAAGCCGGATCGGAAACATCTTCACCACTAGGGTCCGGCAAAATGGCCGCTACTGCTTCTTTAAGCTTGGCTTTAGAAGCGTTAGGATCGACTTGGTATTCGGTCAGCGCTCTCTTAGCTGCTCTCACATCTGCCTGCTGCGCCTGTACGGATACGGCAACCAAACCAAGGGCAAGCATTCCTACGATTATTTTATTCATGGTCGTTTATCGTTAGGTGATCAGGAAATGGGAGTTTTGATCGTAAAAAACCAAATCAGCACAAGTGAATAGCTACTCAGTAAGTTAGGAAATATTTCATTTAAAAACTGTCAAAAGATTTATTCTTCGTATTGTTGGAAATTTTAATGGACTCCGGTGCCCCTATGATCTGGGGGCCTTGGGTTATGTACATTTCGTTGAAACCGGACAACCGTTCCTGGTTGCCCGCTACCTAACGAAAAGGCTAGGAAATGTAGGGGTCGGCACCAGGGAAAAGCGCCGATCAAGGCGGAGGCTATCGTGGTTCAAAACTACTAAAAGGTGCAACATGGACCTAAGGCATACTGGTTCTGGAATGTAGTGGGTATGAGCGCTGAGCAGGGCTATTCCTGAAAGGTCGAATACCCGCTATTCCCGGCTGGCACCCATCGGTAGCGCGGCTGCTTGTACCGCCAGCGCATCCAACAAATGTTCGCAGTTGATTATTTTTTCCAGCAAGTCCTGTGGCAGGTAATAGTACTGATTGGAGGCCTCAAATCCGATGCGGGAATCTGCACGGGCCAGGGAATACAGCTGCAGGGCACTGTGAATCTCCATTTCCAATAAGTTTCGCATATGCAGGTAGACGAAATGATTGGGCGAGCGCCGCCATTGCTCCCGAAGCAATAGAAAACGGCCCTGCTGTGCCACCGACAGAACGTGCAGGTAGGCGGCTTTTGCCAGGATAAAATCTTCGGCAAGTTTCTCTTTCTGCTCATCGGTGGAGGGCAGTGCAGCCGCCTCTCCCAGCAAATCCAGTCCTTTTTTCCAACCCAAGGCTACTTTTTCAAATTGACTTACCAACACCTCCGGGGGATAGGGTCCCGACCATCCGGCCAGGTCGTCGTAGGGGAATCCCACCATGGTGGAGGCATAGCCGGTAGGTTCCAAAAAAAGCAGGTTGGAGGGGCCGTATTGTTGGGGCGCGTTGTAGACGACCTTTTGGTGGTAGGGAAATTCCTGAAAAGCATCGCTAAAGGCCGTCCAGGCTTTGCGGACAAGGGGTACACGCTGCCTGCCATAGCGCTCCCAGGCCAGCTCGTCCAGTACCTGTTCCACGGTGGCGCTGGGGTTTTGAGAAAATTTATGGGCAATTTCCAGGTTTGGCGAAGGATAGGAACCCAGCGTCCAGCTCAGCATGTACCCGTCCACCCCGGCCCGATTGAGGTTGGCAGCGTGTTGGGCCACCAGGTCCATCACCGGTAGCCAGGGGAGTGCGGAGAGCTCCCAGGAACTGTTTAACTGCACCTTGGCCACCGTACTCAAGTCCCGTTCTTTGGCTGCGGCCCAGTGGTCCAGGGCGCGGGGCCCGGGTCCCACGGCCGATAGGGAATACTCGGAAACGCGTGTTTCAATTCCCCCTCGTTCGATGGGAAGGCCCCATTCGCTAACGGACATAAGCTCGACATCCCTGGGTAGTTCGGCAATCACGTCCCGAGCCGGACCGTGGCCGTTCCATCCCCAATCCCAGGCAATGACGCGCGCCGAAGGTTTGGCCCGGTGCACCCCATCGGCGATCAGCCGATTTACCTCGGCGATAATGTGGGCATAGGGGCGTTTGCTGCACCGGGCGCAGGCGGCCTTTCCCCCATGGGAGGCACAATTGGTCAGGTTTTCGGAAGCCGTGATGGTAAAAACGCCGCCCAGTTCCGGTACTTGTTCAAAAACATGGGTCAGCGACTGACTGATCCAGTTTTGCACCTGTTTGTTGCTGGTGCAGAGGGTGGTCAATCCCTGCTTACTGATCCCGGCCATATCCGGTCGGGAGGCAAAAAAACGGGCGGGCATCGCCCGGGGCTCGTTGATGTAGAGGTAGATGGAAATCCCGTATTTTTGGGCACGACGGGCGATCGCCTGAAGATTTGCCAGGCGCTCGGAGGAACGATCGCCGAATTCCGGAAAGTCGGGTCCACCGGGTGCCAGTTGGTTCAACACCACGTGTAGCCAGACCCCATTGACGCCCTTTGCTGCCAGCTTTTGCAAAAGCCCGTCGGGGAAAGGGTCGCTTTGGGGGTCCAAGAGTGGATCTCCGAATACCCCGAAATAAGAATAAATCAACCGAAGTCCGCTCTGAGAAGAGCGGGTGGTTTCCGAATCCTGTGCTGTCGAGGCGACTTCGCTTAGTTGCTCAATAAAGGCAAAGCGGGGCTCTTCGGGCAGGGGATTATGGATGTGACCGTCCAGCAGGGCATAAATTTGGGCCGCTTTTTCCCAAGCTTCTGCGGAAGGTTGGGAGTACAGCAAGCGTTCCACCCGGGGTTTTAGCCGGCCAAACTTATGGAAGAGAAAGTCGTCTTCCTGAAGGGCAAATTCCAGTTCTTTTTCCGACATCCCGGTAAGCTCTAGTAGTTGCTCATAGGGCAATAAATGCCAATTTCTTCGAAGTAGGCTGATGTATAGCTGCCGGGAATATGCTGGAAAAAGGGCTTTTTTCTCCTCCAGTCCCATGGCCTGGGCAATATCGCGGACTTGCCAGCTTTCGCAATGCAGCAGGGCGGCCATTCTTTCCGCAGAGATCAGGTTCCAGTTTCGCCAGACAAAGGTGAAAAGGCGATCGGGAAAATGGTCAAAGGTAAGGGCCGGGGGATGGCTACCGCGGGGTAACCTGGATTGGGTAGCGCCGGGGTAAGGCAGGCTGAGCAAGGTAACGATCAGGAAAAATCCTAGTAAAGGTTTCATGGGAAACGGCGCGTCTTTCGTAGCTCAAAGTAATGAAAATTCTCCGATCCGGAAAGGAAGGTTTTTTGTTTGGCTTTGTTTGTTGTATTTTTAGCAATAACCACGAAATAGTTGATTGGGCAGTTTCGCTAGCATAGCGAAATCGCTCGTTAGTCGATTCAAAAAAACGGATACATGACCCTACCAATTATTATTGCATTGTGTGTTTTAATGCTTTCGGCCTACTTTTTTGACATTACGGCCGCGAAAACGAAAATACCACCCGTCGTTTTGTTGTTTGCGCTGGGGTGGGCGGTGAATCAGCTTGCAGAGGTTTTCTGGCTGGAAATCCCCGACCTTTCGAACGTGTTGCCCTTTCTCGGAACCATCGGCTTGATTTTGATCGTATTGGAGGGGTCGCTGGAGTTGGATTTTGACCAATCCAAGTTTTCGTTTGTGGGGCGAACCGTGCTTATCGCCATTTTACCGGTCTTGGGACTGAGTTTTTTGTTTGCTTTTGCCTTTATGCAATTTGCTGATATCAGCTTAAAGGTGGGACTGATCAATGCAATTCCCATTGCTATCATCAGCAGTGCGATCGCCATCCCCTCGGTGAGTAACCTCTCGGCAAAAAACAAGGAATTTGTGACCTATGAAAGCAGTCTCTCAGATATTTTTGGCGTGATCTTTTTTAATTTTCTGCTGGAAAACGAACGGATTGGAGCGGGATCCATTGGGTTTTTTCTGGGAGAAATTGTGCTAATTTTGATTATCACGTTCTTTGCAAGCATCATTTTGGCCTTTTTGTTAAGTAGAATCAAGCACCCGGTCAAATTTGCGCCTATCATCCTGGTGATTGTCTTGATTTTTGCCGTTTCCGAACTTTACCACTTGCCGGCCTTGATTTTTATTTTGTTGTTCGGTTTGTTTATTGGCAACCTGGTCCAACTCCGGCATTTGGTGGTGATAAGAAACCTGCACACAAAGAGTTTTAAAAGGGAGATCAAGAAATTCAAAGAGCTGACACTCGAACTGACCTTTTTGATTCGAACCTTGTTTTTTCTTGTGTTTGGTTTTCTGATCGATACCCGGGAGTTGATCAACACGGAAACCCTGATTTGGTCGGTTTCCATCGTGTTGGGTATTTTTCTAGTGCGAGGCTTGGTGTTAAAAGTATTTAAGATTAAACTGTTGCCCTTGATTTTCATTGCGCCGCGGGGCTTGGTGACCATTCTGCTTTACCTGAGCATACCTGGCGGAGCGGCCATCGCCCTGGTCAACGATTCCCTGATCATTCAGGTGATCATCCTTTCCTCGCTAGCCATGATGCTGGGCATGTTGACGGCCAAACCCAAACCTGCAGAATCCACGGTTGGGACTGCTTGAGGTTTTTGGTTTGGCCGAAAGGTTGCGGTTTTTAGCGGGACATGCCCCGTGCCAATACCGGCAGGACCATTTCCACTTTCCCCCTGCGGATGCCGTAGATGCGATCGTACAGGTTAATGGCCGGGTCGCAGTGGGGAACGATCACTTCCAATCGATCGCCTACCTTGTAGTCCCGGTTCGCTTCGGAGTAGGTGACGGTTCCGTATTCATCCGATCCGGCGTTGTAGGTAAATCCCGGCTCACCGATCACAATGCCGCTGGGTTTGTTGATGGTAAGGGCCTTGGCGCCCGAGTCGGTGATCAGCCGGCCGGGATAGTTGGTATTGATGACGGTGGTCATGACCGTCAGCGAAGGGTCGAAATGATCGTATAGCTCCTCGTTTTCTTCGCTCCCGATGGCCATGTACTGGGCATCCATAAACAAATAACTGCCTACCTGCACATCCGTAAAGCCGGGCACGTCCCCCATCATGTCGTAGGTGCCAGTGCCGGCGCCGCTGAAGATCTCCACGTTTAGACCGGATTTTACCATGCTTTCGTAGGTTGCCACAACCGGTTCAAAGGTTTGATCGGTGCGTGCTTTCCGGGCAGCGTAGCCTTTGACGTGTTGGGCGCCTCCGTCGTAGGCCAGAATGCCCATAAAGCGCAGGTTGGGGGAGCGGTCGATTTGCTGCGCCAATTCCAGTGCGGGCAGGCCCGTACGGACGCCCGACCGTTTGATAACGTCCAGGTCCACGACCACCTCGGCGATGATACCGGCGGCTTTGGCGGCATCCTGCAGGTCTTGTGCATTTACCGGATTATCGACCGCCTGGATAAATCCGGGGTATTTTTTTCGCAGGGCCATGGCTTTCTTAATTTTGACCGGGCTTACGTTTACCCCGGTCATCAGTACCTGCGAGATGCCGTTTTCCAGCATGATTTCCGATTCCGAAAGCTTTGCTGCGCAAACACCAACAGCCCCGGCATCCAGTTGCATCTGCGCCAATGCGGGGCATTTGTGTGTCTTGATGTGCGGGCGGACCCCAATTCCGCTACCCGCTAGTTTATAGTGCACCTTTTTGAGGTTTTTTTCCATGACCTCCAGTTCCAGGCAAAGGGAAGGGGTTTCGAGTTCCCATTTCGAGAGTCCGATTTCATCGGATGCAAGCGTGGGATAGCTGCCGGCTGTACCCTTACCGGGCAGCAACAAAGCCGTACCAGCCATACCGGTATACTGAAGAAATTTTCTGCGGTTGAGTCGATGTGTCATGTTTCGTGGTTTTCGTGCAGCTAAAAATAACGATTATCGCTGAATCTGTCCCGGTTATTTGCTGCATACATGCAGGAAATAGCGAAATAAATCGTCCCGAGTCGACGAAAATTTGCTGGAAAGGGAGTGGAACGGGAAGGCCTGCGGTTTTCTCTCAGGTAAAAATACCCTATATTGATGCAATTAATCGTTGATTTTTATGCGACAACTAGCGATAATCCATTATGGAACTGCAGAGGAGGCCTTTCGTCTTCAGGAAGGAGACGATCCCAAGCCCCTGGAATTTGAGGTATTGGTGGAGGTGGAAGGTTTTGGCCTGAATTATGCGGATGTAATGGCGCGGAATGGGTTATACAAGGAGGCGCCGAAAATTCCCTTTGTTCCCGGCTACGAAGTGGTGGGCAAGGTGGTGGACAGGGGTTCCGAAGTACCGGATGCTGTCGTCGGGAAGCGGGTAGTGGCATTTACCCGTTTTGGCGGCTACGCCGACCGAGCCCTCGCGGATTATCGGGGGTTGGCGCTTATTCCGGAAGCCATGCCGGCTGGAGAAGCTTGTGCACTGGCTACGCAATACTGCACGGCCTATTTCATGAGCAATTACCTGAGCCGCCTGCATGCTGGAGACATAGCCCTGATCCACGCTTGCGCAGGTGGAGTTGGAACAGCGCTTACGCAATTGTGCCAATTGCAGGGCGTGCGGGTAGTGGGCCTTTGCAGCACGGACGAAAAGGTGGCCTACCTCAAAGAAATGGGGGTGGAATGGCCAATCAATTACCATAAGGCAGATTATGCGGAAGCTGTGGAAAAGAAAATTGGAAAGCGAAAACTAGACGTTATTTTTAATTCCGTTGCAGGAAAAAGTACCAAACGTGACCTAAATTTGCTGGCTCCTGGTGGGCGACTGTTTTGTTACGGTGGGGCGGCCAGATCGGGCCAGAAAAGTAAGCTGGTATACGACCTGGCTTTTTTGCTGAAAACCGGGTTTCTAAGTCCACTTTTCATGATGATGAATTCCCAGGGGCTGATTGGCGTGAACATGCTCCGGGTGGCGGACCAGCGAATAGATATCATCGGTGCGTGTTTGCATGCGCTTATCGGCATGTGGAAGAAGAATGACATTCGACCCCAAGTGGGAGCCAGCTTTTCTGCCAGCGATATTGCAGCAGCCCACCGGTTGCTGGAATCTGGCAAAAGTACGGGCAAGGTGTACGTGCATTGGTAGCTGCTGGTCTCGCCTTGGAGCCCTACCGTCTAGCCCGTAAGAATACGGGTTTTAAAAATTAAATGATACCAGATGTTTCTATTGTTTGCTTATTTGTTTTTGGCTATTGGGGTTTCTTTCGTGTGTTCGGCATTGGAAGCATCCCTGTTGAGTATTACGCCCTCCTACATCGAATCCCTTAAACAGGCCGGGAAGACGTATGGAACGGAATTAGAAAAATTAAAGTCAAACGTGGACCGGCCCTTGGCTGCCATATTAAGTTACAATACCATTGCGCATACGGTGGGTGCGGCGGGAGTGGGGGCACAGGCAACCAAACTATTTGGAGAAGCTTATTTTGGTGTCATTTCAGCGGTATTGACCCTGGCGATTTTGGTTTTATCCGAAATTTTTCCAAAGTCCCTGGGAGCTACCTATTGGAAACAGCTGGCGCCCTTTATTGGAAAGATGCTAAATTTCATGATCCTTTCCATTTATCCCCTGGTCAAAATGTCCGAGTGGATGACCCGTTTTTTTAAAAACGAGGAGGAAAACAAGACCACACGGGAGGAAGTGGCAGCCCTGGCCAATATGGCTACTCGTGATGGCGTTTTTGAAGAAAACGAGTCAAAAATCATTTATAACCTGATTCGGTTTCGTTCGATTTTTGTGTATCATGTCATGACACCCCGGACGGTCACGGTGGCCTTGGAGGAAAATACGAGTTTAAAGGACTTCCTATTAGATACCAGCATCAAGAAGTTTTCCCGGATTCCCATTTATGAGGAGCGGATCGATCAGGTAACGGGCTATATTTTGAAATACGATGTGTTGGAAAAGCTCGCTCAGGACCAATTTGGCTACGTTCTGAAAGACTTGAAACGCAAGATCCTGGTCGTACAAACCGATGATCCCATTCCGGAGGTATTGGAAATACTGATGCAAGCCCGGGAGCACCTGGCCATGGTTACCGATGAATACGGGGGCCTTGCAGGAATTGTGACCATGGAGGATATTTTGGAAACGCTGTTGGGGCTGGAAATACAGGATGAAACGGATGGTGTAAGCGACATGCAGGAGTTGGCCCGAAATCAGTGGAAAGAGCGCGCCTTAAAAATGGGTTTGTTTCCGCCAGGAGAAAACATCGATTGAGTCATGGCAACGCACCTTCATCCCTCGCCCGGGGCAAACGGAAAAGCCCCTCAGTTTTTAGTAGCAGATTTTTATAAAAGCCCTGGCCTTAGTGCCGCTGCGCTGAAGCGAATTGCTGGGGTTCACGCCTATCAGGAATTTAAAAAAGGTACGCTGTTATTGCAGGAGGGACAGCGTGCGGATGCCTATTATTGCCTGGACGCAGGAATGATCCGGTCCTTTGCTACCAATCCTTCTGGAAATGCGATTACCACCGGATTTACCTGTCCGGGGCAGATCGCCATCGAGGTAGCCTCTCTTTTTTTGGGCCTCCCTACGGAAGAAAACATGCAAGCCCTTACCGATTGCCGGGTGTGGAAAATCAGTTTGGAAGCATTCCAGGTTTTGTTCAATGAGATACCGGCCTTTGCGACTTGGGGTAGGGATTGGATGACCCAGGCACTCCTCACCCATAAGTTGCGGGCCTTGCGGATGATTACGGAGACGGCCCCGGAGCGCTACCTGCGGCTGCAGGAAGAGCAACCGGAGATCCTAAAGGTAGCGCCGTTGAAGTACATTGCCTCGTACCTTGGGATTACAGACAGCTCTCTCAGTAGAATCCGGAAGGAAATACGTGGATAGGTCGGATTTCTTGTCTTAGGACAAGAAGAATTGCCGTACAATCCGCTAACTTGCTCGAAATCAAACGAACCAACCCAATGGCACGAAACACGAATCCTGTTAACTGGTTTGAAATCTATGTGGAAGACATGGAACGAGCCAGAAAATTTTATGCGACGGTACTGGCCGAAACGATGTCGGACATGGCCGTTCCGGAAAGCCCCGAAAGCGGAGACATGCACATGGTTGCCTTCCCCTGGGTCGAAGACGCATCAAACGCCGCCGGAGCCCTGGTAAAGTCTCCGGATATGAAACCCGGCGCCGGAGGTACCTTGGTGTATTTTACCTGTGAGGATTGTTCCATTGAGGAAAAAAGAGTACCAACAGCCGGCGGTAAGGTGGTGCAAGCAAAATTTCCCATTGGGGAACACGGTTTCTGCTCCATTTGCATGGATACCGAGGGCAATGTCTTTGGCCTCCATTCGACAAAATAGCCCGAAACCAATGAAAAAATACACCATTGAAATAAAATGGGGACTTATCTTTGCGCTTATGGGCCTCCTGTGGATGGGCTTGGAACGAATCATAGGCCTGCACGATGTGCACCTGGACAAGCACCCCATTTATACCAATTTTATCGCCATTCCAGCTATTTCCATCTATGTGTTGGGGCTGCTGGAAAAAAGAAAAAAGGTGTATGGCGGCAAGATGAGTTATGGGCAGGGGTTTAAAGCCGGACTTTTCATCACGTTGGTGGTAACCCTATTGACCCCGCTGACGCTATGGCTGACCCTTTCGGTCATCACACCTGATTTTTTGAACAACGCGAAAGATTTCGCTATTGAATCCGGCAACATGGCCCAAGAAGAGGCGGAAACCTATTTCAGTAAGGAAAATTACCTGGTTCAAGGCATCGTTGGTGCGCCCATCATGGGAATTTTGACCACTGCGATCGTGGCAGTGTTTACACGGAAACGCGAAAAGTAGCCGGTACCGTAGTACCGAAGCAAAGATCCCCGTAGGAATTGATCCGTTTATTGAATACCTTAGAAAAGGATAATTCTTAACGCGCGTATGAAAAAACTATTGTTTTGGTGGTCTGAACTTACATCTACTTTTTGGTTTATTCCCGTTTTCATTATTTTTATCGGGATCGTTTTGGCTGTATCGCTGGTATATGTAGACAGTTACTCCGGATTTGATCCAAGTGGTGGAGTGGAATATTTTTTTCCGGGAAGTCCCGACGCCGCTAAAAACATACTGACGACCATTGCTGCAGCCATGATAGGGGTAGCGGGTACGGTGTTTTCGATTACGCTCGTGGCCCTAACGCTAGCCAGCAGCCAGTTTGGCCCCCGACTGGTAAAAAATTTCATGTACGATCGAATCAATCAAACCGTACTAGGAACCTATGTTTCCTTGTTTATTTACTGTTTGATTGTTTTAAATACGGTAAAAGATACGGGCAACTTGCAGTTTATTCCGCTATTTTCGGTAGCTTTTGCCTTGATGATGGCGATCGCCAATATCGTTTTGCTCATTGTATTTATTCACCATGTGGCAACCAGCATACAGGCGGATTATATCATCGGAAACATCTCCGCAAAACTGTTTCGTAACCTGACCCACTTGTTTCCCCAGGAAATGGGTAAGGAACCGGATCAACATGTACCCAATCCCGAAAAGGAAAAAAGTAATTACGCCACCTCTCAAGTTTTGGAATGTGGCTTCGATGGGTATTTGCAGTACATAGACAGTGATAAATTGATGGAGGAGGCCAGAAAGCAGGAGGTTTTCATAGAGCTATTTCACCGTCCCGGGAGTTACCTGGTAAAAAGCCTCGAACTGGCTAAGGTATACTCCAATAAAGCCCTGGATAAAGAAGCAATGAGCCGGCTGCGGCAGCATTTTTTGGGGGGGAAAACTAGAACCCCACAGCAGGACGCCGAACATGCCATTCACCAAATGGTTGAGATTGCAGCAAGAGCACTTTCCCCTGGCATAAACGATCCCTACACCGCCATCTCCTGCATCGACAACCTCATTAGCAGCCTGGCCTACCTAACACAGGTCAAGTTTCCCACTGCGTACCGATTAGACAAAGAAGGAACTTTGAGGATTAAAGCCGACATCCTTACCTTCGAAGGGATGATGGATGCCGCCTTCAACGCCATCCGGCAGTATGCCAAAGACAGTCCATCCGTGATCATCCGGCTCATGGAGGCCATGGTTACGCTCAGCAAATTTGCAGAAACTCCAGAACAAAAGCAGCCGATAAAAAAACATGCGGAGATGATCTGGAATCAGGGCAAAAAATATTTCGATGAAGAAAACGATCTCAAAGACCTGGAAAAACGCTATCAAAATATAGGTTAGCGGCTGGTTTTCTTATCACCGAAGTATTTCGTAATTTTGTGTCCCAAATCGATTGTGAGCAGCCCTGGTGCCGGGGATGGATTGGAACTGGAAATTACATGCATACCCTATTTACTTTTCTCACATTCTTGAAAAGCCGGCTGTTTTTGCTGTTGCTTTGGGCAGGACTTAGTGCTACCGGTGTTCATGCCCAGCAGTATACGATAGCTGCACAGGCTGGATTATTCACGCCCATCGATTATGGACGGTTTGTGTCCGCCCGTTTGGGCTTTTTTACTGGTTTGAGCTTCGATTACCGGTTTCCGGGAAAGCTTTCCTTCGGGTCCCATTACCAGTTTGGCACATTTTCCTACGCTCCAAATCAAGGCGGGCAAACGGGATTGCCGGAAAATTCCTCCGTGCAGGTACACCTCATTTATTGGACCCTTCAAAGGCATTTTTCGTTGGGTGGGGATTGGAACCTGGCGGTGGGTACCGGCCCGGGATTTTTCCTGGCGAGGTACCCGGACGAGCGGGATGGACAGACCGGGCTACCGGTTTTTAGCCGGGATTTTAGCATACCCTTATTGCTCAACCTTTCCAAACCCTTAGGCAATTTCGGAACGGTCGGCGTGAAATCGGGATTGTTTTTTACGCCTTTTTATGCCATTGGGGGTTTCCATTTTGGGCCCGAAATTCGCTTTCGCTTTTAAAGATGACTTACAAAACAATCGTTTTATTTGTACTGATGCTTGTCCTGGGTTCTGCCTTGCATGCTCAGGAGCTGGAGGCCCGGCTAGGCCTGGGGTCTTTTAGCCTGAACCGGGATTACGGCTATGAAAGGCCCGCAGTAGGATGGTATGTTTCGCTGGGACTTTCGTATGATTATACGCCGGAATGGACCATGGGTACGGAATTTAACCGCTCTTTCAATGTATATTTCCGGGAATCAATGGCGGATACCCCCTTATTGATCGGAAATTTGCCGACAAGAGCAGCGGTCAATTCCGATCACTTTTCCTTTGTCTTAACCAGAAAAATCCCCTTTCCCCTTGGCTTGAAGGGGCAAATTGGTTTGGGTATGGGGCTGGCCATAGACGAGAACCGCTTTTACCAGCCAATCCTTTTTGACGAAGAGCAGGGGGCTTATCGGGGAGTTAACCTGGTAGAACAATATCAGGTAGGACTGATTTTTCCCGGTCAAATCGCGGTGCGTAAGTCCTTGGGTGAACGCTGGCACCTGGGACTGCAGGCAGGTGTTTTTCTGGATCAGCGCTTTCGCATGCGTAGCAGCTTTTGGGGACCTGAACTGAGCTATCGATTTTAATACTACCCATCATTACATAGCTGTCAGGTTTTGCTGATAATTCGCCAACAACAAACGTTGCTTGATGAATCCTAACTGGCTTTTTTCTGCTTCACTCCTAAAAAATATCGGAACCATTTATACTCGCTTTGGTTTAATTCGTGGCAAAGAACGGTAAGCGCTACTTTTACCCTTGAATGGAGCTAGCGCTCGGCTGCCCGGCAGGCCAAAAGCAGGGCCAGCGAAGGACAAAATCGCCCGGATTTATTTTCCTTTGGGATTATAGTCTGGATGAAATGGGTTAAATTTAACGGTAAGTTAAAAGAGTATATTCATCCACATACATTCGATTAAAACATGGAAAATTTAAACGCAATCGGCCTGGACATCAAGCGCTCGGAAGAGTTGGCCCATAAGTTAAACGTATTATTGGCCAATTATTCCATCTTCTACCAGAACACCCGGGGTTACCACTGGAACATCAAAGGGGATAAGTTTTTTGAATTGCATTTAAAATTCGAAGAGCTGTATACCGATCTGCAGGTAAAGATTGACGATATCGCCGAACGCATCCTGACGTTGGGGCACGCTCCCCAACACCAGTACTCCAAATACCAGGAGAGCTCGGCGATAACGGAAAGCCAGGAAGTAACCGATGGCATGAAAGCGGTTGAAAACATACTGGCCTCTATGAAAAGTATCATTACCCTGCAGCGGGAATTATTGGACCTGTCCGGTGAAATTGGAGATGAGGGTACCAATGCCCTGATGAGCGATTACATCCGGGAACAGGAAAAACTGGTTTGGATGTATTCCGCCTTCTTGAAGAAATAACTCAAGTAAAGAGTTCATGCACCACGCTTCCGGCCACATCCGTGAGTCGGAAGCGCCTTCCCTGGTGTTTAAAGATCAACTGCTCGTGGTCCACGCCAAACAGGTGCATGAGGCTGGCGTGAAAGTCGTGCACGTGTACCGGGTCCTGAACCACGTTATAGCCAAATTCGTCCGTGACACCAAAGGAGAAGCCGGGTTTTACACCTGCTCCCGCCATCCACATGGTAAAACACCGGGGGTGGTGATCCCTGCCGTAGTTGTCTTCGGTAAGCGTTCCCTGGCTGTAAACCGTTCGTCCGAACTCTCCCCCCCAAACTACCAGAGTATCTTCCAGGAGTCCTCGTTGCTTCAGGTCCTTGATCAAGGCAGCGGTAGCCTGATCGGTTTTTGCGCATTGGTTGCGGATGCCTCCCGGTAGGTTGCCGTGTTGGTCCCAGCCCTGATGGTAGAGTTGTACGAAGCGTACGTCTTTTTCTATGAGTTTTCGGGCAAGCAAGCAATTGGCGGCGTAAGTGCCCGGATCCCGGCTGTCTTCACCGTACAGGTCAAATACCCAATCTGGTTCATCGGAAAGATCCGTCACTTCGGGAACGGAGCTTTGCATGCGGAAGGCCATTTCGTACTGGGCAATACGGGCATTGATCTCCGGATCGCCATACGTGTCAAATTGCAGGCCGTTTAGCTCTTTGAGGTAGTCCAGCATCTGTTTTCGGTCCTCGCCCTCGTAATTCTCCGGATTTCCCAAATACAGTACCGGATCTTTTCCAGAGCGAAATTGCACGCCTTGATGCTGGGAGGGAAGGAAGCCATTGCCCCAAAGCCGGGCATAGAGGGGTTGGTCACGGACCGCATTTTTGGATACCAGGACAACAAAGCCTGGTAGGTTTTGATTTTCCGAGCCCAGGCCGTAGGACATCCAGGCGCCCGTGGAGGGTCTGCCGGGCAGTTGGTGGCCCGTTTGCATGAAGGTAATGGCCGGATCGTGGTTGATCTGCTCAGTAATCATGGACTTGATGAAGCAGAGTTCGTCCACCACTTCGGCTGTGTAGGGCATGAGTTCGCTTACCCAAGCCCGGCTTTTTCCGTACTGCTTAAATTCAAAGGCGGATTGTGCAATGGGGAAGATACTTTGGTTGGCACTCATACCGGTCAGTCGCTGTTCCCCCCGAATCGATGGAGGAAGGTCCTGACCCTGCATGCGTTGCAAGGTGGGTTTGTAATCGTACAAGTCCAATTGGGAGGGGCCGCCACTTTGAAACAAGTAAATGATACGTTTCGCTTTGGGGGTATGGTGGGGCAGACCGGGAAGGCCACCGATTTTGGAAAGGCTTTTTGCCATCAGGCCCTCTTGGGAAAAGAGCGAACCCAGGGCAAGGGCGCCCATTCCCATGGCGGTTTTGGAAAGGAAATCCCTGCGGTCCATTTTCTTTTCCAACTCGTGCAGGTCCGGTATATGCGAAAAGCGGTATTTATCTGAATGATGACACATATTTATCGTTTGGTAATGGTCGCGTCGGAATTAAGGATGGCACTTGCCACCACGGAATTGGCTGCCCAGGGAAGCGGGTCGGGTTTATCCGGGATGGGGTAGGATCCGGTAGCCAACCAACCCTTCATCTTTTCCGGGTTTTTTGAAAAGGAGCGCATTTCTTGCTCCCGCAGGCCCAGTAATACGCCGAGCTCCTTTGTGGATGGAAACCTGCCGGTAAGCTTTCGGAATGCATCCTGTATGCCTTTTTCCGGGTCGGAATGCCGGGTAATCCGTGCACCCATCACTTTGGAAATTTCTACATAAATGGGATCGTTCATCAATACCAGGGCTTGCAGGGGCGTGTTCGTTTCCTGCCTTCGGATGGTAGACTCCGATCGTTCCGGCGAATCGAATATGTGCAGGGTAGGGTGTGGAACGGAGCGTTTCCACAGGGTGTAAAGGCTGCGCCGAAACAGGTTTTCGCCTGTGTCTTCGGTATATTGGCCACCGTTTACCGACCACAAGCCCTCGGGCTGGTACGGTTTTACGCTGGGTCCCCCAATGCGTTTGCCTAACATGCCGCTGGCCAGGAGGGCGTTGTCCCGAATCATTTCTCCGGGCATGCGGCCCGAGGGCCCTCGGGCTAGCCAGGTATTGTCCGGGTCTTTTTCGAGCAATTCCGGCGAGGTGAGCGAGGCCTGTTGGTAGGTCTCGGAAAGCACAATCATTCTTTGCAGGTTTTTTACGTCCCATCCGGATTCCCGAAAAGTCACGGCTAGCCAGTCGAGCAACTCCGGATGGCTGGGCATTTCTCCCTGATTGCCGAAATCCGAGGCGGTAGCGACCAGTCCCTTGCCAAAAAACTGCTGCCAGAGACGGTTGACGGCTACTCGGGCGGTAAGGGGGTGCCGCTCGTCCAGGAGCCATTTGGCCAACCCCAGCCGGTTTTTTTCGTAGGCATCCGCCATGGGAAGTACCGCTTCGGGTGTTCCCGGATGTACTTCCTCTCCATGGGCATGGTATTCCCCCCGTTCCAGTACATACGTAGGTCGCTTCGGTTCCATTTCATCCATGACCATGACCTCCTGTAGGGGCTCTACCGTAGCCGAGTGTTCCATTCGGGCAGTTGTTAAGGCCTTGAACTGCTTTTGGTAAGCCGAGGAGCGATTGTGCCAGTAAAAGGACTCCAGCGCGGTTCGTTCTTCCGGTGTCAAGGCATCAGGAGACGTACGGCGTAGCTCCTCCAGAAGGTCGGGTTGCAGCCAGTCTCTGATTTCCAGTTGGGATAGCTCCTTGTCGAAAACCGTTAGCTCGTCGGCAGCGGCGCCTTTTAGCCCTTTGCCTCGCCACACGGCACCGATTTGAATGCCGGGCTCTTTGTCCCGGCCAAATAGGATGTCTTTGTATAGATTGTCCCGAACCGGTTCGCTGGCCATTAGCTTCCCATTCAGGTAGGTCTTGATGCCGGCAGCCGTGGAGGAGCCATCGTAGGTCATTAGCAGGTGGATCCAAGTATCTCTCGGGACTCCTTCCAGCGTCACGTTGCTGATTACGTTGTAGGGAGCCGTATGGGCCAGGATCATTTCCAGCTTGTTGTCTTTCAGATACAAATGATAGCCGCGGCGGTTATAGAGGACGGCGCCGTCGCCTGTATGAAAGATGGCGCCGTTTTCCAATTCTTCCGGAATAGTGACCCAAAGTCCTACACTAAAGGGCTGGTCTTTGGAAAAACTCCCGACACCTCCCATTTTTAGCCAGGCATCCCCATTGAGCGCGGCTGCCTTGCCCCGGTACCCGTCGTCCACCAATGGGGGCTGCTTGCTCTTCTCGCCGATGCTTTCCATTATGCCCGTAACGGAGGGGTTGACCCGGTCTCTCAGGGGGAGCTCGTCAAAGTCAAAGTGTGCAACCAAGGAGGCGACTGGGCGGTA
The DNA here is from genome assembly GCF_900109255.1 of Cyclobacterium xiamenense. Classification (NCBI taxonomy): domain Bacteria; kingdom Pseudomonadati; phylum Bacteroidota; class Cytophagia; order Cytophagales; family Cyclobacteriaceae; genus Cyclobacterium; species Cyclobacterium xiamenense. Next base: position 212,355 of record NZ_FNZH01000002.1, on the reverse strand, counting down.
AAAGCGGGTTTCTTTGTATCCCAGATTGTTTACCCAGGCGTCAAACTCCGCCTTTTCCACCTGTTTGATGGAGTCAAGTGCTTCTTCTGCCTCATCGATGTTATTTTTCAATAGTGCCAGTAATGCGTCCTTTTCATCATCCGTCCAAAGCATGGTGGGGACCGGCATGGCGTTGTCCCAGGAAATCTGCCCTGCTTCGTCCACCTGATTGAAAAAACTGCTGAGTTGAAAATATTCTTTTTGGCTGATTGGGTCGTATTTGTGGTCGTGGCAACGGGCACATTCCAGACTCAGCGCCATGATGGCCTTCCCCAGCGTATTCGTACGGTCTGCGACGTATTCTACCCGAAACTCTTCCTGCACGATACCCCCCTCCATGTTTTGGGGGTGGATACGATTAAAAGCCGTGGCCAGTAACTGGTTTTTTGAAGGATTGGGGAGCAGGTCGCCGGCCAGTTGTTCGGTGATAAACCGATCGTACCCCTTATTTTGGTTGTAGGCATCAATCACCCAATCCCGCCAGGGCGACATGTCCCGGTACCGATCCACCGTATAGCCATGGGTATCGGCAAAGCGGGCCAGGTCCATCCAGTGCATGGCCATTTGCTCCCCGTAATGCGGTGAGGCCAATAACCGATCCACTTGCTTTTCCCAGGCCTGCTCGGAGTCGTCCGCTAGGAAGGCATCCAGTTCTTCCAGTGTAGGCGGCAGCCCGGTGAGGTCGAGGCTAAGCCTACGCAGCAGCAGTTCCTTGGAGGCCCTGGAGCTGGGCGCCAGTTGATTTTCTTCCAATTTTTGGGCGACAAAGCGATCGATGGGCTGCTGAGACCAATCGGTAAATGCCGACTGTGGTGCTTCGGGCTTTTTTGGGGGAATAAAGGCCCAATGTTTTTTGTATTCAGCCCCGGACTCAATCCATCGAATCAGAATGGCCTTGTCTCGGTCACTGAGTTGGAGGTGGGATTCCGGTGTAGGCATTTGGTAGGCGGCATCCTCGGATAGGATGCGTTGCACGAGTTCGCTTTTTCCTGGCTTTCCGGGCTTGATGGGGGTTTTGCCACTTTCCTCAGAAGGGGTGAAGGCTGCTTCGGCCAGGTCCAGGCGAACACCTCCCTGCCGGGCGGCTTCGTCGGGTCCATGACAGGAGAAGCAATTGTCCGAAAGAATAGGTTTTACATGAATGTTAAAATCCAGTTGTTCCGGTAGCTCGTCCATGGCCATTTCCACGCTTTCCGGAAGGTTTGGGGCGCAGCTGAATACCAGCAAAAAAACTACGGGGAAGAGGCAACGAAGCAACATTGGTTTTTTACGACTATCCATTAATACAAAGATAAAAATAACGGAATTTTTACCCAAAACAGCCCCTTTCATAAAATAATACATCCGTTGTTAGTATGTTTCGCAGCACGAAATGCTTTCGTCGGGAGTAAAGACGCGTTGATGCCGATCTCGGATGCAGTTTCAGGGATACTTTAGGTGTCGGTTGTGCGGATGGGTTGGAAAATGATCGCTAGTGCTTGGGCTGCGTATTTTGGGGAATACCACCTATTCAATTGCAGACAGTGTATGCCCTTCTCTGCTAAAGACCGATTCGTCTACGGTCTTCCGGAAATTCGCCAGGCGAATGGCTACGTTTGCTTTGCCTTTTTTACTTGTCAGTTTCATTTCCAATGGAAGTCCGTCGACGCCGAACTGTTCAAATTGTTCCAGTTCTTTTTGCGATTTGCCCACACCGATGGCCTGGTAACTCAACAGCTGCGGCATGGAGAGTGGAATTTCGTCGGTCAACCAAAGCTCCGCGTTATAGTCACTGCTTTCTGCAAGCACTTTTCTACAGCGATAACCTTCAATCATTTTGGAATCTCCCGAAGGGTCTTTCCCCGGTTGAACAGTATTGCTGTTGGGTTGGAAGGCATGACGCATTGCGGGCCAATAGCGGTCATTCATGGGCAAGATATAACCGCCTTTTTTGCCCTGCATCTCAAAAAGGCCGGTGATGGTCGAATCTGCAGCATTGATCACCATCCGCATATCCGGCTGATTTTTTCCGGCATGAATTAGGATTGCGGTCTCCTGGATACCGAAAAAATAGGAAATGGTATCGCTGCGGGTGGTACCATTGGGATATTCCTGACTGGCGATGAAATCAAAGCTTCCGAGGAATGTCCCTGCGGGTAGTTCGTGCGAACCCGGCGTCCTGGAAAAGATCAGCCAGGTTGACAGGAAGGCAAGGGTAAGGGAAAAAGGACAGAGGCTAGCCATATTTTTGCGAGGATCAGGTAGTGATTTAAAAATAATAAAACAACCACAGATTGCAAAAATTAAAAGGAAAAAATTAAAAAAAGAACGGCAGTATGATTGGAAAATCAGGAATATTTCGAAATATTCATCTGGAAGAGCCGTTTACAAAACCCCCAGGGTATACACGTAGCGATTAGAGGAATTGGTACCGCTATTCCTTGCCAAACTTCTCATGCTTGCCCAAATTAGGGGTAGTCGCTGGTTTTATAGTGGCTTTCGCGAGTTCGAAAATTTGAACCAAGGTGTTGTTTTTCGAATCCCAGTGTTCGCCTTTGCTGATTTTAATTTCTAGCATTGCCAGGTCGGGATCGTCTTTTCCGTTTTCAAACCAGGCAGCGACCCAGGGATTCCAATACCTATCGATCAGTTCCTTGTTCTGCGTAACACAGCCCTTTCCTGTCAACGATACGTACACGTTGTCTTTTGGATTACTAAAGGTCAGGCAGACGTCGGTATCGTTTACGATTTCAAAGGCCTTCGCATCGCTCTTGGACGTGTAAAAAAACAAGGTGCCATCGTAGGCATCCTGTACAAGGCTCATGGGACGTCCCCTCATGCCCCCGCTATCTTCGGTTGTTTTGGTAACGAGCATCCCCACCTTAATGGGTTTTATCAGCTCCCAAATTAATTTTTTGTGTTCTGGACTAGACATATCCGTTGTTTCTTTTTTAAGGTTCAATCAATGCCAGAGGACGGATCTACCTGCCTCCCTGGCAATTTTTCAATTCCCCTAAAAGAGAGCAAAACACATTCCAAAAATAAAGTTAAAATTCAGGGGGAAAATCAGCCTCACTTGGGAAGCAGGCATTCATTAAAAAAAGCTTGCTGCAGGCCAGGTGCACAGCAGCTAATAAAATGTACACCCGGCATTTTCTTGACGGCTTGTCCTCCCGCTGGGGCTTCCCGAAGCGGCGCTCTGGCTCCCCTTCTTCGGGATAAACTTCTCGCCCAGTCCTGAAAGTTGTAAAAAAAAAAAAACTTGCTCCGAAGAACAAGTTTTCTGTTTTGGTGATCCCGCTGGGGCTCGAACCCAGGACCCTAACATTAAAAGTGTTATGCTCTACCAGCTGAGCTACGGAATCGAATCTTACCAACTACCTGCTTTTCAGCGCTTGATAATTTCAAAAGAAAACTTGGTTTTGCGCACGAGTTTTCCGTAATTGGACTGCAAATTTAAAGCACTAGATTGATAATGCCAAATCTTAAATGGATCTTTATTGTTTTTTTGTCAGCTTTTTCGCTGATTAATCCCCAGGAAGCTGACTGTCAGGGGCAGAGCATTTCCCTACTCCAAGAGGCGGATAGCTTATTTTCTCAAAAGCAATACAAAGAGGCCCTGCAAATCTACGAACAGATCCTCTACGAAGAGGAGACGTATTCTCCGGCGATGTTGTTAAAAATGAGTTTCATTACGGAGGGCATGGGAGATTTTGGAAAAGCCTCTCTTTTTCTGTCCAAGTATTACGATTACAACCCAAATCCGTCGATTATCGACAAAATCAAGTCCCTGACGGATCAGAATCGACTCGAGGGTTACGAGATTTCCGATCAGGATCGATTCCTATCGGTGATCCTCGATTATAAGATGGAGCTGACGGCGTTCTTCGCCCTTTTACTGATGGTGTCGTTGATCATGGTCTACCTGTCATCGACCAGGCAATCCCCGTTTCTGGTTCCTGCGTTTATCTTTTTGCTATTGGTTTTTGTGGGCAACAACTTTACCGATCCTCCCGAAAAGGCGATCATTACAGGTAGCCCGGTTTTGATCATGGATAGTCCTTCTGCTGCGGGGAATCTGGTGAAGCGGGTGGAGATGGGTCACCGGGTGACCATCCATTCCAGCGAGGATATGTGGTACCGCATTCGCTGGGGCAATCGGGATGCCTATATCAAAAAGTCTGACGTGTCAAAAATTTAAGGGATCCAGGTATTTAAAGTGCCCGTTCATTTTGATTCGGTGCTTTGACGCTTCGATTTCTTTGAGAATGGGGATGGTTTTTTTCAAATGCGCAAAAAGGAAATCCAGGCGTTTTTCTTCGGTTTCGAGTTCGAGTAGCCGGTATTCCTGTGCCGGGCTTAGCCCGATCTTATGGGCATAAGTAAACGAAGTAAGGGAAGGGTTTTGGAGGTCGGCTGAAAATTGCATCCATTTAAACAGTTCTTCCAGGGAATTGCGAAAGGCAATCTTTTTTTCCTGTGGGGCTTCCAATTCCAGGGGAAGGAACGCAACTTTTCCTCCTGCGTAGAGCTTTCCTTTCATGGGGTTTTCGAAACCCAGAATTTTGAATGTGCGTAGGCCCCGGGTTTTTATATCCAGTCTTCCGTCCTCGTAGGTAGTGGTGATTTCGAGCAAGGACACTTCCGTACCTACCGGCATGAGTTTATCCAGAAAGGTGCAAATGCCAAAGGTCTGCCCATGCTGGAGGCAGTCGTTGATCAACTCCTTGTACCGAGGCTCGAATATGTGGAGGTTTAGATTTTCCTCCGGAAAAGTGATGAGTTTTAAAGGAAAGAGGGGCAATTCCTGCGTCATGGTCTACCGGTTTGAATCCTGCTGTCGAAGGACTTTTTATTCCTTTTAACTCATAAGTGGACGTATGGTTTTACTTGGGTGCGGAATCTACTACCCGCGCTCCACGTGCAGGCCGATAGCTGCGTATTTCACCAGAAACATTCAATTTTCTTCCGTTGGGGATTCTTCTGCCATTTCTACCATGGATAGGATTTCACCGGGAGACAGGTAGAGGGTTTCTATCTTCTTTTTGTAGTCCAGCGGGATTTTTTCGTGATTCAGCACAAAGTTTTTTGTGGCGATAATTTTCTCCCCCAGGCCGTAAGCGACGGCATAGCTGTCTGCAGCGATCTCCGCCTCGGAAATAAAGGTATTCGATAGGTAATATTTTACGCCGAAACCGAGCAAATTGAATGCACTTCGATCAAGATAGTCTTTGATGTGACCGAGTTCGTGGCCAATCCATCCCAGAAGCACGTCCTTGGGTAGGCTTTCAATCGGCAGGGTTTCGTCCTCCAGGGCAAGGTATCGACTGATTTTGATACGATACCCTCTGTTTTGCTTATTTTGAAAGAGTAGCGAAGAAATTTTGGGCTGCGCTTGCATCACGGAGCCGTGTATGGCGTTTTTAAACTGAAAATCAATTTCGGTATGAATCAAGTCTGGAAAATAAGACAAAGCTTCCAATGCCACCTGCCTGATTTCTTTTGGAATGGTTTTGTTTTTGGAGAAGCGTTCCAGGTCTCCCTTGTCGATCTCCGTTTTGGATGGGGGATTTATGGGCTCGTTTTTGTCGATCAGATCGCTGAAATTGTATATCAAAAGAAAATGAAGCGAAAACAGGGCATTCAGTACAAAATAGGTCATGTTTACAGCGTAATATTCATCGTCAGTTTAGCAATTATCACGTTCCTATCCAAAAAATAAGCCGAATAAAACGAAAATAGCTTACCAGAAAGCGGGGCTATTGGTAGGCTTGCGAAGCCACACAGTACTCCGATTAGATGAGCCAGGCTTTGTCAACGGATCTTCTTTCTCTTTGGATTTAATGCTGGGACCTAGATCTTTATTGGTATGGTACGCGTGTTGAAGGGTAGACAGATTTTTATTTGCCTATTTCAGATTATCAAGGATAAAAAGTTTATCTTTAAACACACAGATCGAAAAGTAGTTGATTCACCCGTTTCGAGTGAGGCAGGAGCACATGCAATAATGCAAGAAAAGAGCTCTTTCCTGCCTGAGGAAGATCCGGCCGGTTCCTTTCGTGTCACCCAAAATAGTTTACTCCATGGCAAAAAAAGTCGATTCGAAAGAAGTAGGCCTAGAGCTGGGTTTTCTGGTCTTTAAATTCTTTTTGAAATCGGAATACCTGCATTACGGGTATTTCAGCGACGGGCTGGAAGCGGATGTCGCCCAACTGAATGAAGCGCAGAAACGCTATAATGAGCTTATATTTTCCTGCATTCCTGAGGGAGTGAAAACGATTCTGGATGTGGGATGCGGTTCAGGAAAAATGGCAGAGGAGTTGATTCATAGGGGATATACGGTCGACTGTGTTTCGCCTTCCGCTTCACTTAACAAAATCGCGGAAGAATTGCTCTCCGGCAAGGGAAAGGTGTACACCAGTAAATTTGAAACCTACGAAAGCAGCGACAAATACGATCTGATCATGTTTAACGAGAGCTTTCAGTACATCCCCATCGATGAATCCATTCTGCGGGCACTCAGTTTTTTGAACAAAGGCGGGTACATCCTGCTTGCGGATTTCTTCCGCAGGCCTATACCGGGAAAGCATCCCATCGGAGGAGGCCATGAATGGACCGAGTGGGAGCGTAAATTGCCCACTTTTGATGTCGACATACTGCTCGAAAAGGACATTACCGAAGAAACTTCCAAAACGATTGAGGTGGTCAACCAATTTACCAATGAGGTGGTCCACCCCGTGTGGAAGGCAGGTTTTCTGCTCGCGGAAGACAGGTTTCCACTGTTGATGAAGCTGGTAAAATGGAAGTACAGGAAGAAATTAGCCAAGATGGAAAACAAGCACTTCACCAATCAACGAAATGGGGCAAATTTTGCTACCTATAAAAAGTACGTCCTGTGCCTGCTTCAGGCTAAAACATGAAAAATAAAAAAAACGCATCCAATAAACCAATGGGTTCGGGTTTAGTAGATTCTCGCGTAGGTTCGGACAGACCTTTTTGTACCAATCAGGAGCGCTAAAAGTGGAAGGAATGGAGGCTTTCCCGACTCATTCTGACGAAGGGCAGCACAGCCCGTTCCTGGGCACAAAAAAGCGTAGCTCCCCGATAGGAAAGCTACGCTGGTTTACACGGTATTTGTTCAGATACGATTAGATGGCCCAGGCTTTGTCGCCCTTTTTGTACTCGATACAGGGATCGTACCTACCGGGCGTCTCAATGAAGCGGAGGGCCTGGGTGGCGCCCACTTCCGATGTGAAATAGCCCAAGAGTGTTAAATCCTTGATCATCAGTATGTAGTTGGGAGCGTTGTTCCCTTCGCCTGCCTGTTTCATGGCCGCTTTGTTAAGCTGATTCAGGAAGGCGGTTCGTTCTTCTACCGAAGCGTCCATAAATGCCTTTCCCGTTTCAGCTTTAAAATCGGCTTTCAGGCTGTTTAGCCCGTTGATAAAGGTTTTTTGCTGTTCTTCGGTATAGGTATCCTTTACCATCATGGCCATAAAGCCACCGATACCCGCAGCCTTGGCCCCGGGAGTGTCCGTTTCCGGAATAATGGCCTCGCCGATTTCATCCATGTAAGCGAGCTCTTCCTCAGAAAAATCCAGGCCTTCAATTTGTTTTTCCGGGGCGCAACCGGTTAGGATTACGTTGGCTCCTACCATGGTGCCTCCCATCATAAGCACCACGCTTTTCAGGGCCTCTCTTCTATTCATTGCATTCATGTTGATTTCCTTTTGGGTGTTACAAATTACCTTTTTTCAGTTCTTTCACGGCAAAGTCAGCCGCACGGGCAGTCATCGCCATGTAAGTAAGGGATGGGTTTTGCGCAGCGGCAGATACCATGGCGGCACCGTCGGTGACAAATACGTTTTTGGCATCCCATACCTGGTTGTTTCCATTGAGCACGGAAGATTTGGGATCCCTTCCCATGCGGGCCGTACCCATTTCGTGAATTCCCTGTCCAAAGGTATACCCCCTGTCGTAGGTCGTGACATTCTTAACGCCGGCGGCTTCCAGCATTTCGGCCGCATCGTTCATCATGTCTACCCGCATTTTCGTTTCGTTATCGCGGATTTCGGCACTCATCTCCAACACGTACATGCCCCACTTGTCCTTTTCGGTTTTGCTGAGCTTGATGGTGTTGTCGTGGTAAGGAAGGATTTCTCCGAAGGCCGTCATTCCGATGGACCATGCGCCTGGTTCGGTAAGCTCTGCCTTCAGAGGCGCACCGAAGTCCAGTTCGGCCACGGTTCGGCTCCAGCCCTGCCGACTTGCGCCACCCTGATAGCCAAATCCGCGCAGGTAATCCCGGCTTTCATTTCCGGTGTTTCGGTAGCGGGGTACATAAAATCCGCCCGGACGTCTGCCGAAATAGTATTTGTCTTCGTATCCTTCCACGGTGCCGTTGGCACCAAGACGAAAATGGTGATCCATTACGTTATGGCCCAATTCCCCGGAGCTGCTACCTAGTCCTTCCGGCCAAATATCTGTCGCCGAACGCATCAAAACTGCAGTGGAGTTAAACGCAGAGGCGCAAAGAAATACGATTTTGGCGTCAAATTCGTAGGTTTGGTTGGTTTCCCCGTCCAGGACTTCTACGCCGGTGGCTTTTTTGGAGTCTTTGTCGTAGAGCAAGCGAGTAACGATCGACCAGGGTCGTAACGTCAGGTTTCCTGTGGCAACGGCAGCAGGAAGCGTGGACGACTGCGTACTGAAATACCCACCAAATGGACAACCCAGCGAACACTTGTTCCGGTATTGGCATCCAGGTCTTCCCGGCAGGGGTTGGGTAATGTTCGCTACCCGTGCATTGGTCATCACCCGGGAACCACCGAAATGATCTTTTATACGTCCGGCAATGTCTTTTTCCACGCAGTTGAGTGGGATGGCCGGCATAAATTCTCCATCTGGAAGTATATCCAGGCCGTCGCGGTTTCCAGATATGCCCGCAAATTTCTCCACATAGCTGTACCAGGGAGCCAGGTCGTTGTACCGAATCGGCCAGTCAACCGCGATGCCTTGCTTGGCATTGGCTTCAAAATCAATGTCTGCCCAACGATAACTTTGCCTTCCCCATAGCAGGGAGCGCCCGCCCACCTGATAGCCGCGAAACCAGGTAAACGGTTTCTTTTCAATGTAAGGCGATTCGTCTTCGTGTGCCCACCAGTCCAGATTGAGTTCGTTCAGCACGTAATCCCTGCGTAGGTTGGGGTGGTTTTCCAACATTTCAATCGTTCTTCTCCCTCTATGCGGTATTTCCCAGGGAGCTTTGGTAGCATTTTTATAATCCTGCACGTGTTTTACGTCCGGACCTCTTTCCAACAGAAGAACTTTCAATCCCTTCTCCGTGAGTTCCTTTGCCGCCCATCCGCCGCTGATTCCAGACCCAACGACAATAGCGTCATAACTTTGATTGGCCATATACTTTACTTGTTTATTTTAGGTAGTGCAATTATATTGATATTTTCAAAGAAAACGTTAGATTTTTTCCTTTTCCTCTTTTCCCTTTTCCCAATTTATAATTGCTCTAAATTAGGTTTATTTGTTTCTACTCTAAGGATAACTTGCTGGATTCCTGAATGTTTTTCTCCTGCTTTCGTAGCGCATTGGCTTTTCGAAAATCGTTGTCCGTAAAGGAAAATGTAAATAAGATGGTTACGACCAGGGCAATCCCGGAAGGGATCAGCCAAATTTTCTCCCACTGGTGTACAGTGCCATCAAAATACAGGTCGGAAACGATGCCGGCGATCCAAAAACCGATCAGCATGCCGATGCCATAGGTCGCTAGCGTAATCAATCCCTGGGCGGCACTTTTGTAGCGGGGGCCGGCTTTAGAATCGGTATAGATTTGCCCCGATACGAAGAAGAAATCGTAGCAAATGCCGTGCAGCGCAATGCCGATGAGCAAGAGGTAGGTCCCCTCGCCGGCATCGCCGAACGCAAACAGTACGTACCGCACAACCCAGGCCAACATGCCGACGATCAGCGTAACCTTGAGGCCAAACTTTCGGAAAAAGAAGGGCATGAGTAGCAGAAAAAGGACTTCCGACACCTGGCCGATGGTCATTTTTCCGGTTGGATTGGAAAGCCCCACCTCCGATAGAAAGGGGTTGGCATTTTGGTAGTAAAAGGCCAGTGGAATGCAAATCAGCACCGAAGACACGAAGAAAATAGCGAAGTCTTTGTCTTTAAGGAGTTTCAGGGCATCCAGGCCCAGCAGGTCGGAGAGTGTCTGTTTACCGGCGCGTTTGGTGGCGGGAGGGGTGGCCGGCAGGCTTAAGGCAAACAAGCCCAATACCACGGAAGAAATAGAGGCCATCAGGAACGTGTAGCGTAGCGCGCCTTCTCCGATGGCTCCCGGACTGTCCCACACAAAGAAATAACTGATCATCAGACCCGAGGCGATCCAGCCGATGGTACCCCATACCCGTATGCTGCTAAACTCGGTGGAGGGATCCTTCATTTGGCTGAAGGAAACCGAATTGGCCAGCGCAAGCGTGGGCATGTAAATGAGCATGTATACCAGTACAAAGGGGTAAAAGGCTGTGAAGCTGTCCGCCTGATACATTAAATACATCAGCACGGCTCCGAGCAGATGCAACACGCTGAGAATTTTTTCTGCATTGAAGTAGCGGTCGGCGATTAGTCCGATAATGAATGGAGCGATAATGGCACCAAACGACTGGGTGGAAAACGCGGCGGCGAGCTGCGCCCCGTTCGCTTCCAGGTTATTTCCCAGGAAGGTACCCAGGGTCACGTACCAGGAGCCCCAGACAAAAAACTCCAGAAACATCATTAGGGAAAGCTTAAAGCGGTTGGCAGTCGTCATGGTAGGTCGAATTATGTTTTTTGTCTGTTGAAAAGCGGTGGGTACCGACCTTCAAACTATTCTGGGAAATATTTAAAATTAAGCCAATTTAATGTAAATTTATCACTTCAGAAAGTAAGGAAACCAATTCCATGGTCCGTAGCTACGTTCGGTGGGGGACCTTGATTTCGCTTATTCCCTGAGAAATATAGACGTTATACAGGAACTTTAAAAACCAAAAAACCAAAGATTGGACTAATGAGCAACAGAAAACTTAAAATGGGCATGATCGGTGGCGGACCGGGCTCTTTTATCGGAGCCGTACACAGGATATCCGCTGCCATGGACGGAATGATCGAACTCGCCGCCGGGGCATTTAGCAGCAGTCCGGAAAAATCCGCCGAAACCGGTAAGGAACTGTTTTTGCCAGCAACGCGTGTCTATGGCTCCTACGACGAGATGTTTGAGAAAGAAAAGCAGTTGCCGGAAGAAGAACGAATTGATTTCGTTGCCATTGTTACGCCCAACCACGTTCACTTTGACCCAACCAAAAAAGCCCTGGAAAACGGCTTTCATGTGGTACTGGACAAGCCTATGACCTTTGATTACGAGGAAGCGAAAACCCTCAATAAAATCATCGAAGATACCGGCCTCCTTTTTTGCCTGACGCATACCTACACTGGGTACCCCATGGTAAAGGAAGCCCGACACCTGATCGCCTCGGGAGTCCTGGGGGAAATTCGGAAAGTATACGTGGAATACCCACAGGGCTGGCTGTGGACCAGTCTGGAAAAGACCGATTACAAACAAGCGATCTGGCGAACCGACCCGTCCAAAAGCGGCATTGCCAATTGCATGGGGGACATCGGTACGCATGCCTTCAACCTGGCGGAGTACGTTAGCGGGCTGAAGTTGACCAAGCTCTGCGCCGATCTAAACATTGTGGTGGAAGGCAGGACCCTGGACGATGACGGGGCAGTACTGCTCAAGTTCGACAACGGCGCCTCGGGCGTCTTGATGGCAACGCAAATAGCCACGGGTGCCGAAAACAATATCAAAATCCGGGTGTTTGGAGATAAGGCTGGTTTGGAATGGGAGCAGGACAATGCCAATACGCTGATTGTGCGGCACCCCGAAGCGCCCGATCAGATTTACCGTACCGGAGGGAACGTTCCCTATTTGTCCTCCTGGTCGATGGAAAACCTTCGGACCCCGGGCGGGCATCCGGAGGGCTACCTGGAAGCATTTGCCAATCTTTACCGTAACTTTACCCGCTGTCTGTACGCGCGCAAAAACGGGGAGACCCCCAAAAAGGAATGGGAAGACTTCCCCGGAGCGGAAGACGGACTGCGCGGCATGGCCTTTGTGGAACATGTGGTGAAAAGTGGGAAATCTAATGAAAAATGGACTAAATTTGAACTTTAAAACGACAAACCCTTATGAAAACCATTAAAGGACCCGCCTTATTTTTGGCTCAATTTGCGGACGATACCGCACCTTTTGATAACTTGAAAGACATCTGTACCTGGGCAGCGAGCATTGGCTACAAGGCCGTTCAAATCCCCACCTGGGATGCCCGGTTGATTGACCTGCAGCGAGCGGCAGAGGACATGGACTATGTCAGCGAAATCAAGGCTACCGTGAAAGAGGCGGGAGTGGAGATTTCGGATTTTTCTACCCACCTGCAGGGACAGTTGGTGGCGGTTCATCCTGCCTACAACGAACTATTCGACGCGTTTGCGCCCGCAGAACTTGCCGGGGATCTGAAAGGAAAGCAAAAGTGGGCCACCCAGCAGTTGATGTGGGCAGCCAAGGCTTCGAAAAACTTCGGCATGACCACGCATGCGACCTTTAGCGGGGCATTGATGTGGCATACCGTTTACCCCTGGCCTCAGCGACCCGCTGGTTTGGTGGATACCGGATTTGAGGAACTGGCGAAACGCTGGCTGCCCATTCTGGACGAGTTTGACAAGTATGGAGTGGACGTGTGTTATGAGTTGCACCCGGGCGAGGACCTACACGACGGGGTAACCTTCGAGCGTTTCCTGGAAAAAGTAAATCACCACAAACGCGCAAACATACTGTACGATCCCAGCCATTTTGTATTGCAGTGTCTGGATTACGTATCGTTTATCGATATTTACAAAGACCGGATCAAAATGTTTCACGTCAAAGATGCGGAATTTAATCCCACCGGCAGACAAGGTGTGTATGGCGGTTATTCCAGCTGGGTAGAACGCGCCGGAAGGTTCCGTTCCCTGGGTGACGGACAGGTGGATTTCAATGCTATTTTCAGCAAGTTATCGCAGTATGATTTTGACGGATGGGCCGTATTGGAATGGGAATGTGCCTTGAAACACCCGGAAAACGGTGCCATCGAAGGAGCCAAATTTATTAGTGAAAAAATCATTCGCGTCACTGAGAAAACCTTTGACGACTTTGCTTCTACGGGAGCGGACGAAGGATTGAACAAGAAAATATTGGGAATCAATTAATCTATTTATAACAAACAATGAAGTTAAATCTTAAGTTAAGCCTGGCCCTCATTGCCGGTTCAATGATGGCTGTATCCTGTGGTGGTTCTGGCAGCAGTTCCGAATCCACTTCCTCTTCCAACACCCCTCCTGCACCTGAGCCTATAAAGGAAATCAGTCTGGAGGAAAAGTACAAAGACGATCCCATTTTCATCCGGGGTGTGGAATTGATGAAGCAGAACGACTGTCCCAGTTGCCACATGATCGAACGAAAAATCGTAGGCCCCTCCTATGCGGATGTAGCCGCGAAGTACGAAACGACGGACGAAAACGTGGAAATGCTTGCCGGACGGGTAATTGCCGGCAACGTGGGGGTCTGGGGAGAAATACCGATGCCCGCGCATCCGGCATTGTCCAAAGAAGATGCCGAAGACATGGTGCGTTATGTACTTTTGTTAAAAAAATAAGTCTATGAACAAACTACCGCTGTCGTTGGCGTTGGGCTCACTGCTGGTTTGGGGCTGCGGCCCCGGCACCCAGGAGAAAACCGCCTCTGACGAACAAATCGAAGAAATTATCGTGACGGAAGAAGAATGGATCAGCCTTTTTGACGGAAGCAGCCTTACCGGCTGGACCGGTTATGGAAAAGATCAGCCCGGAGAAGCCTGGGAAGCGGCAGACGGTGTGCTGTACTTTAACTCCGAAAAGAAGAAAAGTGGCACTACCGGTGGTGATTTGGTGACACGTGATTCCTACGGGGATTTCCACTTCCAGATAGAATGGAAGATTTCCGAAAACGGAAATAGTGGCATCATGTTTCATGTGCAAGACACCGGCAACTACGGTGCGCCGTACCATACGGGCCCGGAATACCAGTTGCTCGATAACGACGGCCACCGGGACGGGCAGATCGTGACACACCGCACCGGTGACTTGTACGACCTGATTGAATCCTCCGAGGAGGCCGCTAAACCGGTAGGTGAATGGAACCTTACGGAAATCAAAGTTGAAGACGGTCAACTCCAGTTCTTTCTCAACGGTGTAAAAACGGTAGAGACGACCCTTTGGGACGATGCCTGGAAAGCCATGGTGGCAGATAGCAAGTTCGCCCAATGGGAAGATTTTGCTACCTTCAAGGAAGGTAAAATTGCCTTGCAGGACCACAATGACGATGTCTGGTTCAGGAATATCCGCATCAAAAGATTGTGATACCCTATTCGTATAAGCTTAAAAAAGCCGCTGAACCAGCGGCTTTTTTTAAGTAATGAAAATAATATTTCGCCGCCCATTTTCCATTTTCGTAAAAAATCCCCCGGCCCCCTTTTTAGGGAGTTGGGTACGTCAGAATTTACGGACACGGAATCAACATAGAGTTCCTTCAGCCCGTTTTAATGGCGACAGTTCATCTTTAAATCAGCATTTCAGCTATTCCCTCCGCCGCGGCGGAGGGCAAGGGGGATTTTTCGAGATTCTTCAATTCATACCAGGTTGAATTTTAAATGGTAGACGTAATTAAATCCCCCTTTTTGCCTCCCCCGCGGTGGAGGGATTTGGATACGTAAGGATTAAATACCTTAGGATTTCCTCAGCCCGTTGCAATGGCGACAATTCAACACCACTGCTCCTGGTTTTTCTATACAAACGCAAAAAGCCGCTGATTTCAGCGGCTTTTTGAATTTGCAATTACATGGACTTCACAGGCCTATGCGACAATGGCCTCCAAAATCTTGTTCAGCGTAGCACTGGGCCGCATCAATTTTGCGGTCTTTTCCCCATCCGGCCGGAAATAACCACCGATATCCATAGGCTTACCCTGAGCAGCAATCAATTCCTCATTGATGGCTTTTTCTTTCTCTACCATTTCTTCGGCCACCGGACCAAATATTTTTTTCAAGGCTTCGTCTTCCTCCTGATTGGCCAGGGCTTCAGCCCAGTACATGGCCAGGTAGAAATGACTGCCCCGGTTGTCTATCTCATTTACTTTTCTGGAAGGAGATTTGCCATTTTCCAAAAACTTGGCTGTGGCCTGATCCAGGGTTTTACCAAGTACCTTTGCCCGCTCGTTGGCAAAGGTATCGCCCAGGTGATCCAAGGATACGGCGAGTGCCAGAAATTCACCCAGCGAATCCCACCGCAGGTGTCCTTCTTCCACAAATTGCTGCACGTGCTTGGGCGCAGATCCACCCGCACCTGTTTCAAATAATCCTCCGCCATTCATCAAAGGAACGATGGAAAGCATCTTGGCACTGGTGCCCAGTTCCAGGATAGGGAACAAATCGGTAAGGTAATCCCGAAGCACATTTCCCGTAACGGAGATGGTATCCTTTCCAGCCTTGATCCTTTCCAGCGAGAATCTGGTTGCTTTCACGGGAGACATGATGCGAATATCCAGCCCCTCGGTTTCATGGTCTTTCAGGTAGGTCTCTACTTTCTGAATCAGCTGTGCATCGTGTGCACGGTCTATATCCAGCCAGAAGACGGCGGGTGCCCCGGTAGCTTTGGCGCGGTTGACGGCAAGTTTCACCCAGTCTTGTACCGGCGCATCTTTTACCTGGCACATCCTCCAGATATCTCCTTTTTCTACGGAATGTTCCAGTAGTATTTTTCCGCTATCGTCCGACACGGTCACGATGCCATCGGAAGCGATTTCGAAGGTTTTATCATGCGACCCGTACTCTTCGGCTTTTTGGGCCATTAGTCCCACATTGGGTACGGATCCCATGGTGGTGGGATCAAAGGCCCCGTTTTCCCGGCAGAAGTCGATGGTTTCCTGGTACACGCCGGCGTAAGAACGGTCCGGAATGACCGCCTTTGTATCCTGCAATTGGTTGTTTTTGTTCCACATCTGTCCACTGCTGCGGATCATGGCCGGCATGGAGGCATCGATGATCACGTCACTTGGCACGTGGAGGTTGGTGATGCCCTTGTCAGAATTGACCATGGCCAGGTCCGGACTGTCGGCATAGCAGGCCTCGATATCGGCTTCAATGGCTGTTCGTTTGTCCGCAGGCAATTTTTCCAGGGAGGCGATCAAATCGCCGAAACCGTTGTTTGGATCCACGCCCAACTCGTTGAGTGTTTCGGCATGTTTTTCAAAAACCGGCGCAAAGAAAACCGTCACGGCATGGCCAAAGATAATCGGATCCGACACCTTCATCATGGTGGCTTTCAGGTGCAGGGAAAACAAGACACCTTGTTTTTTGGCTTCGGCTTTTTGCTCTTGCAAAAACGCCCGAAGAATGCGGGTGCTCAGCACCGCGGCATCGATTATTTCGCCCTCCTGCAGTGCCAACCCGTCTTTAAGTGTGGTAACCTTTCCATCGGCCTGATGCAACTGAATGGAAACCTGGGTTGCTGCCGGGAGGGTCATGGATTTTTCACTGCCGTAAAAATCGCCTTCGCTCATGCTGGATACGTGGGACTTGCAGTCCGTTGACCATTTCCCCATGCTGTGGGGGTTTTTTCGGGCAAATTGCTTGACGGCCTGTGGCGCGCGACGGTCCGAATTTCCTTCCCGCAAAACGGGGTTCACAGCGGAGCCTTTAACTTTGTCGTATTTGGTTCGGATATTTTTTTCCTGTTCGTTTTTGGGATCGTCCGGATAGTCCGGAAGGGCATAGCCCTGGGACTGCAGTTCCTTGATCGCTGCCTTCAACTGAGGAATGGAGGCACTGATGTTGGGTAGTTTCACAATATTGGCCTCCGGCGTTTTGGCGATATCTCCTAATTCCGCCAGCGCATCGTTGATCCGCTGATCGGGTGTTAAAAATTCCGGGAAGGTGGCGATGATTCTTCCGGAAAGGGAGATATCCCGGGTTTCCACGACCACACCTGCCGAATCCGTAAACGCTTTGATGATGGGCAATAGGGAATAGGTGGCCAGGGCCGGTGCCTCATCGGTAAGGGTATAAAGAATTTTAGGGGTTTTGTCACTCATTATTTTTCGATTTCGTTAAAAATGAACGCCTGATTCAATTGAGGCGCTAAAATACGAAAAAAAACCGTATAAAATGACCGGAGGTGCAGAATGAACCAATTTTGTGAGGGGATAACATTTGTCACCCGGCTGCGTTAAGTCTTCCAAAAAAGATCACGGAATGACAGGGTATTTGATTCTCTTCTGGTGGCTTAGCTTCGGAGGACTTGCGCCCGGCAATCCGATCCGGATGCAGGACTCTCCGGAGGAAAAGGAGCTTTTTGATGCAATCAATGGTTACCGGGAAAGCAGGGGTCTTCCAACGGTCCCTTTTTCGGCGGCGTTGAGCAAGGTGGCAAAAGCCCACGCGCGGGACCTCATGGTAAACTACCGCCCAAACAAGCGCTGCAACCTGCATTCCTGGTCGGACCAGGGACCCTGGGAAGCTTGCTGCTACCGGGACAACCACAAGAACCCCGAATGCATGTGGAACAAGCCCCTTGAAATTGCGGGTTACACCAGCCCAGGCTACGAAATTGCGTATTGGCATTCTGCCGCTGCCAGTCCCGGTCATGCCTTGGAAATGTGGAAGAAAAGTCCCGGCCACCACGCCGTGCTGGCCAACCTGCCGCCCTTTAAAGCCGCCACCTGGAAAGCCATGGGCGTGGGCATTTACAAGCAATACGCGGTGGTTTGGTTTGGAGAGAAGGAAGAAAATCCCTAAACCCTTATAGAAAAAGGGCACCACAGATTACGCAATTTAACACAGATAAAAAAGACAAAAAAATGGGTCAATCCTGACACCTTAAAAATCCGTGAAAATCTGTGCGAATCCGTGGTGAAAAAAAAGGATGCACCACAGATTACTCAGATTAAAACAGATTAAAAAATGCGTGGAGAATGCTACTGAATGAGGTCAATCCTGACACCTAAAAAATCTGTGAAAATCTGTGCGAATCCGTGGTGAAAAAAAAGGATGCACCACAGATAGCTCAGATTAGCACAGATAAAACCAATGTTCTGGGTGAAGTATGCCACTTCACCCTGATATCTTCGCCATCGTTAATTGGAAAGACCCGCCAAAAAGCCATTTGCAATGGCTAAACGAACACTTTTCCAGGAATGATTTTCCTAACGTTCTGTCCATGGACCCGGCATTGCAAATGCCTCGCTGGCTTAAATTAGATAATCGTAAATTAGATAATATTAGGGATGTAGTTACAAACTATACCCAGCTCAGGGGTAAAAGAGAAAAAATCTGTGCGAATCCGTGGTGAAAAAGTGCGCCACCGATACCACAGATTCGCTGCAATAGGAAAACCCCGCCCGAGGAAGCTTTTCACGATCTGAATAGGACAAACGAGGTAAAAACCTTCAAGAGCTTATCCGCAGACTTCCCAAAATACTTTTTTAAGGTTGCATTATTTAAAATTGCTTTTTGTAAAAACTATTTCGTAATTTTACTTTTTGTAAAAATCAATCTATGGAAAGTCTGATTCGAAAATCTGAGCGTAAAGCCAGTTTCGTCAAAGAAAAAAAAAAGAAGATACCTCTATGGACAAATTAATTGGGAGCAAAAACTGATCATTGTTCTTGGCTACAGGGGTTCTGGCAAAACAACCCTTCTTTTGCAATACCTTTCTGCTATCCAAGGGAAACGTATTTATTTAAGTCTCGATGATTTTTATTTCGAAACCCATCGATTAATAGAAGCAGTAGCATCCCTTTACGCTATGGGTTACCGCATTTTCCTATTGGATGAAGTTCACCGGTACCTTTGGTGGTCAAAAGATCTCAAGCAGCTTTATGACGACTACGAGGACATTCAGGTAGTTGCGACAGGTTCTTCCATTCTTGATATTTCCAGGGGAAATGCGGATCTTTCCAGAAGAGCAGCGGTCTATCACCTACATGGATTGTCCTTCAGGGAATACCTTAATTTTGAGAAAAACACGAATTTGCCAATACTAGGTCTGGAAGAGATTATAAACCAGCACCATGTAGTGGCACCTGAACTTCTGGACACCTTTGATTTCCATTCAGATTTCCGGGATTACCTTAGTTTCGGCTATTTCCCTTATTTTTTAGAATCCAAAAAGGCCTACCATCAAAAATTGCAGCAAACCATCCAATTGGTCATTGATACAGATATTGCACCTTTTGAGGAACTGCAGCATGCTACGACACGACTATTGAAAAAGCTGCTTTTCGTCTTGAGCGAAAGCGTCCCTTTCACTCCCAACATCCAGAAATTGTCCCAAAAACTGGAGACCCCGCGGAATACCGTCTTAAGACTTCTGGATATATTGAACCAGGCGCAGATACTGCTCCTATTGCGATCTTTTACCAAAGGGGTAAGTTACCTTCAGAAGCCGGAAAAGATCTATTTGCAAAACCCCAACTTTATTTACCTCTTTTCTCCGACGATGGCCAATATAGGTAACGTACGTGAAACATTTTTCCTCAATCAACTTACAGCAGTTCATTCGGTGACGGCTCCCAGGTATGGCGACTTTATGGTCGATGATACCTATGTATTTGAGGTGGGTGGAGCTTCCAAAACCAGCGAACAGCTTCAGGGAGTCCCCCAGTCTTACCTGGCACTAGATATTGCCGGGGGGAGTAATCGGAGAATCCCCCTTTGGTTATTTGGTATGTTGTACTAGGAGAATCCCTGCCTGCAAATAGGATCGCAGCACAGATTCGCATAGAGTAAAGGTCAATTTTGGTATCTAAAAAATCCGTGAAAATCTGTGCGAATCCGTGGTGAAAAAAGTTGCACCACAGATTACGCAGATTCGCACAGATAAATAAAAGAAAAAATGGGTCAATTCTGGTACCTAAAAAATGGGTGAAAATAGGTGCGAATCCGTGGTGAAAAAAAAGCATGCACCACAGATTACTCAGATTAACACAGATTAAAGCAGGGGTGGCGGTACTATCTTTGGAGTCATAAACAGATAGAAACCGTCTAAAAGCCATTTGCAATGGCTAAACACACACGTTTCCAGGAATGATTTTCTAAACGCCCTATCCAAGGGACCCGGCATTGCAGATGGCTCAGATTCCGTACGTCAATGGAAAATAGGGATGTAATTGCAAACTCACCCAGTCTAGTAGGAGGGAGCTAGTGGCTTGATCCTGCTTCCAATTAACCCAAAATAATAGACCATGAAGGATTTATGCTGCAAAATACTTCTCCTGATTTGAATTTTTAGTACTTTAGGAGACGATAAAAAGTAGATCATGAAACAGGTAGACCTTCAGGATTCGACGCATGACCGGCGTAATTTTCTTAAAAAAGCGGGTCTGGGAGTAGCAGGCCTGGCATCTTTTCAGGCAGCATCGCTGGCAAATTCCCGGCATTCAACAAGCCAATCAAAAAAAGTGGAATTGGCCATTGCCACCATCACCTGTGACGGTTTTGGGGACGAAAACTTTGAAAAAGCATTTCAGGTCATTCCTCAACTTCCCTTTAAAAATGTGGAATTCAACTGCTGGTATGGCCGTAACCTTACCCCTTCGGGCATTGGCAGCATACAGCAACGCTGCTACGAACATGGCTTGACCCCCATCTGTGTGCAGGGCAGTTCCTTTGGGGCAGAAGGAAACATCGTAAAGGATGTTGCCCATAAACTTTGGCTGATGGAAGCGGCAAAAAAACTCGGTTGCCGCCGGGTCAAATGCACCGGGGCCGGCCGGGGGAAAGCTGGAGGTCCCGAAGCCGTAGTGGAAATCGTGCGTGAACTGGCCCCTGCTGCGGAAGAAATGGATGTACTGCTCCTGCTGGAAAACCATGCCAATAACAACATCGAATTCATGGAGGATTATGAGAAAATATTTGATGCCATCAATTCCACCCATGTAGGAATGTGTATGGACAATGCGCACTTCAATGGTTCCAACGTGGGCCTGATGGAGGTGGTGGATAAATTTCATGAAAAAATCCTCCACATCGACATCAAAGACACCGAAAAAATGGGTGTTCACAAAGTGGTCAACTTTGGAGAGGGGGTTACCGACAACGATGGGGTAATTCAAAAGATGCTGGACCATGGTTACGAAGGCTATTTGCTGGTTGAAATGGCCCCTCCCCTCAATGAAACTACTCTCGTAAAAGACCTCACGCGCGCGTACCAATTATTCGAAAAATACCAGAGCTAGTGATTTTCTGATACCATTATCCGCCACTATTAGTCGGTTTTTGATGACCACTAACCGGCCGAATAAACCTGTCAGGTTTGATAAAGTAAACGTTCGTTGTTGGTCGGAAACCAAAAAAACCTGACAGGTTTGGGGATCAATAAGCACGAATCAAATCGCTTTCAAAGGAACAAAGGACACCGTTATGCAGCTAAAAAAACCCGACCTATTCCTAATTGCACTTTTTATTGTATGGATACCCGTTTTTTTCTCCTGTGAAAACAGTGCGGTAAAAAATGGGCCCATGGTAGTGGACGGTGTTACCATTTTGGACGAGCGGCTGGAACTAACGCTGATGAAACAGGATCCGGACATTGTCACCCCCATAGGCATTGCCGTGGATGCGCAGGATCGGGTTTACGTACTTGAATCCCACACGCATTTGCCGCCAACCGACTACGTAGGTCCTGAAAACGATCTCATCAAAGTCTATGAAGACAGCAATGGAGACGGGACCTGGGACAAGGAGTCCGTTTTTGCCGAGGGATTATTCGAGGGCTTAAATATCGCTTTTTCTCCGAAAGGGCACCTCTATGCTGTGACCTCCAAAGAAGTGTGGAAATTTTACGACGAAGACAGGGATGGTATCAGTGAGCGACGCGAAAAGCTGTTGGCTTTTACCAAACCCAAACAGGTCTATGCCCATGCAGCCCTGTTGAGCATAGCTTTTGATACCGAAGGCTGGATGTATATCGGACGAGGCAACACCGGTGCCGCCCACTGGATTCTGGAAGGTAGCGATGGGAGCCAGGTTGAAGGTTATGGAGATGGCGGCAATATCCTTCGTGCCAAAACGGATGGGACGGAACTGGAAGTATTTTCTACGGGATATTGGAACCCCTTTGACCTGAAGTTTGACAACTACGGCCGCTTGCTGGTAGCGGATAACGACCCCGACAGCCGGGGTCCCAATCGCCTGGTACATGCGGTAAAAGGCTCCGACTTTGGCTACCAGTCTTTGTTTGGCGGAAGCGGTATCCACCCATACCTGGCCTGGAATGGGGAATTGCCGGGAACCTTGCCCTATGCGGTCCCGTTGGGAGAATCGCCATCGGGGCTACTAAATGCCAACCTGGGCAGGTTACCCCAGGATTACGATGACCAAATGCTTTGTACCATTTGGGAAGAAAGCAGCATCGTCCGGATTGCCATGGAGGAAAAGGGGCTGTCCCTGACAGGGTCCACGGAAGTGATTGTACAAGGAGGTAAAGATTTCCGACCGGTGGCATTTGCCGCGGACAGTAAAGGATCGATCTTTTTTACCGATTGGGTGGAACGGGTGTATCCCAACCATGGAAGAGGGAAAATATGGAAGCTTTCGGCTAGGGAAATTACTGACCCGGTAACCCGGAGAAGCGTGTATCAAGCCCCGAAAGAAAACTCGAAAGTGGAAGAACTAAGGCAGTTGATGGCCGATACGGGTAATTTTGATTTGCATTTTGAGAATTTGAATGCGGAGGATCCCTATGTAAGACATGCTGCGGTGATGGCCTTAAGTAGCAGTGAGCACAGGGAAAAACTGGAACAGGCTATGCAGGAAGCATCAGCTGATGTAAGGTTGGGCGTACTATTGGCACTCCGGCATTCTGATCATCCCAGGGAAGCCGCCCTGGCCCGGCAATTTTTAGCCGATGCCGATCCTGAGATCAGAAGGATGGCACTGATATGGATCGGCAGTCATGGACTGGCATCCCAACGGGAAAACCTGGAGCAGGCCCTTATGGCCGGAGATTTTACGCCCCAATTGTTCGAGACGTATTTGGAAACCGTAAAATTGCTGGAACCCCAATACCAGCAGGCATATCAAAACAAAGAGGAAGAAATCTCCAAGCGGATCCCTTTAAAATTGCCGGATGAATTCATTGCGGGAATAGTCAGTGATCCTAGCCACCCTTCTCAAATGAGAGCCTATGCCCTTCGGTATCTCGAAGATCCGGCCGGTCACAAGGAACTTCTGCTGGAATTTTTATCCCAGGAAGCGGCAGAGGACCTGCAATTGGAAATTATCCAAACCCTGGCCAATGTCCCAGATCCACGGGTGGCCGATGCGCTGCTTCAGGTCAGTTTATCAACAAATAAACCCGTCAATCTCCGAGCTGAGGCTTTGTCAGCGCTTTCCAGGCAGCCCCTTGAGGATTGGAGAGAGATTATTCCCCTATTGGAAGTTTCCGATGAAAACCTGGCCATAGCTGCGGCAGGGTACCTCCGGGCCAAGAGCGGGGATGAAGCGGTGCAAAAAGCCATGGAGCGGGTTTTGAATGATGGAAGCAGTTGTGACAGCGAAGGCCTGCGGCAGCAGTTGATGCTGGCCTTGTCTCAGGATAGGGGAAAACGACCCGACCCGCAGGAATTGGAGGAGTGGACGTCTTTACTTGAAGGTGCGGGAGATCCTGACCGGGGCCGGAGGGTTTTTTATTCCAGCGCATCGCTGTGTGCCACGTGCCATGTTGTCGGAGGCCGTGGAGGCGATCTGGGTCCCGACTTGAGCAATGTAGGTAAATCGAAGGATAGAAAAGGGTTGATCAGTTCCATCCTCGTCCCCTCGGAAGAAATTAGCCCGGAATGGCAAGGCTGGTTCCTGGAGATGAACGATGGCACGCGCTACGAGGGCCGGCAAATAGATGTAGGCGAAAAGCAGATCAAGCTGTATACGCAGGCAGAAGGTTTCATCCAGGTGCAAAAAGCGCAGGTGGCCAATTACGGCATGTCCGACAGCTCCCTGATGCCCAGGGGGCTGGAACAACGGCTGACTAATCAGGAACTAACGGACTTATTGGCTTTTTTGCAGGCTCAATAGCTTTCCTTCTCGTTTGGAAAATCAGCCGATTTTACGTCTTGAATGTATTTCCCCACGGCTTCCAGCATGGTGTTACGGATGTCCGCGTATTGGCGGAGAAATCGGGGCTTAAACTCCTGGGTAATGCCGAGCATGTCATGCAGCACGAGCACCTGTCCGTCCACATCGGGACCCGCTCCAATACCGATCACGGGAATGGTAACCGCTTCTGCTACTCTCCTGGCTAGTTGGGCAGGAATTTTTTCCAAAACCAGGGCAAAACAGCCGCATTCTTCGAGGATTTTGGCATCTTCCAGTAGTTTTCCGGCTTCTTCTTTTTCCCTGGCTCGAACGGTATAGGTCCCAAATTTATAAATGGATTGGGGAGTCAGCCCCAGGTGGCCCATGACCGGTACACCGGCGCTTAGGATGCGCACCACCGATTCCCGTATTTCTGCCCCGCCCTCTACTTTGACGGCATGCGCACCCGACTCCTTCATGATCCGGATTGCAGACCGCAGCGCTTCGGAACTGTTTCCCTGATAGGAGCCAAAGGGAATATCTACCACGACGAGCGCCCGTTCGACAGCCCGGACCACAGCGGTGGCATGGTAGATCATCTGGTCCAGGGTGATGGGTAGGGTGGTTTCGTGACCCGCCATGACGTTGGAAGCCGAGTCTCCGACCAAAATCATGTCAATACCGGCGGCATCCACGATTCCGGCCATGGAGAAATCGTAGGCGGTGAGCATGGAAATTTTCTCTTTCCGCTTTTTCATTTCCTGCAGAATGTGCGTGGTGATCCGCTTCAAATGGGTGGATTGGTGTACAGACATGGCTAGTGCAGGTGAACGGTGGAGGCTTCTGCGTTTAAATCTACGGTAATGTGTTCGCTAAGGGTAGTGGCCAATTCAAAACCGGTGTAGTCGGGTGCTACGGGGTACAATTTATGGCTGCGGTTTACCAGGACTAATACTTCCATTTGCTTCACCTCGGCTTCCAGGAAAGGAACCATGGCATAGGTCAGGGTTTTTCCGGTGTTCAAAACATCGTCTACCAGGATGACGGCGGCACCCGTTAACGGCACCTGCTCGGAAAGGCGTACCTCGTGTATGTTTGGCTGGGATTTATCCAGGTCGATTTTGATTAACTGCAGGTGAAAAGGCGCGATTTCGCGGAGTTTCTCTACCACTCGTTGGGCCAGCACATAGCCCATTCCCGTAAGGCCGGCCACCACCAGTACCTCTTCTTCCGCATTCCTTTCGAAAATTTCGAATGCGATTCGGGTGATTTTCTGTTCGATCTGCCGGTGGTTCAGTACCATCGTTTTTCCCTGTTGCGTCGTTTCCATGCCTTTGTCAAAATTTTAATGAAATTAACCGAAAAGACCCTGCTTTCAAAGCAAAGCACTAAAATACTCGCAGGCGATGCTGCATCCAATCCCTCGAAAGGCTCCGATTTTCTTAGCGGTGGCTGTCTTCTTCGTCCAGTATTTTCAGGTAACTTTCGTACCGGTAGGGGTGGATGTATCCTGCTTCAAGTTGCTCAATGACCTTGCAGCCCGGTTCGTTGACATGGGTGCAATTGTTGTACTTGCACTGGCCCAGGTAGGCGCGCATTTCTACAAAATAATGCGACAATTCCTGCTCCCCAATGTCCAGTATCCCAAATTCCTTGATACCGGGCGTATCAATCAGGTAGCCCTCTTCCTTGCCCAAGGGAAACATTTCCGCAAAGGTGGTGGTATGCACCCCCTTTGATGAGAACTTCGAAACCTCCTGGGTGACCTGACTGGCCGCTGGCACCAACCGGTTGAGCAGCGTGGATTTGCCTACTCCCGAATGACCGGCAATTAAGGTGGTCTTTTCTTTTAACAGGGGGATAAACCGTTCGGTAAGGTTTGGATCAGAGAGGGCGGAGAGTTCCAGCACCGGATAGCCCAGGGGTTCGTAGATTTCCCGGATCAATTCCTTGTATTCCAGGTCTTTTTCTTTGCTGAGGGTTTCCACCTTATTGACCAGGATGCTGGCAGGAATGCGAAAGCTTTCGGTACTTACCAGGAAGCGGTCGATGAATCCCAGCGAGGTCCGGGGGTTACGCACGGTCACCATCAGGAAGGCCTGATCGATGTTGGAGGCCAGGATGTGTGAAAAATGGTGTTTTCGGGTTGATTTCCGAATGATGTAGTTTTCACGGGGTAGGATGTCGGAAATCACCGCCGTTTCCTGATCTTTCTCTTTAGCGAGCAGAACATAATCCCCCACGGCAATGGGGTTGGTCAGTTTGAGCTCCTCCTGTTTGAACTTGCCTCGCAGGCGCGCTTTCAGCAGGCCTTTGGGCGTTTGCACGGCGTACCAGGAGCCTGTGGTTTTGATTACCCTTCCTTCCATTCCAGCTTTTTTATGTGTGCAATTGTCTTTTCTGCACTGCCCAGGTTGTCCTGGAGCAACTTTTTTGCCGCCAGACAGCTTTTTTCGTAAGCGCCCTGTTCGGTCAGGCGTTCCAAAACCTCGGCCAACTCCTGCGTATGTTGCACGGGAAACCCGCAACCGTACTGCTTGCTGATGCCCGCTTCCGGAAATTTAGAAACCCGCCGGACTTTTCCGAACAAAACGGGAATGCCGAATGCCAGTGGCTCCAGAATATTGTGTAGTCCCTTGCCAAAGGCGCCACCCACATAAGCCCAACGGGCAAATTGGTACAGGGAGGAGAGCATACCGATGTTGTCGATCACCAAAACCTTCCATTCGGGAGGATTTTCCCGGCCACTAAAGTCGGAATAGGTGAGGGAAGGGAGCCGGATGGCCTGCTGCCACCTACGGATGGTTGCAGCGTTGATGTCGTGTGGGGCAAGTATAAATTGCCTGTCCCGGGATTGGTTGATCCAGGGAATCAGCAGGTCCATGTCCTCTTGCCAGACACTTCCCAGGACCATCACGGGCTGGTGGATGGTGTTTTGGATTTTGGGGAACGGGGTTGGATGAAGGCGAATCGCGGCCACGTTGTCAAACCGTGGGTCGCCGGATTGTATGCATTGACGGTAGCCAATTGTTTCCAGCAGTTCCAGGGAGTCGGTATTTTGGGTAAAAATATGATCGAAGCGGAAAAGGATCCGGCGGAAAAATGCCCCATACCAGGAAAAGTAAAGCTGTTCTTTTCTGAAGGAAGCCGCGACCAAAAAACAAGGGATTTTGCGTTTTTTCACTTCCCGAAGGTGGTTTGCCCAGAGGTCGTATTTGATGAAAATGACCTTATCGGGTGCCAGCGTGGCCACAAATCTTTTGGCATTTCCGGGAGTATCCGTCGGAATATAGGTAATGTGGTCGACCCAACGTTGTTTTTTCTTGCGCACCTGTTCGTATCCCGAGGGGCTGAAAAAAGAAACCGCAACGGCCCACAGCGGGTATTTTTCTTTAAATGCCGCAATGACTGGCCGGGCTTGTTCGTATTCCCCAAGGGAAGCCACGTGGAACCATACCAGGGGACTGGGCTGCTTTTTTCGAAAGCTGGTGAGGGCAGCAAACAGCTCTTTCCTGCCCTCCACGGCTAGTTTTAGCTTTTCCGATCGCAGACTTCCGATTTTCATAAAAAAGTCCAGCAAATACATGCCCAGATGGTATACCATGCTCATGCCACAAAATTACATCAAAAATAGTTGTTTGAGCAATGCGGGTTCCAATTCGTGTCCGCCAGGGTAGTGAAACGTACGTATATCCGGAATTGCCGCCTCCAGCAGCCGGGCCTGGGCTTCCTGGAATTGTTCGGTCTGAAGAAATGGATCGGATTCTCCCAGCGCAACGAGGACCCGGCTATTCCTAAACCGTTTGCGAAGTACGCCGGGTTCCAGATCATAGGCTGGCGTGCCTCCCCAGAAGATCACCTTGTCCAGGGAGACCTCCGTCTGACAGAGCCAGCGGCTCATGGTGGCAGCACCTTGCGAAAAGCCCAGGCTATGTACCACCTGAAGGTGTGGGAGCTGTGGAAGTAGCTCGCTCAGCATGGAATTGAGGTAATTGTTGGTATTCTCGATGGCCGCGGAGCGCTCGTGCTTGGTCATCCAATTGGCTCCCACCCGACCGGAAAAGCCATTTAGGTACTGCCTATTGAGTCCCTCGGGAGCAACAATCAGCCGGTCCTCGGAAACAAAATGCGCGAACTTTCGCAGGAAAAAATTGGCCAGTTGACCGTATCCGTGAAAAACGATCCAAAGGCTGGTTTCTTTTCCTGTAAGCGGCTGACTCAGGTAATACAGGTGGCGATGGGTAAACGAAAGGGAATGGGATATCATCACCGATTCAGGTCTTCAAATTTATACGGCAACAGCTGATCGATTCCCTCGGCCCGGAGCAAGGTTTCGTCCGGCCGGCACATCAGGATTTCAATGGGCGCCTTGAACTTCATTTCGAATTCACTGATACTTTGCCGGCAAAGGCCGCAGGGAGTTACCGTAGCCAGTCCGGTATTGTCCGACTTTAGGGCGGCGATCACCAAAATCTCTGGTTTGAGGTGTGGGAAGTTAGCATGGGTGTACCCGAGCAGAATTCTTTCCGCGCAAACACCGACCGGAAAGCAAATGTTTTCCTGGTTGTTGGCCCAAAAGGTCTGCCCGTCCTCCAGGACCACAGCCGCGCCTACGCGAAAATTGGAATAGGGTGCATAGGCGTGGTCTGCCGCCTTGCGGGCTAAATGGACCAGGTTGAGACGAATGGCGTCCAGATCCTCTCGTAGTAGGATTTCCAGACTACTGTTGCTGCTGATTTTCCTGTTTTTTTCCATCGGTATTTTTGGCTTTAACTTTCTAAACATACGGTTTAAATTTAGAATTCGCCGGAATCATTTTGAATTAAGCAAGCCAAAAATTGAACTTTTCTCTGAACTATTGGAGAAATAAGTACCGTATTTATTCGTTTTACTGGTTTTTATACCTACCTTAAACTTGTTTTCCAGGCACTAAGTGAACCAAATCGACACAGGAGGGTTTAAATTCTCGCGATCTTGGGTTCAATTTTGCACGGCTAAGTAACCCAAATGGACTTTAGATCGAATAAACACCTATTAAATCAAGTTGAACTATTTTAAACGCAAACGTATGAAAAGAAGATTTACCCTGTATTTCGTGTTACTAACCTGCTTCCTTTTGCAGGGGTCCGTGTTGCTGGCGCAGCAGCGGACGGTTAGCGGCACCATTACCTCCACCGAAGATGGGGAAGTTCTCCCGGGTGTGAGCATCGTCATAGAAGGAACCAGCACCGGCACGGTCTCCGACCTGGAAGGAAACTACTCCCTGGACGTACCCGGTCCGAACGCGGTGTTGCTTTTTTCCTTCATTGGGTTTGCTACCCGATCGGAGCAAGTGGCAAATCGCCAAACCGTGAACATCGCCCTAAGTCCGGAAGCCGGAGATCTGGACGAGTTTATCGTGACGGCCTTCGGTATTTCCCAGGAAAAGAAATCACTAGGCTACTCAGCGCAGAGCATTGATGCAGAAGCCATCACCAAAATGAAGCAGCCTAACCTGGTCAATGCCCTTCAAGGGCAGGTAGCCGGGGTACAGGTTACCAATTCGGGAGGCGCACCGGGTCAATCGGCCCGGATCATCATTCGGGGAATCAACTCCCTGGATCCCGGAGCAGACAACCAGCCGCTCTTTGTGGTAGACGGGGTTCCGGTGGACAATTCCACCATCGAATCCAGTGGAACTCCCCGGGGGCTATCCAACCGAATGGCCGATGTAAATCCCAACGATATCGAATCCATGTCGGTGCTTAAAGGAGCCGCCGCCACGGCGCTATACGGCGTGAGAGCTGCAAACGGGGCGGTAATCATCACTACCAAAAAAGGAAAAGAGGGGCAGATTCGTGTCAATTATAGCGGATCCGTAGGTATCGAGGAACTAAACCGACTGCCCCGGCTACAGGACGAATACGGGCAAGGATTCAGCGGACAATATCAGCCCAACAGCTTCTGGCCTTCCTGGGGAGCCCCCATCAGTCAAGTGCAGCAAACCGTACCCGACCATCGCTACCAGGACAACTGGAACCGGGCCTTCAACACGGGGGTACAAGTGGACAATAGCGTCAGCATTTCTGGCGGAAACGAAAAAGCAACTTTCTACGGATCAATCGGCAACCTGACCCAGGAGGGAATCATCCCGTTCTCTACCTGGGACCGGACCACCGCCAAGCTTTCCGGTTCGGTAAAGGCCAACGAAAAATTTGACTTCTCCGGTTCGATCAACTTCTCCAATACCGGAGGAAACCGCGTGCCACACGACCGCTTTATGGAACGCATGATGTACTGGTCCGAAACGACGGATGTCCGAGACTACATCAACGAAGACGGCACCATGCGTACCTATGGCAATACCAATCCCATTTACGATGCCCGCTTTGCGACGTATGAAGACGATGTCAACCGCATCATTGGGAACATCAACCTGAATTATAACCCGACAGATTGGTTGTCCTTCTCTTACCGACTTGGGAATGATTTTTACAGCGATACGCGAACCGAGATTACGCCAGGTCCCAAGGGAATCGATGGGGAAAGGGCATTGAGCTCCACTGGTTTGTTGGAAGAGACCCGTATCAATAGCCGGGACCTTACTTCAAACTTCTACATAACGCTGAAAAAGCAATTCAACTCCGACTGGAACACCAGCCTTCGGCTCGGTAACGATATCTTTGAGCGCCGGTTTGATCGCATTACAGCAAGGGGAGAGAATTTTGTCATCCCTGAGTTTTACAATTTGAATAATACCACGCAGATATTCGCCAGTCAGGGCAAAAGTCTCAGAAGGCTGGTAGGTTTTTATGGCGACCTGATGGTGGATTACAAAAACTTTCTGTTTCTGAATCTTACCGGAAGAAACGATATCTCCTCCACGCTGCCGAAGGACAACAATTCCTTTTTTTACCCTTCGGTAAACCTGGGCTACGTGTTTAGCGAAAACCTGAGCCTTCCTTCCTGGGTTACCTTCGGTAAATTGCGCGCTTCCTGGGCGCAAGTGGGAAAAGACACCAATCCCCACATCCTGGGAGCTACGTATGCCTCTCCGTCCATTTTCCCGTTGAACGGACAGGTAGGGTTCACCCGGAACTCTGTCTTTGGCGATCCGAACCTGCGGCCGGAGTTAACGACTTCGCTCGAGTTTGGCTTGCAGACGGCCTTTTGGGACAATCGGGCCAACTTTGACGTGACCTACTACAAGTCGAACGCCCAGGATCAGATCATCCCGGTACCGATCTCTGACGCAACCGGATTTTCTTCCTACATCACGAATGCAGGAGAAATCGAAAACAGCGGCTTTGAATTTATTTTAGGCGGCACGCCGGTTCAGACGCAGGATTTTTCCTGGTCCATCAATGCCAACCTCTCCATAAACAATAACGAGATCAAGTCTATTCGGGAAGGAATTGACGAGATCGTGGTAGGCAGTCAATTTGGCTACGTGGGGTCCACGGTTACCATGAAATTGATAGAGGGAGAGGCCTATGGAAATATTTTCGGCAGTTCTTACCAGCGGCTTGGTGCCGATCCGGACAACTTGTTTCTGGATCGTAGCCTGCCGGTAATCATTGGTGCAAACGGCTTCCCCGTAAGAACCGGAACCCAATTGGTGCTTGGAAATGCCGTACCAAAATGGATCGGGGGGATCCGCAACGATTTTACCTACAAGGGATTTGAGTTATCCTTTTTGGTAGACTTTCGAACCGGTGTAGAGCAATACAACCAGTTTGCAAATTTCCTCTCTGCCTTTGGCAAAAATGAGTTTACCGAGGCCCGGGAGGATTTCCGGGTGTTTGAGGGAGTACTTGCCGACGGTTCGCCCAATACACAGGAAGTATGGCTGGGTCAGGGTGTCGGTCCGGACGGCGTGAACTACGGCGCCGGCTATTGGCGGAATCACTACCGTACCACCAGTGAGAACTTTGTGACCGATGCCAGTTTCATTAAGTTGCGAAATCTCACCTTGGGCTACAACCTGAGCCCGGGGATTTTGGAAAGCACGCCGTTTCGATCCGCAAGGGTATCCGTAGCAGCCAATAACATTATCCTGTACACGCCTTGGGATGGCTTTGATCCGGAATCCTTTTCAGCTGGAGCCGGAGGAAATGCCGTGGGATTTACTGGCCTTGGCTTCCCCGGAGTACAGAGTGTATTCTTTAATCTCAACCTTGGACTTTAATTTTCAGCCATTATGAAATCGATACATATCCGACTACTTGGTCTGTTACTTTTGGTAGGAATTTCGTCCTGCGAAGAGTTTCTGGACGTTAATGAAAATCCGAATAATCCGGAAGATGCTCCCATCACGGGGCTGATGACCAACGCTACCTACGAAACGGCCCTGAACGTGCAACGGGTCGGCAGCACTACCTCCAATTACGTGCAATACCTGGCCTCTCCCAATCCCGCAAGTGCCTCCGATGTCATGGATCCCCTGAACTTTAGTGGTACCTGGTTTAATCTCTACAACGTGATGACCGATTTGACCGACCTGATCAGCAAGGCCGAGGAATCCGACGCAGGTCATTACCTGGGTGCCGGGCAGGTCTTGATGGCACTGAACCTGGGTATGACGGTTGACATCTTTGGTGATGTGCCCTATTCCGAAGGCTTTGATTTCAGTTCGGTGACCCCGACGTACGACGATGACGAGCAGTTGTATGCAGAAATTATGCGTTTGCTGGATAGCGGCATACAGAACCTCGCAGGTAGCACCACCATTTCCATGGGAGCAGATGATTTTATCTTCCAGGGAGACGTGGAAAAGTGGGGCAAGTTTGCCAACGTTCTTAAAGCAAGGTTTATGCTACACACGAAAGGCACCGGTAGTTACAACGAAAGCGAATTGCTCGCTGCACTGGAAAATGGATTTTCCGGGAATGAAGACGATGCCTCCGTAACCTTTTTCGAGCAGCGCTTCAATCCCTGGGCCCAGGTTGCCATTAACAACGCAAACCTGTTATTGGGCGGATGGATTTCCACCCAGTTTATCGAAGCGTTGGATGGCACGTCGTATCCTACAGTAGACCCACGGCTTGGTCTAATGATTGGTACCACGGATGAGGGTGAATTTGTGGGTGTACCCAACGGTGAGGGCCGGGGAGATGCGCCGGAGCAAGGTGCCCGATCCACCCTGGTTCCCGGGCAGTTTTATACTTCCGAATTGTCGCCGCTTTTGATCGCAACCTATGCAGAGCAAAAGTTTATCGAAGCGGAAGCCGCGTTATCCACGGATCCAGGCAGGGCTTATGCGGCTTATTTGGCCGGAATCGAAGCGCATATGGACATGCTGGAGGTGCCTCAGGCGGAGAAGGATGCCTATTTGTCCGACCCCAGCGTGGCCGTGGGTGCACAAGCCCTGACCTTGGATACCATTCTAAAGGAAAAATGGGTAGCCTTATTCTTGCATCCAGAAACTTGGAACGATGCCAGGAGATTCGATTACGGCTACAAGGACATGACCGTACCAGCAAATCTAAATGCCGATCTGAACGGGCAGTTTATCCGCAGGCTCGCCTACCCGGACAACGAAGTCAGCAGAAATGGCCAAAATGTGCCTACCGTGACCCTATTGGACCGAATCTGGTGGGACCAGTAAGTAAAAATTAAATGCATCTTTTTCCCAGGGCGAAGTTAGAAACTTCGCCCTTACTTTTTTTGCGACTCCTACTGATCGTTGCGTTCTATGAACCCCTGGAAAGAACCGCACCTTCCCTTTAGTCCGGATTTTGCATAACTAATCGTCATGAGAATTGAAACGGCAAGAAAATCAGGCTGTTTGGAGATTGAGGCATTGCACTGCTACGGTGAAATCGAAAACCGCAGCGTAGCGACTGATTTTGAAGTAGTTTCAGTTCCTACTACCTGTGCGCCTTGGGGTAGATAGGCTTATTGGCTATTTCGGGCTTAACAAAGCCGATGAGTTTTCAATCCCGATGAATCCTGGTACACCTCAATCTATTTTTACGGTTGCAGGTTTTTCCGGTTGAAGCAATGCCCATTGAATCGGAAACCTGGTCGTTTTTCGGATGCAGGAAGAAGCGGTGTGGAAGAGAACGGGGAAAAAAGCGGGCCATACCCCATTCAATCCAAGGCATAGGCTACGACGTAATCGCCTAGTGGTGTACCCAACTTGCCATGCCCACCCGCTGAAATCACCAGGTATTGTTTCCCGTTCAATTGATAGGACATAGGGGTGGATTGGCCACCTGCAGGAAGCTGGCTTTGCCAGAGTAGTTCACCGGTTTCGGTAGCAAAGGCCCGGAAAAAACCATCTAAGGATGCGGCTACAAACGTCAGTCCGCTGGCCGTGGTCAAGGCACCCCCAAAATTGATGGAGCCCCAATTGACCGCGTCGGGGTAGGTTTGGGGATCGTACATAAAACCCAGCGGCACTTCCCATTTGCGTTCCCCGGAATTCATGTCAATGGCCAGTAGGGTTCCCCAGGGCGGTTTTGTCTGCATGCGCAATCCCTCCTGGCTTCTCGTAAACAAGTAATCCCTTTTCAAGACATAGGGGGTTCCCTCCTGAAGTCCGGTTTCTGCCCGCAGTAGGGCCTCGTTTTTTCCTTCCTCTTCCTTAAGTTTTTCGCGGGGGATCAGCCGGATGACGGCTACCAGTCGGTTGATATTGGTAATCAGGAGATTTCGGCCTGGATCGTAGGAAACTCCTCCCCAATGCACGCCACCGGCATTGGAGGGGGTTACCATGGTGCCTTGCAGGCTGGGAGGGGTAAACGGACCCTCATTGACCAAGGAGGCGATTCGCTCTTCGGCAACTTCCCTGTCGGCTTCCGTTAACCCCCAGGCATCCTCAATACGGACCTGCTGTGGCCCTACCGGTAGGGGCAACACCGGAAAGGGCTGAGTGGGATAGGCTTGCTCTCCGGGAACCTTGCTTTGAGGAACAGGTCGCTCCTCGACCGGAAATAATGGTTTTCCAGTCTCCCGGTGCAGGAGGAAAATATGCCCCATCTTCGTTCCCACTGCCACTGCCGGAACCTCCCCACCATCCCGCTCTACCGAAATCAATGCCGGCTGGGCGGCGTTGTCATAATCCCAGAGATCGTGGTGAACGGTCTGGAAATGCCAGACCAGCTTACCGGTGCTGGCCCGGAGAGCAACTATTGAATTGGCGTACTCGTTTCTACCGACGCGTTCTCCCCCATAATAATCCGGACTGGGACTCGTGGTGGGGATAAATACCAGGTTCCGTTCGGGATCCACTGAAAGGATGGACCAGGCATTGGCGGCACCGGTCTGCGCTGCTTTTTTCCCCTTCCAGGTAGCCCTGGCCGGATCGTCGGCCTTGCGGGGTATGGGATCCCAACGCCACTTTAATTTTCCCGTCAACACATCAAAGGCCCTAACTACTCCGCGCTCGTAATCCAGCCGTTGGTTATCGCCCATAGAAGAGCCGGTGATAACCGTATTTCCAATGATCGCCGGAGGGGAGGTGACGCTGATGGGGCCGATTCCCCTGCGCAAGTCAATGGTTCCTTTCCTTCCGAATTCGGGAATAGGTTTTCCGGTTGCGGCAGAAAGTGCAATCAGACGACCGTCAATGGTTGCCAGGAAAATTCGGCGTTCCCTATCCTTGCCCACCTCATCCGGTCCCGGCCAGGTAGATACGCCCCGGGAGGTGATTTCGGAATAATCCTCTTTCAGGTTAACTTTTGGGTCAAAAGTCCATTTCTCGGCACCGGTTGCTGGATCCAGGGCAATGACCCGATTGCTGGGAGTACTTAGGTACAAAACGCCTTCCACCATCAAAGGCGTGGCTTCGAATGCGGCTTTTTCTGCGGCGTTGTTTTGCTGGTAGTATGCCAATTCCCCGGTACGGTAGGTCCAGGCCACCTTCAACCGATGGAGATTTTCCGGGGTAATTTGGGAAAGCGCAGCATGCCGCATACCGCTCGGATCACCTCCGTAGGCAGGCCAGTCGGCGTCATTTACTTGGCCAAAAAGGGTACCGGAAAGTGCGAGAAAAAGGCAGCCGAAAAAGCCACTATATTTTTTCATCGATTCGCTGTTTGGTTGTTATAGGTCATAATTTGTCGCACCCGGAAGCTCAGGAGACCCCTTCCCCAGACCGATTTGGTAAATTTAAGGGCTATCCGTGCAGCCAATCGGGTGCCTTGCCTCCCCCATGTCCGGTTCGGGCCGGTGTCGTTTCAGTTGGTCAGGCATTGTCTGCAATTGTTGAAGGAAAAGTAATCATTTTATCCGATTGAAAGCAATGATCAAACGGCTTTTTCATGCCCGGGCACATCCGTTTACTGAAGAGGTTTTACCGCAGGATCAAGGCCAGCTGGCCTGGCCAGGGTCTGCTCGCCACTTCTGCCGGGATAGGGCTGCCATTTCCCTCCGTAGGCTTGCCGGGATCAAGAAGTGCAATCGGTTTAAAATAATGGATGAGACTCAAAATTCGCCTTTTTTTTCCCAAAAAACGGCCAATTCCTCGATATTTTTTTTAGCTTTTTATTTTTTATTGGCAAGGCAGGGTTAAATTTAACCCATGAAGCACATTTACTGGCTATTACTCCTCCTAATCAGTTCCTGCACGGTACAAAAAGTTAAAAAATCCGTCTACGATTCCGAGGTCTTTGAAAGAGGACACATGGGATTCATGTTGTATGACCCGGTTAAGGAAAAGACGCTGGTCAGTCTGAACGAGAAAAAGTATTTTATTCCCGCTTCCAATACCAAGATTTTTACCTTTTATACCAGCTACAAAGTATTGGGGGACGATCGGGTAAATGGACTGAACTACCTGGAAAAAGGAGATTCCCTGGTGTTTTGGGGAACAGGGGATCCATCCCTGTTGCATCCGGATTTTCAGGATAGCACCGTCATCCGATTTTTGAAAGAACGGCCGGAAGAACTGTACCTGGTAGATAATTTTGCGCAGGTACCCCGGTACGGTCGCGGGTGGACCTGGAATTGGTACCCCTACTACTTCGCTGCCGAGCGATCGGCCATGCCTATCTACGGGAATGTAATCCGGTATTCCAAAGTCGCCGCTTCGCCCATCGCCACCGTCTATCCTAAGAGTACCTTTTTACCCATGAGTAAGCAGCTGGGTGAAATGCCAGACAGGTATAGCATTCGCAGGGACTTCGAACGAAACTTATTTTATTATGCATTGAATCCGGAGGCGGGGGAACTGGCTTTTGAAACCGACAAACCCTTCATTACCTCTCCCAACCTGAGCAAAAATTTGCTTCAGGAAGCCGTTGGCCGGAAAATTAACCTGATCGAAGATCTGGGGTATACCAGCACGCCCCATCAAACGCTGCAAACGGCACAAGCGGATTCCATCTACGCTCAGATGATGAAAATCAGTGATAATTTTCTGGCAGAACAACTCATGGTACTGGTGGCAGACGCGCTCTTTGACTCCCTGGATATGGCCGCAGCCATCACCTATGCCACCGACAGTTTGTTGAAAGACCTTCCGGACGAACCGCAGTGGGTGGATGGATCGGGATTGTCTCCACAAAACATGTTTACCCCACGATCGGTCATCAAATTGCTCGACAAAATCCAACAGGAGGTACCCATGGAAAAGATCAAGGCGTATTTTCCCGCCGGAGGTGAGTCCGGGACAATCCGAAACTGGTATCCCGCAGACCCGGGAGACCCCCCTTATATTTATGCAAAAACCGGCACGCTGAGCATGAGCGCGGCGTTGAGTGGATACCTGTTTACCAAAAGCGGTAAAACCCTGCTCTTCAGCACGTTTTTTAACAATTATACCGGGAGTTCCAGTGTTCAGAAGACCGAACTTCAGAAGGTACTTTATTTTATCCACGCGAATTATTGACCCCGACCCCTGTATGCCCCTTTTCAAAGCACTTTTCGGATTATTACTGGTCCTTGTTGCGCTGTTACCACCCTGTTTATCGTTTGCTCAGGGTTTTAGTACGCTTTCTGTTTCCCGGTTTTCCTTTCCTTCCGAACTCACCGCTCATGCTGCCAGCGGCCACATTGCCTGGGCCATGGACGAGCAAGGCAAACGAAACGTATACCTTGCCGAAGCGCCCGATTATGCCGTCCGAAGGTTGACTCACTTTCAGGAAGACGATGGCCAGGAAATCAGCAGTTTGCAGTTCAGCAAAGATGGGGGGTACCTGGTGTTTGTACGGGGTGGAGACCACGGTGGAGGCAATGCTTCGCGACCGGTAAACACCCAAAACATGCCGAAAATGAGTAGCGTGGATATTTGGACGATATCCCTTGCATCCGGGGAAGCCAGTCCCTTGACCAGCGGGGATTATCCCGTATGGGGCAGCGGACATAATTTGGCTTTTATCAAAAACGGCGAAATCTGGCTCAAGGACCTGGCTAGCGAGGAGCCGGCAAAGGCCATTATTCAGAACAGAGGTCGGCTCGGTGAGCTCCGTTTCTCTCCAGATGGCAGTCAATTGGCTTTTGTGGCCAATCGGGGGACGCATGCCCTGATCGGGGTGTACCGGGACGAATCCACCCCGGTGAATTGGCTTGCCCCCTCCTTTCAACGCGATCAGTCGCCCCGATGGTCACCGGATGGACAGTCCATCGCTTTTGTACGGACCCTGGGGGGTTCGGGAGCGGCCTTGCCGCTGTTGGAAAAGCGTCACGTGCCCTGGGAGATTTGGACAGCCGATGTGCGGTCCGGGAAAGCGGTCCGACAGTGGAAGGCTCCGGAAACCCTGGCTGGCTCGGTGCCCACCACGCACGGTGGATTTAACCTGCATTGGCCGATGCGGGAGCAATTGGTATACCTTTCTTACGAAGACGGATGGCCGCACCTGTATTCGCTCGATCTGCGGAGCCAGGAAGCGACCCTACTCAGTCCGGGAGAGTTTATGGTGGAGCAGCTCAGCCTGCATCCCGATGGAAAAAGCCTGGTTTTTGCCGCCAATGGGGGCGACCTGCCGGATGACCTGGATAGGCGCCATGTGGCTACGGTTGATTTGACGAGCGGAACATTTACCTGGAAAAGCTCCGGAGAGGGGATTGAAGCTTATCCGATCTTTACCGGTCGCGAAGACGAAATCGCCTTTTTCTCAGCTACGCCGAAGCGTCCCTTGCTTCCGGCCGTTTTACGGGAGGGGGAGGTCCGTTTGTTGGGTGAAAATCTCATTCCAGCCGATTTTCCTACGGAAGCGTTGGTAGCTCCCAGGCACGTGTCGTTTATCGCCGCCGACGGTACCCGGGTGTACGGGCAATTGTTTGAACCGGCTGGCGGTCCGGCGAAAAAGGCAGCCGTAGTCTTTGTTCACGGCGGACCGCAGCGGCAGATGCTATTGGGCTGGAGTTACATGGATTATTATTCCAATACCTACGCTATCAATCAAAAGCTGGCCGAAATGGGCTTTGTGGTCTTGTCGGTGAATTACCGGCTGGGAATAGGCTATGGGTACGATTTTCATCGGCCTGCCGGCACCTATTACCAGGGGGCAGCCGAATACCAGGACATCAAGGCTGCTGGGGAATTCCTGGCCGGCATGGAGCAGGTGGATGCGGAGCGCATCGGCATTTATGGAGGATCTTATGGGGGTTACTTGACGGCCATGGCATTGGCCCGGGACTCCGATCTGTTCAAGGTAGGCGTTGACATCAGTGGCGTGCACGACATGGATCATCGGTACGAGCTGCCCGAGGGCGTTGAAGTGGCACCGGACTATGCAGAAGCCAAGCAAATCGCCTGGGAATCCTCTCCCATGGCAGATTTGGATCAATGGACCTCCCCTGTCTTGTTCATTCATTCGGACGATGACCGTAACGTGGGATTTTATCACAGCGCCGATCTGGTCCGGCGTTTTGACGAGTTGGGAAAACCCTACGACTATCTGGTCATTCCGGGAGATACGCACCATTGGATGCAGTTTTCGAATCGGCTACGGGTTAACGAAGCCACCGTGGCGTATTTGGGAAGGCACCTGCTTCAAAAATAATAAAGCCGATGCGTTTCGCTGGCATATAAGCCACTAAAATGGACTATTCCAATAGGAGTTGGTTTGATTGACGGTCCAGCAAGAGGGTCGAAGGAGTGCTTTTCGTTTCAATCTCCTTCCCACCCGGTAGCACTTTGGTACCGGCAGTTTTGCTATGAATCATGATCCAGTCGCGGTTTCCATACGCGATATCTCCGTTGTCTGTATAGATGCTTACCCCTGCTTTTTCCCAGATTTGGCGAAACACTTCCGCGTTCACAATGGGGACCCC
This sequence comes from Cyclobacterium xiamenense, assembly GCF_900109255.1. Lineage (NCBI taxonomy): Bacteria > Pseudomonadati > Bacteroidota > Cytophagia > Cytophagales > Cyclobacteriaceae > Cyclobacterium > Cyclobacterium xiamenense. The sequence goes on along the minus strand of NZ_FNZH01000002.1, from coordinate 171,943 downwards.
GCTGTACCAGGCAGTATGCGTTGCCTGTTCTTTCATGCCAATTGCAGGCAAATTCAGGCCCTGATAGGTACCCAGTTGAGTCATCTCGGGATCCTCCGGGTAAAAGACGGGATCATAGGCTGCCGTAGCCTCCATCGGGTCCAGGGTTGTCCAGGTATCTCCAAAAATAATTTTCAGGGCTTCATCGTAGTGGGTTGTCTTTAGGTTGATTCCAGTCAATTCCGAAACAAACCGGGATTGGTGGCCTTTTCCGTCCAGGTATCCCGGGGCGTACATCCAAACCAGATGCCGACCTTCAGCCGCTACTTTATTTTTTATCAGTGCTCTGCTACCTGCGTCCATTACAAACGTGTTGAAGAAAACCACTGCTTTATAAGAGGATAAGTCTGCTTTCTCCAAATCCGCAAGGTGTATGGCATCAAAAAGGGCTCCCGAATAAAACAAGGCAAGGCTGCTGTAATTGATCAATTGGGGGGTAATGGGGCAGGGTTGCTGCCGGGTGCTTCTCGTGTATTTGATACTTTCCGTGTCGAACACGGCAAGTACCTCTGCCCCGGACTCGTATTCCTGGTGGAGCAGGGTGTCGGCAATGGCCTTTAAGGCACCAATGGTCTCCATGTACCGCGGATGATCCCAGTAACCGTTGGTACCCGCCTGGTCGTTTCGCTGGTTGTTTGGGTGGAGGTGCATACTGGCCGGGCCAAAATCGTAGAACCACAGGCCCTGTCCCTTCAGCAATGGGTACAACACGTTGCGGCGAATCATGGATACATTGGCCGTCAGGGCTTGTTCGTAGGCTTCCCGGTTTTCGGTCAATCCCTGATAGGGCCAGACCCTTCTGGGTTGTTGATCGTATTCGTCCAGCCATAGTTTTCCATTCAGTAGGAGAGAATGGTTGAGCGTTCTGGACCGGTAGGGCTCCCCGGGCTGGTAGCCACTATCCGGATAGTAGGATTGGGGTCCACTCAGGTAGTCGATCTGATCCGAGGCCAGGACTTTCTGAAGTGCCAGGTGTCCTCCCGCCGCCTCCCGACCAAACACGGAAAAATAGTATCCGTAAAAGGCTCCGGTGAGGATGGGCCGGGGCCAGTTTTCCTTGACGGTTGAACAAAAATCGATGATCAAATCCGCTACCAGTTCGTGCTGGCAGCTGTAATAATCGATTACATTTCTTTCGGCCTGCGGATCACGAAAGATACCGGCAGATGTATGACTGCGTTCCTCGGTATCGGGTATACTTGCGCTAGCAAAAGAAGCGGTACTGTCAGCCCATGCCCGCTGCAGCGCGGTCTGACTACCGTATTTCTGTTGTAGCCATTCGCGGAAATGGGCTTCCATGGCAGAACAAAAATCCGCTTCGTTGCGCATGAAGCCCCATTGATGCCACTCTCCATAGACTCCGTTTGCCAGGTGCATCCCGATGAGTCGATCTCCCTGTGGAGTTTTTGAAAAGGATTGGCAAAAGGCAGCCAATTTTTCCCTGGCCTCGGATTGCCAGCGCTTGGATGCAAAACTGGCCCGCATGGGAATTCGGGCATCTGCTTCCAAAATCCGGCTAAAGCCTAGTTGTTCATCCGGCATGGGTTCCACACCATCGTATCGGGTCATCTCTTCCGGATGTCGCTCCATCCACCACTTTGGAGCATTGAGGTGGAATCGAAAAACCACCCCGGCATCGGGGCAAACTTCCAGGACACCGTCTACCTGTTTTTTGGCCAGGGAGAGATCCAGGCTTCCGTCCGCTTGCCAGAACTGCTCCAAAAACAAATCCAGTTGGTACAGCCGTATGCCCTGCTCACAAAATTGCCGGATATTGTGCTGGGGGATTTCCTCCCAGGACCAGCGGCCGCCAGGGACATCGGTTAATCCGTATTGAACCGGCGCTACCGGCGTTCCGTTCAGGAAGATGGTGGGCTTTCCTTTGTAGGGACCTACCGCTGCGGAATAAGCTGCGCCATCTTCCTGGTATTCGGATTGGCAGCCAAAAGCCCATCCGAACAGGGCCATTAAAAGCAAATTCCTCCCAAGAGTACCACACAATAGGCTTACATGCATCGCGATCAATTTATTTTGACTAGCTTTTCTAAAACACTTTTGTGAACGGATAGAAAATTCTCCGTACCGGAATGGTTGACAAAGTAAGGGACCGGTCGCTCATCCGCTATCACTTGCTTGTATACCTTCCTTGCCGCAGTTCGAACCGAAGGGCTTTGCTGAATCATCAGGACCCAAACCTCCTCATCCGCTTCCAGTTTCTTTTTTAGATCCTTCGAATTTACTCGGTTTCTGGTACGAGTACCCGGGTCTTTTCTCGTACGCATGGCCGCTTGCGTGTTTCAGACCTATGTTATTTTAAGCGTCGGTCAGCAGCACGGTCTTTTCATCGGTTTAGATTCACTGGATAAGTTACTCAATAGCGGCTATATTTTTAATCATCCCTCCAAAGATAAATCCATGAAAAGGTAGCACGGAATACCAATACAGCCTGCCCAACAAGCCCAAGGGTCGAAAGGTTGCTGTTTGAATCAACACCTTGTCTTCAATCTTGAATTCCAGCCAGGCCTCTCCGGGTAATTTCATTTCTGCGTACAGCAGGAGCCGCTTTTCCTCCTTGTCGGCAATGAGCACCCGCCAGAAATCCAGGGTCTCGCCTGCGGAAATTTCCGTCTCACTTTTTCTTCCGCGGCGCATGCCGACACCGCCTACCAACTGATCCAAAAAGCCCCGCATTTCCCAAAGCCAGTTGCCGTAATACCAGCCGGTTTTTCCACCAATTTTCCAGACGGCCTGTAGTACCGCTTCCGGGTGGCTTATTTCTTGCCTACGTACTTCCACAAAGCAGCCGTTTACCGGTACTTCCATGTATTGGGTGAGCCCTTTTTGGAGCAGGTCACTGGTCTGCGCATCCTTCCAGCTTGACAAGACCTGGTTTTGTTCGATCTTATCGAATGCCATTCGTATGGCATCCTCGTAGCCGATAGGGGTAATACCCAGTGTGGACGCCAGGTTATTCGGTGAACAAATCACCTCAATTTTCATGCTGTTGACCAGGTTCTGGGCCAGGGCGTAGGAGGTGGAGGTGACAAAATACAGCCAATAGGAGGAGATTTTTGGTGTCATGACCGGCACGATCCCAATCCTTCGGGTCAACCCTCTGATTTTTGCAAAACGCTGCAGCATTTCCTTGTAATTGAGAATGTCCGGTCCGCCAATATCGAAACTTTGGTTATAGGTTTCTTCTTTCAAGATGACCCCATTTAGAAATTCGATCACGTTTCGGATGGCTATCGGCTGACACTTGGTTTTTAGCCATTGTGGAGCAATCATGACCGGTAGTTTTTCTACCAGGTCGCGGATGATTTCGAAGGAGGCGCTGCCGGAGCCGACAATGATCCCTGCTTTGAGGGTAGTTAGGGCAAAGCGAGCGTTGGATAAGATGTGTTCGACGTTCTTACGAGAGGAGAGGTGTTTGGACAATTCCGCATCGTTGACAATACCGCTCAGGTAGATAACCTGCCTGGCCCCGGTCTTTTCCAGGCGGTCCCGGAAATTGTTGGCGCAGGTAGCCTCCATTTCTTCAAATTTCCCACTTTGGGTAGACATGGAGTGAATGAGGTAGTAGGCCAGGTTAATATCTTCAGGGATATTTTGCAGGCTGTTTGTATCCAGAAAATCGACTTCAATTACACGAAGGTTTTCCGGAGCAAAACGGTGGCTATTGAAGCGGTTTTTGTCCCGGACACAACAGATTACCTGGTGTCCTTCCTGTAAAAGTACTGGCAATAAGCGCTGGGCAATGTATCCGGTCGCTCCTGTAAGTAGTATTTTCAATGTGGTGGTATTAATTGGTTTTTGGGAGCCAAACCAGGGCATTTTTTGAAGTTCCGATTGTACCTGCACCGCTCGGTCCCAAGTACCGTCTGGATGGCTTTTCGGATCCCCTGCCTGCGCCCGTTTTTCCTTAATGTACGAATTCTTTCCGGCATTCCAGCGTTGTAAACGAAAGTACTGCCTGAACCGTCGGTTAATGTTTTATGCCGTGGGCAGTAACTCAAAGCGCAGCTCGGGTAAAATAATCAGCGTCTCGTCTTTCATGCCTTCCTTTTGCCAGTAAACCTGATGGTTGACCCTTGCGGCTTTCAGTTGGTATCCTTTCTTTGCCAGGTGCTCCAATTGTTTGAGAAACTGTTTCGAAAAGGTCAGCACGGTTTTTCCATCTTCTGTCACACAACGCTGCCCATCCACCTTGAGTGAGGCACCGCTTTGTAGGTTTTCCAGCAAGCCTTGTCGGCGCATAAAAAAGTCCAACCAAACGTCTTTGAAGGACAATTGCATGGCCAACTCTGTGGGAGCTGTGTAGACCCGGTGGTCTGTTTTTCGTTCCACGCCTTCCGCGGCAATGGTGTCCAAAAATGGCCGGTTGAGGTGAATGCTGAGGAAATTTTTGGCACGTGTCAGCGCTACGTATAGCAGCCGCTTCTCGGGGTCCGTTTTGGGCGTAAAATTGGGCAGCAGGACATACACATTGTCAAATTCCTTTCCCTTCGCTTTGTGAATGGTGGAAACCAGCACCGTATCGCCGTAATCCGCATAAAAGTCTTCCAACTTGGATTCCCGGACAAAGACCAATAGGTCCGACAGGTATTTTTTTACAGGGTGACTTCGTTCAAAATCTGTCAACAATTGGCTGATAGGAATAAACTTGGAACTTGATCGGAATTTTACCTCCCATTTCCGTCGGGCCTCGGCCCAAGTTTGGTCATCGATTAGAACGACGGCTTCACCTCCATACAGCAGGCTCAAAAAAGACCGGATCTCGTACAATTGGAGCAGGTTGAATCCCTCGTTGCTTTGGATCAGCCGGCAGGGGAACCCGTTTTTGGTGAGTAAGCCGGCGACCTGAAGGGATTCTTCATTGGTCCGGGTCAACACACAGGTACTGCCCGATAGTCCAGCCTGTATGATGCGTTGCACCAGTGGTATCACCAGTTGGTCGCTGTGGTACCGAACCAGCTCGATTTTTCCAGCCTCGGTCTGCGTGGCGAGGATGGGGGTTTGTTTAAGACGGGTTTTAATAGTACCTGCGAATCCGTTCGCAAATGCGACCAGGTTGGGTCTGCTTCGGTAGTTTTCGACCAGTTCGTATTGAACTGCCTTTTTATCGCTGATAAATTGCTCCAGGTATTTTCCACTTGCGCCTCTGAATTCGAAGATGTTCTGGTCATCGTCTCCCACGGCTATTACGCGCATTTCCTCGTTTTCTTCCATAAGGGCCTGAATCAACGCAAATTCATCCCCGTCCATATCCTGTGCCTCGTCGATTACCAATACGGCTTTGCTAATCCAGCTTGGCTCCACCTCTCCGTTTCTGATTTTTTGGACGGTCATGGGAAGTATCTGCTCGGATTTTTCCAGGTTGCCCACTTTTCCCAGCAGGTCGAAGCAATACGAATGAAAGGTTTTGATGGCGATGTAACCGGCAGCATTGCCCAGCAGGCCAAAGAGGCGTTTTTTGAACTCGGTGGCGGCCGCTCTGGAGAATGTCAACATCAGTAGCTGCTCGTACTTAATGTCCTCCATCAGTACCAGGGAGGCTAATTTGTGCACCAGAACTCGCGTTTTTCCGCTTCCAGGTCCGGCCGTAACTGCCAGGTACTGGTTTTTATGATCGTTGATGATGCGCAATTGGGTTGGGGAAAGTTCGCCAAAAAGCTGCCTGAATTTTGCCGGGGTGATGTTTCGTTTGATTTCATTTTGCCGGCTTCCTTTGAAATATTTTTGCAGGAAGGCGGCATAATTTAGGTGAAAATAATCTTCCACAAACTGTAGCGCATCTTTGTAATCGCTGATCATCCGATTGGCATACTCGCCGACAATGTGGATTTGCTGGACTTTGTTTTCGTAGAAGTGTTGAAGTTTCTGGTAATCTTCCACTTTGTATCGCCGTTTATTGTCCTGCTCCAGCCGCTCGATGTTGAGACGGTTATACACCACCAAAAAACCACCTTCGATCTTTATGGCTTCGATACGCGACAAAAAAAAGAGGGCATCCTCCACTTCCTGACTGCTCGCTTCCCGACGGAATAGGCCGGGGGCTGTTTCGAATTGCGTTTTTAACTCTTGCACAGAAAAATCCACGAGGATTTCCTGTGCCTGAATTGACGCGGTATCCCTGACCTGGCTGGTTTTGTCAAACAGGTAGCCGATGACAAACCTGCTTAATTCATGCCGCAGTTCCAATTTGCTTTTCAACGCCTCCCTGTGCAGCATACAAACCACCGCCAGGTGATTTTTTGAGGTATAGTGTTGCTTTTTCTTGATCCAATTTTTGATTGCCCAGAAATTAAAGATGGTTTTGATCTTTTGCGGAGAGGCATCGGTACAGCCCGAGTTTTCGGCTTCTTCATTCAATGCTTTGAGGTGAACGGTTCGTTCGGTTTCCCCGATTGCTGTCAGTAGGAAATTTTCCAGTTTCCCGTAGGATTCCAGGATTTCGAGCGACCGGGTTTTGTTTGCTCCTTTTCTGAGATAGGCTTTGAGGTCTTTGGCATCGGCCAGAATGTTTTCCTCCCGTAATAAGTTGATGATGTTGATGACTTCCTCCCGAACCATGCCCAGGTGGTCGGAGATGTAGTCGATTCTGGATTCGCCGACTTCATCCGATGCCTCGCTTCTGGTTTTGCTGGAAAATAGCTTTTTTATGATGCGCACACCGCCCTCTTTTTCCTTTTCGAGAAATTTGTTGGAGGCATGGATTTTTTCGATGGCCTCGTTAGCATTTTTGGAAAGGATACTGTTTGCAAAAATCCGGGGCATGTTCTGCCCTCGTTTGAGGTAACCGGCTTCTTCCAATGCTGCGATGGCCGTGGTGACCCGGGTTTCCAATTCGATGATGTTGTCATCCCAGCCCGCTTTTCGCGCGATTTCCAGCGCCGATTGGGAGGCGACGGATCGAAATCGGGTGATGTCTTTGATTGCTTTCCAAATCTGCTGTATTTCTTTGATGCTGAGTTTTGTTTGATTCAGTAGGATAAAATGCTTGCTCAAGTCGTCTTCATCAAACAGCACGTAGCAATCCGCCGTGATTTGTTCGTCTCTGCCCGCTCGCCCCGCTTCCTGAACATAGTTTTCCAGGGAATCGGATATGTCAAAATGAACGACCATTCCAACATCCTTTTTATCGACGCCCATTCCAAAGGCGGAGGTCGCCACCATGATGGAGACATCACCCCGGATAAAGGCATCCTGGTTTTCCGTTTTTTCGTTTTTGGGCATCTTACCGTGGTACGGGCGGGCAGGAAAGCCGTCCCGATCGAGCCTATCGGCCAGTAAATTGGCTTTGCGTGTCCGGGATACATAGACGATCGTAGGACACTGTTTTTCTTCGAGGAGGTCCCGTAGCGTTTGGTATTTTTCCTCTTCGCTGCGCTTGGGATAGACCTTGTAATGCAGGTTGGTGCGCGAGGAAAGGGATTGGAACAAAATTAGCTCCAGGGATAACTTTTCCCGAAAATAGGCGCGAATGTCCCGAATCACCTGTTGCCTGGCCGTGGCGGTGAAACACGAAACCGGAATGGCGTCTTCCAGTTGTTTTTTATTTTGAAGGTTATTGATGAAATCGCCGATGTACAAATAGTCGACCCGAAAATCCTGGCCCCAGGAAGAAAAGCAATGGGCTTCGTCAATAACAAACCGGGCGATGGTTCGTCCCAGTAGGAGGCGTTCAATGCTTTTGGAGCGCAAGGATTCGGGCGAAATGTAGAGTAGTGATACGGAACCATCCTCCACCCGCTCAAAGGAATTGGCCCGTTCGATTGGGTCCAACAAGCCGTTGATGGTGGCGACTTCTGTTATGCCGGATTTCTCCAGATTATCCACCTGATCTTTCATCAGCGATTGCAGGGGAGAAATCACCACCGTAAGTCCTTTGGTGCTTTCTCCCGACATGAGTGCAGGTACCTGAAAGGTAATGGATTTTCCGCCTCCGGTAGGAAAAACCGCTAAAATCGACTTGTTGTCGATAGCCGCCTGAACGGCTTTTTCCTGCAAAGCTTCCCCACCAAAGGTCCGGTAGGAATCGTAGCCAAAATAGTGCTTGAGTGCCCGATGACTATCCAGCGACTGCTCGCAATACGAACAGCCCTCCAAGCATGGCTTGCCTCTGAGCAAAAAAAGTAGCCGTTGAACCTCTGGATAATTTTTGTTCACCCAGGGAGGTGTAATGGAGAATTTGTCCGCAGCACCGATCAAAGCCAGGCAATAGGCCAGTTCGACTGGCTGCTCGGAGATGAGCTGCGATAGCTGACTGTTTTCACAGATTTTGGAAGCGTATACCTGCCGAATTAAATTTTCGGTGCTGTTTGGTTTGCTTTCGTACGAGATATACCGAAAAAAGGCCGAAAAATAGCGTTGCTTTCCCAACAGTAAAAAATAAAGCGCCTGCATTTCGGGATCTAGTTTCTGGAAGGCGGCCACTTCGTCGAAAAAAAGATCCTTCGCCTTGCGGGCATCGTTTAAGGGGTTGTTCAGCTCATCTGTCTGCAGTTTATCGTCTTTGAGCAAGGCATGGTAGGGCCGGGATGGAAATAGCAGCGGAGAAAAATAGAGGGTATCGATCACCCGATCGTCGCTTAGCCAGGAGAGGTGTCCCGCTTTTTTGAAAAAGGCGATGTCGTGGTTAAAAATATTGTGGCCACAGATAAACCGTGAATTTTCGATAAAGTACAAAAAGCCGCTAATCGAGCGGTCCCGGTAGAACGTTCCTTTGTCAGAAACTGCGGCCATGTCAAAAATGGTATGGCTCACAGGGTCGATCTCGGCATCTATAAAAGTGATGGTTTCCATGCGCGATTGGTCAGAAAAAACGGACTATGGGGTGGAGAGAATGTCCTATTCACCCAACTAGCTAACCGATTTTTTCCAAGTTTAAAAAAATCGTTTAAAAAATATGCGTTTTACATGGAATTTCGTCCCAGGTACTGACAAACTTACGTACAAAAAGGGGGATAACCGCTCCCTTTTTTTAAATCGGGGTTTTGTCCTCAAGCCTATCTTGACCATCTATTTCATGGCAGCTATTGGCAGGTCCAGCGCTTTTTCCGGAGGTATTCGGGACATCACGAAAACCCTATTACGGTCGCATTCCCCGGTAAAAATCCCGCATCACCTGTATCTTTTCCGGATTTTCCAGGAGGGACTGTTCGGAAAATAGCATGATGCCGGATGCGGGGGCGCTGGACCCTTGTTGCAGGGCTTTTCCAAACTCCTCTGGGCTTACCTCGCCAGGTTTGTCGTGTGCTTGCACAATGGGCCAGACCAGCGGGCCGGCGGAGGTGATGGTCTGCCCCAGCCATTTTAGGTAGTCTCCCGACCAGCTTACGGGTCGGGCCAGCATCCGGTGGAAAAGCATGGGGGCGAGTACATCCACCCGATCGGCCAACGCCGGTACGTGTATGCCCAGGGTTTTGTACAAGGCCCCGCCGTGGTCTTCCGGGAACCAGGCGCAATAAAAGGCCCCTAAAAGTGCCTTGTGCTGCTCCTCTCGTAGGATTTTCCCTAAATCGTCTACCCATTGATTCAATACCTCATTTCTCCATTCCCTCCAGACATCCTCCTGGTTTTCGAGGACCCATTGTGCCCTGCCTGCGGTGCCTTCGGATGGAATGTGTAGCGCTTTTGCTGCTTCAAAGAGGCCGGTACACCGATCGCAAAAGCAGGTTTCCGGAAGTATCGGTCGGTCCGTTTCAAATTGAGCATGCCAATGTAGGTAGTCTAAGAACACACCATCAACCGAATAGTCACGTAGCGTCTCTTTGAGTTGTTCGACGCGGAAGGATTTGAAATCGGGATCGGTCGGGCATATCCCCATAAACCAATCTGCCGGAGCTGCCCGTTCACCCGCTGCATTGATAGGCCAGGCCTCCGGATGGGTTTCGATGTAGCCTTTGCCATTCAGGGTGGGGAACTCTACGAACACCTTGCAGCCTTGAGCCTTGGCTGTAGCATGGAATTCTGGATTCAGGGAGGCTCTTCTGACGAAAACGGCATTGACCCCCAGTTCGTCCAGTTGATAGCCGGCGGTAAGCATTCTTTCCGGATTGCCATAAATCCCTTTGACAAACGCACGCTCGCCGATGGTTTGAGAAATAACGGCAAAGGGAAACAGCAGTAGGAAAAGCGTCAAAAAGACAACATTTTTTATCGGGGATATCTTCATTGGGTTGGGTGTGTACTGGTTTCTGTGGCTACTCAATTATTTGCGCAAGCTTTCCCTCAAAAATCGTGAGGTCCGCCTGATCAAAGAGCACCATTCGTATTGTTCGGATGGTTTGTAAGGAAGGAATGCTGGATTTGATGGTACGCAACGCTATTTCGGCTGCTTTTTCTTTCGGGAATCCGAAGATGCCGGTGGAGATGGCCGGGAAGGCGATTGACTTTACCTGTTGTTTATCTGCCAGTAACAGGGCATTGCGGTAGCAGTTTGCGAGCAAGGTATCGGAAGGCTCATCCCGCCCATAAACCGGTCCCAGACAGTGGATCACATAAGAATTGGGAAGTCGAAAAGCAGGCGAAATGACGGCTTTTCCCGGACGGATGGGTGCCAGGGGGCGACAGGCTTCAGCCAGGTCGGGTCCGGCAGCTCGATGGATGGCACCGGCCACACCTCCCCCTGATTCCAATTGAGCGTTGGCGGCGTTGACGATGATGTCAGCATCGGCTTGTTGCGTGATGTCTCCCACCACGAGTTCAATCTGGGCCAGCGGTGGTTTTATTTCGTTCATTCCTGAATGTAATCTTTTTGTGAAGGATTACCAAAACCAGTCACTGAAAGGGTTTACGGGTTTTCCAGACAAGTATTCTGGTTCGATCGGATTGCTTTTTGCCTTCGAATCCGTTCAAAACACATCGGTAGCTGTCAATTGGCAAGCGCTATTTTTGCAATAAGTGGCCAATGATCGGCGATAAAGACTCCTTCCCGGATACGATGGCTAATCTCGTAGGAATTCACGATAAATTTATCGTTGACAAAGATGTAGTCTACCGTAGGTTGAGGCCTGAGTTACCAGTCTTCCTCAAACGCACTTTCTTCTGTATTCCCGCCCGGGAAGTAAACGATCTCAGGAGCAAGGCGCAGCCTGTTGGTGCGGTGGTAAGGACAGGCATCATGGGTATCAACATACGCAATTCGTATAAAATGAATGAGGGACAACGCAGTGAAGAATCGTTTAGCAACTGGACTTATTCGCTCCACCACACGGGACTCTTGCGGAATTTTTCCTTTTTTTTACATCTGGGTTGGTTTTCCGTCCTCACCGCATGGCGTCATGCAGGCCAGCAGCTCGGGTACGGGCACGGTAGCAATTCCGGATGTGATATCGGACATGGCATAGGGTATCACCAGTACGTTGTTGTGGATCAAGGCTCCGCAGGAATACACCACGTTGGGTACGTAGCCTTCCCGCTCTTCTTCGTTGGGTGTAAGCAGGGGTTCTTCCAGGCGGGCGATTATTTTCGTCGGATCGTTCAGGTCAAGCAACATGGCCCCGATGAAGTATTGCCGCATGGCGCCGACCCCGTGGGTAAGTACCAGCCAGCCTTCGTTAATCTCGATCGGGGAGCCACAGTTTCCAATCTGAAAAAACTCCCAAGGCAATTCGGGCTCTTGAAGAAGGATGGCCTCATCCCAAAAATGCAAGTGATCCGAAAACATGATGTAATTATTTTCTCCGTCCACACGGGACAACATGGCGTATTTCCCGTGTATTTTCCGAGGAAACAACGCCATGCCTTTGTTTTGGACGGCTTTGCCGTTCAGCGTAATGATGTCAAAATTGATAAAATCCTTCGTTTCCAGTAATTGGGGCAAAATGCATACACCGTTGTAAGCGGTATAGGTAGCGTAATAGGTAAAGGAATCAGTATCCGTATAAAATTTTACAAACCGGGCGTCTTCGATTCCGCGGCTTTCGTTTGCAGACAAGGGAAAAATGACGTGCTCGGATATGTCGTGTTTCTCCTCAAATTTGATGAAGTAGTTTGAATCGGCCAGCCAGGCGATATTTTTCACGGCTTCGGTATCGAAAGCGCGTTCGGTATTTAGTTGTACCGCGTTAATCCTGTTTTTTAGTTCATTAAAGCTAAATAAATTGTCCAACCCTTCGAAAATTCGGACGCTGGTTTCGTTCCAGGCATGCATGTTTTCAAGCTTAAGTTGAAATAAATGACGGTCATACGACTGATCGTGCCTGATTCGGGGCGTATCCACAAATTCGCTTACCGGGTTAATCAAGAAGGTGCAGTCGGCTTTAATGGTACCGCTGCGAAAGACGATGGAGGAGATGTGGCCCTCTCCGGTGGCTCTCAAACTCATAATAAACCGAATACTTCCTTCCGGTAACCCCTCCTGATTCGGATGTGGCACGATGGATGGATTGAAAAGGGCGGCGGACTCAATGGAATATTCCATGGTAAAAAAAGCACCAATCAGTAATTGCCGTGTATGGCTTAGGCTGAAGTCTTCATCCAGGTAGTGGGCTACCTTACCGAAATTTCGGGTATAAATCGCTTCGATGTTTTTATGCCGACCGATAAAATGCTGATTGATGTGAAAAAGAAGTTCCTCGGCTTTCGCTTCGGTCATCTTTTGTACGCGGTCGATTATTTTGGGTATTCGGTGGATCTCCGGAATGTGTGCCCGGGTAATCACCCGGGAGGTATTTCTGACGATTTTGATTCGTGTGCGTTTTACCATTGGTTTATTAAAAGAGCGGTCGTACATGTCCGGGTTTTTCTCGTTTTGTAGGCAATTTTGCCTGAATAGGTGGTTTCTGCGGCTAGGTGGTTACTAGCTGTTCGTACACTTGAAGGTACTGATCCGTCATTTTTTCCTTGCTGAATGAAGCGTTTGCCCAATCCCGGCAATTCTTTCTTTCGATGGAGGGAAGGGCGTTGACAGCGGCCACGGCTTCTTCGATCGTATCGACCAGAAATCCTGTTTTTCCGTCCAGGATAAGTTCCGGCATGGAACCCAGGTTAAACGCAATGACGGGAGTACCGCAAAACATGGCTTCTGCCACACTCAAGCCAAAGGGTTCTCGAAAGGAGATCGGATGTAACAGTGCACAGGCATCCCCCATCAAGCGATCCCTATCCACCGGTCCCGAATTGCCAACAAAAACGATATCTTCGTCATTGAGGAACGGAAGTACCCGTTCGTCGAAATAGGCCTGGTCCTGGATTAGGCCGGAAATGATTAATTTTTTCCCGGATTTTTTTGCAATTTTTATGGCCTCGTAGGTGCCCTTATCGGGGTGTATTCTTCCAAAAAACAACAGGTAATCTTCTGGCTCGGGTTGAAAGGTGAATTCACTGGCATTGATTCCGTTATACACGGTCTGCAGGTAGTCCAGGTCCGGATGGCGGTCGGAGTTGCTTATTGACACGTAATACGTGGAGGCGTTGTATTTTTTATAGACAGGTATGATCCGCTGGGAGGAAAAGCCGTGAATCGTGGTCAGCATGGGTGGCCTGATCAAGCGGGAATAGCTCAGTGGAAGGAAATCGAAATGGTTATGAATCAGGTCAAAATCATCTGCTTGTTCCATTAAATGGCTGATATGGAGGCATTCCCAGACTTTCGGGTCACTATCGGGGTTTTCGGCGTAGCCGGTTTGGCTGACATAGGCCAATTTTCCCTGCGTAATGGAATTTCCGGTGGCGAATAGCGTGACGTCGATGTTTTTTTCAAGCAGTCCTTCGGTTAGGTTGGAAGCCACCTGTTCCCAGGGACCATAGGTCAGCGGTGGGGTTCTCCAGGCAATGGGTGAAAGAACGGCGATTTTCATAGGAATTAACGCAAAAGATGAATTAGGCAGAATACGCGGTAGCTGGCGGGATTTTTCTGCCTATCGACCCTGCCCGGTGGTTTTTACCAATTGCTTTTCTTCAAATTCTTCAAAGGCCTGCAACACGATCAAATAGGAAATCAGGTATGCCAGGGAGCTTTCGGCCCCCTGGTTTCGGTTGATTCCATTGCTTTCGAAGCCATCGCAACAACCTTTGGTTTCGAAGTCGAATAGACTCATTCGTAAATCGTTCTCGCCGAGAAACCACATAAAACAGGAAAAGAGCTTTGATAGGTATTCCTTGTCTTTGGTAAGGTGAAAGGCCTGCTGATACATCAGAATCATGGCCAGTGCATCGATGGGTTGTTGGGCAAACTGAGACCGCTCGCCCTCTTTTTGATACCAATTTTCGTTACCGATAATGGATAGGTAACCGTCATGGAGGGTTGTTTTTGTTAGAAAATCCATGCTTTCCAGGGCCACTTCCCGGATTCGTTCCTCCGGAAGTATTTCGGCTGCATGCAGTAGCGCAAGGGGTAAAATTCCATTGTCATAGGCCAGCAATGGCTCAAACCATTTCCAATCTTCCGTTCTGTTTGCCCCGTAGTGATTGACCAGTTTGTGTGCCAGGTTTCTTAGGGTTTCTACCATGGACTCGTCGGAAGGGTTGGATGTAAGGTAGTAACTAATTCCCAACATGGTATTGGCGATGCCCCGGATGGACTGAATTTTTTCGAAGTTTGGCAAAGCGTCGAAAAACACGAGCTTTCCAGTCTGGTAGTACGCATCATTGGGGGCGTTGCCCAGGAGGTATCCCAGTGCCCAGATGGTGCGCCCAAAGGAATCCTCGGATCCCACCTCGTCCAAAAATTGCCTGCTGAAACTAAGAAAATTACGGAAGGTGCCGTCTTCATTCTGCATAAAATGGATGTAGCTCAGGTAGATGGGGGCGAGGCTTAGGGCTATTTTATTTTTTGTCTGCCGATAGTCCATCAATACCATTAGTAGCGCACGGGCATTGTCATCCAGGCAATAGCCTTCTTTGAGATTGGGAATGCCAAATTTTGCGTGCTGAATAATGCCCGTATCGTCGGTCAGGCGTCGGATATGGTCCAAGGAAAAAGGCGGAAGCATCAGGGGGTCAATCAGGGTCTCCGGCCGGGACACAACCTCCGGTTTATCCCGGCAGACAGCCCTTGCAAGCGCTACATACTTGTCGCCGGATTTGGACCAGGTGATGGTTTTTCCGTAGTCGCGTGCTTTTTTGCGGATCTTTTTCAGCGCTTCCGGGTCATCCAATAGTTCCAGCAGGATGGTGGAAAGAGCCACAGAGTCATTAAAACCAAACAATCGGCCCCGTCCCTCGGCCAGAAGCTCAGTTGCGTGCCAGTAAGGGGTGGAAATAACGGCAGACCCGACGCCAACTGCATAGGAAAGGGTACCACTGGTAATCTGCGCCTCGTTTAGGTAGGGCGTGATGTAAATATCGGAAGCAGCCAGGTATCTAAATAGTTCGTTTTGATCGATAAACTCATTTAAGAAGATTACATGTTCTTGCAGGTGTAGGGTTTTTACGAGCAGGTGTAGGAAATTGCGGTATTCTTCGCCCGAGTGGTGCAACACGTTCGGATGGGTTTTTCCCAAAACCATATAAACCACATCGGGGTGTTTTTCAATCACCTTTGGCAAGGCCTTGATGACGGTTTCGATCCCTTTGTTCCTGCTGATGATGCCAAACGTGAGTAAAAATTTCTTTTTTTCGAGTTTGAAGGCCTTTTTCGACTGTTCCTGATCGTACTGAATATCGGGAACACCGTGTTCAATCAATTCGATTTTACCTGGATCTACATCGTAGATGGAATGGAGAAATTCAATGGCCTTGTGACTCATTACAACAATTTTGTACGCCATTTTGCAGATTTGCTCCAATACTGCCTTTTCGTTGTAGGAGGGTTTTTCCAGAATCGTGTGAAGTGTAACGATAAGTGGAATTTCCAACCGATGCAGCAGCGGCAAAATATACATGCCATTCTGCCCACCAAAAATACCGAACTCGTGCTCCAAAATGCACAGCTCTGCCCCGCTTAAATTGATGTATTTCACGGCTTTCAGGTAGTCGCGTTGCTGTTCCTGGCGAATGACTACTTTCACTTCCTCTGGATAGGCATATTCCAGGTCATGATCATTCATGGCTACCACGAAGCCTTCCACCGGATTTTCTGCCGGGAGGGTATCAGCTTTTTCCTTGTCCGGATCGGCGACCATGGCCTGGTAAAGGTCTTGGGTGAAAATACCAATGCCGCATTCGCGAGGGGGATAGGTGCCGATGTATACAAGTTTCATGGTTTCACCACAGCAATAATTAGGCCTCGATGGGATTTGGTAACATATAAATCGGAATCGGGGAATACGCACAAAATACCGGACGGCTCTCTCGCGGCAATAAAGAAGTAGTTGTGGCAGTCCGGTATTTCTGCTAAGCGCACCCCTTTTGCAGGCTATCTGGAATATACCGCTGAAACGTAGTGCCCGCAATGGTGTCAGTTTGCCAAATCGGGATTTTTGTAACGTTGGTAAAGGACTAGGAATCCGGGGTACTAGCGATCGAGCAAAAAATCGTGTAACAGTTTACGGTAAGCCTGACTGTATTGTCCGGCTGCATCTTTTAAGCAGATTCCGAGCGAATGGCTGTTGGGTTGTACAGACTTTCTAAAGCAACAGATTTCCCGGTGGGGTGGGCGTTCCGGTCGATCGTAAATCTGATACCGGACACTCCGGTGGAGGTCGGAATGGAGCGCTAACTCGGCAAAACGTTTCATTTCCGTGCCAGGCAAAATCAGCCAAAAGGAGCCTTCCTTACCTAAGACTCGATTGACGCCTTTCACCAAATCTGTCAACGACAATTGATCATCGTGAAGGGCCCAATTTCTTCCGGGGTCTTTCGACTTGAGGTGATTCGCAAAATAGGGGGGATTGCTTGCGATCAAGTCGTATTTTTGGTTGGAGTTTTTCGCATACGCTTGAAAGGGAAGATGAAATAGTTTCATTCTTTCTTTCCATGGACTCTGCTGAATGTTTTCGGAAGCCTGGGTAAAAGCTGCTTGCTCAATTTCCACCCCATGCACTTCTGCGTCTGGAAATCGTTGGGCAAGCATAAGTCCAATAACACCCGTTCCCGCTCCGATGTCCAAGATTTGTTTTGGGCCCGGGTGTTGAGCCAAGGCTCCTAGCAAGATCGCATCGGTGCTCAATTTCATCGCACAGCGGTCCTGACGAATCAAAAATTGTTTGAATTGAAAATAACTATTCGCCATCCCTATAACAGGCCGTTCTCCTGCGCGGCTTCGTAACCTGCGTCGATTTTCAGACCAGGACCCGAGGCAGCAGCGACTGCCAATTGGTCGCAGCGTTCGTTTTCTATGTTGCCATCGTGGCCCTTTACCCAATGAAACCGAGGTTTATACTGAAGATGAAGCGGAATGTATTTTTTCCAAAGGTCGGGATTTTTTTTATCCTTAAAGCCCTTTTTTTGCCAGCCCCAGATCCAACCTTTTTGGATGGCGTCTACCACGTATTTGCTATCGGAATAGATGGTAATGGGGAGGCCCGCTACCTTAAGCGCCTCCAAGCCCCGGATAACCGCTAGCAGCTCCATGCGGTTGTTGGTAGTCAGGCGAAAGCCCTCAGCGAGCTCCTTTCGCAGGTCTTTGTATAGCAACACCACGCCGTATCCCCCGGGGCCCGGATTGCCTCGGGAGGAGCCGTCCGTATAGATTTTTATCATAACTGTTCGTCATATCAACGATCAAAAGTACATTAAATTCTGATAGTGCTAAAATCTCGCCACCCTTCCTGTGATAAATCGACTGCTACCTGGAATGGGGTATCCCGGTGGAAGGCATTTGTAAGAAGCTGGGGCGATGTGCTGGAAGATTGACATTTCTGTTGTAAATTCAACGCTGATTCAAAACCAATTGCCATGTCCGAACGTGCTTCCTCTCTTCTCAAAACGCTGTTAGCTGGCCTGCTCTCGCTCGTTGTTTTCTGTCCGCCTACCGCAAATGCCCAGGAAATGGGTTTCGAGGAATACGAGCCTGTATCCACGCTGGTAGTTCCCGAAAACCCGGTAAAATCGGCAAAATTCCCCTTTGTCGACATTCACAGCCATCAATGGAACGTGACACAGGAACTGATCCATCGCCTGGTATCCGAAATGGATGAACTGAATATGGCCACCATGGTGAATCTTAGCGGTAAGGGATTTGCCAGGAGCCGGAGTGAAATCGATGCCCAGGCCTACTTGAATTCGATGATCCGCCGGTTTAACGGCGTCGCTCCGGGTCGTTTTATTGTCTTTACCAATTTGGGGTTCGAGGGTTTTGGAGGCGAAGATTGGGTGAAAAATGCAGTAGAGGAGCTGGAAACGGACGTAAGAAATGGTGCCAATGGCTTGAAGATTTACAAAAGCCTCGGACTTTCTATCAATGATATCCAAGGCAACCGGGTACCGATTGACCATCCTGACCTGGACCCGGTATGGGCCAAGTGCGGCGAACTGGGCATTCCGGTGCTTATCCATGCGGCAGACCCGGCCCCCTTTTGGCAGCCCATGGATGCCCGCAACGAGCGCTGGCTGGAGTTAAAAATTAACCCCAACCGAAAACGAGGCCCGGACAACCCGGCGCCTTTCGAGCAAATCATTGCCGAGCAACACCATGTGTTTCGCAAGCACCCCAAGACCACCTTTATCAATGCCCATATGGGCTGGATGGCTAACGATCTGGCAAAAGCCGGACGTCACCTGGAGGAATATCCCAATGTAAACTTTGGTATTGGAGCAGTTATAGCCGAATTCGGTAGGCAGCCCCGCATGGCACGGGAATTTTTTATCCAGTACCAGGACCGGATTCTTTTTGGAAAGGATGCCTACAACAAAGAAGAATTTTACACCTATTTCCGGGTGTTGGAAACAGCCGATGAGTATTTCCCCTACTACAAGAAATACCATGCCTTCTGGCGCATGTACGGCCTGGACTTGCCGGACGAAGTATTGAAAAAAGTTTACTATAAAAATGCCTTGCGGATTATCCCCAACATGGATGCGAGCCTTTTTCCGGATTGATTCCCTACGAGATATCTACCGCCGGATTGCTTTTTCCTCGTACAGATCCATTAGTAGGAAGTGACGGTTTCCCGGCCTTTTGCTGGTTTCCTTGTCTGTTTTTTCTTTTTCATCTTATTGATCCAGATAAGGGTGCCGGTGACAGGCAGGCTGGTTGCTATCAGGCAGGAAATAAAATACAGCAACTTGCTAAAGGACCCGTACACGTCCCCCACATGCAGGGCTTTGATGGACCGGGAAATACGTTGGTTGAAGGGTTGATCGCGAAACAACGCCACTTGCTTTACTGCTTTTGTGCCGGCATCCACTACCACCTGGTCCGAAGCGGCGGGCGCAAAAAAGCCTGCCCTCTTTTTGCTAATGCGTACGTCTGTTGCCCCTTTCTGAGGCAGATCAATGCTGTAGCTTCCTTTGTAGCCCAACGCCAGGTCGGCCACTTCCACGTATTCTTCCATAGGAAACAAGGCCATTGCTCCACTTTCTTTCGGTGCGGCATTGGTCGTTGCAGCACTTTTTTCCGGTTTGGCTTCCCTGCGCTCCTGATAGGTGCCGAGGGTTTTTTGCAAGCCTTCCCGGTACCAGGGGAAGGACCAGAAAGGCCCGGTGACCCCCATGAGGAAAAGAACGAGTGCGGAATAAAAAGCCAGGGTATTGTGTAAGTCGTGGTTGATCCGTTTCCAATTGCTGTCGAATTTGATTTTCAACCCTTTCCGCCAATAGCGGGCTTTTCTGGGCACCCAGATGATCAGACCGGTCAGGACTCCTATGGTAAACAAAATAGTGGCACTTCCCGTGATGTAACTTCCCAGCTTGCGGTTTTCCAACCCACCGATCAATGGCTCTTCTATTTTGTCCAGGAGCAGCCAGCGATGCAGGCTAAAGAGCTTCCCCATTACCTCCGCTGCAGGGTTGGGTTCTTTGCTATTGCCCAGGTAGGCAGCGGTATACGGATTGAAAAAATAGGTCGTCCCAAAACGGCTAAGGTCCCCCTCGGCCCTGGCGGTCACCTGCAAGCTGCGGTTGGCCTCGTAGGGAATTTTTAGTCCGGTAATATCTCCTTCGATATATTTCTGTCCATTCTCAAGAATGGTTTCCACCGCTAACCTGGTTTGCCCGGGAGGCACCTCTACCCGGTAAAGATGGGAGGCAGCCCACTCCCTAATTTCGGTATTGTAGACATACAAGGTTCCGGTTAGACATACGATCAGCAACACAATGCCGCTAATCAGTCCAGCCCAGAGATGAATGTCGTTAACAAATTTTCGGATTGTAATCCAGGACAGGTTGGTGCCAGGTGTATTCATGGGAAAAACATTTGCTAGTATTTTTAGCGGAATCAAGTCAGTACGGATGTCCCCGCCTTGTTTGAAACCGGATCAAATGGGTATTTATTCTCACTGCCTTCGTTTGGGGTAATGCTACTAGCGGAGCATCCCGCAGCAGTGTCTGTCAGCCAAGCAACAAACCAGCCCTGCGAAAGCGCAGTGCAAACCTCCGACAAAGGACGGCGCCTTTCCGACCAAATATATACAATTATTATTTAGATTTAATCTAATAAAGCCTGAAATTTTTTATCTCCGGGTAGCACTGCTTTTTTCGGGTAGTGGAGGGCGCTTTAGCCCCGTCGAAAATTGAGGAATAGAAGGACCAAACTATCCATGGCTACGCGATTAGTTCTAGTGGAACCCATTCGTCTGGGTGTAAGCGAGTCACTCCTAGTGCCTCCTCATCCAGGTCTTTGTCCCCTTCGTTTGGGATAAAGGGATGTATGATTCTTCCATCTTTGGTACTGGTCACCACCACGCCAAGCGTCCCCGATACTCCCTTAGCGAATGCGGTCGAGGGGTACGTGCGATTAGTGGCCAAAAAAATGGTAGAATTGTGCGTCGCCTCCCAACAAAACAAGCCTGGCTCCGGTGTTCACCTGGACCAAATTCTTCCATTTTTGGGTGTTTTTAAAAAAAAAGGCAGTTTCAAAAAACTGCCTTTTATTGTATTTTATTCAATCAACTCCTCAAGTTTAGGCCTCCGCCTCGCTTTGCTCGTAGGAGTAGAAGGACTGATCCCTTCGGGCCAGGGAAGATTTTCCACCGCTTAGGAATTTATCCACCTCTACGGCACATTCCCTACCCTCGGCAATGGCCCATACCACCAGGGATTGACCCCGACGCATGTCCCCGGCAAGAAAAACCTTAGGGACAGAACTTTGGTAATTTTGGGATTTGGGCAGCCCGTTTTCCATCAATTCCACGTCAAAAGCTTCCAGAAGCCCAGATTTGGGCCCTAGGTAGCCGATCGCTAGCAATGCCAGGTCGCAAGGAAGCGTCTTTTCAGTACCTTCGATTTCGTAAAACTGCATTCTTCCGTTTTCTTCCTTCCACTCGATTTCCACTACTGTAAGACCTGTAACATTTCCATCGGCATCTTTGGTAAACTCTTTGGTAAGTACCGACCATACGCGTTCCGCTCCTTCTTCGTGGGAACTGGAGGTTCTCAGCGTCATGGGCCATTCTGGCCATGGATTGAGGGTGGTCCTGCCCTGTGGAGGCTTGGGAAGCAGTTCCAGTTGCGTTACGGAAGCTGCTCCGTGGCGGTTAGACGTACCGATGCAGTCACTCCCCGTATCGCCGCCACCAATTACAATCACGTGCTTGCCTTTTGCATGGATCGGATTTTCATCCAACTCTCCGGCGATTACCTGATTTTGCCGTCCCAGAAAATCCATCGCGAAGTGTACGCCCTGGGCATCCCGGTTGTTGATTTTCAAATCCCGGGGGTGCTGTGCTCCAGTGGACAAAACAACGGCATCGTAATTTTGAAGTATGTTTTCGGCTTTGATATTGAACCCAACCTCGGTGTCCTTGCTGAATATGACACCCTCTTCGTTCATCACATTTACCCTGCGCTCAATCACCCATTTCTCCAATTTGAAGTCAGGGATGCCATACCGAAGCAGGCCACCTACTTCCTTGTCTTTTTCAAATACGGTGACTTCATGCCCCGCCTGATTTAACTGGTCTGCCGCGGCAAGACCCGCAGGCCCGGAACCAATGACTGCTACCTTTTTACCAGTCCGATGGGCTGGGATTTTTGGCTTGACCAAATCAAGTTCGTAAGCTTTTTCTGCAATGCTCTTTTCTATCAACTCGATCGCCACCGGGTCTTTGTTGATGCCCAGTACACAACTGGCCTCACAGGGCGCAGGGCATATCCTACCGGTAAACTCCGGGAAGTTGTTGGTGCCGCGAAGGATGTTGTAGGCCAATTCCCATTCCTTGTGGTAAACCGCATCGTTAAAATCCGGAATGACATTGCCCAGGGGGCAGCCGTTGTGGCAAAAGGGGATGCCGCAATCCATGCATCGGGCTGCCTGCTGATTCAATACCTTGGGGTCCAAGGGTTTGTATATTTCTTTGTAATCGTTTTTCCTATTTTCAGGCGACCGTGAGCTTTGTAGCTGTCGTTTGTATTTTAAGAAACCTTCCTTATCCGCCATATTACACTAATGTTTTTGAATTTTCCAACGCTCTTTTTCTCAGTACTTCTTTGTAGTCTCTTGGGATAACTTTGATGAAGCGCGCTTTGTTTGCTTCCCAATCTTCCAGAATTGCGTTGCCGATATTGCTGGACGTGTATTCCAAATGTTCTTGCAGTGAAGCTTTGATGGTAGCGTAATCGTCTTCGTTCAGTGGGTCGATGTCTACCATTTCTTTGTTGATATTGCCTATATTTTCTTTGAAAATGTACGCAATACCCCCACTCATACCGGCAGCGAAGTTACGGCCGATTTCGCCAAGAATCACTGCCAGGCCACCGGTCATGTATTCGCAGCCATGATCCCCGATTCCTTCAACGACTGCTTCGACTCCCGAGTTCCGCACGCAAAACCGCTCTCCGGCTTTTCCTTTGATAAAAGCCTTGCCCGAAGTGGCACCGTAGAAAGCCACGTTGCCGATAATGATGTTATCTTCGGCTACGAAATTGGCATTTCGGCTTGGGAAAACAACCAGCTTTCCACCAGAGAGCCCTTTTCCGAAATAGTCATTGGCCTCTCCTTCCAATTCAAAGGTGATGCCTTTGGCCAGGAAACCACCGAAGGTCTGTCCGGCCGATCCCTTGAATTTAAAGTGGATGGTATTGTCCGGTAATCCGGGGCTGCCAAAAAACTTGGAAACCTCGTTGGATAGCATGGCACCCACCGTTCTGTCTACGTTTTTAATCTCAAAACTTCCCCGCACCGGATTTGCTTGTTCGAGCGCCGGGGTGGCCGCCTGGATTAGCTTTCTGTCGAGTACTTTTTTCAGTCGGAAATCCTGATCGATTTGCTTGTAAATACCCACGTGGTCCGGAACTTCCACTTTGTGGAAAATCGGGCTCAAGTCCAATTTATCCCATTTCCAATGGTTCATCTGCCCATTGGCTGCCTTAAGCACATCGCTTTGACCGATCATTTCGTTCACCGTACGGAATCCCAAAGAGGCCATGATTTCCCGAAGGTCTTCGGCCAGGAAACGGAAGTAGTTTACCACGTGATCCGGATCGCCTGTAAAGAGCTTTCGGAGTTCGGGGTTTTGGGTAGCGATGCCTACGGGACAGGTATTGAGGTGGCATTTTCGCATCATGATGCAGCCTTCCACCACAAGGGCTCCGGTAGAGATACCCCATTCCTCGGCACCAAGCAGCGCGGCGATGGCGAGGTCCCGGCCCGTGCGCAATTGCCCGTCGGTTTGCAGGGTTACCCGGCTTCGCAGGTTGTTTTTCACCAGGGTTTGGTGGGCTTCAGAAAGACCTAGTTCCCAGGGTAATCCGGCATGCCGGATGGAGCTCAAGGGAGAGGCTCCCGTACCACCATCCGCTCCGGAAATCAAGATTACATCCGATTGGGCCTTGGCTACCCCTGCTGCCACGGTACCAACACCGGCCTGAGAGACCAGTTTTACGTTGATCCGGGCTTTCCGGTTTGCATTCTTGAGGTCGTAAATAAGCTGCGCCAAATCCTCAATCGAATAGATGTCGTGGTGTGGCGGAGGTGAAATCAATCCCACGCCCGGCGTTGAGTGCCGTACCCGACCGATCCAGTCGTCCACCTTATGCCCGGGTAGCTGTCCACCCTCTCCAGGCTTGGCTCCCTGGGCCATTTTGATTTGCAACTCGTCGGCATTGGCCAGGTAATTACTTGTAACGCCAAACCTTCCCGAGGCCACCTGCTTGATCGCAGAGCGTTCCCAGTCTCCATTGGGCTTTTTCTCAAAGCGGATTTCGTCTTCTCCACCTTCCCCGCTATTGCTTTTCGCACCGATTCGGTTCATGGCAATGGCCAAGGTACTGTGGGCCTCGTGGGAAATGGACCCAAACGACATAGCACCGGTGGCGAAGCGTTTCATAATCTTTTCTACCGGTTCCACTTCCTCTACAGGAATGGAAATACGTTTTTTAAACTCCAGTAGTCCCCGCAAGGTCAATGCATCCTTGGTTTGGTCGTTTATCTTTTTCGCAAATTTTTTGTACAATCCGTAATCCCCCAGCCGGGTCGATTTTTGCAATAAATGGATGGTTTCGGGGTTAAACAAATGCTTTTCTCCCCGCCGCTTCCATTGGTAAATTCCACCTGCTTCCAACAAGGGACTTTCGGTCTCGTAGGCGGCATGGTGGCGGACCAATACTTCGTCTGCCAATTCATCGAAGGACACTCCGCTGATTCTACTTACAGTGCCTTTAAAGCACCTTTCGATGACTTCCGGACCCAAACCGATCGCTTCAAAAATCTGTGCACTTTGGTAGGATTGCAGTGTACTGATTCCCATTTTGGAGAGTACTTTAAGTAAGCCTTTTCCAATCGCTTCTTTGTAGTTTTCAAACAGCTTTTTCTGCGGTATCTTTTTGGAAAGCATCTCGTTCTCGTTGAGGTAGAGAAGCGTTTCCAAGGCCAGGTAGGGATTTATGGCACTGGCACCGTACCCGATTACCGTGGCAAAATGGTGGGTTTCACGGATATCTCCGGCTTCCACCACGATTCCCGCTTTGGTTCGGATTTTCTGATTCACCAGGTGGTGATGCACGGCCCCAACGGCCAGGAGTGACGGAATGGGGGCCGTTTCCTGTTTGCAGTCTCTATCCGAAATGATCAGTATATTTTTACCTGCCTTGATCGCGTCCTCTGCGTCCTGGCAGAGGCGGTTCAGTGCCTCCAGGAGGCGACCGGGTTGGTGGTCGGCTGTAAAGTGTGCATGCAAGGTGGCAGACCGATACCCTCTGTCTTCCAGGTTTCTCAATTTTTCCAGATCCTCGTTCAGCAACACGGGCTGAGATATGTGGATTTGCCGGGTATGTTGCGGACTTTCTTCCAGGATGTTGTGGCTTTCACCGATTCGGGTGAAAAGTGACATCACCAATCGCTCCCGGATGGGGTCGATGGGTGGATTACTTACCTGGGCAAAAAGCTGCTTGAAGTAATTGGAGATATGCTGGCTTTGTTTGGACAGTACGGCAAGTGGCGTGTCGGCACCCATGGATCCAATCGGCTCATAGGCGGTATCACCCATGGGAGCGAGCAGGACTTTCAGGTCTTCCTGACTGTAGCCAAAAATGGTCTGCCGCTTGCGAATGTTTTCGGTGCTGTAGGGTAGGGAAAGCTCCTTCGGTGAAGGAATCAATCGCAACTTCAGCCGTTCTTTTCGAATCCAGGCGTCATACGGTTTTCGATTACACACCTCAGCTTTGACTTCCTCATCGAAGGCTACCTTTCCTTTTGCCAGATCGGCTAGCAGCATTCGGCCGGGGCTAATTCGGCCTTTTTCCAAAATGGTGGCATCCCGAATAGGCAAGGCTCCTGCTTCCGAGGAAAGGATAAGCCGATCGTCAGAGGTAACGAAATAGCGGAGTGGACGAAGCCCGTTACGGTCTAGTGTCGCACCCAGGGATTTTCCATCCGTAAACAATAAGGCCGCAGGGCCGTCCCAGGGTTCGACCAGGGACGCATGGAATTTATAGAAGGCTTTCTTCTTCTTGTCCATGGTTTTATTGTCTTGCCAGGCTTCCGGCACCAGCATCATCATGACGTGAGGGAGGCTTCTTCCGCTAAGGGTCAATAGCTCCACCATGGCGTCCAGATTGGCAGAATCCGAATGCTTGGCATTGGTGATCGGCATGAGCATCTGAAGTTCCTCGTCCGTGAAAAGCGCCGTTTTCATCAGCGTTTCTTTGGAGCGCATTTTATTTAGATTGCCCCGGATGGTGTTTATTTCCCCATTATGCGATAGGAAACGGAAGGGTTGCGCCAATCGCCAATTTGGGAAGGTGTTCGTCGAAAAACGAGAATGCACGAGTGCGATTGCGGAGGTAAGCTTGTTGTTTTGCAGGTCTTTGTAGAAGGTTAGCACCTGATCCGTTCGCAGCTGTCCTTTGTAGATGACGGTTTGGCTGCTGAAACTTGCAAAGTAAAACGCATCGTTGACACCGGGGATGGTTGCATTGATGACGCGGGTGGCATAGTTTCTCAGCACGTACAACTTACGCTCCAGGTCGATGCCCGAAAGCCCGTCCTGATGCCGCACAAATACTTGCTCAATAATGGGCATTACTTCCAATGCACCGGATCCGGGTACTGTTTCATCGGTAGGTACGGACCTGTAGCCGAGCAAATCGAATCCAAGCTCCTGAATTAGTGTGTTTAAATGTGTTTTGCTTTTTCTGTATAGTTGCTTGTTTCTGGGGAAAAAGACCATGCCAACGCCATAGCTTCCTTCTTCCGGTAACCCAAAACCAAGCCTTAGCGTCACCTCTTTCAAGAACGTATGGGGAAGTTGGATGAGGATACCGGCACCGTCCCCGGTTTTGGGATCACTTCCTCTTCCACCTCTATGCTCCATATTGCTAAGCATTAGCAAAGCATCACTTATCGTTTCGTGGCTTTTTTGGCCTTTCACATTCACAACAGCCCCAATTCCGCAGGCATCATGCTCAAACTGTGAACGATATAATCCTTGATTCATTCTGGTATATTTATTTGTAATAGGTATTCCAATCGGTTTGAAAAATTCACAATAAATTTTTCAAATTTTAAATTCTAGACAATAAAGGTAAAACAAAAATGAAAGAAATGTTCAGAACCAAATAAAAAATTATCATTAACAGAATAAGAGATTACCCTTAAATCCGAACCTATTTGAGCTTATTTTACGTTTGTTTTGAATTTTCTGGTTCGATTTTTAACCACTTTTTAGAAAGTCTTCGGGTTGAAGTGCTCATTCAAGCTCGCTTTTCGTAATTTTAAAACTACAAAAAAAAATCAGAAAAATAAACCGGTCCCTACAAAAATTAAACTGAATCTTTTAATAGTCCGGTAGATCGGTAATGGGCTCAGTCGGAATGGTCCGGAATGTTTTTGTCTATCGGGGCATCCAATACCACTTTTACTTTTTTTATTTTCCGGGTGTCTACGGCAATGATGGTAAACTCAAAGTTTTCAAACCTGATTTTAGTCCCGTTTTTTGGTAAATTGGAATTTAGTTCCAGTAATAACCCCCCCAAGGATTCGCTTTCCCCCTTCACCTCGTCGAATAGTTGAATGTCCAAATCCAGCTTTTTGCAAAAATCGTTCAACGATATCTTTCCTTCAAAGATATACGTTCGCTCGTCGATTTTTCGAAACAGGTGTTCTTCCACATCATCGAATTCGTCGTTGATGTCTCCGATGATCTCTTCGATCAGGTCTTCCAAGGTCACCAGACCCGAGGTTCCGCCGTATTCGTCCACGACGATCGCCATATGTACCCGTCTGTTTTTAAAATTCTTTAACAGGTCTGCCAGTTTTTTATTTTCAGGAATAAAATAGCCTTTTCGAATCAGATCCTGCCAACGAAAATGTTCATCTTTATCAATGTGGTCGAGCAGGTCTTTGATGTAAAGGATACCTTTGATTTGATCGATGGTGTCTTCGTAAACGGGTATTCGCGAATAGCCGCTTTTATTGATCTTATCCATCAACTCATGAAAGTCCATATCCACATCTACTGCTGTAAGGTCCATGCGCGAACGCATCACTTGTTTGACAGACAAGGTGCCGAAATTTACAATCCCCTTTAAAATATCCCGTTCGTTATTGCTGGTATCCACCGAGGTGATTTCCAGCGCCTGGTGCAATTCATCCACGGATAGGGAATAGCCTTTTCGCTCGATGCGTTTTTCAATGACGTTACTCATGGCCATCAGCGCATAAGACAGGGGGCTGAGCAGCAGGGAAAAAAAATACAGAAAAGTGGACGTCAGCCGCGAAAAGGCCACCCTGGCGGCATTGGCATAGACCTTGGGAACGATCTCTCCAATAAATACAATGGCGAAGGTCACGCCTACCGTTTGAAAAAGGATGATGACAATGCCAGTGGTATCCGTTCCGAATACCGTCCAGGTAAAAAAAGTAGTCAGCGTGACGATGCTGATATTGATCAGGTTGTTAAGGATTAAAATGGTGCTCAACAATTTCTGGGGATTTTCTATGAGCGCAATCACTTTTTCCGATCGGGAATCCGGAGTTTCCCGGATAGACGCAATATCCTCGTGGTTCAACGAAAAAAAAGCTACCTCTGAGCCAGAGACCAATGCGGATATAACCAACAAGACGATGAATAGAATCGCATTGGATACCACGTAAACCGGTGAAACAGCCAGAACATCTGCCAGCAGCAGCAAACTCGGGTAGGGGTCGTCCATTAATGTATGAAAATTAATTTTTGCAAAACTACAGAATTTTAACGGAACCCGGTTGGCTTAGAACGGTAAATCGTCAGAACCATCTTCCTCATTTTCAAAGGATGGCTGCTGGGCCATTTGGTTACCCCGTACACTTTCCGGATTGGCGGCAGTTTGGCCCGATCCCGAGGAGGGATTATCCGGTCCCATATTT
This sequence comes from Cyclobacterium xiamenense, assembly GCF_900109255.1. Classification (NCBI taxonomy): domain Bacteria; kingdom Pseudomonadati; phylum Bacteroidota; class Cytophagia; order Cytophagales; family Cyclobacteriaceae; genus Cyclobacterium; species Cyclobacterium xiamenense. Next base: position 143,076 of record NZ_FNZH01000002.1, on the reverse strand, counting down.
TTGGAGCCCAACATGGTAAAACTCAGTACCCGGATTCGGACTTTTTTGCGATTGTTTCCTTGATCGTCTTGCCAGGTATCGGATTTGATTTTGCCTTCTACGTAGATTTGGCTTCCTTTTCGTAGGTATTGCTCGGCTACTTTGGCCTGTCCGTCCCATAGCTCCAGGTCATGCCACTCGGTATTTTCTACGCGATTTCCGGTCCGGTCCTTGTAAGCCTCCGTAGTGGCCAGCCGCAAATTCGCCACGACTTTGTCGCCTTCCAGGTGTTTGACTTCCGGGTCGGCACCCAGATTGCCTACTAAAATTACTTTATTTACTCCTGCCATGGTTTGTCGTTTTTAGTCAGATTGGATGTAAAAATTATAAATGAAATATATTGAATTATTTTTTTTGATTCAAGTACCGAACAATCAATTTGGGCTTTCCCAATTCCTCCAGTCTTTGGCGGTCTACCAGTTGGTACCCGTTTTTCTGCGCCCATTTTTCAAGCTTGACTTGTTGGTCCTCCGGGATGGTAATATTCACAAAGGACGCATATATTTTCTGGTGACTTAGCAAGTGTTTCCAGGGCTGTTGTGTTCCTTGTTCAAAAACCGGTCCAAGGGACGCTAATTCCCGTAGGACTGACAGGTTTTCAGGTCTTGGAGAAAGAATCTGCTCCAAAGAAGTAAATTCTTCCAGGGGGAAGTCGACCAAACCTTGCCAGATATCGCTTTCGGTCCGTTTGTGAATGACAACATGGCCTTCCACCTGTATGTGGTGGTAGGTAAAAAACCGGGAGCGGACTTTGGTCTTTTTTTCTTTCAGGGGCAGGCTGGATACCAGGTTGCGGTTCCAGGCCAGACATCCGGATGAAAGCGGACAATTTGGGCAATCCGGGTTCGAGGGGGTGCATTGCAGGGCGCCAAACTCCATGATCGCCTGGTTGTATTGATCCGGATGCTCGCCTGGAATGAGCTGATTGGCAAGGACCTGAAATTCTTTCTTACCTGCATGGGAGGCAATATCGGTGGAAATGCCAAAAAACCGCGCCAATACCCGGTACACGTTTCCGTCTACCACTGCCACCGGCTCCTGGTAGGCAAAGGAGGCAATGGCTGCTGCAGTGTAGGGGCCTACGCCCTTTAGCTGCAGCAAGGACTCGTAGTTTTCTGGAAACTTACCCCCTCGTTCCTGGACGATTTGCCGGGCACAGGCATGGAGATTTCGGGCGCGGCTGTAATAACCCAGCCCCTGCCAGGTGCGGAGAATGTCTTCCTCCGGTGCTGCTGCCAGATCTTGTACGCGGGGAAATCGGCTAACAAACGCATGAAAATACGGCAGGCCCTGAGCTACCCGTGTCTGCTGGAGAATGATTTCGGACAACCAAATGATATATGGATCCCGGGTGGCTCTCCATGGCAAATCGCGACGGTGAAGGGGATACCAACCGAGAAGTTTTTCAGTAAAATAGGTACTAGTCAAAATATTTAGAGTTTGTTTATTCACCACTTATCTAACAAAACAAGGTAATTTTATTCATTTTATTTTTTAATTGGAATGGTTATTGTAAATTTGCACTCCCAAAATTACTTGGTTAATAGGAGGTTAAGCCTCTATTAAATTACACAACAAAATTTTAAGACAGTGACTAAAGCAGAGGTAATCACAAAGATTTCGGAGAAGACAGGAATTCAGAAGGACGATGTTACACAAACCGTGGAAGCGTTCTTCAGGGTCGTTAAGGATTCAATGGCAGAAGGAGAAAATATCTATGTCAGAGGTTTTGGCAGCTTTATTAACAAAAAGAGAGCTAAAAAAATTGCGAGAAACATCTCTAAAAACACGGCAATCGTGATCGACGAACATTACGTTCCGGCATTCAAGCCATCAAAAACTTTTATCGAAAAAATCAAAAATAGCCAAAGCGTGAAAGAATTGGCTCCGCAGGATTAATTTCTGGTAAAAAGAAAAGATGAAGAGATCCCAAATTATTTTCGTTGTTGCAGGGTTGTTGCTGATTTATTTTCTCTATTCCCTACCCCTGGTAGTGGTGGATAATGATCAGGAACAAGGAATGGCAGGTACCGAAAGTAGTTTGGGATCTGACGTTAATCCGGACGCTACTTCCCACGGAGGTTCGCTGAATGCAGCCGATCAGGAAATGATCGAAAAACTGATGGCAGAAATGGAAGGGGAACCGGATGACGAAAATTTTGTTATATTTGCTGATTCCATAGGTAGGGTCTATGAGAAGAGTGGAAAGCTCGACAGCGCTGCCTACTATTTTGGGCTGATCGCAGAGAAAGTGCCTGGCCCTGAAAACTGGGAAAAAGCCGGAAATCAATACTACGAAGCATTTGGCTTTGCCATGGAAGAGGAAAAGACCAGAAGGCTCGCAGAAAGAGCGCGGTTTTACCTGGGTAAAGTCTTGGAGGCTTCTCCCGAGCGGTTGGACCTGAAGACGAAAGTGGCGATGACGTACGTGTCTTCCTCCAATCCCATGCAGGGTATCACCATGTTACGGGATATTCTCGAACAGGATCCCGACAACGAGGAGGCATTATTCAATATGGGCATATTGTCCATGCAGAGCGGTCAGTACAAACGCGCCGTTGAGCGGTTTGAACGGCTGGTAGCCAATCACCCTGACAACATTCAGGGTCAGTTTTATTTGGGCGTGAGCCTGTTTGAATCCGACCAACGAAGTCGGGCGAAGACACAATTGGAATCCCTTAGGGAACTAACAGATGATCCACAGATTTTATCCGGGATCGAAAATTATTTGGATAGACTATAATTTAAATGAGTGTTAAACTTTAAACCATAAAATTATGCCTTGCGGTAAAAAAAGAAAGCGACACAAGATCGCTACGCACAAGCGAAAAAAACGATTGCGAAAAAACCGACACAAGAAGAAGTAATTTTTACCCTTCTTTCATTTTAAACGTTCTTTTATTTCATAACAGAGACACAATTTGAGTTCAGAATTATTAATTGATTCATCTCAAAACGGTAGTCGCATTGCTTTGTTGAAAAACAAAAGCTTGATTGAGCTTCACGTTGAAGAAGAAGACAACAAGTTTAAAGTCGGAGATATCTATCTTGGTTCTGTAAAGAAAATCGTCAATGGTCTAAACGCCGCGTTTATTGACGTAGGTTTTGAAAAAGACGCATTTCTACATTACCAGGATCTTGGACCCCGGGTGAACAGCCTTAACAAGCTGGTGAAACTTATCCGGAACAAAAGCCATCAGGGAATCAGCCTGAAGGGCTTTGAAAGCGAGCCTGAAATTGACAAGCTGGGAAAGATTTCCCAGGTATTGTCAAAAAACAATCAGGTTTTGGTTCAGGTAGTGAAAGAACCGATTTCAACCAAAGGACCGCGACTGTCCTGTGAGCTCTCCCTTGCTGGTCGATACCTGGTTTTAGTGCCTTTTTCTGACACGGTAAATGTATCCAAAAAGATACGCAGCGCCGAAGAACGACGAAGACTTGCCCGGCTTATCACATCCATCAAACCTGCAAATTTTGGGGTAATCATCCGTACCGTGGCAGACGGACAATCTGTCACCGAACTGGATAAAGATCTCAGAAATCTCCTCGAAACGTGGGAAGATGGCATGCGGAAGCTGCAAAAAGCCAAGGTGAAAGACAAAATCATCGGAGAAATGAGTTTGGCCTCCTCTATTATTAGGGACCTGCTCAACGAATCGTTCGACGCAATCACGGTAGAGGATGAAGTAATTTACGATCAGATGCGATCTTACATACGATCGATCGCTCCAGAAAAGGAAAAAATTGTTAAGCTTTTCAACGGAAAAGCAAAGCTCTTTGAAAGTTTTGGTATAGAAAAGCAGATCAAAAGCCTGTTTGGAACCACCGTCAGTCTGCCTCAGGGCGGGTACCTCATTATTGAGCATACAGAAGCCCTTCATGTGGTGGATGTCAATAGCGGAAATAAATCCAATCAGGAAAATGATCAGGAAAATACCGGCCTCAAAACCAATTTGGTGGCGGTAAAGGAAATTGCAAGACAATTAAGGCTACGCGACATGGGTGGTATCATCGTGATTGATTTCATTGACATGAAAAAGGCCGATAACAAGCGGGCCATTTTCGAAGCAATGAAGGAAGCGATGCGGGATGACCGATCCAAAAACACGGTTCTCCCGCTTACGAAATTCGGACTGATGCAAATCACCCGTCAACGCGTCCGACCCGAAATGAACATTGTCACCAAAGAAACCTGCCCTTCCTGTAATGGAACCGGAAAAATCCAGGCATCGATCCTGGTAGCAGATAAATTGGAAAAAGATTTAAACCATCTTGCAACACACCAAAACGAATCGAAGATTAAAATAGCCTTGCATCCTTATCTGTATGCCTATTTTACACACGGCATCTTTTCCAAAAGGATACGATGGTTTTTTAACTACTACAAATGGATAAGTCTGATCAAAGATTCTTCACTACCGGTGACGGAGTACAAATTCCTGGATAGTTCAGGAGAACCTATAGAAGTTATTGTAAAAAGCGAGTCTGAGTAAGACTCGCTTTTTTTCTTTTTACAGCAGGGTTTTTGGGTTTGGACCGTATTGATTGTCAGGCTTGCTGTCTTCAACGAAAAATACGAGCAACACAATCAGCCCCACGATCGGAATCAGCCCGATGGCGATCCAAAATCCCGACCTGCCCGTATCGTGTAGGCGGCGGACGGCAACGGCTATTCCGGGTATCAATACGGCCAGGCTGTAAAGCCCACTTAAAAACGTGGAATCCAGAATGGCGCCGACGATACCGATACCGATACTCACCAAAACGTTGAACAAGACAAAATACCAGTATTCACTTCGTCTTGCCCTGCCGTCAAACTTGGCATACTTGTATTTCAGCGCATTCAGATAGTAATCGAAGGGTTGTGGTTGGGGGTTCATACGTGTGCGGTTTTATGGATGGATGGTTACGAGAAATAAACTACTGATTTTTGTGTAAACTTCCAAATGATCCGGCCTTACCTCGGGCCAATGCTCAGCTGTTCAAGCTGGTGATTTGGTGAATTCCTTTCAGCGTGAGGTGTATGTCCACCAAGTCAAACTGATCGTTTAAATGGTCCATGACGGCCGACAAGCCCCCGGTGGCGGCGATCTTGTAGCTGCAGTTGGTCTCCGCGGAGATGGATGCCAGCATGCCTTTGACCAGGGCAGTATATCCGTAAAAAATTCCCGCCTGAATGGAATGAACCGTGGTTTTTCCCAGAATGGAAGCCGGCATTTCGAATTGCACTTTTGGCAATTTGGCCGTTCGGCTGAACAAGGAATTGATGGCTGTTTTGATACCCGGAACGATGTTAATTCCGATCACTTTTCCCGCATCGTCCACGGTGCTGAAAGTAAGCGCCGTCCCAAAATCCACCACAATACAGGCCTCTCGGAATACGCTGTATGCAGCGGTGATATTGGCCATCAAATCGCTGCCAATTTCGTGGGGATTCCCTGTATGCACCGGGAGTTTGTCGTAGCTGTAGCCATTGATAAGGTAGGGTTTTCTTCCAAAAAAGTTTTTGCAGCACTGCATCAAAACGGGTTCCAGGTCCGGTACCACGGTACTCAGTCCGATCGCGTCTACCGATTCCAGCTTCCAATCATTTTCCAAAAAGTAGTGACCAAGCAACTTTTCCAGCTGCAAAACACTCAGCTTTTTGCGCGTATCTACCCGCAATGTGGGATGCCAGGTAGCGGTTTCTTCGCTATACAAGCCAAAAACGACCGTTGAATTCCCTGCGTCGATGGATAAAAACATGGGTTGAGGCATTGGTTTCTCAAAGATAAACAGGCAAGCGAGTCCCGTTGGTATGGATCCCGGTTTATTTCGCAAGAAACCGGGATGTTTTTGGGACAAATAAGCTCCTTTTTACTAATTTCAACCTATGTTTCAAGTGAGAAAAGGAAAAAAAGCGGACCTGCCGGCAGTATTCCGCCTCATTCAGGAGTTGGCCCTGTATGAAAAAGCCCCCCACGAAGTGACGAATTCCGTAGAACGGATGGAAAAGGACGGTTTCGGCCCCAATCCCGTTTACGGATTTTTTGTCGTAGAAAGAAAAGAAGATGCTTCCATCATTGGGACGGCGATTTATTATTACCGATACAGTACCTGGAAAGGCAAAAGACTGTACCTGGAAGATTACATCATTACGGCCGAAGAACGAGGCAAAGGCGCGGGAAAACTTCTTTTTGAAGCCGTTTTGGCGAAAACATTGGAGGACGGCTGCACGGGCATGATGTGGCAGGTGCTGGATTGGAACGAACCCGCCATTGGTTTTTATAAAAAATACGGAGCCAGTTTTGAGGGGGAATGGCTCAATTGCCACCTTCAGGCAGAGGAGATCGCCGCACTTATCGAAAATGACTAAGGTATTTCCAAAAGTGAAAACCTCTGGCAGTTAAATTTTGTTGTACACGTATGAAAGGTTTCAGATTCACCAAGTTTTCACCCCAAAAAGATCCCGACAAAAATACCTTTGAACAGCTACTGGATATATTTCTTCAGTTGGTCACCATGACCGGTGGAGACGTGGCGGAAGCGCTCAGCTGGCTGACCAATCTGGACAAACGGTACCAAATGACCAACCCCGGTTATGGAATCGGTGATTTCATCGAAGATTTGAAAAGTAAAGGGTACCTGGACGAAAAGCAAGGAAAAGGGGAATTCAAAATCACCGGTAAATCCGAACAAACCATACGGAAGAGTGCGCTGGAGGAGATTTTTGGTAAGCTTAAAAAGGGCAAAGGCGGTCAACACAAGACCACGCACACAGGGCCCGGTGAGGAACGGGGTACCGACCGAAGGCCTTTTCAGTTTGGCGACAACCTGGATCAAATTGCGCTTACCGACTCGCTGCGCAATGCGCAGGTAAACCACGGCTTTTCCGGGGATTACCTGCTGACAGAGGATGACCTGGAAGTGGTCGAAAGCGAGGTGCGCACGCAGACCTCCACCGTGTTGATGATCGATATCTCGCATTCCATGATTCTTTACGGAGAAGACCGCATCACGCCGGCCAAAAAAGTGGCCATGGCCCTGGCCGAACTGATCAAAACCCGGTACCCGAAGGATACCTTGGATGTCATCGTTTTTGGAAACGATGCCTGGCAGATCGCGATCAAGGATCTCCCCTACCTGCAGGTAGGGCCGTACCATACCAATACGGTAGCTGGCCTGGAACTGGCTATGGATTTGCTACGGCGGCGCAAAAATCCAAACAAGCAGATTTTTATGATCACCGATGGGAAACCCACCTGCCTCAAAGTGGGCATCAAATACTACAAAAACAGCTTTGGTATCGATAGCAAAATTCTGAAAGAAACCTTAAAACTGGCTGCGCAATGTAGGCGACTGAAAATACCGGTTACTACGTTTATGATTGCTTCCGACCCCTACCTTAAGGAGTTCGTGAAAGAATTTACAACCGTCAATAACGGCAATGCCTATTACAGTAATCTGAAAGGCCTGGGTCATTTGATTTTCGAAGATTACAGGAGAAACCGAACGAAACGCTTTTAACGCATGGAATACGAAAAAATGACCAACAAAGAACGAGTAAAAATACAAACGCTGGGGCAGTTGAAAGCCGTCGGCTATGCCAGCAAATCCATTAAAGAAGAATTAAGACAAAACCTCATCCATAAAATCAAGAACCAGGAAAATGTGTTTGAGGGTATCTGGGGATACGAGGATACCGTGATTCCAGATATCGAACGAGCCATCCTATCAGGACATAACATCAATCTTCTGGGTTTGAGGGGTCAGGCCAAAACACGGATTGCGCGGATGATGACGCTTTTACTGGACGAATACGTACCCGTGGTCAAAGGCTCCGAACTTAACGACGATCCCATGCGGCCGATTTCTTCCTTTGCCCTTGAGTTGATTCGGGAAAAAGGAGACGATACGCCCATTGTCTGGTGGGCCAGGGAAGACCGGTATACCGAGAAGCTGGCAACACCCGACGTGTCCGTGGCCGACCTGATCGGCGATGTGGACCCGATCAAAGCGGCTACCATGAAGTTGTCCTACAACGACGAACGGGTGATCCACTTTGGGCTTGTGCCGCGCTCGCACCGCTCCATTTTTGTTATCAACGAACTTCCGGATTTGCAGGCCAGAATTCAAGTGGCCTTGTTTAATATCCTTCAGGAAGGAGACATCCAAATCCGGGGTTTCAAATTACGGTTGCCTCTTGACATTCAATTTGTCTTTACCGCCAATCCGGAAGATTATACCAACCGGGGTAGCATTGTGACGCCCCTAAAAGACCGGATTGAAAGTCAAATCATCACCCACTATCCGAAAAGCATTGAAATTGGCAGGAAAATAACCGCTCAGGAAGCCAAACTGGCAAACCGCCCGCTGGAAAAAATCCACGTTCCGGAGTTCATGAAGGATCTGATCGAACAAATAGCGGTGGAGGCTCGGGAGAGCGAATACGTAGACGAGAAAAGCGGTGTGTCCGCCAGACTTACCATTTCTGCCTACGAGAATCTGATCTCAGCGGCAGAACGCCGCCTGTACCTCAACAATGAAAACGAAACCATGGTACGGGTAGTGGATCTGATCGGAGTCGTTCCGGCGATTACCGGCAAAGTGGAGCTGGTCTACGAAGGGGAGCAGGAAGGGGCCGGACTGGTGGCCCATAACCTGATAGGGAAGGCCATTCGAAGTTTGTTTACCCGGTATTTTCCTTCCCCGGAACAAAAAAAGAAGGACAAGGAAGGCAATCCCTACGTATTGCCGTTGTCCTGGTTTGGGGAGGGCAACGAGTTAGACCTCCTGGCATCCCACAGCGATAAGGCCTACAAAACGGCCCTACACAACGTGCCCGGTTTGGAAAAAATCGTTACGGAATACGTGAAAGACCTGCCGGAAAAAGAAAAGGAATTCTACATGGAATTTGCTCTGCATGGACTAGCCGAGTACAGTCAGTTAAGCAAAAAATTGCTGGATACCGGCATGCAATTTAAGGACTTGTTTAGTAGCATGTTTGATCTGGGGAACCCCGGAATGGATGACGATGACGAGGAGGAAAATCCCTTTGAATAAAAGGTCTGCCCCGCTGCTCTGGTAGTCAAAACGGGTTCTCCCATTACTTACCTTACCCTTCCTTTCGGATCCTTTGGGATCGGCGGGACGGGTATTTTTATTTTCAAAAAGCTAATAGTACCGACCGATCATGGGGTGGTCGACGATGGTTTTTTTTAGTGCCAGCGGATCGATGGTACCGGGCACCTTGTAATGCACCTTTCCTCCAGGTTCGATCAACAAGGTCAATGGCAGGCTGCCGTCCCAATCGTTCTTTACCACGTCGATGATCGCGTACTTGTCTTCGGTATCCACCAGGTAATTGGTGGTGGCGGAGTACTTTTTCTGAAGAAACTTGAGCGCTTTATCCGCCGATCCGGGATCGTCCAGGCTGACGGAGACGAATTCAAAATCCCGGTCCCCATACATGCGTTGGATTTCGATGAATTCGGGATACTCCACAATGCAGGGACCGCACCAGGTGGCCCAGAAATTCACCAGTCGTAGCTGATCGCTGTCATTTTTCAGCAGCTGATCCAGTTCGTCCAGGTCAATTTTGCTTAGGTCGACCGGCTTTTTCTTCCAGTCTTCGTTTACCTTGAGGGTGTATTCATTTTTCCAACCCCATTTGATGGAGCAGCCAAAAGCGGGTGTGGTGGCCCGGTCGGAAGCCAGTGCTTCTCCCCGTAGTGTCGTTTCTATGGCATGTATGGCATCGTCTGCTTCCCCGGTTCCCGGTTTTTCAGAGGCATCGATTCTTCCCTGATAGGTGAGTTTCCGGTTTTTGTCGAAGACAAAAATATGTGGCGTAGCCGTAGGGCCGTAGGCGGTGGAAAATTCATGCACGTCCCCATCGTACAAATAAGGGAAGTTAAAATTCATTTCCTGTGCACGAATCTTCATGCTTTCGAAGTCATCGTTCAGATCGGTATAGCCCAACTCTTCGGGGAGTACAGCGATGGGAGAATTGGGAGAGATGGCAATGAATTGGACCCCCTTTGGGCTGTAGGCGGTAGCCAGATCGATGAATCGCTGTTCGTAAGCCTGGGCAGTGGGGCAATGATTGCAGGTAAAATTGATGACCAATACTTCTTTATCGGCGAAATCGGAAAGTTCATGGTAGTTTCCGTCCACACCGGGCAGGCGGAAATCTGGTGCGGGATCACCGATGGCTAGGGTTTGGACGGGTTTTTCGTCCACCGCTTGAGGTTTGGGCGTAAAGAATGCTTCGGAGGTCTCAGAAGGCTTTTCCTGGGAATCCTGCTGGGGTGCCCCGCAGGCATGCAGGAGGACGATGGCGAATGCTACCAAAAAGCAGGCTCCGGATGGAATCGTAATGACGTCTAGGCGATTCATATCGGTAAGGGTTTCATGTACGGGCAATGGACGTGTAAGAAAACGACTCGTCGTCCGGTATTAAATATACAGAATAAAAACGATCGGATGAAACTAGATCGCGGGTAAAAAATGGGCCTCGCCGATCCAGAGACTTACGCGGCGGACTTGTGATTTAAAAGGCCTCTTCGACTTTAAACGAACGAATGGTAAAAAAAACTTCGCTTCCCTCAACGAAATAGCGCGTAGGACTTGCACGCACGTAGATGGATTTTCCGGATTCGTCAGCCAGCAGGACCATCTGGTGATCGCCGAAATAGGCGCATTGTCTTACGGTACCGATCAGGGCCTGTTTCAGGCTTTTCTTAATTTTTATTTCCTCGGGGCGGAAAAGAAGCTTGACGCTGTTGCGGAAATTGCGGGATCGCTCGTCTGCGATAAAGCCGAAGGAGGTATAAAAACCGTCTTCCGTAGCGGTAGCGATGACCTGGTTTCTTCTACCAAAAAAGTTGGCCACGTAGGGATTAGCGGGGTTTTCGTAGAGATTTTTGGGGCTGTCCAACTGTTGGAGATAGCCTTTGTGGAGGATGGCTACCCGGTCTGCGGTGGAAAGAGCATCGCGGGTGTCATGGGTTACAAATATCGCGGTAACCCCCGTTCGTTTAATGATTTGCCGAATTTCCTCCCGTACCTGATCCTTCAACATGGCGTCCAGATTGCTGAACGGTTCGTCCATAAGCAGAATGGATGGGTTGGGGGCAATGGCTCTCGCCAGGGCTACGCGTTGCTGTTGTCCTCCAGAAAGTTGATGGGGGTATTTGGAATAATTTTCCTTCAGTCCTACCAGTTGCAGGGTTTTCCTGGCAATTTCCGCGGGGTCTCCCTGCGTCTTCCGCACGCCGAATTGTACATTTTCAAGCAGATTCAGGTGGGGAAAGAGGGCATAATCCTGAAACACCATGCCCACGTTTCGTTCGTTTGCTGGTACGGAGCGATTGCCGGAGACCAGGGTATTTGCTGACAATACAATGGTTCCGGCGTCCGGGTGCTCCAATCCTGAAATCAGCCGCAGCAAGGTAGTTTTACCGGATCCACTTTCGCCCACAAGGGCCAGAATTTCACCTTTTCGTACACCAAAGGAAATATCCTTTACCGCATAGTCTTCAGAAGCCGAATATTTTTTATCGATTCCTTGCAGCCTGAGTATGTTCATTCAAAAATTTCTGAGTATGCTATAGGTTTACCCTGCGGATCATCCTGTTTAGAAAAACGATGGGTATTATTCCCGTAAGGATAATGATCAGGGAGGCATTGGCCGATTCGGCTATCATTTCGTTGGTGGCCATGTCAAATGCTTTGGTGGCCAGGGTTTGATAGTTAAACGGACGAAGGATCAAAGTTAAGGGTAATTCTTTTAAAACATCGACAAACACCAGTAATATACCACTCAAAAATCCTGCCCGGATCAGCGGCAAATCGATTTTCCACAAAGTCTTCCAGCTATTTTTCCCCAGAAGCCGACTGGCCTCGTTTACATGTATGCCAATCTTCTGAAACCCGGCATCTATCGGGTGGTAGCCCACCGCCAGAAAGCGGACCATATAGGCAAAAATCAGGGCGTAGACTGTACCGGAAAGGACTATTCCAATAGCGCCAGCGGGCAGGCTTTCCCGCAACCAGCGATCCAGGCCCAAAACCGGTATCATGATGCCCACGGCGATGACCGCACCTGGGATTGCGTATCCTAGCGTTGCAATTCGGCTAACGTTTTTTAGCCACTTAAAGGGACTCAATCGCAGGCTATATACTAGCGTAACCGATACCACCGCCACCAAAGCACCGGTGCCGGCAGCCAGGCCAAACGTGCGCAAGATCAAAAAGAAAAACGCTTCATCCATCGTTTTTTGGTAAGTCAGGCCAACCCAATGCAAGATCTGTAAAAAAGGGGCAACGAAGCTCAGGAAAAACAACAGGGAACAGCTTAGGGTCAACATCCAACTTTTCCGGGCGGACAAGCGGCGCTTGACAAGCGGTTTGGAGACGGATTTGTTGGAGGCAAAGCGACGGTGCCCACGCTGCACACTTTCCAGCAGCAATATTCCAAAAACGAAAAGCATGAGGATAGCGGCCAGGTAAATGGCCGTAGTCACATCCCCCAAGGAAAACCAGGAACGGAATATTCCCGTGGTAAACGTGCTGACCCCAAAATATTTTACCGTGCCATAGTCATTCAGCACTTCCATGGAGGCCAGGGCAATACCTCCCACGATCGCCGGCCGCGCCATGGGCAGGGCAATTCGACGAAAGGTGTACCAATCGTTTCTTCCCAAAAGTGCCGAAGCCTCCTGCAAGGTGCGGGATTGTTGAAGAAAGGAAGCCCGGGATAGCAGATAAACGTAGGGAAAAAGGGTAATGGATAAAATAAACACGGCACCAGGCAGGTTCATGATGTCCACAATGCTTCCCACTACCTGAATGTCCAGGGTATTCCGCAAAAATGCCTGCAGGGGACCTGAATAATCCAGCATGCCCGTATAGGTATAGGCCATGATATAACCCGGGAAGCCCAGCGGCAAAATTAGCAGCCATTCGAAATACCTTCTACCCGGAAATCGGTAGTTGCTCACCATCCATGCGGTGGATACGCCGAGTAAAAACGTGAAGAACGCAACGCCAAGTAAAAGAAAGAGCGTATTTGTAAAATACCCAATCAGCAGGGTATCCCGTAGGTGCGTCCAGCTCTCTCCGGGAGCGTCAAGTAGTTTAAATAGGATCGTAAATATCGGGGTAGCAATCAACAGCAGGACCAGCACAGTGCCGGTCATCCAATTGTTCCACCAATACATTCGTAGTCTAGCAACTTCCAATTTCCGATCCTTCTTTTCGCTTACTTATTTCCAGCCTACCTCATCAAAAATCATTACCGCCCGGCTGTTGTTTTCTCCCAGCAGCGAAAGATTGATGGAATCGGCCTTAAACGTTCCCCAGCTTTGAAGCAACTCGGATGGCCTTACGTTCGGATTTACCGGATACTCGTAATTCACATTGGCCAGCACTTGCTGTGCCTCCTCCCGGGATAAAAACTCGATCAGGCGAACCGCATTTTCTTTATTGGGAGCATGACGGGTGACGCCGGCGCCCGAGATGTTGATGTGGGTTCCGCGGTCGTTTTGATTGGGAAAAAAGATGCCCACTTGCTCGGCCGCTTTTACCGTTTCCGGATTGGAATCCTGCAGCATGATTCCGATATAATAGCTGTTAACTATGGCTACATCGCCCTCCCCGGATGCAACGGCTTTCACCTGATCCCGGTCGCTGCCCTTGGGATCCCTGGCCATGTTGGCCAAAAGGGCGGCTGCCCATTCCTGCGCTTTATCGGGCCCATGTGCCACAATAATCGAGGCCAAAAGGGACTGGTTGTAAATATTTTCGGAAGAACGTATGAGCACCCTTCCGGCCCATTGCGGTTCGGTCAGGCTTTCGTAGGAGTCCAACGATTCGGGTGTGACCCGCTCCTTGTGGTAGGCGAGTATACGCGCCCGGTACGTCATGCCAAACCATAATCCTTCAGGATTCCGGAATTTCGCAGGAATGTTTTCATCCAATACTTCGGAAGAAATTGGCTGAAATAAGCCCTTCTCCTGTGCCCGGTGTAGCCGACCTGCGTCTACGGTGATCAATACATCTGCTGGGGATCCTTCGCCTTCCAGCTCCAGCTTTTGAATCAGTTCGTCTGCACTGGCACTTACCACATTTACTTGGATGCCGGTTTCCTCTGTAAAGGCGTCGAACAGCTGCTGGTCGGCATCGTAATGCCGGTGGGTATAGACATTGACTACTTCCTGGTCTGTTGGCTTTTGGCTACAGGAGAAAGACGCTGCAAAAAGGAGAGAAAATAGAAAAAGGGATTGAATTCGTTTCATAACTCGGTTGGTTTGCGCACAAAATTAGGTATTATTTATATCAAATCTAAATAAAAAGAAAAAGATTTTTATATTTGCAACACTGCTTAAACAGGGAGGCAACTCCATACCCTTTACTCCTGGTACTATGACCATTCAACAACTGGAATACATCCTGGCCGTAGACAAGTTACGCCATTTTGGGCAGGCTGCAGAAGCTTGTTTTGTCACCCAGCCTACATTGAGTGCTCAGGTCAGTAAACTGGAGAAAGAATTGGGAGTCATCCTTTTTGACCGGTCAAAAATGCCCGTGATTCCTACCGAAATTGGCGAGCGAATCATTGCTCAGGCAAAGAAGGTGGTTTCAGAAAGCAAAGGTATTTTCGAGTTGGTGGCGCAGATGAAAGGAGATGTGAGCGGCCTGATAAAAATGGGGGTAATTCCCACGCTTGCGCCCTATTTGCTGCCGCTTTTTATCCAAAACTTTATTCAGAAATATCCCCGGGTGCAATTGCAGGTACAGGAGATGGTGACCGAGGACATTTTAAAGAAGCTAAAAAACGACGAGTTGGATATTGGCCTGGTGGTAACCCCGCTACACGAGGCAGGTATTCTGGAAAGACCCATTTTTTACGAGAAGTTTTTTGCTTACCTGTCTACGAATCACCCGCTTCTCCGGCAAGCACAAGTGGGTGCGGAGGAAATCCTATCCGAAGACCTATGGGTGTTGCAGCAAGGCCACTGCTTTCGGGATCAGGTGCTCAATCTTTGTGACCAAAACAAGTTTCAGCGGATGAATTTTCATTACGAAAGCGGTTCTTTGGAAGGCTTGAAAAACATGGTAAACCGGTACAAAGGAATTACGCTTCTGCCGGAACTGGCCACGGAGAGTTTGAATGACGACGAAAAAAAACGCCTGAGGCCCTTTCGGGGAGAGGCGCCAATTCGCGAAGTCAGCATCATATTGACCCGGAGCTTTTTAAAGCAAAAGCTGGTGTCCCTACTTTTTGACGAAATACGCAACGTGATACCGGCGCACATGCTTTCCAACAAGGAAGGAAGGTTGGTAAGTTTTAAATTATAAGGGAAAATCCTTTAAAAAGCATTAATTTCGATCTTGAAATCAAGAACGAAAAACACATGTCCATTCAGCGTTACATAGCAGCAAATTCTCCTCGTTTTTTAGATGAATTGGTAGACTTACTGAAAATCCCATCTGTCAGTGCAGACCCGGCCTATGGGGAAGAAGTGGTAAAAGCCGCGGAATATGTCAAAGAGAAGTTAATTGCCTCCGGGGTAGATACGGCGGAGATTTGTGAAACTGCTGGCTTCCCCATTGTCTACGGGGAAAAAATCGTGGATCCGGCAGCTCCTACCATCCTGGTATACGGGCATTACGATGTGCAGCCGGCCGATCCCCTGGAGTTGTGGGAGTCCCCTCCCTTCGAGCCGGTAATCAAGAAGACCGAACTTCACCCCGAGGGTGCCATTTTTGCCCGGGGTTCGGCAGATGACAAGGGGCAGTTTTACATGCACGTGAAGGCATTCGAAGCCATGTTAGCTGAAGGCTTGCTGCATTGCAATGTAAAATTTATGATCGAGGGAGAGGAGGAAGTTGGCTCTGAAAACCTGGACCACTTCGTTCAGCAAAACCAGGAAAAACTAAAGGCAGACGTGGTATTGATTTCCGATACCTCCATGATCTCGCTGGAACACCCCTCTGTTACGGTGGGTTTACGCGGATTGGCCTACATGCAGGTGGAAGTAACGGGACCAAACAAGGACTTGCACAGCGGCACCTTTGGAGGATCGGTAGCGAATCCGATCAATGTGCTGTGTAAACTAATTGCTTCCCTTCACGACGAAGATAACCGTATCACCATCCCGGGCTTTTACGACCAAGTGCAGGAATACGATGCGGAATACCGGAAGCAATTGAATAAGGCACCGTTTGACCTGGACGAGTTCAAGCGAAAACTGGACGTGGAGGAAACCTACGGCGAGAAGGGGTACAGCACCATTGAGCGGGTGGGTATCCGGCCTACGCTGGATGTGAACGGGATTTGGGGCGGCTATATCGGGGAGGGAGCAAAGACCGTCTTGCCCTCCAAAGCCTTTGCAAAGATATCCATGCGCCTGGTGCCGGATCAGGATCACAAAAACATCGCGCGGCTGTTCGAGGAGCACTTCCTAAAAATCGCCCCCCCAGCGGTGAAAGTCAAGGTGGTACCGCACCACGGCGGACAAGCCGCCGTGGTACCGACCGATTCCATCGGATACAAGGCGGCAGAGGCAGCCATTCAGGAAGCGTTCGGGAAAAAGGCCATCCCAACCAGGGAAGGCGGATCCATTCCCATCACGGCGTTGTTTCAAAAAGTCCTGGGGCTGGACCCGATTTTACTCGGTTTCGGACTGGATACGGATGCCATCCATTCGCCCAATGAGCATTACGGGGTGGCCAACTACCTAAAAGGCATCGAGACCATCGCCCTGTTTTTTAAACATTTCCATCAACTGTCCCGGGAGGCGTAGCACGAAGACCCAATTCGCCTTGCACAGGAACTAATCCAGCGGCTTTTTAATTAATAGAAGCAATGGTTTGATTCCTGATTCGATCAACGGTTAATGAGTTTTATGAAGGCACCCTATTTAGTATCCCTTGTTTTTTTGTTTGCCTGCGTTTCGGCCCTCCACGCACAGGTTATTTCTCCCCCCAAGTGGGACATACAGTTGGATAATCCGGAGGCCGAAGTAGGCGAGGAAGTGACGCTGGTTTTCAAAGCGGACATACCCCTCAACTGGTACATCTATTCCAACGACTTTGATCCGGAATTGGGACCCTTGCTTACCGAAATCGTTTGGGAGGAACAACGTGGTTTTCGTCCTGTGGGTCCACTGAAAGCGATCGACCCGAAAACCAAATACGAGGAAGTATGGGAAGGAGACGTTACCTATTTTGTCAGGGAGGGCGAATTCAGGCAAAACTTGCTGATCGAGGAGGAAGCGACACTGATACAGGGCACCGTGGAATACCAAATGTGTTCCGATATTACCAACCAATGCATCAATTACCAGGAAGATTTCTCGATCTCACTGGGCGGCGCAGGAAGTGCTGCTTCCACATCAGAAGCCGCTGACGCGGATCTTTTTTCCCAGCAGGAAGGCGGGAGCCAAGAAGGGGAACCCGCAGAAATCTCCCTGGAGCAGCCCGAATCCTCCCTGCTCGGCTTTATGCTAATTGCCTTCCTGGCAGGATTGGCTGCCCTGCTGACTCCTTGTGTATTTCCAATGATCCCGATGACGGTGACTTTTTTTACCGGCAGGGCGCATTCCAAATTTCAGGGCTTTCGAAATGCCTTTCTTTATGGCTTTTCCATCATCGCCATTTACACCATCGCCGGAACGATCGTTGCGGCACTGCAGGGGCCGGAGTTTGCCAACTGGCTTTCCACCCATTGGCTACCCAACGTGTTCTTTTTTGCCGTTTTTATTTTCTTCGCCCTGGCTTTTCTGGGCTTGTTCGAAATCACCCTTCCTTCGGGTCTGGTGAATAAAATCGATGCCAAAGCGGATAAGGGGGGAATGGCCGGTATTTTCTTTATGGCCTTTACCCTGGTATTGGTTTCCTTTTCCTGCACGGGTCCGATCGTTGGGTCCATCTTGATCAGTTCTGCCGGTGGAGCCCTCTTAAAGCCCATTTTGGGAATGTTCGCCTTTTCTTTGGCCTTCGCCCTCCCGTTTACCCTGTTTGCGATTTTTCCTGAATGGTTGAATTCGCTGCCAAAGTCCGGTGGTTGGCTCAATTCCGTAAAGGTGGTACTGGGCTTTTTGGAACTGGCACTGGCCTTCAAGTTTTTGAGCATTGCCGATCAGGTGTACCATTGGGGCATACTGGACCGGGAGATTTACCTGGCCATTTGGATTGTCATTTTCGCCCTGTTGGGGCTCTACCTGCTTGGAAAATTGCGGCTTCCGCACGACAGCCCGCTGGACTACCTGGGTGTACCCCGATTGATGCTGGCCATGACCACTTTTGTCTTTGTGGTGTACATGATCCCAGGCATGTGGGGAGCGCCGCTTAAAGCGCTGAGTGGCTACCTGCCGCCTTTGTCTACCCACGATTTTGATTTAATCAAAATCAGTCGGGAAAATGCCTCCGCGGCGGATCAGGAATTGGATGAGGTGCCTAAGTACGCCGATTTTCTTCATTTCCCGCACGGTATTCAGGGTTATTTTGACTACCAACAGGCACTGTCTGCCGCCAAAAGGCAAGACAAGCCCTTGTTTATCGATTTTACGGGGCATGGGTGTGTCAATTGCCGGGAAATGGAAGCCCGGGTATGGTCTGATCCTCGGGTGCTGAAACGGTTAAAAGAGGATTTTGTAATGGTGGCCCTGTACATCGACGAACGCTACACACTGCCTGAGTCCGAATGGTACATTTCCACGTACGACAACAAAGAAAAAACCACGATCGGCAAGCAGAATGCCGATTTTCAGATTACGCGTTTCAACAACAATGCCCAGCCCTATTACGTGATTTTGGACCAGGAGGAGGAATTGCTCGCGAGTCCCATTGGCTACGAAACCGACATTCAGGCCTTTATCGAATTTTTGGATGGCGCCAAAGAAGAATATGCCAGGAGGCAGTAAGTGAGGAGCAGTAGCAGTTGGGCTACATTGACCCGGGGAATGGAAAAAACTCCAATGCGGTATCTTGTATCTTTTTTCGAAAAGGTAGCTATCACGGGTAAGGTGTCCTTCGTTGCTGTGGTTTTGGTCCGCAGGCTAATCAGAACCGAGTTGTTTGTTTTGAATCGCTTCGATGCGGGTGTTAGTCACCAACCACTGGTTTTGGAGGCATGAACTAATCCGGCGCTTTTCCGGGAAGGGTTTCAATCTTTCCTGGTTGGACGTTGTCTAACGCTGTTTTCAGGCCTTTTACGAGCTAGGCTGAGTGAGCTTGAGGAAGCGTCTTGCCAGAAAATCAGTTTTGAATCATTCCGCTTATTTTTATTACAAAATATCCAAACAATTGCCGATAATTTGGGTTTTGTAGATGAATTAAATGACAAAACCAATGAGTACTGAGACAACCAATCAAGAAACATGGCCAGATTTAGCAATAGGCCTTTACGATAAGCTGACCGGCAGAAATGCCAGAATTAATTATGATTTTAAGGAATTTGTCATCGGAGTACCAAAAAGAGTAGGTTCCGGGGAAAAGACGGAGTGGACGCTAAATGGGCAATTGAGCATCACCACATCCGAAGGTAAATAGACCTACCTGATGAAAAAAGTCGTCGTAAAAGCAGATTTATCTCTGGTAAGTAACGCCCATCGGATTACCGTCAGTAACAATGGTAACCAGTTGTTGGTAGATATCATTGGTAAATCTGCTTTCCATTTGCCCTACCGACAGTGGCGAGATACCTACAAGTTTCGGAAGCGGGCAGTTTATCTGGATCAGGAAATACAAATCAGACGAAACCACAGTGACTTGTTGAAAGTAACAAATGGAAACATTAAGATTGATAGTTACCTGGGTGTTTTCAAACTCCTGATCAGGTCCCTATTCGCTTAGCTTTTTTCAACCCGAATTTACATAAATCACACTTGGATTTACCGCATGTAGCCGATTGAATAATTTAAATCCGGTGAGCAAAATAACCTGGACTAGCAAAAAACATCCATTCTTTCAGCAGGTTACGTTAGGTAGAAAAAAAAGAGGCTGTCTCAGATGAGCGGCCTCTTTTTTTGATTCACTAAAATGGGCTAGTCTTTTTCAAAAACCCGCACGTAATCCACCACCAACTGTTGGGGGAAGTTGGTGCTGGCATCCGGGCTTCCCGGCCAGTTGCCGCCCACCGCGAGGTTGATCAGGAGGAAAAACGGTTCGCGAAATTCGTCCATGGCATTTCCGGTTATAGGGATTTCGTGATAGGCCTCGTTATCCAGCAGCCAGGTGATCGATTCTTCGGTCCAGATGATTGAAAATACGTGAAAGTTGTCGTTTAAAATGGCTCCTTCGGCGAGCGAAGTTTTGCCGCCTGCAGTGGAATAGGTCCCGTTAGTATCCCAGTGAAGGGTTCCGTGTACCGTATTATCCCGACCGTCGGCTGCTCCGCCGATCATTTCCATGATGTCGATTTCGCCGCAGGCTGGCCAAGGAGTAGTGGTGATGCTTTCGCCCAGCATCCAGAATGCCGGCCAGATGCCCTGCCCTTTCGGCAGCGCAGCGCGTATGTCAATCCGTCCAAATTGAAACTGTTGCCGTCCCTGTGTCTTTAGTCGGGTGGAGGTGTAATTCCGTCCTCCGATGGACTCCTCTTTGGCGGTAATTACCAGGTAGCCCTCGTTCACCCGGGCATTTTCCCTGCGGTAAAACTGGAGCTCGTTGTTTCCCCAGCCACATAAGTTCGGACACCCGTCTCCGGTTTCCGCCACCCAATCATTGGAAAGCGTCGTGCCTTCAAACTCGTCCCGCCAGGAAAGGGAATACCCCTCGTAGCTTTCCGGAGAGGTAAAGCCGGAGCTGGGTATTCCCAGGCCCAGATCCGCTTCGGAAATGGTGACCGATGCTTCTTCGCTAATAAAATCGGTTTCCGTAGCATGCGCTTGCACGCGAATCGTAAAAACGCCCGGCTCGGTGTAGCGGAAAGTTGTCTCGTTTCCGCTCACCAATTCCGGCATTTCTCCATCGGTACCGAAACTTACCCGAAAGAAGTTGGCTTTTTCTGCGGTGAAGCCAATCCGAACCTGCCCATTGGCCCGTTTGTCCAGGGAGACTTCCAGGTTTTCCGGCAGTACCACGCGCGCATCCACCTCTTCCTGATCGCAGTTACAAAAAGCGAACAGCATGAGTAGTAAGGAAGGTATATGCACAAGCTTGGTCATCACAATCAGCATCATTCGGTATCGGGAATTAACACAAAGCTCCAGAACACGGTACCAGAGCCGGAAACATCAATGGTAATCGTCAGTTCTTCGACTCCATCTTCATTCGTGTATCCAATTACCTCGTAGGTGACGGCACGATCCGCTTCAGGTGGGCCCGCTTGGTATTCACCGCCATTGAAAGCCTTGGGGAGGGCTATGAAAGCCCCCGTTCCGGTAACCGTGATTTGGGCATTTTCCGAGTCGGTCGCGTCGGTAAAGCTAAAGGCGTGCGTTCCTGCTCCCCAGGCTTCTCCGGCGGTTCCTTCCAGGTTGGATGCCGGCTGACAGCCTTCTTCCACACCCATATACGCTTCTCCAAAAATATCGTCTACCGGATCGTAGGTATAGGTACCGTCCTCGCTGAAAACAAAGCGGTCATTAAACAAGCAGGCACGATCTCCCGAAATATCCTGTCCATTGGGATAAAACTCGTCGCTTCCCGGTGCCGGGCCCACCCCGAAGGCGCCCGCTGCAGGTTTTAGTTTCCAGGCTTTGCTCCCCTCTCCGATCAGTGATTGAAGGGATAAGGTTCCGGGAGCTATTGGGTCGGGTTCGGGTTCCGGTGTTTCCTCCTCCGGGACGTAGTTTTCGGGAATCAGCCGAATGTACCAGGCAAAACCGGTATTGGCTTGGTCCACAAAGCGAAGCAGTATCTCGTTTTCTTCGATGGAGACGATCTGATAGGTCCTTCCTCCGGCGAAATATCCCAAAAACCCTCCCTGGGAGATGGTCAGTTCCGGGTAGTTGTCTTCCGGTTCGGCAATGCTCCACTTGAGCCCGTCGGGGGCTTCGTAGGGAGCAGAAAGGTCGCCCACGCCCGGATCAAAAGCGCCGGGGAAATTGCTTCCCTGGGCCGAATTCAGGTAGACCAGCCCGTTGGTTTCCATGTCGAAATTAAAATCGGCCAGGAAGAAGGTGTACCGATCCGTGTACATGCCGGACCCCGCTTTTTCGTTGGGTTGTGCCTGGTACCACTCGGGGAAGTCGCCTGCCTGAGAAGGGTTTGGTCCTAAGCCAAAATGGCCCAGTCTGTCGGCATCTACTTTCCAGGTTTTTCCTTCCGCTGCCTCGGCCCCACCGGTGAGCAGGTTGTAAAGGGGTTTGTCCAAAAGCAAGGGGTCGGTCCGTTCGATGACGATCTGCTTACGCATGGTGACGCTGCCTCCGGCATTAAACACCGTCAGGCTTACCGTGTAGGTACCGGCGGAAGGATAGGTGCCGGTGACCGTGGATCCGGTGCCGGAGCTTCCGTTACCCAGGTCCCAGTTCATTATAAAGAAGTCATTGGCAGCGGTAAACCGAAGAATA
This sequence comes from Cyclobacterium xiamenense, assembly GCF_900109255.1. NCBI lineage: Bacteria > Pseudomonadati > Bacteroidota > Cytophagia > Cytophagales > Cyclobacteriaceae > Cyclobacterium > Cyclobacterium xiamenense. The sequence goes on along the minus strand of NZ_FNZH01000002.1, from coordinate 120,532 downwards.
TTGTCGCTTTCTTCGGTAGGTTGAAAGCTAAAATCTGCCTGGTCCTCGGTAGGAGGGGCCTCTTGTAGCGTGTATTCCTCGAAGCATGCCGCCAGCAAAAACAGGGGCAGCATCAATACGATGAAGTTAAGGTATCTTTTCATGAGTTTATGCAGTTAATATCCTGGATTTTGTTCCCAATTGCCACCGGCCAGATCGATCTCCACCTGTGGGATAGGAAATAGTTCGTGTTTTCCGCTTACGAAGCCATCGATTTTTTCAGCCGCCTGTCCGGTTCGTACCAGATCAAAGAAACGGAGCCCTTCTCCGGCAAGTTCGAGTCTTCGTTCTTCCAGAATGGCCTGGTAGAGGGCTTCGTCGGAACTGCTGACTGGGGAAAGCGAAGCCCGGTCCCTCACCTTATTGAGTTCGGTTCGTGCGCGCTCATCGTTTCCAGATCGCTGAAATGCCTCAGCTGCCATTAACAATACATCCGCCCAGCGAATTACCCGGTAGTTCAGGGGGCTGGTCAGGTCGTCATCCGGTAGGCCAAGTTCGTCCTTTCGTTTGATGTACTTATTGTTGAAGTAGCCGGTGTGGCCGCCGCCGCCAATGGCATAGGTGATTTCATCTGGATTGGGCTGTGCCGCGATAAAGGCTTCCAGGTTTAAAATACTGGCATGCCGGCGAACGTCGCCTTCTTCGAACGCCTGGTACAGATCATCCGTAGGCAAGTTGTAACTATTGCCATCGCCATATACCGGGCCGGTGTATTGCCGGATGCTTTGAAACCCCACGGCCGCATTGCCATTCAGGCAAATCAGGCAACCGTAGTCTCCACCCTGCAACCCACTGAATTGAATGGTGAATACGTCTTCGGATACGTTTTCGTTCTGAACCAGAAATAGGGTTTCGTAATCCTGAAATAGCGCGTAGCCGGATTCGTTGGTGTCTATTAGCTCCCCTAGTACGGTGGCAGCCTCGGCATGTTTTCCTTGATAGAGCAGGGTTTTTCCTAAAAGCGCCATCGCGGCTCCTTTGGTCATTCTGCCGGTTTCGCTGACCGTCCAGGGAAGTACCGTGATGGCGGCACGCAGGTCGGACTCAATTTGTGCGTATATCTCGGCTTTTGGGGTACGGGCAGCGTCGGGAATTTCGCTGATGGAAATTCGACGGTCTACTATCAGGGGCATGTCGCCGAAATAATTTACCAGATTGAAATAGAAATAGGCCCGTATTGCCTTTGCTTCTGCGAGTATCAGCTCCTTTCCATCGAAATCAATTTTGTCTTGATTTTCAAACAGGTAATTTGCCCGGGCGATACCGGTGTAGTTGACCCGAAGTACAGCTCTTAATTCGTCATTGACGCCGCCATGGCTCATGTTGTCTATTTCGTGCAGTCCGCGGGAGTCATTGACGCTTTCCCCCCCGGCAATGGCATTGTCGGAGGCGATCTCTCCGATCCATAGGTTGAGGTAGGCCGGCTGCATCATGTCGTAAACTCCGACGATGGCCCGGTTAAAATCTTCTTCTGTATTAAAGAAATTTTCGGCATCCTGGGTATATTCCGGATCGATATCCAATAAACTATCGCATGCGGTGACCGTCCCCAAAAAGAGGACGAGTGACCATTGATATATTTTTGTCATGTCGTTTAAAATTTAATTGTAAAACCAGCCATAAATGTTCGTGCCTGTGGGTATATCCCATTGTCCACCCCGGCAAATAGGGGGTTTCCGGAACCTACATCCGGGTCAAATCCCTGGTAGCGGGTTAGGGTCAGCAAGTTGTTGGCTGCCAAATAAAACCTGAAATAGTTCATGCCGATTTTTTGTGAAACCGCTCCGGGAAGGGTGTAACCTACCTGAACGTTTCGGAGCCGAAGAAAGGAGCCGTCTTCTACGTAGAAATCGGAGAAAACGGTATTCCGGGTGGCTCCGGTGGTGAGTCGTGGAAATTCATTGGTGCTGCCTGCTCCAGTCCAGCGATTCAGGTTGTACGCCAGCTGATTGGCGAAGGGCTGTTGCCTTTCGTAATTTCGGATAATTTCCTGGCCGAGGGCCGCATAGGCATTCGCACCGATATCAAAGCCTTTGTAATCCACCGACAAATTGAGCCCCATGGTCATGTCTGGAATGGGAGAACCCAGATCGGTACGGTCGCTATCGTCTCCAAAATTGATGATGCCGTCGCCATTTTGATCCACAAAGCGAAAATCTCCCGGTTGGGCCCCGGGTTGGTCCACAGGGTTGGAGGCTATTTCCTCGGCGCTTTGGAAAATACCATCTGTTTGGTAACCAATAAAGTAGCCTACCGGAAAGCCTTTTTGAAACCTACTGGCCACGTTGCCTCCCACACTAAAGGGCGCTCCCGGAATGAATTCGAATCCCAGGGGAACGGCCGTCACTTCGTTTTTCAGAAGGGTGAGGTTGTAGTCCACGCTGAAATTTACTCCCTGGCTTCGGGCTGTGGCGTAGCCAAGCTCCAGTTCAATGCCGCGGTTCATGACATCACCGGCGTTAATTACCGGTGGTGAACCGCCCGGACCATATGCGCCCAACAGTGCGGACACATCCGGTTGAAACAATAGGTCTTTGGTGTTTTTGACAAAATAGTTAGCCGTAAAATCCACGTTGCCGAAAAGAGAAAAGTCCAAGCCAATATTTGTTTGGTAGGTAGTTTCCCATTTAAGGTCCGGATTACTTTTGTTGCCAATCGCAGCACCGTTTACGATGAGGTCGTTAAACACGTAGGTAGCCGAGCCATTTAGCAGGCCACGGTAGCGAAACAGGCCGATCTGATCGTTTCCGGAGACACCAAAACTGGCTCGGAGTTTCATGAAATCAATGCCATTTACATTAAAAAAGGGCTCGTCGGAAAGGACCCAGGCACCGGAAATGGCCGGAAAGTAGCCGATCCGATTGTTAGGGCCGAAATTGGTGGAGCCGTCCCTCCGTAGAATAGCGGAGAACAAGTACCGTTTTTTGTAATCGTACTCCGCCCGGACAAAGGCAGAAGTCAGTCGCTGCCGGCTTTGGAAGGAGCCTGTATTGTTTAGAAACCCACCCGGTGCCTGGTTTGCAGAAATGTCCGCAAAAGCCAGGTCATTATTGGGGATGTTAAACCCGGTACCGTTCAAGCCTTCGCTTCGGTTGCCCACCAGGGACAGGCCAACCATTCCTTTTACCCGATGTAGCTGGGCAAAGGTACGGTCGTAGTTCAAATAGGTTTCCAGGTTGTAGTCCAGAAAGGTATTTCGTGACTCAAACACACTGGCACCCCGCTCAATCTCGAGTTCGCCCACATCTACCAATACCGGATCCAGATTGGCATTTCTGGCGCTATTCGCAAATTTGCCCGGACCGTACCAAACGAGCGGGTTAAATGCTTTGGCGTCCACCATCGCAAAATTGTACCCGGCCCTACCGGTCCAGGTAAACTGCTCGTTGATGGTATATTCTAACTCTTCCTTACCTACCAGCTTGTTGACGTAGTTGTTGTTGTAGGTGTTTTCCATCTGAGCCAGCGGATTGATGATATCGTTTACATTTTCCAGATAGGAATAGCGGTCACCTACGCGAAGGGGTTCGGTAGGGTAGGCGTTCACGGTGTTGTAAAGTACCGAACCGATACCGCCTTGAGGCAGGCCACTACTTTCTTCGTGCGTGAAGAGTAATACGTTCGTAAATTTGAGTTTGGGAGCGACTTGGGTGGTGAAGTTTATTCGGGCATTGTACCGCTCAAAATTGGCTTTGGCACCTCCCACAATACCGTCTTGGGCAAAGTAGCTTCCGCCAATGGAATAACTGGTTTTTTCGGAGCCTCCGGTCATGGTTAGGTTGTACTCCTGTATGGGCGCCTGTTGGAACACCGCATCCTGCCAATTGGTCCCTTCACCCAATTCTACGTTGGCAAAGGGCAGGGCCTGTCCTCCCGCAGCAAAGGCTTCGTTCTTTAAAATCGCATATTCCCGGGCATTCAGCAGGTCTAATTTTCTAGCGGTTTCCTGTACGCCGTAGTAGCCACTGAGATCCAGTTGCGGTTTGGATCCCAGCGTTCCCTTTTTGGTTTCGATTAAAATCACACCATTTGCAGCCCTGACGCCGTATATACCGGCGGTCCCATCTTTTAGTACATTGACCGATTCGATATCATTGGGGTTGAGTGCGTTTAGACCCGCGGCGTCGTAAATCACGCCATCCACCAGGACGAGCGGATCGTTGTCTCCAAAGGTGCCGATACCCCGAATCCGGATGTTGGAAGTCCCGCCGGGCGCACCCGAGTTGGTGGAAATGTTTACACCGGCGAGTTTACCTTGCAAAGCCTGGTCTACCCGGGGCATGTTCATTTTCTCGATGGCCTCACCTTTTACCTGAGACGTGGCGCCGGTCAATTCCCGTTTGGAGGAAGCGCCGTAGCCGATGACCACGACTTCATCGAGGTTGGATACATCTTCTTGCAAGGTTACCGAAAGATCGTTGCTGTTTTCGACGGTGAGTGTTTGGCTTTTAAAGCCGAGGTAGGAGAATTGAAGCTGTTCTCCCGGCTCTGCACGGATGGAGAAGTTTCCATCAATATCCGTGACCGTTCCCGAACTGGATCCCACTTTCAGGATGCTCACTCCCGGGAGCGGAAACCCTGTTTCATCGGTCACCTTCCCAATGATTTCATTGGACTGCGCCCAGCCGCTAAGGGACAGGAGCATGGTTACATAAAGTACAAAAACATGTTTCATATTATTTGGATTTATTTCGACGGCAATTTCGTACGCGTTTTTTAGTAACGAAAAAATATTGCTACATCAATAGTACTACAAGGCTCCTTTATTGTTTTCACAAAAACTCTACAGAATGGGTAAAAAAGCGTCTTAAAATTGAAATTTTGGCAGTTTTTGATTTTCACAGAACCTCAATATATATAAAGGACTAGTACATCACTAAGAAAAAAGCTATATTCACTGATGGGATCAGGCTTGCTCCATACATGAACCACATTCTCGGCATACTTTTATTCCTAACAGGTGTTACATCCGGACTGTCTCAGTCGGTGGGCTTGCCCTTTTCCCGGTATTATTCCAGTCAGGAATACCAGGGGGGAATTCAGAATTATGCTATTACCCAGCATGCCAGCGGCCTACTGTATATTGCAAACAACTATGGATTACTCGTTTACGATGGCACCAGCTGGAGAAGATTTTCACTGCCCAACGGCACCAAGATTCGCCACGTGCAGGTGGACGAAACTGGTTCCGTGTATGTATCCGGACAGGGGGAATTTGGCGTCTTTTCGGCAGATAGGTTGGGGCAGCTTCGGTTTCAGTCCTTGAAAGACAGCCTGCCCGAAGCCCTGCAAAACCTGGAGGAAGTATGGAAAGTATACGTCGGTGAGGAGCGTCTCTTTTTCTGTTCAAGTAGCCATATTTTTATATTTGGTCGGGACCATGCATTTGTCCGAGCCATTGAAAGCGAACCTGGTTTTGATAGTTTTCATTTCAGTAATAACACCTTATTTGTTAACGAAAGAGGACATGGTCTGCAACATCTTCAGAACGGATCCTTTCAGGTAATCAACGGCAGTTTTGGAGACAAATTGGTAACGGGCCTGTTACCGCACGGGCAGGAAGGGCAATTGATCTTCACCCGGGATAGTGGGGTGTACAGCAGTTCCGGTGAAAGGCTCGAAACGTGGCAGGCCATCCGGGGTCGTACGATCAACGCTGCCTTGCGGCTACGAAACGGGAGTATCGCAATAGCCACCCAATTGGATGGGCTGTACCTCATGGATCGAAATGGAATCGTACTACTCAAGATGAACCGGGAGAACGGATTGAATAACAGCTCCATCATTTCCCTCTTTGAAGACTTGTCCGGCAACCTTTGGCTGGGCCATAACAACGGTCTGAGCCTGATTCAGCTTAGCTTGCCGTTTACTAAAATTGACCAGTTTTCAGGGCTTAGCGGTACGGGCTATCACGCGCTGGCAGACCAGGGTACCGTCTATTTTGGCACCAACAACGGAGTGTTCGTCAGTGAAACTGGTAAGGATTCCGGTGTGAGACGCGTCCCAAATTCTACCGGGCAGGTGTATCAACTTAAGCGCCTACAGGGAAAGGTTTTGGTCGCGCATAATGATGGGGCCTTTGTGCTGAAGGAAGGAGTTGCGGAACGCATTGAGGGTCCCGAAGGAATTTGGAATTTTCAGTCCCTAAAAAATCATCCCAATTTGCTCCTGTCCGGCGGCTACTTTGGCTTGCACCTTTTTGAGGTGGATGAAAATACGATCCGGTATCGGAAAAAGATTGCCGGTTTCGATGAATCCAGCCGCATCATTGAGCAGGACGAAAAGGGAAATATCTGGGTTGCACACGGATACAAAGGACTGTTTAAGCTGCAATTGGACGAAGGACTGGACCTGTTGCAAGTGGATTATTTCGGATCCGAGCAAGGCCTGCCTACCGATCTTCTCAACAATGTCTGGAAGGTCAACAACCGACTAGTATTTACCACGGAAGGGGGAATATTTAAATTCAACGATACGCGTAATTCCTTTGAACGAGATCCGTTTTTTGCCGATTATTTTGATTCGGGTAGTTTGATCCATTTCATGGCAGAAGATCAAATGGGAAATATCTACTTTATTGGCGAAACGGAAACCGGAGTGCTGGAACGAAAAGTAGATGGCAGCTATAGCAAGCATTTTCAGGAATTCAATCCCCTGCTACCGCTGCTCAATGACGACTTGCAGAACATCGCTCCCATGCGGGGCAATGAAGTGCTTTTTGCTGCCAATGAAGGCTTTGTTCGGTTTAGCCTGAATGACAACACCTTTTCCCCGCCGATTTTCCCAACCTTAATCCGGGCGGCCTACCTTACCGGTGCTTCCGATTCGCTCATTTTCGGGGGCAATGTAGGCGCGCACCTCGATACGAATCCGGTCGTCATTCCGTACCGGCAAGCCAATCTCCGCGTTGAAAGCAGCAACCCTACGCCCAATAATGAGAAGGATTTACGGTACCAATATTGGTTGGAAGGCTTTGAAACGGATTTTGGCGAATGGGTGCCGCAGCGGGAAAAAGCCTATACAAACCTTAGAGAAGGAAATTACACCTTTCACGTTCGCAGTAAAAATCTGTTTGGGGTAATCAGTCCGGAGGCTACTTATTCCTTTCAGGTGTTGCCTCCCTGGTACCGGAGCCGCATGGCCTATTTGATGTATTTTTTCCTGTCAGCCCTACTTAGCTTTGTCCTTTACCAAGGAACGGAAAAAAGGTTTCAGCGGAAGACGCAGCAACTAAAAACCGCCTCACAGGAAGCCATCGAGGCGAAGGAGTCGGAGTTAAAGGTAAGCCGAAAGGAAGTGGAACGACTCAAGACGGAAAGGTTAAAGCAGGAAATCAAAATCCGCGACAAGGAGCTGGCCGCTGCTACCATGCATCTGCTAAACAAGAACGGGTTTATCGATCAGATGCGGAATAACCTGAATGCCATTACGAAAAAAAGCAAAAACCAGGAAGTGAAGGCCGAAATCCAGCGTGTGATCAAGACCATCGAAAAAAACATTGCCGAAGATCGGGATTGGGAGCAGTTTGAAATCCATTTTGACCAGGTGCACGGAGATTTTATGAGCCGGTTCAAAAAGGCATACGAAAACCTGAGTCCCCAAGAGATCAAGTTGAGCGCGTACCTGCGCATGAATCTTTCCACCAAGGAAATAGCTTACCTGATGAATATTTCTGTCCGGGGCGTGGAAATTGCCCGGTACCGACTCCGCAAAAAGCTGAATATGGAGCGAAGCGATAACCTGCAGGAATACATTCTTAAATTTTAGGGTGGCATGCGAAAACAGGGGAATTTTCCGTGTATGCTAAAATTAGCTTGACGATTTTTTGTACCACTCCGCCCTTTTATTTATATGCCCTGCTTTTCTTATATAGTCGGAAACAAATACCGTGATCCCGATTTTTGGGTTTAAAAAAAGTTAATGCGCGCAGTGAGCGCACAGGGTTCGCGACGGGAAGGGCCGGGACTATCGTCGATTTCCGGTTACCGACCAGCCGGGCGTGAACGCTAGATGTAGCCAATCCGCTGGATTCATAACCTTCATCGGTCCAAAAACGAAATCCTATGGGTAGGAGAATTTATTACAAAGCCATCATCAACCCGATCGTAGCTACCGGCAAACCTTGTGCGAACTTTTCCTGAAAACGCCGTGCGTACCCCCCTATTCCGCCGTTGCTACTGTTGCCTTTGGTTGTCTGTAACTTTCTTACGTATTTCTCCGCAACGGATAATCAGGGGAGCACATCCACGATGATTCGCTTGTATCGGGTAAGGGCAGGGACGCCATCGTCGGTCACTTCCAAGATCAGGTGTAGCTCGCCGGTTTTACCCGGCTGCGGAACGACAAAATGGGCCAGGGGTTGGTCGGCATCGGTGATGGTCAGCGGAGTAGCCGTGCGGCCGTTGGAAAGGGTAAATTCTCCGGGCTCTCCATACAGGTACCAGCGAAAATGCAGGTTGTCTCCATCGGGATCAGTGCTTGAGGCCGCGTTCAGCTCAATCCGATCGCCAACCGTTGCCTCCATGCGCTCCTCCATGTCCAACCGGGGTACCGGAGGGTGGTTGGCTTCCGAATAGCTTTTGATGGTCCAATCCATTCTGGCAGAAAAGTCGTTTTGAAAGGCCTGCCTCCATCGGAAGATGGTGGCTTTGTTGCTGGTGTGCCAGGTCCCGTCTGCGCCCAGTACCTCATCCATGGCATCTGTCCAGAGCGGGCGGGTTTCGGGTTCGGAAAACCAGGACTCCATTCGCGGCTGGTAATATTCATAGCGTCCGCCCCAGCTGCCCCAATCGGGACGCTCCGGATTGCCCAGGCCATTGGGAATCAGGTACAAGAAGCTTGGCGAATCTCCTTCCATCAAATATTCGGTAATGGGGTATTCGGCACCCAGGGGTCCTTTGCTTCGAATGTGTTCGTCCAGCCAGGGATTGTCTACAATTTCAAAGTCCCCGCCGGCAAACCTGCCGTGAAACTTGTCCCCGCTGATGCCGGACCAGGTGCCAAAATGGTAGGCTCCCAAGCTGTGCACGCCCGGACTGGCAATGTAAAACAAGTCCGGAAAGTTTTTGCGCAACCAGGGACCGCTGTCGTCCTGGTCGGAGATTGTATAGACCCGTAGCCTGGCTACAAAGCGGCTGAGGGCTTCGGGAGATCGGGTTTGACGTACCTTCCATAGTGCCTGTGCCAGGCAATTGGAGCCACCCCAGACAAGTACCCAAAGGGGTCGGTTATCAGGTTGATCCACGGTTTGAATAATCCAATCGGAGCCCGGGGAATCCATTCCCGGCCCCACCGCTTCCATCCCGTACCTGGCTTTGCCTTCTTTTACCAAAGACCGCAGGTAGCTCGCCTCCGGGTAGCCCTTCTCGTGTTGCTCCAGGTTGTCCCGAACTTTTTCATAGGCATCCAAAATCTCCAGAATGCGCCAGGCTGCTGTTTTATTGGGTTGGTGGCGGGAGGTGGTCGCTACCAGCCCGGCCACGTCCCATTGGTTGGCATAGGTCAGGAAGCGGACCAGAGACTGGGCATCGTCGGGTTCATTTTCAATGTCGGTAAGTACAAGGACCCGGTTTTTTACCAAGGTTTCCTGGGCGGTTAGCGTGCAGGTTAGCAGGAGGAAGGTACTGGTCAGGAAATAGATCAAAAGCGTTTTCATTCCGACAATTTATTAAAATTTTGCCAATCCGGGTTGCTGCTTTTGTTTTGTTTGTTTTTACTTTTGAGTAACCTGCCGCCCATAGCCGTGGGAACAACGTTTGTAACGACCCAAAATAAACCACTGTATGCCTTTTGTTTTTCGATTACCGGGCTTAGTGCTCTGCCTGTTCTTTTTGTTTTCTGGTTCGCTTTTGCCTGCCCAGGAGGTAAAGCACCGGATTCTGGTGAGTACGGATGTAGGAGGGACCGATCCAGACGATTTCCAATCGCTGATTCATTTGTTTATGTATGCAGATCAGGTAGCCATCGAAGGGCTGGTCTCGTCGCCTTTTGGAGCGGGAAGAAAATCGGCGATTTTGGACATGATCGATTTGTACGAGCGAGATTTTCCCCGGCTTGCTGCTCGGGCGAAGGGCTTCCCGTCGCCCGACTACCTGCGGGAGGTGTCGAAACAGGGAGCACTGAAAAGCGCACCGTATGCAGGCCATGCCCAGTCAACCGAGGGCTCGGACTGGATTATCCGCTGTGCCCGGAAGCAAAGCGAGCAGCCCTTGTGGGTGTTGGTTTGGGGAGGCCTGGAAGACCTGGCCCAGGCACTGCACGACGCTCCCGATATTGCAGATAAAATTCGTGTTTACTGGATCGGCGGTCCCAACAAAAAGTGGAGCGTCAACAGCTATGCGTACATCGCCCAAAACCACCCGGACCTGTGGATGATCGAAGCCAATGCCACGTATCGGGGCTGGTTCATGGACCCGGAAGCTCCCGCTCATCTCAAAGGAGACGCCTATTATGCCCGTTACATCCAGGGTAAAGGTGCGATGGGAGTAGCATTTAAGAACTATTACGGGGGTCGAATCAAAATGGGGGACACACCATCCCTGGCTTACCTGCTGCATGGAAGTCCTGCCGAACCGGAGGGCGAAAGCTGGGGCGGAAGTTTCGTACGGATCGACCGTAGTTCCCGACAGGTGTTTGCCGGAGCCAGCAGCGCTGCGGATACCGTTGCGGCCTACGCTACCCTGGAATGGCGGTTTGAAGGGCCGGAGCTAGCGATACCTGCCGACAGCACCTGCTTTCGTATGGAGATTTTGGGCCAGGTTTGGCCGGGCTATTACCTGGGTCAGGGGGTTTACGGCATCCGGTATTCCCCCAAGCGAGCCGAAACGGCTAGCTACAAAACGGAAAGTGGGTTTCCCCAACTAAATGGATTGCAAGGCGGCTACACGAGTACCAATCCCTGGCCGGGCGAAGCCTCCGCTACCGATATGGCGCTTGGGGAGCATTGGTACAGTGACCGTCCGAACCCGGCTCTGTTTATCGAAGACCAGCAAGGGGCGCAAACCATTGCCAAATTCCGGGAGGAGTTTTTACTCGACTGGGCCGACCGATGGGATTGGCTGGCCGAGTAGGCCTGCATTCTCGCTGAATTACACAAACAGGAATTTCTTTTATGATGGCAGAAAATTTCGCCTTACGGGAGAATTGGCCTATGAAAGCCAGTTTGCCTCAAAAGACAGAGAGGGTTGAAATGCTTTTGAATTGGGATTGAAGGTAGACAAGTGCTTTTCTTTTCCTGACTGTTTCCTTAAAACTGTGTTTCCTTTTTCTGGAATAAGACATCTGATCTGTCTTCTGTTCCCTGAATTCAGACCTTGGCCTTTTGCTTCTTAGCTCTGAACAGATGCTGAACAACTGGTATTCAAAAACCCTCTCATAACATTCCCTGAGTAATTTTACATCGCTTGGAAACCTGTTGTATGATTGATAACAATGGGATCCCTGCCTGCGGCTCGCTGTCATAAGCAGGACATGCCTGTTGCTGACATCCTACTTCCAGTGAAGGAAAGCACCTCTTGAAGCTTCTCCCGTGCGCAGTAGGGTTCAATAAATGCCTATATACGGGTCATAAAGGTCATATCTTTGAACTGCCGGTCTTCGGACAGTACCTTTCAGTAGGAATACTTCGGCGACCAATTGGTATTAAAACACCCCAGTAATTGTTTGTCATTGAAAATAAGATAGGACGTCAAACATGAGGGCAAACATTCCTTTGGCACAGAATCAGCTTGGTACACCTCTACCGGGACGTCCCCCGGGAAGGCAGGAAATCAGCTCTTCCCAGGGAATGCGATCGTGAAGCTGTCCTAACAATGAGTTCTTGAAAAAGTGAAATTTTGGAGAATATCCGTCAAAGTCTTTGAATGGAGGAAGCTTAGCTATTACGCAGTCATAAGCATTCTCTTCACCCCACATGTCCGGTAATTTAATTGTTTCTTTACCGATTAAACCTTCTTGATTTCAATGCATCAAAGATGAACAAATAAAAAATAGAATTATAATGAAAAATTTAGAAGCCATGAAATTACGAAAGCTCACCATCTTACTATTAGGCATTATTGTTTCAATCTTTACTTTGCAAGGCTGTATGCAAGATGAAGAGGCGAATCTTGATTCAGCAGATCAAGCTCAGGAAGTAGAACTGATTGAGAATTCTGTTTTGGCAGAAAATTACTCAGATGATGAAGTAGCATTAGCTGATATGGCCGAGTTTCAAGCCCGGACCGGGTATAACAACAGAACTTCAGTATGCTTTATGACCACTTGGGACAGTGATAACAGAATACTGATTATTGATTTTGGCAATGGGTGTGTAGGACCCTATGGCAAAGAAAGAAAGGGTAAAATCATCGTTAGTTATGCTGATGAAGAAGGCCTTTTTATGTCTGATAGAACCATCGCCTTCGATAATTATTTCGTAAATAATGTCCAAATTACGGGAGAAATAGTGATCGAAAGAGCAGTTAGAAACGAAGATGGAAATTTACAGAATACGTATACAGTTACAGATTATGCGCTCACATTTTCCAATGAAGAAACTTTCACAATCAATGGCAATCGGATACGAGAATGGATAGAAGGTGAAGGCGATAATAACCCTGCTGCTCACAAATTTGAAATTAATGGGGTACTAAGTGGGGTTTCCACCAGAGGTGTAAACTGGTCACAAACCATTTTAGAGCCAATCATTGTCGATTTTGGCTGTTCCACAGAAGGAAACATGTTGAGAACGTCAGGATCGAAAGAGATAAAGTATAGTCTGAGGAATCGTGAAAGGAGCAGACTGGTAGAATACGGGGATGGTAACTGCGATAATGAATACATAGTAACCATCGGCAATAGAGTAGTAACCATACAAGGCGAATAAATTGAAAAATAGTGGTAAAAAGTGTGCGCTTTGCATGCTTTTTACCTTATTTTTTTGGCAATATAAAGTAAAAAACAATGTAGTTGACTTTTTCAATCCTGTAATGAAAAAAGAAGAGACAAAGTTGTTGGAGAAACTCAAAAGTGCTTCGGGGAAAAGAGAGGGCTTTCAAAATTTGTTAAACATCTATCAGCAAAAATTATACCTGGCTATCAGGAAAATACTTATTAATCATGACGACACAAATGATGCATTACAGGAATGTTGCCTAAAAATATGGAATAAGATAGATGAATTCAATGGAAATTCAAGCCTATATACTTGGATGTATAAAATTGCCATCAATGAAGCTCTGATGTCCTTAAGGAAACGGAAAAAATTTTTTAAGAATGAAGAACACTATAATCAATATTTACAGGAACAACTGCAATCCAATTTGGAGATTAGTGGAGATGAAGTTCAACTACTTTTGCAGAAGGCCATTTTACAACTTCCTGAAAAGCAGCGATTGGTATTTAACCTGAAATATTATGATGACTTGAAATATGAAGATATTGCAAAAATTACCGATAGCAGTGTTGGAAGTTTGAAAGCGAGCTATCATCATGCCGTAAAAAAGATTGAAAATATCTTAAAACAATATTAAACCATTTGTAAATTATACCATCTAACAAAAAAATAGAAAGTGAAAAGCAATAAACGCCATATAATTAAGATAAAAGAGATAGAAAAGAAACATGATTTCATAGCTCCGAAGGGGTATTTTGAAAACTTTCAAAATGAGTTATTTGACAAGATCGACAAACAAATTGAACTCGATTCAAACTATCCTAAAAATAATAAAAAGGAAAAGACTTTTCGCTTTGTTTCCTACTATTCCATTGCAGCTTCGATTGTGTTGTTGTTGTTATCAATATTTGCCTATAACCAGTGGGAAAAGGTCAATAGTACAAACTTGACAGACCACGGAGCACTACTATCTCAGGTTACTGACGAAGAAATCATCCGGTATCTCCAATTTAGCAATATTTCATATGAAGTGATAGCTTCCTCTATGGATGAGGATCAATTCTTTGAAAAAAATGAGCATAACTTCAAGCTTGAAATTGAAGATTCAGATGAGGCTGAAGCATTATTGGAATATTACAGTTTATAATAATAAAACGATGAAAAGCTTAATTATAGTTACAATGTTGTTATTCTTGTTGTTTGATTTGCAAGCACAGAATGATAAAATAGAAAGTGCACGTATTGCCTACATCACGCAACAGTTAAATTTAAGTCCTGAGAAGGCGGAAAAATTTTGGCCCATCTACAATGAATTTTCACGAGAAAGAAGGGCATTGCAGCAGGAATATATTCAAGTAAGAAAGCAATATCAGGAAGGAGAACTAACTGAGTCCGAAAGTGAAAAACTTTTGGAATTGGGAATGAAATTAAGAGAAAGAGAGTTGCAATTGGAAAGAAAATATTCTGAAAGAATTGCTTCCGTGATTAGCAACAGGCAATTAATAGCTTTGCGAAAAGTCGAAAATGATTTTAAACGGATGTTATTGGAGAGACTTAAGGAAAGGAGAAATAGGCAGGAAGGTATTCAATATAAACAGGAAAGATGATTTAGTGATAATTAACTAATTTTTAATACAATTAAATTACGTTGCGAAACTATTGTCACCAGCTGCCAAAGAATAATTGGCTATATGGATGATTCCGCAGAGTCATATCTTAAGATTCTAAATAGTGTTTAGTATCAGGCTATGACTCTTGTAGCCCCTTCCCGCAGGGTGCAACAAATGCATCCATTGCTCATTTCCACCAGTTTTTCGTCGGTTCGGGAAAGGCTGATTTCATTCGTTACCAGTTGACTATCTACGTTGAGTTCGCTCATATCATTGACGATCAGGGCTACCTTCAAGCCTTGTCAGGTATGCAATACGTGCTTGAGTACGGTGGTTTTCCCCGCGCCGAGGAATCCGCTGAGCACCGTTACGGGTAGTTTTTTTACGTTTTTCATGGGTTCAATCGATTTTTTGGCAGGCGGCAAGAGGTCGCCGATTGCCGGATATGCTTCCAGTTGATCAGGTGTGCGAGCGCGATGCTCAAACCGCCTGCGCTGCTCAAGACTGGCTCTCCCCAGTCACTGTGGAAGTAATGACCGCTGCCAATGAGTAGAAATCCCCCGACAACCAGCCAAAGAGGCCGAGTTTTCTGGTGGTATTTGCGATAGCCTTGTGCCATGGCAAGGGAAGCAAACAGAAAACTCAGCAAAATAACGGCCTGTTCGATCGCTGGATTATCTAGAAACTGAAGGCCTGTAAGTGGGGCCAGGCTTAGCAGTAAGGGAAGGGCTGCGCAATGTACGGCACATAGCAGGGAGGTGGTGAAACCGACAAAATCTAAATGGAATCCAATAAAATGACTTTTCATAGCAGTACGTCTCAACATGCAACAGGAATGCAAAACTACTGCTTTTTATTTAAAATGCAACAAAGTTGCGTTTTTGGTTTTGTAAAGGTAAGCGTGCTACTAAAAAAAGCGCTAGCACAGCGATCGGCAGGTAGTTGAGCGGGAATGGCAGCAGTTTTTTGGTTGGATTGGCTTGTTCGGCAGCAATCAACGGATGCAGGGCGAGAGAAGGAAGGGCAAGAAACGGTAGCGATCCCGATGTTTTTGTGCGGCTGCGAGGGTTAGTTATTTCAGGTAAAGGATGTTGGCCACGGGGCGCTCGCCCTCCGGATCAAAAGCCCGGTTATCGGAGGGGTGGTTGACCAGTCCGGTTTTTGTCGCTTCGTTGACAAACAGGCTGCTGCTTCCTCCGCCGTCCAGGTTCATAGCGTCCGATGCTCCCAGCCAGCGCAGGACCTTTGCGAGTTCATTTAGCCGCATTCCTTGTGCCTGGGCGTTTCTACCATCCACCACCAGAAGCAGGAGTTTTTTATCGCCTGTTAGTGCAACCGCGCTGCGGGGATGGCGGTTGTCATTGAACGAATTTTTCCGAAGGTCAATTGCCGTTCCTTGCTGGAGTAAAAGCGGGCCCGAAAGCAGCACATTTGGAAAAGCGCTATTTTGGTAGTCAAGCCCTTCGGTAGGCAGGATGGCGATGGATTTTTTCGAAAGCACTAGCAGGGCATTCGCCCGGTCGGTTGTTGCCCGGCTTTCGTTGATCACCGATCCATTTACCTTGATGTAGTCCACGGCTCCTCCGTTTTTCATATCGAAAAAACCCCCGTTGATTGCAACGATGGCCTGATTTTCAGCGGCGAATTGGCTGGTTTTTTTCAGTTGGCTAGCATCTGCCGCGAGTCCCAATTTTTTACGGTGCTTTTTGAGATCGATTTCAATAAAATTGATCTCCTGCTGGCTTTGAAAGAGGTTTTCAAAATGACCTTTTTTCCACACCACGCCCCGTTTGACGGGTGTGGTGCTCCATTCCTTGGTGACAATGGTCAGGGAATCCGCCAGCTGGGCGAACAGTATGGATGGAATAATAAATAGCCACCAACACAGCGCAAGGGTTTTCAATTGCCTCATCTCATTTTTTGAATGAAAGATAGGTATTTTGGCCCGTTTATGCGGCATTTTCAGAAGACGGGTTTATCAATCAGCGCTGTTTGATTTTACAGGGCTGGACCAGGCAGCTTTCTAAAAGACGGTGGATTTCCCGCTCTCTACGCAAAGAAAGGGGCATAAAAAAGCCTGCCAAAAAAAGGCAGGCTCAATAGCTTTGTGTCGGGGTGGCAGGATTCGAACCTGCGACCTCCTCGTCCCAAACGAGGCGCGATGACCGGGCTACGCTACACCCCGTGCTTATACTCTCAAAGCGATGACAAAAGTAATTCTTTTTTTGGCAATTCAAAAATGATAAAAACAATTTATCGGATTATTTGACCGGCAAACGCCTTGCTTTCGTGGGATTACCTTTGGCTTGCACTAGAGTTCGGGAAAAACATTGCTTTTGAAGATTTTGATGGCGATGGAAAGCAGGATAATCCCAAAAATCCGTCGCAATACATCCAGGCCTGTTTGCCCCAGTTTTCGCTCCAGCCAATTGGTACTTTTGAGCACCGCGTAAATGATGATCAGGTTTAGGACGATACCCACGGCAAGATTGGCCTGGGAATATTCGGATTTGAGCGTCAGGATGGTGGTCAGCGTGCCTGCGCCTGCGATCAGGGGGAAGGCGATGGGTACGATGGACGTGCTGGTGGAGCTGGCTGCCGGATCAGGTTTGAATATCTCGATGCCGAGGATCATTTCTGCCCCCAATGCAAAAATGATCAAAGCCCCCGCAATGGCAAAATCTTCCACCCCAATCCCAAATAGTTCCAGGATGGACTTTCCCAGTATCAGAAAGAGCACCATTAGGATACCGGCAGCGATGGTGGCCTTTCCACTTTGGATATGCCCTACTTTCTTGCGCAGATTGATGACAATGGGTATGGAACCCAGGATATCAATCACCGAAAAGAGAATCAGTGTGACCGAAAGTATTTCCCTGAAATCAAACATGTAGCCATTGTATCAATAAGCCTCCAGAAAGTGGATCAATTTGGTAAATTCGGTATCGGTAATGGCCGGAAAGTTGGCAATCCGAAAACTGGTGGGTTTAAGGGGGCCGTAGCCACTGCCCATTTGCATGCCCTGAGCTTCTGCGGCCTTTTTGATAGACTGGATAAAGGCTTCCTCCCCGCCAACACCCAAAACGGTGCGGCTGCGGTTACCGGCTTCGGTCACCAGAAAAGCCAGCGCCGGGGAGTTGTCTACCAGTTGCTCCAATTGCCTCATCCTGCGTTCGGTTTGCTCCTGTAGCGCGCGAATACCAGGCATGTCCCGCAATACGCGGTTGAGCAAGTAGATGCCCAGTACATTTGGGGTATAGTGGGTTTGGTAATTGTCGGCGTTTTCCAGCATGAAATTCAGGCTATTGTAGCGGCCGTATTCTCCTTTCCGCTTTGCTTTTTCGATGGCTTTCGGAGAAAGCAGCAGGATACCAAGGCCGGCAGGTAGGCCAAAACATTTTTGCACCGATGCAAACCACACATCTGCAAGGGCAAAGTCCAGGTAGATGCCACCCATGGAGGAGGTGGTGTCGACGGTCAGCATTTTTTCCGGAAATTTCTTTGCGAGCGCAGCCAGTGTCTCATTCGACACCTGTGTGGCGTTGGACGTTTCGTTTTGGGTGATGGCGAGCACGTCGAAATCATCGCCTACGTCCAGGTCTTCTACAGAAAAGGGCTGGTTTTTGTCCAGGACCAGGGAGCCAGTTTCCGGAAGGATGAGTTGGGCAAAACCGAACCATTTTTTCCCGAATGAGCCCGAAAAAACATGAAAAGAAGCCTTTTCTACCAGGGATTGGGTGATGATCTCCCAGTTTTCCGTGGCACTGGAGGTGAACAATAGCCGGTAATCGGCCGGAATTTCCAATTTTTCCTTGATCCGATTTTCGGTGTCCCGGTACAAATCCATGAAAACGGCACTGCGGTGGTTGGCACTTAGGATTCCCTCCCGGTACGCATCCTGAAAATAGTCGGGCAGCTTATCGTAAACTTTGGAAGGCCCCGGAGCAAATGTTAACATCATTGGTTGGAATTTTCTTTTTCGATAAAATACTGTAATCCCAGGTCATACCCCAATAAACCCAGTCCTGCGATCATGCCCACACATTGGCTGGACAGAAAGCTTTTGTGTCGGAACGCTTCCCGCTTGTAAATGTTTGAAATGTGAATTTCCAGCGCCGGGCTAGAAATAGCAGCCAGGGCATCGCCAATGGCAACGGAGGTATGGGTATAGGCACCGGCATTGATCAGAATGCCGTCCACCTCAAATCCCACCGCATGTAGCTGGCTTACCAATTCCCCCTCCCCATTGCTTTGGAAATAAGAGAGATCCAGTTGGGGGTATTTTTGAACCAGGGTCTCAAAATATTCTTCAAACGAGCGGCTGCCGTAAATTTCCGGTTCCCGTTTCCCTAGCAGGTTCAGATTGGGTCCGTTAATGATCGCTATTTTCACGTTTTCTGGCGTTTAAAATGGGACTGAAGCAAGCGACAAAGGTAAACAAATGCCAGTAATTTGGGGATTTATTCCGGTAGATTTTGTTCGTTTATTCCGGCTGCCCACTAAAAATAGGCGGCTTCCCGAGGATTATTTCGGGCTCGCTTGCTTTACGCTAGGGAAGGTACGGCTGGTAGTTGGCTTTTTTTCTGTTTTCCGGGTTGTGGTTCCCGTTGCGCTCTTTTCGATTTTGACCGGAACCCCGTACATTTACTGCATGAGTTGGGAAAAGGAGATCAGTGGTTTTGGCTATTACCTTAAAATTGAGCGATCGCTGAGCGAAAATTCCTTGTTGGCTTACCGACAGGACGTGGAAAAGCTGGCGGCCTTTATGAGCGAGCACTTTCCGGACCGAACACCCCTAACCACCGAATTGCATCATTTACGGTTATTTGTCGATTCGCTGGCAAGTGGAACCATTTCCGAATTTACTCAAGCCCGTATCGTTTCGGGTGTGAAGGCATTTTACAAGTACCTGCTCTACGAGGACAAGCTTCGGGATAGCCCTGCCCTGCTGTTGGAGGCGCCCAAGCTAACGCGTACACTGCCCGATACGCTGAGTTATCCCGAGATCGAACGCATCCTGGAAGCCGTACCGCTGGGCACACCGGGAGGGCACCGAAACCGTGCCATGCTGGAGATGCTGTATGGAAGTGGACTGCGGGTATCCGAATTGATTCACCTGAAAAAGAGTCATTATTTTGAGGATATAGGTTTTTTGCGTGTGATGGGAAAAGGGAGCAAAGAACGGCTGGTCCCTGTGGGAAAGTCAGCGGCCCATTACCTACGGATATATCTGGAGGAGGTGCGGAAACATGGCCCCATTGCAAAAGGGCACGAGGAATACCTCTTTTTAAACAACCGGGGAAAGAAACTCTCCCGGGTGATGGTGTTTTTGATGATCAAAAAGACGGCCGCAAGTGCCGGAATTACCAAAAAAGTCAGTCCGCATACGTTCCGACATAGCTTTGCCACCCATCTGGTAGAAGGTGGGGCCGACCTTCGGGCTGTGCAGGAAATGCTGGGGCACGAAAGTATCACTACGACGGAGATTTACACCCACCTGGACAGGGATTACCTGCGGCAGGTGCTGAACGAATTTCTTCCTGGAAATGGCTCATAGGGCATTTTTCTGAAACATCGGGAGCTAGGGAAGCTTTGGGCATGTTTTTTGAATAGGGCTAAAATCCAGTAAACGACAGCAGGTATGGAACGGAAACGCAGTAGCAGTAATAAAAATGTGTATTTTTTTGGACTGGTGCTATGGCTAATGACCCTGCCTTCTCTGGCGGTAGCGCAGGAGAAATTAAACAAATTGCTTCGGGAAAGGGAAACGTTGCATCGGGAATGGCAGGTTTCGGAAAGTAAAAAATCAGGCCTTTTTGGTAACCGGACCAAGAAAGACATGAGTGCTACCAACGAGTGGATGGATCGCATCATCCGCAAGGACAATCAGATCATGCAGGAGCTCGAAATGCTGAAGGATATCGAAACCACGGAGATTAGCTATGAAAAAGAGGATTACAAGTACGTGGCCCAAAAGGCAGAAGCCGATATTGTGAAATTAAAACGCGCGTTGTCGGAAAAGGACGAAGCCATCCGTAAGGAAGAAGACGAGAAACGAAGGTATGAGTGGACGACTTTGTTGTTTTTTTTGAGCACGCTGATACTCGGCTTCTTGTATTACCGGAAAAAAAGGTAGCGGTTTCGGCCCGGCAGTTGGGGTTGAGGGGTTTTGTTCCGATTTTCTTTTTAAAATCAATGGGGTTTTGATACATTTATTTTTTATAACCAACCCAACAATGAGCAAACTGATCATAAATAGCTTTGAAGATTTCCAGCAGTACATTGGCGAGGAACTGGGCCAGTCGGATTTTCACCGGGTGAGCCAGGAACAGATCAATCTGTTTGCAGATGCCACCCTGGACCATCAGTGGATTCATACGGATCCGGAAAAAGCCCGGGCAGAAGGCGCCTTTGGCGGTACGATTGCCCATGGGTACCTGACCCTTTCCCTGGTCCCGTTTCTCTGGAACCAGATCGTACAGGTAAACAATCTCAAAATGATGGTCAACTATGGGATCGAAAACCTCCGTTTTGCCAATCCGGTAAAGGTAAACGATGAGATTCGAATGACCGCGACCCTGGCAAACATCAGCGACCTCAGGGGTACGATTAAAACCGAAATGAAGGTAAAAATTGAGATCAAGGGAGAGCGAAAGCCAGCCTTATCTGCCCACTTGATTTTTCTCTACCACTTTTTGTAAGCGGTTCGGTGGCGGTTCCATTTCGGGAATAAACAAAAACAGCATCCACCGGATGCTGTTTTTAGCGATGTTAAAAAACCTAATCTAAACTTATTCCAGTCGGTTTCGTTCTTCGGTACTTCCGCTCCGCTGACTCACCTTGAATTGCTCTCCCTGGGCGAATTTCCAGCGTAGCGTAAACCGAACACTTTGCATGCTGTTGTACTGCTGCACGTCGGTATTGATGCGGTCAAAATCGATGTTTCCCTTAAATTTCATCGTTCGGAAAATATCGGAACCGTTCACTGTCAGGCTCAATTTGTCCTCGTAAAAGGTTTTGGTGATTCCGGCATCTACCCAACTCATGCCGTTGATGACCAGCTGTCCGTCCCGAAAGGGGCTCCGGTAGATTCCCACCAATTCCAGCTTAAAGCCTTTGGGAAGCAATACGTTGTGCTGGCTGCGCACCATGAATGAAAATTGCTTTTCGTCCAGCAGTTCCTCTCCCAGTTGCGATTGGAAGGTATTGCCGTTGAGCTGCAGCATGTTGCTGCTGCTGTACCATTCGGCAAACTCCACCGGCACCACCGCCCGCAGGCTCAGGTTTTGGGTACGGTCCAGGTTTTGCATCTGAATGCTTGTTTTCCGGTTTTCCTCGTCTTGTACCATGATTTGACCAAAGGCATTTTCGGTTTGTGAAAAGGAAAGGGAAAACTGGTACGCATTTTTGAGGATATGGTTCATCTCCAGGTTGTTTGCATACTGCGGTTGGAGGTCGGGGTTGCCTTCTTCGGTGGTTAAGGGGTCGATGTAGAAGACAAAAGGGTTGAGCTGCCGGTAGTAGGGCCGGGTGATCCGGCGATTGACGTTGTATACGATTTGGTAGTCGTCCGATACCTGCTGCTGCAGGTAGGCGCTGGGAAAAAGGTCCAGGTATTCCTGGGTATTGATTTCCGAGCGAGTGACCGAATTACCCTCAATGGCTGCATATTCTGCCCGAAGGCCCGCTTGCAGCGCTAGTTTTTCAGTCAGTGGCGTCTTGTAGGAAACGTAGGCAGCGAGCACATTTTCGCGATAGATGAAATGATTGCTATTGGGGTCCGGCACAAAGGGGCCTTCCTCTGTGCTTTTGGAGATATCCAACAGGTTATCGGAGCGTACCCAACTTCCCTTAAGGCCGGTTTCCAGTTCTTTCTCGGCTCCCAGAGGCTTTGTGAAGTCGACCTTCGCGGTGAAGATGGAATAGTCCATTTCGTTTCCGGTACGGATTCTGTCTGAACTACCCTGAGAGGTGTTTTCATTTTGCCAGTACCGGTTATCCAGCATGCTCAGGCTGCCGGCATCCATGCGGGTATAGTCGATATCCGCCGAGATCTTTGTTCCGAGCGTATCGAGTTTGCCGGTATAATGGAAGTTACCAAATATCCGGGCATTGTCCGATTCGGAATCGTTCAGGGCGTTCAGGTAGTTGAGGTCTGTATTGTCGGGATTGGAGATAGCGGTCAAGGAATTTCCATCCTCGGCTCCTTTTTGTCCGGATGCCTGCAGGTTGATTCCCAGGGAGTGCCTGTCATTGATTTGGTATTCCGTTCCTCCGGAGAAAAACAGGTTGTTTCGAAGCAGTTTTAGCCGTGCATTCTGGTCAAAGGCAGACAGTCCGTTTTCCAATTGAAACCGTCGCAAAATTTCCAGGTCGGTAAACCTCCCCCATTGGTTGTAATTTAAGCTGGCATTGGAGGTCCATTTGTTCTGTTTTATGTTGAGGGTGGCTCCTGCAGAAGGGGTATGCAATCCGTTGAATTGACTCCCGGCATGCACGTTGCCATTGGTACCGTTAAAGTTGTTTTTCTTCAAAACCAGGTTGATTACCCCGGCAGCACCTTCGGCATCGTATTTTGCCGGAGGGTTTTGGATCACCTCGATGCTTCGGATATTATCGGCTGGCATGGCACGGAGAAAATTCGCCAGGTCAGCTGCGCTCATGTAGGTTTGCCGATCATCGATCAGCACGATAAGTCCCGTACGCCCGTTCAATTGAATGTTCCCATCCGCGTCAACAAACACGCCAGGAGAACGGCCGATTACGTCCAGGGCGTTGTTTCCCTCCGCCATGACGGTACCTTCTACGGTTACCACCGTCTTGTCGGCTTGAATTAACACATTCGGACGGGCAGCATTTACCGTTACCTCGTCCAGTCCCGCCATTTCGGATTCCAAACGCAAGCTGCCAAAATCTTTTTTTGTCCCGGGGTTTAGCCGGAAGGGCTGGCTTCGAAATGACTCGAAGCCAATGCTGGAGATACCAAGAATTAGTTCCTGGGGGTAGGGAGTCGTAAGCAGAAAATTACCCGCTTCGTCGGTAACGGCCCCGGTTACCAAGTCTCCGGTAGCGGCTTCAAGTAGCAAAACATTTGCAAAGGGTACCGATGCGTCTGCTTCGTCCCGGACACTACCGGTGACGGCAGCGCTCTGTTCCTGTGCCGCCAGGTGGCTGAGTCCGAGTAGAAAAAAGAAGGCGGTAGTAAAAATGTACCTGGTAAAGTTCATGGTTGTATGCATTTATTCGTTTCATACCATGCCATGGGAAAAAGGTGCCAAAACATAAAAAGCTATGTAAAACGCTGAAAAACAGACAAATGATAAAGTGCCGGCTTTAGCTACTGTATCAATACCGAACACATGTCCTGTACGGTATGCGGACAAAAAAATCCGCCCGGTAATCGCCGGGCGGATTTTTATAGCAAACGAAATAGGTTTGTTTCTTGCTTAGATGGCAGCAGCGTATTTTTTGGCTACTTCTTCCCAATTGACCACGTTCCAAAAAGCGGCGATGTAGTCTGGTCGTCGGTTTTGGTAATTCAGGTAGTAGGCATGTTCCCATACGTCCAGACCCAGGATGGGTGTTCCTTTAGTTTCCGCGATGTCCATCAGGGGATTGTCCTGATTAGGCGTCGAACTTACCTGCAATTCTCCATTGGCTACACTCAACCAGGCCCAACCGGAACCAAAGCGCGTAGCTGCGGCGTTGGCAAATTCCTCTTTGAATTTGTCAAACGATCCGAATTTTTTATCAATGGCGGCAGCGAGGTCGCCGGTGGGGGCGCCTCCTCCGTTTGGTGAAAGGATGGTCCAGAAAAGTGAGTGGTTGTAATGGCCTCCCCCGTTGTTTCTAACGGCTCCTGATGCGGAAGATATTCCCTGCATGATTTCTTCGATGCTTTTGGAGGCCAGGTCGGTTCCTGCTACGGCATCGTTAAGCTTGGTTACGTAGGCATTGTGGTGTTTTCCATGGTGTATTTCCATGGTCTTTGCATCGATGTGGGGTTCCAATGCATTCTTTTCATAAGGTAAACTAGGAAGTTCAAAAGCCATTTGTTGTGTTTTTTAGTGAAACATAAAGTTAGTTGATGGTATAGGTTCGTCGTGAAAAACCTACTAGTACAAACCAATGAATCTTAAAAATGGTTCTTTTATTCCCTTGAATATCTAATTTCTAAGATTTTTAAAAAATGCCTGCAATAAATTCTTGGATTCATCCGCTAAAAGGCCGTTGGAGATTTTCGTTTTTGGGTGGAGCAGCGGCTGGGAAATTCGGCTATATCCGCGTTGAGGGTCCGCGCTGCCGTAGTGTAGTTCGCCCAGTTGAGCCCAAAAACACGCGCCGGCGCACATCGGGCAAGGCTCAAGGGTGACGTATAGTTTGCACTCGGGCAGGTACTTCGCGCCCAGGGCGTTGGAGGCAGCGGTGATAGCGAGGATTTCCGCATGAGCGGTCACGTCGGTTAGTTTTTCGGTTTGGTTGTAAGCGCGGGCGATGATTCGGTCCCGAACGACGATCACAGCTCCCACCGGGATTTCCCCCTCTTCGAGGGCGATTTCCGCCTGCTTGAGGGCTTCGTTCATCCAATATTCGTCCGAGTAGCGTTCCAAACCTCGGTTAAAAAAACAGGTCCAGAATTTCTTTGCGCACGCCTTCGTTAATAACCAAGGCCAAAATCAACGATACGATCAATCCAATCCCTGCCTTGACCAAATCATTTTTGGCCAGACGGTAGGCGCGTACCAGTCGGGCTTTGCGTTTTTTCAATTTTCTGGATTTAGCCAGCGCGATGGAAAGTTCCCGGCCACCCAATAGTCCGATAAACACCCAGGTCGTACTCATGGGCATGTTGCTATAGGCTTTGAAATAGAACAAAATGACGGCATACACCAAATCCACAATGGTAGCAGCCCGTACGTCCGTCACCCGGGTTTTCTCGTTGACGATGCCCTGTATTTTATCGCCTTTCATGTAAAAAAGTACCCCCAAACCCAGGAACACAAAACCTGTATAGACCGAAAATTCCCATACGCCCAACTGCCTGGGGAGAAACACGGCAATATTCGCCGCATCCTGCATGATCCACACGGCCCAGAGGCATCCGGAAGTGACCCACTGCAGCACGTACCAGTAGTTTCCGGGCTTTCCCTTCAGGTAATTGGTTACAAATTTTTCGAGAATGTACCAGACAATGATCGCCGCAAAAAAGGCCAAAAAGTATCCAATAAAACTTTTTTGCATTACCCCCAGTATGGTTCCGGCTTTATAGGTAAATACATTTAGTAGGAGGAAGGTCGTTGACACCGGCATCCGGAGCCGGGTCATGATCAACAGCACAATCGGAGCAGCAATTTGTAAGAAGACGAAGCTTTGCGGGGCTTTGTCCAAGCCGTCTACTTGCAGGCGTTGGTAGCTAACATCTCCATTGTAGGTAAACCAACTATAGGTCACCGTTGCGACAAAAATCAACCCCATAAACAGCCAGAGGTAGTACCATTTCCTATTCTGGTTGGAAGCGATAAACGTACCGATGGTCTGAATGCTGTCGTTTGCGATGGCTGAATAAGCGGCCAATGCAAACCCAAACCACATGGCAGCATAGGTATACGGCGTAATGATTCCAGCGATTGATATCAGAATACAAATGATCAAAAGAAAGGATTTCTCTTTTTTGGTAAAATCAAAAAGGGAATAGGCTGCTTTGGATAAGGCATCCTGGTTGATGTTTTGATCTTTCAGTTTGGCCATAAGCTGGATTTGCCGGTGAAATACGGTCGCAAATTAAACAAGAATTTCTAAGGATAATGTTACCAAATTGTTAAGTCCCAGGCGAAAGGTATAAAGTACGCCGAAATGTACCGGCATTTTCGCCCTCCTTCTTTGGTCAAAAATAGAAAATTTTATTTTCACCCAAGCTTTTTTGTTTTTTAATCAATTCTACAGGAGGTTTACAGAAGATTTAAATTTTAACACAAGTTTTATCCGAAATGTGTGCATTTCTCTTTGGTCTGTCCGTATTTTGCAAGTTGAAAGGGCCAATTTCTAATCCCATTTTTGAATGACCACTACTCCTGCGGGCAATGCCTATAAGAAAAACCTGATTTTAGCAGTCACCGTCATCTTTGGTTTGCTGCTGTTCATGTTTTCCATTGATTTTTTGACGTACTCGCTGGCCCGCTTAAACAATGAGGTAGCCAATACACTATTTATGGCTACCAGCAATCCCTTTGTCGGCTTGTTTATTGGTTTGCTGACTACGGCCTTGATTCAGTCCAGTTCCACGGTTTCGGCCATGGTTGTGGTCTTGGTGGCCTCGGGTAACCTGACCCTGGCCCAGGCAGTACCTTTGATCATGGGGGCAAACATCGGGACCACCCTGACCAGTACGCTCGTGGCCTTCGGCTACATCATGAAAAAGAAATCCTTCCGAAAGGCGCTTTCGGCAGGTGTTTTACACGATTTGTTTAATATTATTACCGTGATCCTATTGCTTCCCCTGGAGGTATATTTCGGATTGCTGAGTAAATTATCTGCCTGGATTACCCAGGGATTTGGCGACGGAAGCACCACTTTTGAGGGAGAGCCGGGGTATCAGGGCTTTTTTCTCAGGCCCTTAAGCATTTATCTGTCCGAATGGTTACAGTGGCCCTTGCTTGCCTTATTGGTGGGGGTCATGTTATTGGTAGGTAGCATCAAGGTCCTTTCCTCGATGGCCTACCGGTCGCTGATTACGCCCAATTTTAAAAAAGTACGAAAACATATTTTCAATTTCCCCTACCGGTCTTTTGCCTACGGCATGTTTTTTACAGCTGCCGTTCAGTCAAGCACGGTGACCACCTCGCTGATGGTAACCGCCGTGGCCACCGGCAAGGTGGCATTACGAAAGGTTTTTCCTTTTATTATGGGCGCCAATCTGGGGACTACCATCACTGCCGTGATCGCCGCGCTTTACAAAACCGAGGCGGCCATTAGCGTGGCCATCGTCCACGTGCTCTTTAACCTGATCGGAGCCATGCTCTTTCTTCCTTACCCGGGATTACGGGAGATTCCGGTTCGCATGGCCCGAAGTTTTGGAAAGAAAACGGCGAGTACCCGGTTCATCGGCTTTGCGTACATCCTGCTGACCTTTTTTATCATTCCCTTTTTTCTCATTTACTTCAACCAGTCCCGATGATATTCGGATCCCTGGGGCAGGGGTACCCTGCCGATCAATCCCCCTGTTCTAAAAAGGCGTCCATGATGCGGTGCCCATTGCTGCTGCCAATCCGATCGGCTCCAGCGCGGATCATCTCCACTGCCTGCTCCAGGGTTTTGATGCCACCGCTGGCTTTGATCCCGACTTGGCTAGGCAGGAGCTGTCGCATCTCGCGGATGGTGGCTGCGTTGGCTCCTTCCGGGGCATATCCGGTGGAGGTTTTCACAAAATCGGCCCCTGCATCCCGGCAGAGCCGGCAGGCTTGTTTCAATTCTTCCGTACTGAGATAGGCCGTTTCTACAATCACCTTTAGCAGTTTTTCCTCCGCGTGTATGCGGCTGGCCAGTTGCGCCAGTTCTATTTTCGGCCAGCTCATTCCGGATTTAAATGCCGTCAGAGACCAGACCACATCCAGTTCATCAGCACCATCCTCCATCGCCTGCTGGCACTCGGCCATTTTGGTCTGGCTCATGTTGTATCCAAAGGGAAAGCCAATGACCGTGACTACCTGAATGTCTTCGGCAGCCAGCTCCCGTTTGACCTTCCTCACCCAAAAGGGAGGAATGCAAACGGCGCGGAACCGGTAGCGACGCGCCTGCTGGATCAGTGTTTGGATGGCTTTTTCGTCCACAGCCGGATGCAAAGCAGTGTGTTCAATATATAGCTGCAAATTTTTCATAATCAATCTTAATACGGATATTTGAGCCTGTATGGAATACCTCATTTTAGGATTTGGATGGGTGCTTTTTTATGGCAGCCATACCTTCCTGGCCAGCCTCAATATAAAAAGAAAAATCAGGTCCCTGCTAAAAGGTCTGTATAAATGGTACCGTTTGGCTTACAGTGTGTTTTCCGGGCTGTTTTTTCTGGGCTTGTTTTTTTATGCAGGCAGTATTTCGTCGCAAAGCCTGTTTGCCCCCGGACCGGGGAGCACCTACCTCGGGTTTATGTTTGCTACCTTTGGTACCATTATCTGCGTGAAAAGCATGCGAAGGGTGTCGGTAACCCGTTTTATCGGGCTGCGCCCCCAGGACGATATTGCTGAAACAGAGCCCTTGGTGACCGAGGGATGGTACCGGCATCTGCGGCATCCCCTCTATGCCGGATTGATCCTGATCTTTGTCGGATATTTCCTGTATGTACCCAACTGGGCCTCCCTGATTCATTTGATAGCCTTGTTGGCATACCTGCCGTTGGGGATTCATTTCGAAGAGCAGAAGTTATTGGAAGTATACGGGCAGGAGTATGCTGCCTACAAAACCGATGTTCCCGCCATTATTCCCCGATTCCAAAAATGAACGAACTGATAGGGTATGCTGTCGCGTTGCTGCTGGTACTGGCCCATTTGGTTATGGCCAGCCTCTTTTACCGGCATATCAACAAAAACCCCCGGCTTTCTTTTCATGAGAAGAACGACTGGCGGCTAAAAGCCCTGGTTTTTCCGGCCTATTACTGGTTTCGTTACAAACGGGAGCAGGGCAGCTCCTCCTGAACGGGGGATGGCAGCGGCTTATCGGAAACCTTCCGTTATTCGACTCAGGGGTTTATTCTGTGGAGGGGCTTGGGATCGGCTAGCAGCTGGTGGGCCCGCAGTTTACGGAAAAAATATATCCCACTTCCGGCCATTAGGAGCACACTCAGACTCATCAAGACGAGTAGTCCTTGCGAATAAAATCCAAACCAACTCATGCTTTCATAGTTGCCAAATTGCTTGAAAATCAAGATGCCGGAAGAGCCCAGGTAGCCAAAGCTGTCTACCAGATACATCAGAAAGCCCACATTTCCCGCGTACTTAAAAGAAGCAAGTAGCCGGTCAAACAGTAGGCAATTGAAGGGGATGTAGGCCATGTAGGTGCCAGTGCCGGTGGCCACCATCCAATAAAACGGGGAAAGCCAACCGTTTACCATGGCCAGGGTGGCTGCCAGGGCGAGTACCAGGCCGGATACAATGATCAAATGGTAGATAAACAGTGCTCTGAAGTTGTTTTTAACGAGTACCAGCAGGCCCATCATCAGCAAAAGGATGAGGGTGATGGGAATTTCCGTCTGGGTGAGTAATTCCGGTGCGGCCGTAACCTTTAGGTCTTTCCATATCTCCACCACAAAATTATCGCGAATATCCCGAAAGGCCGTTAAAACCATGTAGACGAGAACCAGTATGATCAGTCCAGGCCTGAAACGTCGAAAAAACGTGCGTCGGTCTTTCCCATTCATGGATTTTCGCTCCGTTTTCAGCGCAATATCCGCGCCGCTGGGTGACGGCGTATGATCGAGGAAAAAAACACTGGTGAGCAATAAAGGAATAAACAGGGTACCGGTAAGAAAGGGCATCCAATAGGGGTCTACCCCCCAATCCACCAGGAGGTAACGACCGACTGTCTTTACAAAGCCCGAGGAAAACACGAAACTGACAGCCAATATACTCCCCATCATTTCCGTAAATCTTCTGCCTTCCAGGTAGTGGAAGACCAATCCCCAAATCAAGCCCAACGGAAAACCGTTGATCAGGAAACAAAGAATGTTCCAGGGAGCGGGGAGTAAGGCGAATCCCAGCAAGCCCAGCCAGGAAATACCAATCAGGCGCAGGGTCAGTCGGGCCCGGTGTTCGGCTTTGAGCTCGGCAATGCGCTTAATTCCATAAAACTTGCTGGCCATGTACCCCAGCGTTTGCAAGAGGATCAACCAAACCTTCAGGTCTATTCCCCACCATTCCTCGCCGGCAAAAGTCGCCGAAGCAAAGGGCTTGCGAAAGGCATACATGCAGCTGTAGGTCAAAAACGCCATGGAGCCGGCAAAAAGGCTCATGATCAGAGGAGGCGCTGACGCCAGTTTTTTTGTAAGCGAGGGAAAGGTAATCATTCGCGCACGGGCTCACCAATTTCCGCTGCTACCAGTGGCAGAATATCGATCAGCCGGTGTACGATGTGGGAAGGCTTGTGTGGCGCTAATTGTGCCTCCGTGTACGCACCTGTGGTTACGGCTATGCTGAGGAGGCAACCTGAGTTTAGGCCCTCGTTGATATCCACCTCGGTATCTCCGATTTTAATGACCTCGCTGGGGCTACCTATGCCGAGTGCGGCCATCATTTTTAGGATCATATCCGGGTGAGGACGCCCCTTGCTGACTTCGTCGCTACATACCGTGATGTCGATGAGTGGGTGATTTTTCCAGCCGATGCGTTCTAAAATGACATCGGCAATGGGCCTGCTGAAACCCGTGTCCAGTCCCACCTTAATTCCCATTTGCTGCAAGGACTCGAACACCTCCAGGGCATCGTCCATGGGTGCGATATCCGGACTCTCCTTATAAAACTGAATCATTTCATCCACAAAGCTGTCATGAA
This sequence comes from Cyclobacterium xiamenense, assembly GCF_900109255.1. Taxonomy (NCBI): domain Bacteria; kingdom Pseudomonadati; phylum Bacteroidota; class Cytophagia; order Cytophagales; family Cyclobacteriaceae; genus Cyclobacterium; species Cyclobacterium xiamenense. The sequence continues at coordinate 89,471 of NZ_FNZH01000002.1, read as the reverse complement.
TCGTATCCACCAGCTTTTCTGATACACGCTCTCCTTCCGGTGTATGGGCTACCAGCATTTCCTTGATCGCCAGTGGTTTTGGGTAACCCATTTTTTCGTTTGCTTCCTTTAGCGTGACCGCCGTGTATCCATGTTTGGAAAAAGCCCTGACAAACGCTTCCGCTACATTGCTTTGGTCTTTTATGGTGGTACCAGCCATGTCAAATACGGCCAGCTTGATGGGGTTTTTCATTTGTTTAAACGTGTTTTTTAATAGTCCTAACTTTTCCTGCACCAAAAATCGCATCGCCCATCGCCAGGCTTGCTTGTGAGAATCGCCCACGCTTACATCATGTCTGCCTTAGGCAGGGCCGATTTCATGCCTTTTGGAGAACCGCGATGAAGGCGGATAATTTGCGGGATAAATTACTTAAAAAAAGTCGCAGTAGAAAGCCAAAGGCCTTCATCCTTCCGTTAATTTATCGTGAATTTGGTTAGGCATTGATCGGGAATATGAGTAGTTTTCTTTCAAAATACGAAAGCTATGAAAAAAACAGCCCGGGAAACGGTGGACGAGGTCTTTTCCTTGTACGAAGCGCATGGAGATGCGGACTACATCGGTGAACCTGTTTCCCAGTTGGAACACATGAGTCAGGCCGCGCAACTGGCCGAATCCGAAGGATATGGACCCGAAGTGGTATTGGCCGCTTTTTTTCACGACTTGGGCCACCTTTTTGCACAGCGGGAGGCGTTGGAGCAGATGGGTGGATTTGGGGTAATGGACCACGAAAAGCTGGGGGCAGACTACCTGCGGCAACTGGGCTTTCCCGAATTGGTGGCGCGCCTGGTGGAAAGCCATGTGGAAGCCAAGCGGTACCTGACCTATAAAAACCCGGATTATTTCAACCGACTCTCGGAGGCAAGCAAGCAAACCCTCAACTACCAGGGAGGCGTGATGAGTCCGGAGGAGGCGGCGGCATTTGAGGCCGACGAAAACCATGTACTAATCCTCAAAATGCGGGAATGGGACGAAAAGGCCAAAGAAACCCAGGTACCAGTCCCCCCTTTGGATCCCTATAAGAAGATGGCACTGGAACTGTTGGCCTGACTGTTACGCGTCTGTTTGGAATCAGGGTTCGGAGGTGACCAGATCCTTCACACAGTGTACCCAGGTATCCCGCGAGTTCAGGCTGGGCACCAGGTCCCAACGTTCGCCGCCTTGTTCGATAAACTGTTCCTTGTACTCTTCGCCCACTTCCACGGTGGTTTCCAGGCAATCGGCAACAAAGGCCGGTGAAAAAACGAGCACTTTCTTGATTCCATCTGCCGCCATTTCTCGAATGAGGTCTTCGGTGTAGGGCTTGATCCAGGGATCCTTCCCCAGCCGGGATTGAAAGCAGGTCACTACCTTTTCCTGGGGCAAGTGGAGCTTTTCGGCAATCAGTCGGGTGGTGTGAAAGCATTGTGCCCGGTAGCAAAACTGGTTCTTTTTGGTATAGTGGGCACAACAATCGCCCAAACGGCAGTAGCCATCCACGGATCCTTTTCGTATCTGTCGCTCGGGGAGGCCGTGGTAGGAAAAAAGAAACCGGTCGTATTCCTGGTCGGCCATCATTTCCTTGCCCAATTCGGCCCAGGCTTCCAGAAACAGGGGATGGTCTACGAAATTGCTGATAAAGCGGATGTTTGGGATAATCTGCCAGGTACGGGCGAGTTCCATGACCCGATCGATCACCGAGCCGTTTGTGGCGGAGGCGTATTGTGGAAACAGCGGCAATACCACGATTTCCTTTACATTGGCTTTGTTTAACGCTTTCAATCCCTCCTCAATTCCCGGCGATTGATAGCGCATGGCTATTTCCAATTGGTACTTGGAATGATCGATCAAAGGGAGCAATTTTTCTTTTAAGTCCTGGGTGTGGAAAAGCAGGGGAGAACCCCGTTCGGTCCAGAGTTTTCGGTACTCTCCGGCCGATTTGGGTGCCCGAAAGGGGGCAATGATCAGGTTTACCAGCATCCACCGGGGGATAAACGGAAAGTCGATTACCCTTCCGTCCATTAAAAATTCTCTCAGGTATTTTCGGACATCTCCGGTAGCGGTGCTATCAGGCGTACCCAAATTTACCAGCAAGATGCCTGTTTTGGCTTTATTTTGACTCATGAGTTGTTGCTAACCTTTAATTTTATTTCAGTAAACCGAAATTACAAGCTTATGTTAGAAAATACCAGCAAAATATAGCCGCTTTGCGGAATTTGCAATCCCGGGGTCCAGATAAAAAAGAGGTTTGTAGTCCCCATAGCGAGAATGTACACTATCGAGAACATTTTTTATTACTATATTGGGAAAGAGTAGGTCCATGAAAACTATGAAACTAGACAAAAAAGCGTTTACCATCCAAAGTTTCGAAGAAGCTGCGGATCACCAAAAACAGCATAAAAGCCTTTCGGAGGAAGATAAAAGGGATGTTTTTCTTCACCTGATGCAAGCTGCCTATGGGTTTGTAGGTACTGCCTGGCCTAAGATGGATATGAGGTAAGAAGTCTGATCAAAGATGGTAGCACTTCTTAATCTGTTTAATACTGATTTTAAAGACTTTATTGAAAGTCTGCACAAGTTTGATGTGGCGTATTTCCTAATTGGAGGATATGCAGTAGTTCTGCACGGTTATATCAGAACGACCGGAGATTTGGGTAAAAGCAACAAAAGAAAACTAATGAAGTCATTTTCATTTTTTGGATTACCCACCAATGTTATACGTCTTGATCAATTTTTGAAAAATGACAGGTACCAAGTTTTTTTTGTTTGGAAGACCCCCTACGGCTATCCATAGTGTGACTGTAATTCAAGGTATTGACGTGAAACTCATAAACATTTCTGATTTGGTAAAAACCAAAAAAGCCAGCGGCAGGTATACGGATTTAGATGATCTTGAAAATTTAAAGAGCAATGAAGAATAAAAAGCTCAGGCATCTCCTAATTTTATTTTTTTTATTGGTTCTTAGCGGAAACGTAATGGCACAGGGTGTTCCAAACATCCTGATCGCTTATTACTCCGGTTCGGGCAACACCCAAACCATGGCGGAGGCGGTAGCAAGTGGAGTGGCACAAGTGGAGCATGTCAATTATACCATCAAACGCGTTGAAGAGCTGACCGAGCGGGAGGTCTTGAAGGCTTCCGCCATCATTTTGGGTTCTCCCGTATACAATGCCAATATGGCGCCCCAGGTGCAGGCGTTTATCAATAGCTGGCCATTTGAAGGGAGACCCCTAAAAGATAAAATCGGTGCTGTATTTGTCACGGGTGGTGGCTTTTCCATAGGGGAAGAATCGGTCATGCTTGCCATGATCCGTGCCATGCTGGTTCATGGGATGCTGATCGTAGGAGGAGCCGAAACAGAAGCAGCATTTGGAGCCTCGGCAATTACCGGAGAGGGTGAATTTGCCGGAAAAGAGGTGAATCCACTGTTTTTGAATAAAGCAGAAGGGCTGGGAAAAAGAGTGGCGGAGTGGGTAGTAACGTTGAAAAAGGAAAGGTAGCGATGACAGAATTATCTGAGTTTTCCCGCGTTAGTAAAGAATTACCTCGCCTATCCGTTTGTTGTTGGAGGCATTTGCATCTTTGGTGTGGATGATAAGCCGGTACTTCAGCTTTTTCCCCGGTTGTCGGGCCGGAATCTTTTCCGGGGCGGTGTAAACGATCGTTTGCCCCGGTTCAATGGCGTCTGTTTTGGTATCAAAACTCATCATTTTTCCATTTACTTTAAAAAACACCCGGTAACTCTCGGCCGGAGCCGTGACGGTACCCGCGTTTTTAACGGAAAAGCGGAATATCCGGCTTCCCTCTTTTTCTGCCTCCAGGTAGACTTCCGCGGCCTCCAGATCAAATAGCGGGGCCTCTTGCCCCCAAACGGCGGGTGAAGCAAGCAAAAAAACACTAAGGATTCGTAAAAACATGTTACTGTAGGTTTGGAAAGAAAGATAAACCGGACATCGAGCGCTTCGGTAGTCAACCGCAGCGATGCCATTAGCCCAAGCCAAAGTCGATCGATTTATTCGGAAACGTAAGTTACCATTTTTTCTGTTTGGGAAGTTTTGTGGGCAGGTATTTTTTTGGCGGGAGGATCGGTTTGTTCCGATCCAATGCGGGAAGGCGTATTTCCAGAAGTGTACCCCTTGTTTCCGGAAAGCGGACCGCGGTTAACCAAAAAAAGCCCGACTACCGAAGCAGCCGGGCAAGGACATGGTATGCATGCGATGATTAATTACTTCCTGGAGCGGGTGCCGGGGTTGCCGGAGCCTCCAGACCCAATTTGGCCAATACCAGATCGGTAAAGGGGTCGTTGTCCTTGGTATACAAAAGAACGGGCGACTGCCCTGCTGCTTCCGAAAACACATGCGTGTAGTTGTTTTCGGCAGCTACCGCGTTGATGGCGTTGTACACCTTTGTCTGTACCGGCTCCAACAGTTCCTGCAGCTTCCGTTGATAGGAAGATTGAGCATCCTGTTGAAACTTCTGAATTTCCTGCTCCATGCCCTGCAGCTCACGCTCTTTGGTAGCGCGTGCTTCGTCGGTCATGGTCTGGGCAGACTGCTGATAGGATGCCACTTGCTGCTGGAAACTCTGCGTTTTGGTTTGGATTTGCTGCCCCAACTGATTGCTATAATCCTGGATATCAGCGTCAATTTGCTCCATCTCCGGCATCAGGCTCATAATATATTCCACGTTGGTGTACCCGATTTTCAAATCTTGAGCACTTGCTACAAATCCAAAGCAAAAGAGGGCTATTGCTGATAGGATGATTCTTGCTTTCATAATTGTTAAACTTTGTTAATTTTAATTGTTTTCTTCTAATCCTAATTCTTCTATGATAAAATCCGAGTAATCGTGCCTGGGGTCCGTATAGATTATGGACGTGGGGCTGCTTGCTTTGTCAAACAAAATAGCCAGCCCGTTTCGTTTGGCTACCCGGTCTATCGCATCGTAAATGGTGGATTGCAAGGGTTGCAGCAGTTCCGACTGTTTCTGGTACAATTGGCCGTTTTCGCCAAAAATACGGTTGTTAAAGGCCCTTGCTTCCCGTTGTTTTTCCCTAATCAGTTCCAGACGTTCCTGGTACATCTCATCTGTCAGCAATACCTGCTCTCCTTGCAGGTCACTGTACATTTGCTGTATTTCCTCTTCCAAATTTTGTGCCTCTTTTCGCCACTCCGAACTCACCGCCTCCATTTCTTCCTGAATCTTCTTGTAATCCGGGTGTTTATTGAGAATGTACTCGGTATCCACATAGCCCATCTTCTGCGCCGAAAGCAACATAGGGAAAAGGGAAAGCAAAAGTAACAAATTCAGGGATTTTTCCATAATTATCTGAATTGTTGCCCGATGGTAAAGTGGAACATGCCTCCACTTGGTCCGGGATTGGGGTTGCTGATGGAAGGAACTTCGTCAAATCCATAGCCCCAATCGATACCCAGCAGGCCAAAAGCCGGCATAAATATTCGGGCGCCAAAACCTGCAGATTTTTTCAGGTCATACGGATTGTAGTCCGCATAGTTGCCCCAGTTGTTTCCGGCCTCGGCAAATCCGAGCAGGAAAATGGTCGCCGAGGGATTGGGTGATACCAGAAATCGGAGTTCCATCACGTGCTTGTTATACACCACTCCTCCATACGGAACCGGTGCATTTGGCTGCCCGCGGAAGTCCCTTCCGGGAGTGATGGACTGGTTTTCGTAGCCCCTGAGTCCAATGATTTCCTGCCCCAGGGCAAAGTTCATCATGTTCATGCCGTCGCCTCCCAGCACAAAGCGTTCCAGCGGAATGATTCCGATGCGGTCTCCATACGAGCCCAGGAATCCCAGGTGGGTACGGGCACTTAGCACCAGTTTATTGGAGCCAAATACCGGGGTGTACAGGGATGCATCAAACATCCATTTGTGGTACTCCAGCCACTGGTATTTTTCCTCATCCTGAGATTCCTGATTGATATTCGGATTCATCGAGGTATAAGGCGGTGTGAGGGTCGCACTCAAGGTGATATTCGACCCGAAACGCGGGTAGATGGGGTTATCGATGTTGTTTCGTGCAATCGTCGTGTTCAGTGCTACACTTCGTGCGGTTCCCGTATTATAGGTCAGCCCGAAGAAATTTCCGTACTCGTCAAAATCGTATACCTGAAACTGCAGGTTATTGCTGACCTGAAAGTAGTCATCCGGCCAGGTAACCCGTTTGGCCAATCCGATGGATGCCCCGGTAATCTTGAAAGAGCCTAATTCTTGTCCGAAGTTGTTTTGATTAAAAAAGTCAATTTGCCGCTGTACAGAGTGATTGAAACTAAAGCTCAGGGCATTGGGTTTTCTTCCGCCAAACCAGGGCTCGGTAAAGGACATGCTATAGTTTTGAAAACTTCGTCCATTGGCCTGTACCCGCAGGGAGAGCTTCTGCCCGTCACCTACCGGCAGGGGACGCCACTTAGAAAAGTCGTTGATGTTCTTAATCGAGAAGTTGTTGAAGGTCAGGCCGACGGTACCCACAAAGCCAAATAAACCACCCCAACCTCCGGAAAGTTCGATTTGATCGTTGGGTCGTTCTTCCAGCTTGAAGGTAATATCTACCGTTGCGTCCTCGAAATTGGGCCGCATGTCCGGTTCGATATTCTCCGGGTTGAAGTACCCGATCTGGGAAAGTTCCCGGATGGTTCGTACCAGCGCGCTTCGGTCAAATTTCTGTCCGGGCAGGATTCGAATTTCCCGCATGACCACGTGGTCACTGGTTCGCTCGTTGCCCTCGATGGATACGCTATTTACGGTTACCTGCGGGCCTTCAAAGATCCGCATTTCTATGTCGATGGAATCGGCCTGCACGTTTACTTCTACCGGATCGATGGTGAAAAACAGGTATCCATTGTCCTGATACAGGGAGCTGACATCGTCTCCCCGTTGGGGGTCGTAATTCAGTCGTTTGTCCAGCTTTTCCTTATCGTAGATATCTCCTTTGTAAATACCCAGTTTGGCCTGGAGTTCTTGGTCCGTGTGGATGTAATTTCCTGAAAAACTGATGTTGCGGTAGTAATATTGTTGACCCTCTTCGATGTCAATGTCAATGTTGATGCGGCTGTCGTCAAAGCGATAGATGCTATCGGTGAGGATTTCGGCATCCCTGTAGCCCCGGCTATTGTAAAAATCGACGACCGAATTCTTATCGTCCCGGTAGTCACTTCGGACAAATTTGGAACCATTAAAGAAATTGAGTTTGAAATTTTTGTTGATGTATTCTCTCACCTGATCGTCAGAGACGGGGTTTCGTTTGGTAATCGCTTGTCCAAGATTTTTTGGATTGGCGTTGAGTAAACGGGAGACCAGGTCTTTGAAGATGTATACCCGGGCATGTTCATTCGTACCCTTCATTTTCTTTTTGATGCGGGTATCGGCGATGTTGTCGTTTCCGTAGAGCTTGATTTCGTTGATACGCACTTTCGTTTTCTTATCCACGTCAAAGCGCAGCTTCACGCTGTTGGGCAGGGTAGTATCCCGCTCCTGGATCACCTTCACCTCTGCATTCAGAAAACCCTTGTCCACAAAATAATCCCGGATATTCCGTTGCGCGTTGTTCAAGACATCGTCCCGGACCACCCTCCCGCGGATATTTACTTTATCTTCAAGTTCTCCTTCCTGGGTCTGGTTGATTCCGGAATATTCCACGCGGCTGAAGCGAGGTCTCTCGGTTAGGTCCAGTAGCAAGTAGATGTCGTCTCCTTCAATTTTGGTGACCAGGATTTTGACATCGCCAATGATTCCCTGTCCCCAAAGTTTTTTCAATGCACCAGAGATGGCATCTCCGGGAACGGTGATCTGATCGTCTACCCGAAGACCGGCCAGTGAAATGATGGCGGTTTCATCCAGGGTACTTAGGCCCACGGCTTCTATTCCAGCCAGGCGGTACTTTTTTGGATTGGAATAATCCAGATCGATTATATCCACCGGCTCTTGACGGGTATACCGGCTTTGCCCCAATCGAATCTGGGCTTCTGCCACTCCGGTCACTAGCAGCAAATAAATAATCAGTAAATAGTTTCTCATTTCAAACGATAAGTTTAACCCCCTAATCCCGGGGATTAGTGAGCTGAAATACCCCGAAAAACGACATGTGTTTTCGGGTGTGCACGGTCATTCGGAGGGCTTAATCTGGGCACCGGTTTTTCCAAACCTTCGTTCCCTTTTCTGATAGGCCAATATGGCTTCATGAAGGTGTTTCTTTCGAAAATCCGGCCACAATACTTCCGTGAAGTAGAGTTCGGTATAAGCCAGCTGCCACAACATAAAGTTACTGATCCGTATCTCACCACTGGTGCGTATCAGTAACTCGGGATCGGGAAAATCGGCAGTGTTCAAGTGGGAGGCAATGGCTTCCTGATTGATGTCTTTCTCCTGGATTTCCCCGCTGACTACTTTTTTGACAATTTCTTTTACAGCCTGGGTGATTTCCCAGCGGCCACTGTAGCTCAGGGCCAGTACCACGGTCATTCCGGTATTGGCATTGGTTTTTGCTTTTCCCAGGTTCAGGTGTTCCTTGCATTTGCCGGGAAGGCTATCCGTATCTCCTATGGTGGCGAGCCGGATGTTGTTTTCCATCATGGTGGGCACTTCGTCGGTGATGGCCTGTACCAGGATTTCCATCAGTGCATCCACCTCTTCCTTGGGCCGGGACCAGTTTTCGGTAGAAAATGCGTATAAGGTAATGAATTTCACGCCCAATTCGGCAGCTCCCTCAATGGCATCCCGAACGGCAGCAATCGCGTTTCGGTGGCCAAAGATTCGCATGGCACCCTTTTTTTGTGCCCACCTACCGTTACCATCCATGATTACCGCAATGTGTTGAGGGATATTCCCTTTATCAATCACTTCCTTCATTCCTGTGTACGCTTCCAAATTGTAATGAATTACAAAAATGACACTTCTTTTCCAAAAATTCTATCCTGTGGTCAATTATTGTAGGGATAGCATTTGACTTGGTGGAAGGAATAGCTGATAGAAACGCCCAAAAAATAGTACCAATCCCGGTCCGAGTGATTGCCAAAATTGATGGAATTGGGGTCTAGTGTTGGATTTCCCGTGCCGGGATCGGTTCGAAACCTCGGGATAGCATTTGGATCGTTGCCGATTTTATCCAGAAAGTCTGAAAAGGTAGCCTTGGCGCCGCCTTCAACCGAAAGGAGCAAGCGGTCCCGGAGCTTGTATTTGATTCCCAGACCAAAAGGAACGATGGCGGTACTAACCCGGTAGCTGCCTGGCTGTGGATCGGCTGCATAGGCCTGCCCATTACCAAAGAAGGTACCGATACCCAGGCCAAAGAAGCCGAAAGGGGAAAACCGGGAGGGTGACTGCTGGCTCATGTAATCCAGAAAATGGAATTCCATGGTGGCGGATGCTTCTACCATGGTGCCGGTAAAGTACGCGTCGCGAACCAAAGCTACCGGATCAATGGGATGAATGCTATCTGCCGCATTAAGCCTGCTCACGGAAAGCCCCACCCGCAGACTCCAGGCATTGTCAAAATTTCGTCTGCCAAACAACGTTCCCTGAATACCCAGTTGGGTCGGGTCGATGGTCCGGATAATGTCTCCGGTATAGGTCCCTGCTCCCAATCCCATTCCTACCTCGTACTGCTGTGCTCGGACAGTCAGGCCCTGCAGAAACAATACTGCGGTGAAAACGATCGTGTAATACCTGGTTTTATTCAAGTCGCTGCAATTTATAAACTACCCAACGAATAAAAAACCCCTCACAGTATATGCTGGGTTAAATATTGTTAAAACTAATTCCGCATGTCAAAGCCCCAATTCAATTTTTGCCTCAGGGTGTCGAAGAAGCTGTAATTCGGGAACTTAACCAATTTGGCCACGAATTTTTCTTTTTTGATCTTTAAGGCCACCGAAGCATCAATAGGTGTAGACCTGGAGTCTAAAGATACCAGAAATTTTTCGCTTCTGCCTTCAATTTTGAAGGTGATTTCACTGTCATCCGAGACCACGATGGGACGCACATTGAGGTTATGCGGACTCACGGGTGTGATGACAAAGTTTTTTGCTGCGGGGGAAATCAAAGGGCCTCCACAACTCAAGGAATAACCCGTGGAGCCGGTGGGCGTGGAAACGATCAGTCCGTCGGACCAATAGCTATTGAGGTAGTCCCCGTCTATGTAGGTGTGTACCGTGATCATGGAGGAAGTGTCCCGCTTGTGAATGGTAAACTCATTCAGCCCAAAGTTCAGCCCGTCAAACAAAGGAATGCTGGATTCCAGGCATACCAGGCTTCGGTCTTCCAGGGAATACCTTCCGGCCAGCAAGTCTTCTGCTGCAAGGGCGATTTCTTCTTTGGCAATGGTGGCTAAAAATCCCATTCTCCCGGTGTTGATTCCCAATACCGGAATTTCCAGCGCACCGATGCGGGCAATGGTATCCAGCAAGGTGCCGTCCCCACCAATGGAAATGACAAAGTCCATCGCTTTTATCCCAACTTCGCCTTCCTGAAGTACCGATGTACCCGGTGCAAATTCCGTGTCCCGGATGGATTTGAACAGGCTTTTGGTAACCCACACTTCCTGCCCCTGTTTTTCAAAGGCCTGGATTAATTGCTGTATGTAGGTGTGAAATTCGGGAACTATTGCGATGCCGTGAAGTAGGACGTTCATGTACGATCAGATGTCTAAAAATCGAAGCAAATTACCCAACCGGTCCTGCTCGCTGCTGATGCCTCCTTCTTCCTGGTACTGGTCGATGATTTTGTAGCCAAAACGTTCCAAGGTCGCTTTGATATGCCGCAACTCTACCTGATCCGTTTTTAACGTTACCTTGATTTTGCTATCGTCGAGGGGATCGTTGGAGATAAAGCTGCTGAGGATTTTGGCATTTTCAGACTCCACCACCCGGGCGATGTCGTAGAGGCTGTAATCGGTCATAAACATGGACAGAATCAGCACGCCACCCGGTGTTTGGATGGATATGGAGTCAGTGAACGCAGATACGGCATCTTCCTCGGTAATCACCCCCTGGTATTTTAATTCCCGGTCCAACACGGCCACCATGTTTACCTGGTTTTCGGAGGAGATTCGCAACACCTCGTAGATATGCCGGTCCAATTGCACCACACAAGAGTTCGCCAACAACTCCACTTCGCCAATGGTCAGCTCCGGGTTGTTGATATCGTAAATGATTTCGTCAGTGATAAATCCTTTGAAAACACCTTTTTCTACCACCGGCAAAATAGTTGTTCGTATCTCTTCCATCCAGGATAGGGCCATCTTCACCTTGTCCGTGAATTTCAGGGGTGGGATCAGATGGTTGATAAAGTCTAGTGCCCTCATGTAGCTAAAGGTATTAAAAGGATTCGAAAAATAAAACGCCTGCTGCCGCTGCTTGGTTCAAATCCGAAAGAATACATTGGATTTATGCAAAAATACTTCCCATTCAGGGTAGACCTGAGAGTGTGTCTGCCAGCAGCTGTGCCATTCCGCTTTTTTTTACGTAAAGGTCAATCCAATTTTGCAAAAGCTGCTCTCCGTGCTGCGTGAGATGGGCTTCTGGATGAAACTGTAGGCCCATGAGCGGCAGGTTTCGGTGGCAAAATGCCATGAGTTCTCCCCTGTCTGTTTCGAGCAGCACCTCCAGTTCGGCCGGGAGATCCTGCAATTCCAGGGAATGGTACCGCGTCACCTCAAATTGCTCTGGTAAGCCCGTAAATACCGGGTGCCTGCTTTTCTGGGATACCGTAGAAACCTTTCCGTGCATGGGGCGCCGACTTTTCCGAAGACTGGCGCCAAAATGCATACCCAATGCCTGATGCCCCAGACATACGCCCAGTACTGGAAGCCTGTGTACATAGGGGACCAGCAGCTTCATTAGGTTTCCGGCGCTAGCCGGTGTTCCCGGTCCCGGCGAGAGTACCATGGCCGAAAAATCCAGGGACTCCAGTTCGGCTGCCGATACGTCGTTGCGAAGGACGCAAACTTCCTCCCCCGACCGCCTCAGGTAATCCGCCAGCATGTGCGAAAAGGAATCGAAATTATCAATTAACAGAATCACCGATGGAGCTGTTTACGAGTTCTTTGATGGTGGCAATGGCGGTATCGATGATGGGCGTATAATCGTCCAATATGGCCACCATCGTCGGGGCTATTGGTACCAACAAGGGATAAATGACAGCGCCTTGCCGCATTTCCTCAGGCACCTCAAATTCAAAAGAATGGGCCACCCAGATCAAAAGACTGATCATGATAGACCATTTGATCAGCCCCAGGATGCTGCCGGCAAAATTGTCAAAGGTACCCAAAATGGTCAGGTCCAGCGCCTGTTTGACCAGGTAGGCCAAAATCCGGATGGTGATCGTCACTGCCAGAAAAATAAGAATAAACGCAACAAAAGGAAGCATAAAGGTCAGGCTCTCCACCCGCTCCGCCAATAGTTCTGCTCCCCAGTGCATGAACCGAAAGGCCAGAATGATGCCGATGAAAAATGCGATGATGGACAGGAGTCCAATAAATAGTCCCTGCCGGTACCCACTAAACGCCCCCACGGCCAATAGGCCCACTATGATCAGATCGATGGTGCTCAAGGTTGTGCCTATGAATTAAGCATGGCTTTGACTTTTTGGGAAATGAGTTTCCCATCGGCTTTCCCTGCCAGTTTTTTGGTGGCAACGCCCATGACTTTGCCCATGTCCTTTGGCCCCTCGGCCCCGGTTTCTGAGAGGATGGCCTGTAGTTCCACTTCCAGTTCCGCTTCGCTCAGCTGCTGCGGCAGGAATTCCTGAATAACCTGCAGTTCGGAATTTTCCAGGGCTGCCAGATCTTCCCGGCCCTGTTTCTCAAAAATTTCCAACGAGTCCTTTCGTTGTTTGGCCGCTTTGGTCAACAATTGGATTTCCTCTTCCTCGGACATGCCCTTGTCCCCACTTCCTTTGGTTTCTTCGAGCAAGATAAGCGATTTTATCGCCCTCAGCGCCCGCAACCGGTCCTTGTCCCGGGCCAACATCGCCTGCTTGATTTCTTTTTCTATGTTGATTTTTAGACTCATGGTATGCTAGTTAATGTTCGTTACCTGCGAAAAGCGATCCAAACCCGGATCCGGACAAAAAAGGCGAAGGCCTAAACTTCGGCTTCGTTACCATTGTTTACGCAATATATTTAATTTAGTGCAAAATTAACGCATATTTGGAACATGACGAAATTAAGTGTCAACATAAACAAAATTGCCACCTTGCGGAATGCCCGGGGAGCCAACAACCCGGACCTGGTGAAAGTCGCCCTGGATGCAGAACGTTTCGGTGCTCAGGGCATCACCGTGCATCCCCGTCCGGACGAGCGCCATATCCGGTACTCCGATGTGATGGCCTTAAAGAACCGGATAACGACGGAATTTAACATCGAAGGCTACCCCGATCGTCGCTACCTGGAGATCATCCGGGAAGCCCGACCCGCCCAGGCCACCCTGGTGCCCGATCCCCCGGAAGCCCTGACTTCCAATACCGGCTGGGACACGATCAGCCACCAGGACATGCTTCGGGATATTATCGCCGAATTGCACGACTATGGGGTTCGAACGTCGATTTTTATCAATCCGGAAGCCCGCTACTTTGAAGCAGCCAAAGCTACCGGCACCGACCGGGTGGAGCTGTATACGGAGCCCTATGCCAGCGGGTATTCCAAAGACCGTGAAACGGCCGTGGCTCCTTATGTGGAGGTAGCCAAGCTGGCGCGGGAACTCGGCCTGGGACTGAATGCCGGTCACGACCTGGACCTGCACAACCTGAAATTTTTGAAAGAAAACATTCCCTATCTGGACGAGGTGTCCATCGGCCATGCCCTGGTGTGCGATGCCCTGTACTATGGCCTGGAAAACACCATACAGATGTACCGCAGGCAATTGGACGTATAAAAACAAACGACGATGAAACTCAATTTCAAAAAAAGCGGCAACGGGAAACCCTTTCTGATTCTCCACGGATTATTTGGCTCTGCGGACAATTGGCTGGGGATCGCCAAAAATCTGGAGGAAAACTATACCCTGTACCTCATCGACCTCCGCAACCACGGCGACTCGCCGCATTCCGAAGAATGGAATTACCAGGCGATGGCGGAAGATCTCCGGGAATTGCTGGATGCCGAGGGATTGGATAGCGTCTACCTGCTGGGTCATTCCATGGGCGGAAAAGCCGCCATGAAACTGGCGTTGATGTACCCGGAACGGGTGGCCAAACTGATTGTGGCAGACATTGCCCCCAGGCCCTATCCCGTTCATCACCAGCACATCCTGGAAGCGTTAAACGCCGTGGACCTGGACACCGCCGATTCCAGAAAGGCGGCAGAAGCTCAATTGGAGGAATTCATTGATGAAAAAGGTATTCGGCAATTTTTACTGAAAAACCTAACCCGAACCGAGGGGAAATTTGCCTGGAAAATAAACCTGCCGGTGATTACCGAAAACATAGAAAATGTAGGTGAAGCCATCGATTCGGAAAAGCCTTTCGACAAGCCCGTATTGTTTTTGGGCGGGGCCAATTCGGACTACATCAAGAGCAGCGACAAAAAAGACATCGAAGCGCTTTTTCCGGACAACCGCATCATTCACCTCAAAGATGCCGGGCACTGGCTGCACGCGGAACAACCGGAGGCGGTAGTGGCTACGTTGAAGGCCTTTCTTGACGCGTAGGCCATCTCGCCATTGAAAAAAACAGTGGGATTGGAAATGCACCTATGGATCCGTTCAGACGGCCGCGGGTGCATGGCTATTTTCGATTGTCTTTTATTCCCATCTGCACCCTCGCAGGAAGGGCAGAACCCGCCATAGGTAATAAATTTCCAAATCGATCGCGACCAAAATCCCCCTTTTTAAGAGGGTAAGGGGGATTTTTTCGGTAACATCTTAAAATATCAGTTCGTTAATTTTAACTTATTTTGAAATCTTTACCGATGCGGGGCATTGCTGTCACAGCGAAAATTAACCTTTTAAAAAACCCAGAAATCGGGGTGCCGATGAGCTTTTTGTAATATATGGGAATCCTCCAGCCGAATATTTTTTTATTTCCTTATCGATTGGTTACATTTAAACTATTCGCAAAAAAAGAACCATGAACGGCCTAATTAAAAGCAGGGAACAGCTTAAGAAATGGAACATTCGTAGCAGTACCCTAACCCTGGCCATCTATATCCTTTATGGGGTGTTTTATCGCTTGGATCTGCCTTTATGGTACGAGTACTCCCTGATTGCCATTACCCTTTTTAACCTGGTGCTGGTAAGTGTACTTCTATACATTAGTTTGGCCAACCGGCATCTGGTCGATCATTTAAAAACGGCTGTGTTTTTAGGTGTTTTTAGATTGGCCATCAATCTGGTATTGTTGATGCTGATTGTGAATAATAGCTTTTAACCTGATTTCTCTCAGTGACGAGGAAGCCCGTTATTGCGAGACTTAACATTTAAAAAAACACAGAAATCGGGATGACGATGTGGTTTTGGGAATTTAGGGTTGTTCGTTGTATCCGGATTATGGGGTAGAATCAGCTATTTTTCCTTTATTTCTCGGTACTTTTTGATCAAGCAAAAAGTACCAAAAAATCAAGGCAAAAAAATCCTTCCCCCACAAGCCTCCTGCGCCCTCCCGAGAAAAATCGGGACAAGCCCGGTTTTTTGTCTGGCCCGCGCTCTTTGCGTATTTAAATGTCAATCTTCATTTTTTTGACCCATTATCCCCCGAATTTTCTCCACAAATAAAGCAATACGGTCAACAACAAACTAAGCAGAATGCTGGTCCCAACGGGAAGGTAAAAGGTAAAATTTTCTTTTTTAAACACCATATCTCCCGGTATGCCTTTAAATCCAGGAAATTTGGGCAGCCACCAAAGCAGCAATCCGGTAATCAGTAGCAGCAGTCCGATAATAATAAGTAGTTTTGCAACCGAAGGCATTCCATTTTCCATACCCAAAATTAATGAAAGCGAACGGAATACTATACCTGGTGCCGAATGTATTGGCGCTCGAGACCGGCCCTGCCGTCATGGCCCCGGTCGTCAAAGACGTCATAGCGGCCACGTCCCACTTCCTGGTGGAGGATTTCCGAACGGCCCGCAGGTACATCAGCAGCCTGAAATTAGGGATCAACCTGGAGGAGGTGCACATGGAAAAGCTGGATAAAAATACCCCGGACGCGCAGGTACGAAAACTCCTGGAACCGGCACTGCAGGGGCAGGATCTGGGCGTCCTTTCCGATGCCGGTTGCCCGGGGATCGCCGATCCGGGGGCCAGGGCAGTGGCCTGGGCGCACCGGCTGGGCATACGGGTGGTGCCTCTGCCGGGGCCTTCTTCCATGTTTCTGGCCCTGATGGGTTCCGGTTTTAACGGGCAGGCCTTCACATTTAGCGGGTACCTGCCCATCGAGCGAAAAGAGCGGATCAAGGCCATCAAAGAACTGGAAACTAGGGCACTAAAGGAAAACACCACCCAACTGTTTATGGAAACGCCCTTTCGGAACAACCGCCTGCTGGAGGATTTGCTGGAGCAGTTGGGTCCGCAGACCCTGCTTTGCATTGCCAGCGAACTGACCGGGGAAGGGGAAATGATCCGTACCCGAAAGGTGGCGGACTGGCGCAAGGAAAAGCCGGACCTGCACAAGGTTCCGGCCGTATTTTTGATTGGGGGAAGTTAACCCAAAAGGATAAACAATGAGCCCTGCCAGGAGCTATCCTTTTTCCACATGCTACGATCCGGCAAAAATACAAAGGCGACGCATAAATGATTATCGTTCTTGTTTCCGGGTAAGGACTGGCCATTGCAAATGGCCTTTTTGGTACGTATTTTCTGTTTACAATTTCGAAAAAAGTTGAGCGAAGTTACAAAGCCCAGCTTGGGTAAAAGGGATGTAGTTACACACGCAGCCCAGGCTACGGAGATTTACTGCCACAACCTGGCCGTTTCCAATAAAAAGGTGGTGCCTCCGCTTGATTCCTTAACCGAGATTATTAATTTGTCCAATGTAAACCGGGAGAGGGATGTTGGATACCGTACCTGCACACGCAACGTCCCATCCAGGAAATCGCTTACTACAATTGGTGTGGCGCCTTCGAAAAAATTTGATTTGTACGGTTATTTGACGTACATTTGTTAAAAACAGGTTACATCATGGACGTACAGTCAGGTAAAGACGAGCGAATCGAGTTAAGAGTGAGCGCTGCGGACAAAAGAATTTTCAGAAGAGCACAAAAACTAAGTGGAGACAAATCATTCAGTAGCTTTATTGTTAGAGTAGTTAAGCAACATGCAGAAGAAATCGTAGCAAAAAATGACAGAATTATTGCTACAGAAAAAGATCGTAACGTATTCTTTGATGCGGTATTCGGAAATTCAAAACCAAATCAAAACTTGGTTGAGGCTGCGAAAAGGTATAAATCAAAAAAAGCCTGAAGTTGGACATCGTTATTTTAGACAAGACCCATTACCGCAAGGCATTTGAATGTGAAGAGCAACAACTAACTCAATATATCCAAAAACAAGTTAGCCAGGATGTCAGGAAAAAGCTTGCAATTTGTTTTGTAGCAATAGATGCAAACAATCATGTAGTCGGGTATTACACGCTATCTAGCGAAAGCCTCGGGAGAGAACAGATTCCGGAAAAATATATTAAAAAAGTTCCTCAAAATTATAATGTTCCAGTCATTCTTTTAGGGCGACTAGCAAGAGACTTGACTGCAAAAGGAACAGGACTAGGGGAGCATCTTCTCTTAGACGCTCTATTTAGAGCATTTACACTATCTGAGGAAAGTATTGGGGCTATGGCTGTGGTCGTAGACCCAATTAATACATATGCAGTTAATTTTTACAGAAAGTACGGTTTCGAACAATTACCAGACAGTGAAAAAATGTTCATTCCAATGAATACGATAAGACAAATCATTTAATAAAAACGCGCCCGGAACTCCCCAAAGCGCCATTCTGTACCTGAAGACGTCAGCCATTTTTTTACCGGAAACAGGATCAGTCCTTTGGAATGGGAAGCCTTCCATTTACCGGAAGGGGTCAATCCACCTGCAGCAACAAAACAGTGTAGGTGGGAAAAAATTCCAAAAGGCCACGTTTAGGATCACCGTTCTTGTTTCCGGGTAAGGACTGGCCATTGAAAATGGCCTTTTTGGTACGTATTTTCTGTTTACAATTTCGAAACTAGCTGGGTGAAGTTACCAACTTCGCCTGACCGGGAGGAAGCGGGCAGGCGCAACGATTTTTTCACTATCCCTGGTAATACACGTTTATAAACGTTTATACACGTGTAAAAACACGAAAACTATTTTTGCATTCCGTATTTTCGATAGACAAGGCGCTGAATCAACTGGGGGCTGCGATTCGTACCGTATCCGCCTTTTTTTGAAACGGGGATGAACCAAGCAATGGACAGTCGTGCATGTAGTTGCGTGTTTGCGGCCGCGAATCGGTGCCCATCTTCGGGAGGAATCGGTAGGAGGCATACTTGGTCATATACCTTCCGGGGAAACCTCCAGGACAGACGGTGGGAAGCAGGTACCCTGATAGGCGCCTGTTCGCGAATTCCACGAGTATTGTTCCATATCGGCCGAATGGCTATGACGCATGGTACTGAAAAAGCTAGTTGGGATTTCTCCAAATTTTCCTATATTTAAGGGAGTTAACTCCGCCGCCCAAAAGGGAAGTAACCGCAAGGGCTGCGGTTAGCTAGTAGTTACCAGCAAGCGTAAAAAGACTACTACACGATAAAATATTAAATGAATACCTGATTTGTGAAATCAAAATAATTTAAAGAAGAACCTAGAAATTAAAATTTATGTCAAAAATATTATCATCTGAAATAGTATCTCTTGTTCATCACGTAAAATTAAATGAAAGTGGATGGTGGGAAAAGTCTATTCAAAATATAATTATTTCAATATTTGGAATAAATGGTAATACACCTATAAATGAAAATGACCTAATAATAAATTTCGAAAAAGAACTAAAAACTAATTTCGATAAAGTAAGAATAATTAAGCAATTCAATTTACTGAAATCTAAAAATGTAATTATTCCAATCTCAGATAAACTCTACTCTCTATCAGAGGATGTTTATACGGAATTCAGAGCATCATTCACTTCCCAAAAAGAAATTGAATTTGAGGCTGAAAAAAGATTCAATGAATTAAGTATTAAAATATGTCCCGAATTCACAACAAAACAATTATGGGAAGAACTAAACGAGCATCTTATTATTCCACTTGTTAGAGAAATAGGAGCAAAAACATATGAATTAATAAGTGGAGAAAACTCAATTTCTATTGAGCAATACGGCCAATTCAACAGTTTCATATCAAGGTATAAAAATGAAAAGACGAAAGTTCAATCCTTGTTGCTTAACTATTTTGATTTTAAAAATGAATATGTCAAAAAGTATATTTTACATCAGTTAAATGCTTATTTCTTCATTGAAGCAACAAATCTGAATCAACAAACCGTTGAACAGGTTTACACATTAGCTAAAAGTCAAACCAATCTTAAGGTTTTTGTTGACACTAATTTTTTATTAACGTTACTAGACTTACACGATAATCCCTCTAATGAAGCTGCATTTTCACTTCTAGAATTATTAGATGAAATTAAAAATCGTGTAAAAGTAAAGTTTTATGTTTTACCTGTAACAATTCTTGAATTTCAGAATTTAATCTCAAAATTTAAAGACCATTTAAAGAAGTTAAAACCAACACTCAATCAAGCTATAGCAGCGGAAAACACAGATGAATTTTCAGGTATAATAAAAAAATACTTCCAGAAATGCCACGAGAAGAATACTATTTTGAATATAGATGATTACTTCGACCCATATCTTGATAATTTCACTGTAAACATCAGAAAAAAAGGTTTAGAAATACAGCAGGATAATATGGACAAATATTCTACTGACCAAAGAGTTGTAGATGATTTGTTAGAACAAGTAGATTACCGTTTTAACCGTAATGAAAATGCAGGAAAATACCAGGGTCTTTCTAAAGAGGAAAAGGAACTACGTAAACAGAATATTTATGATAAATTTAATCACGATTGCCAATTATGGCATTACGTAAAAGATAAAAGGCCTTCATATATTGACTCAACAAAAGATATTATTAACTGGGTCTTGACTTTGGATTTTAGTTTCTTGGAATACGATAAGTTTAAACAGTATAAAAACACAAATACCCAAATAAGTATTTGTTTACACCCTAACGAATTTATTTCAATGCTTCAATTTTGGGTTCCAAGAACTGTAAAGTTTGAAAATGCAATATTAGGTAATTTTAGGTTGCCCTTTTTGTTTAAAGAGGTGGACGGTGAGTCTGAAAAAGTTAGCATTGAAATTTTGCGGGCAATGTCGCAATATGAAGATAATGAAAAATTCAGCAGTGAACTTGTTACTGAAATTTTAACCAATAAGGCATTACGTCAAAAAATTAAGGTCAGTAATACCATAGAAGAAAATGCTGCTTTGATTAAAGAGGAGTTATTCAATAAATATGAAGCAACTAAACAACTTCTAAATCTGGAAAAAGAAAAGAAAGAAAGTTTATCGGAAGAGTTAAGCATAGTCAAAATTGAAATTGGAACACTATCAAAAAAAATTGACGAACTTCAAGAGAAGACTAATCAGAAAATTGAGAAGGAGTTAGAATTAATACGTAAATCAAAATTTCAAGAGCTCAATAGTAAAAAAGAAGCTCTCGGAATCAAACTCGAACAAATCAAAAGCAGAATTTCAGACTACGAAGAACAAATAGAGAAAGCAAATGTGGAATTTGAGCGAGCTAGTAAAACCTTAAGTAATATCTTAAAAGCTACTTTTCTTGGTGAAGCAAAATTCAAGTCTGAATTAAAAGACAAAATTCATAGTAAATACTATGATTACAGCAAATACAGTAA
Source organism: Cyclobacterium xiamenense (assembly GCF_900109255.1). NCBI lineage: Bacteria > Pseudomonadati > Bacteroidota > Cytophagia > Cytophagales > Cyclobacteriaceae > Cyclobacterium > Cyclobacterium xiamenense. The sequence continues at coordinate 68,552 of NZ_FNZH01000002.1, read as the reverse complement.
ATTAAATGATGAATTCAGGGAGCTTTCTAAAGAGTTCGATGATTTAATTATTCCCAAAATTGAAGAGAAAATAATTATCTATTGTGAAAATCAGAATTCAACTTTCTTCAATAAGCTTAATTTTCAAAACATTCACTTTATTCCTGAGAGTAACAGTAATGCGGTTTATATTAAAATATTAGCAAACCCTACTCACTTTGGTTTAAGGGACAGAGATTTTCTAACCGACAACGAAATACAGAAATTAAAAAAACAACACAGTAATTATTTGATACTAGACTATTACTGCTTTGAAAATTATTTATATCATCCAGAAAACATATCTGAATTGGAAATACAAGATTTTGATAAGAGTTGGTATATAGAAGAATTGATTAAGCAGAAAACTTCAAAATATGATAAGATTCTACTAAAACTGACAAATTCTAGAAACGGATATCAAGAGTTCAAATTACCTGATAATAAGTTCAGAGAAAAGGATGAAGTTGTCTGTGAATATCTTAAATCAGATGAAGTTGAAATTTTTTTAAAATCATTCAGCTTAAAAACGGAATTTGATAAGGCATTAATTTCCAAGTTCCAACTTACGACAGAGAAACTTTCTTCAACTGACTGGTTCAGAAAGAAAATTGAACAAATTTTAACTTTTTAATGGTTGTAATTATCAATTATATGAACAGTATATTGCCTCATAATAGGGGTTTAAGAGAGGTAAAGAAAAGAACGCCAGATGGTAACAGCGTGTATGTGACAATAGCGGGTGAAGTAGTAAATCGAAGGTTAGTGCGTTTAAAAAACTTTGTACTATACGGGCAGTTAAGTCCTTCTAATCCGCTACTGCACATACACGCAAACCGTTGTGCGGCATACAAGAAAAGCCAACCGCACAAACAGCACATTTGGTTTTTGCTGACACAAAAGCCAACGCTGAAAAAACCAAAAGAGCTGTTTTTAGTCAACGCTCAATTTAAAATACGATGACAGATTTCACAGAGAAGCTTAAAAAATATTGGAAATCAGAATCACTGTCTTTTATCGCAACCTTCACAAGGTTCAAGACGAAGGAAGGGTTCTTCAATGATTTTATAAATCCTATTAGCTTAAAAACTCTTTTTTACCCTGAATTTGATGGACTTGATATTGAGAACAAAAAGGTATCATTTTACTTACCTAATGCACTAAATCTTAAGGACGGTAATTACTATAAAGTTGATTTGGCCTATTCTGAGAAAGCCAAAAAGAAAAACAACCCCTATTCACTAATTGTGCAGGGCACGACCATACTTGACCAAGAAGTCATTAAAAATCACATCAACGGCTCAATTAATGAGGATCTCCTTAAAAATGTTTTTGAAATAAAAAGCATTCAAGAAAAAGATGCAGCTAAAGAACATATTCGTCTTCGATTTGAGCGTCTCAATAACCCAGAAGCAAATAAGATTATTGCAAATCTCATGCGTGAAATTGGAAAAGGGATGTACTCATCCAAACAACGCATGATCTTTGAACTCCTGCAAAATGCAGATGATGCACCTGGAAAAGAAAAGGTAGAATTTCATATTGATGTGAACGGTGACTATTTCTTTGTAATGCATGATGGCGCACCTTTTAGCAAAGATGATGTTGATGCAATAACTAGCGCAGCGGAGAGCACTAAACGAAAAGACAAGAAAAAAACGGGCTATAAAGGCATTGGTTTTAAATCTGTGTTCACAGATAGCGAAGAAGTGTGGCTAAAATCTGGAGGGTATCAGTTTGCATTTATTAGAAATAGCGACCTCTTTAGAAATTTTGAAACTTTCTATTTCGGTTCATCAGACTATCAAGAGTTTCCTCAACTAATTGAAAGACATAGAAAGAAGTATCAAAAAGATATTGTTACCTATAATAGTCTTACAGATATTCCTTGGCAGGTTATCCCTATATGGCAAGATAGCTTACCAAATGAATTTGACGATAGTAATTTCAGCGACTTTGACAACCCTGTGCAGTTTGCCTTAAAAGTTGGATCTTCAAATATTTATTCTGAAGATGGTTACTTAAATGCAATTGAGAATATTGTTAAAAAACCCGAGTTCCTTCTTTTTCTTAGAAATACATCAAAGTTTAGGTCTCCAAAGAACAGAGTAACGGTAACTAGATTTGATGAAGGTCATAAAATCAAGATCGAAAAAACCCGCGTTGAATATGTTGGTAAACAGGCTGTTCAAAATAGTTCTAACAAGGAGTATTTAAAGGAAATATATTCAGACATTCAGGTTAATAATGATGCCTTTCAAAATTTAAATATCGGTTTAAAAAAGATTGTTGAGAAAAACGACCTTAATGAAGATACTTACTATTTCATTGGTGCAGATGGCAATAAAATTGAGACTATACCACCGAAACTAGCTTCGGCAAATGAAACCGAAATTTCATTCGGTTTGACCTTGGTTGATGACAAAATAGCATCAGAGCAAGAGTACAAAGATGGGTTACCCAAATATTCGAGTTTGTTCACCTATCTACCAATGGAAGACACTCGCTTCCAACTTCCTTTTTTGGTTAATGCAGATTTTGTCCCCTCTTCTGACAGACAGCGAATCCAAGGTGATAACCTTTGGAATAAGTATATAATGATTAAAGTGGCTGAAAAGCATGTAGAGACCTTAGCACTATTTGCTTCTCGATTTCAGAATCAACCCGAACAAATTGAAACATACTTATCCATTTTACTAAAGACCCCCCTGCCTGATGATGACACAGCTCAGCATATCATAGAGAGTTACAACGAACGATACCAAGAAAGTTTAAGCATCACCAAAATTGTTGTGAATGATAAAAATGAGCTGCAATTACTTTCAGAAACAATTTTGGACACATCTGGCCTGACCGAGCTTTTCGGCAATGATATTTTTTATCAAATACTTTCTACTGAAAAGCGGCTGACTCATTCCAATCTAGAAAACAAATATCTCATTGAATATAGCTATTTGAATGTAGAATCGATTGACTTGGAAGAACTAGCAGGATCATTTACCGCTGAGGTATGTGAGTTACTTGGAAATGCAATAGCAAGTCAAAAATTGTACGAAGATCCCAGATTAATGAAATGGTTAAATCAGCTCGTGAAATACATTCCCAGCTTATTTAGTAAAATACCTTTCATTGTACACAATAATTCGCTTTTTTCAATTGAGAAATTAATAGAAGAAACTGACGCATGGATAATAAATGATAACACTAGAAAATATGAAAAACTGATCAAAGCATTAGGCTACCATGCCATAAATCTTGACTTGGATAAATATTCAAACATTAAGGACCATTTGCATAAGCTCAATGGTTATTTAAACGATAGGCATATTGCATATGAACGCATTGCTTCCAACGAGCTTCTTGGACACCTTGAAGTTAATTACAAGGTAGAACTCATAGATTTCTTGCAAAACAGTGAGTTCATGCTTGGTATAGGTGAAACCAAATACTTTGGAGAGCTAGCCCTTTTTGTTGATGAATCAGATACTGCACGTCCATTACAGCAATTATTGAGTCATGAATTTGACATGCCTATTATTAGCTTACAATCATATAGGGTCGCCCAGCAAGAATATAATGCAATGCCTTTACATCTTAAAAATGCTCTAATTTCAAGAAAGGCTATATTCAAGTCATTTATTCTTAACCCAATTCTTTTTGCCAATTGGTCCTCGACATATAATTCCAAAAACATAGAAAATTACATCACCGACCTTCAGCAGATATTCTCATGGGTAGATAATCCGGATGACATTTCAGCTTCAGAATGGGCTTCAATCCCTTGGCTATTTATTGATGATTCGCAAAGGTTTACCACAGCAGATCAAGTTTACTGGTCAAGTGCCTTCAATACACTTTCATCAGATAAATACAACTACATTAAAAGTATTTTCCACGAATCTGAGCTTAAACTGTTACCAATGCAGCAATGTGGTGCTTTAATAAAAGCGTTTAAACTTAAGACAGACAATGGTTCAGGAATAAACTGGCAGTTGACCAAAACCCTTCAATTAATGGAGGCAAACACGCTGTTAGATTGGCTAGAAATGGACGGGGACTCTAACGACTTCTTTGAAAAATACACAATAACGTCTCAAACTGCTTCTACCTATGATATTCAAGAAATCGGCAATGTTAACATTTACGATCCTTCTAATTTTGATTTTGACAACTATATCCAAAGTAATGAAGACCTAAGAAATCACTTTTATCAGCTTGATATAAAACTTTGCAGTGAAAACCGTTTCAAGATTGGACTGCTTCAAGGTGAAAGATTATTGAAAGCTATTATAAATTCAGGCTTTTACGATCAGTCCTTGGCTATTTTTCTGCCAAGGAATATTACTGTTGAACTAATTCATGAATTTGTTTCCAATTTACCAGAGTTATCCCTTAAAACGGATTTAGAATACGATAATGGTACTCCAGAACACTTCATTCTAAATAGCTTAATAAAACAAGTAGATAACATAAATGAGATACCCTCTGAGATAAATCAGACTATTGAAAATTTGAGATCTAAAATCACAATTAACGACACCCCTCTTTCCAATTACAACATAAGCGATAAAGTCACTTTTGGCATAAAGGAAAATCGAAAGGTTTTAAGCCTTTCAGGAATTTTAGAAGAATTTCAAGGTGATTCGGATGAGCTTGAAAATGTTAAGGAAGCCTTTGTTCATATCACTCAAAAAGAAAAGCTCAGAAAATTAATTTTTAGAACAAGACAACTCACGCCTGCTGAAATTCATACTAAAATAGAGAGTGAAAATAATCCCTACTACACGGTATCTCAGGTAGTTTTTCAAATACTAGATAATATGAACGGGGGTAATCGACAATGGAATAAACCCCACTTTGATGATTATTTTGAACGGCATGGAGATTCTGACCAACTACAGAACTCTTACAAGGAATTTTTCAATCAGATTTATGATCTCCAACTTACAGAACTAGGTGGTTTTCATTTTCACGGCTTTGATTTAAGCAAAACTGTCTTTAAAGGTTTTGCTATTGATTCGGAATTAATTCCTTCATGGCTTAATGAATGGGCGTTACAGGAAGAATCAAAACGATTTAGTTTTTTATCATCCTTAGGTTATCATAGCGCTGAAAGCCCAATTGTTAACTTACGTAAAGCTATGGTGTCAAACTCTTATAACGAGGACACAGCTGTAAGATACCTTGAGGAATGTAAATCTAACATGCAAATTCTTTGGAATACTATCGTATGGCTCTCAGACTACAATTCAGATATTATTACTCGCAACATCGGTCTCATTCAACGCATTAATAATTCCATAAAATTTCAGCCTAATGCCATTCAAAAGATTACAATACCTGTATTGAACATTATCAAAAGCGATGGTTTAAGATATTACTTATTGAAACCAATGGAGATAAGTCAAGAGTTAAAACATCTAAGCATCCAAGCTGATTTTTCGAACACTATTTTCTCAGCAATAAATGATGGGTCAAATGTTATTATTGATGAGAGTATTGGCAACCTAACGTCATATTTTACAATAAATGATATTGAGATCGTAGAACATGTAGATGAGCTTAAATTAAGGAACAACTCCAAACCATGGGAAGAAGCATTTTATCAAAAATGGGAATATGCTGAGGATTATTCCATTTTCATTTATGAAGGGCAAGAAATACCTTATTTCAGAGAGTATGATGGAATCCGGATCAATGAATTTACAAGTGACTTAAAGGTCTTTTATCAGGGAGAGTACTATGTTTCGCAGCTTCTTAAGTCAGACATATTGAATAATTTACCTTCAGAGTTTCCCCATGAAAAACTGGAGCTATTAAAAAATTGGCACTATAAAACACTCCAAAATGAATCCCTGCTAGATGAAGACAGCTTTGAGTATAAGGAAGACATTGATCGATTGATTCAAAATAGATTAGGCATCTCTGAAGAAGACCAGAAAAGGGAAAGTGGCAATGCCAAAACTCATGCCGTTTACTTTTTAGATGAAAATGGATATGACGTAAGTCAAGTGAATAATGCTGGTTCAGCATTAACCAATATTGTAGATCCAAACGGGAATCATATAAGCTGCATAGTTCGCAGCGCCAAGGGCGGTTTGTTGTATTTAGACAAAGAGCATTGGGATATGCTAGAAGACAATGCAATATATCTTGTGGTTATATATCCGGGTAATAGTCCTCGTCTTTTTAAACATCGTCTTGAACTCCTTGAAGAAGAGCTAGCAGAGAATGTGCTATTCAGAATACCGAACAACAAGTTAACTGATGAAATTGATGGTGTTTTTGATACGCTCGAATCTGAATCTCATTTAATACTGGTAACAAGTGAAAAGATGAAAGAGAGTCTATTCTCTAAACTAAAAAAAGGTAAGGCAAACTCTAAGGAAAATAATTCTGCAGTTGCCGGAGATAACTTCTCATTCGAATAAGCCATGGTAACTAAGCAGCATCAAATTCAATTTTATAAAGAAGAACTCATGGAACTTGAGTTTTCAGTCAAGAGTATTTTCAATGCGACTGGTATTTCTTTGTTTCAAAATGGCTCTATTTATGTTGGACAATATCGCGGCATAGATACCTTAAGAGGTAATGCTTTTGTTGACATACCTTCAGGTGAAAAATACCATGCACCCAGACTTGACCAGAGACTTACTTGCTTTACCTTAAAACGAGGTTATGAAAAACCGAACAGTTGGGCTAACCAAACTTATTCAGACCTTCTGAAAGACCGGAATAGATCGGAAACTAAAATTGTTGATTATATCCCTTCCAAAAGGAATGGTTGGATCACCATGCTAATTCGCGATTTGGAGGCAGATTTTATTGAGAACTTAGAATACAATCAATTAATTGCATTTGGACCCACAATACCACCTTTCGAGTATCTGAAGAATTTAATGGATTTTAGCACTAGCTTAAATGTGAACGGTAGTGAAATATGGGAAAACCTATTAAACTTTAAATACTCCTTAATTTCTGTAACAAATCCTAACCTTCTAACAGAGGACATAGATATAGCTGGTGCAATAATAGATGACGTTGAAAAAAACAACGTTTATGTTTTTCAAGGACCTCCAGGTACAGGAAAGACCCACCAAGTTGCGGATATTGCATCACGATTAGTGCTGGATAACAAGTCAGTTTTGATTACAGCATTAACTAATAAGGCTGCTGTTGAAGCTTGTGAAAAGCCTTTCTTTAATAAGCTTTTCAATGAAGGTCGAGTCTCTAAGCTTCCTTTGTCAATCGATGAAAAAAAGAAGTTTCCTCAGCTGTTATCTACAAAGGATTTGATTCCGGTAAAAGGCCACTTGAAATTATCAACGTATTATCAGTTCTCGAGTATTTGGCTTGAACAAAATGAGACTTATGACTATATCATTGTAGAAGAGGCTTCACAAGCCTACTTAACTACAATAGCTGCGGCATGCAAAGTTGGTAAGAAAGTAATAGTTGTTGGTGACCCAAGGCAAATTGTGCCATTCGTAAACAATAAAAATCACAAAGTTTTTCCAAATATTGACCATCTTATTCATGGAATGAATACGCTCAGTCAAATTCGTGAGTTTTCTTTTAATCGCAAAATTGAGACGCGGAGACTAACAAAGCGCTCCACTGATTTCACAAATAGTTTTTACGACAACACTATTCAATCCAAATCTTTATTTGAAACAATTGACTCTGATATTTCAAAAACTAATTCACTCAGTTCAATAATTCACAGCGAAGGTGGTCCGAGCCTGATACAATTCGATTCTAAGGCACAAGATGTCTTGCAACAAATGATTCGTTTTTTAGTACAAAGTGTTGATGAACTGCTTACTATTAAGGGCAACTCAATTGCAGTCTTGACCCCTTACATAGAAACGCTTACTTATTTGCAACAAAACCTAAAGTCCAAAACAAGTTCTCGAAATTATTCGATTGAATCAGTTGACAGGGTGCAAGGTTTAGACGTTGATTATTGTTTCTACGTGATACCTAGACCAAGTTCGTTTTCTTTCAATCTCAACCGATTTAATGTTGCTACGAGCAGAGCTAAAAAAGCAACTTTTATCCTAGTTAGAGACGACTACTACAAGCAGGTCAATTTACCTGCAGAAGTTGAATTCTACATGACGAAGCTAGAAGATAGTTTGTCATTTGAGTATGACAATATCTCAGGTCTATGCAGAATTAAAAATTCGAATACTAATAATTCAAAAGATGAAGAAAAAATAAAGGTTAATACCGATAATGATCAAATGGCTTCTAAGCCCCAACTTGGTTTAAAGGTTGTTGGCCATATTGATGTCAGTAAGTTTGAGCGCCCCAAAAAAGAACTTAAACCCAATAAGAAGAACATCTATATCATTGATACCAACGTTTTTGTTGATTACCCTGAAATTATTTCAATAATAGATAAAAAATATTCCATCGTATTGTCTGCTAAAGTCTTAGATGAATTGGATAAGCTCAAGTCCACTCTAGACAATGAAGGCCAGCAAAAGGTGCAAAAAGCCTTAAAATCAATTAACCTCAATATTGATAGTCGAGATATATCAATGGAAATAGCAGATACTAGCTTATTACCAGCTGATTTCAACAAACGTTCCCCTGATAATATGATCTTATCAGTGGCTTTGAATTTTCAGAATGAAAATCCAATTATCCTCACTTCAGATAATGGTTTACAGATTAAAGCAAAAGGGCTCTCGATAACTACGATTTCATTGAAGGAATTTCTCAAACAACAAAAAAGACGATAATCATAGTAAATGGAAAAGCCTTCCCTTATCAGCCACACACATTGCCAAGCCGCTCAACGCCCAAGCGCAATCCAAAGCTTGTCAATAAGTGTGGCTGAGCAAACGCCCGGAAAGAAAAAGAAAAGTACGACCGCACAACATTGTATAAAAGCAATAGCGGGTGAAGTGGTAAAATCAAGGTCTGTGCATTTAATAAACTTTGGTGGTGGCGGACAGGTAATCGCTTTGAAATTCGCTACTGCTCTTATACTTGACCGTTATGCAACACCCTAAAAGAACACCACGGATAAAATAAATGGCATTTAATGAAATTACAAATCCAAAATTACCTCAGCCAAATATACTCCGAAATACAGGAATGCTACTCGGACGAAATCAATCTGCAAGGGGAGGATTTTAAAAAGTATAGCATATTTGACTTTGTAAACTTTCACTTGATTTACCAATATTTTCTAAACGACAAGCCTGATAAAAGGGATTTTTTAATTTGCATACCCGAAGACGAGTACAGGGAAAACTTTTTCACTTCAATTTTTCACTCAATAGTCTTAATCAAACTTTATCAAAATTATTTTAACTACAAGAAAATTTTTCCAATTCTGAATCAAGGAGATTTGGTCTATGGAAAATTTAATAAACAACATAGAATTTTAACGATTAGAAGTGCTTATCAAGGAAAAGTTTTGGCAAACTACAAATTCCCCAAAAGAAATGAATTTGGAATAAGTGATTTTTCTCTTAAAAAACATGACTTTACAAAAGTAAATCCAAATGTAGTTGATAATAAAAATACCGCAAAAAACATAGATTCATACCGTGATTTTTTAACAACTATATTTAGTGAAGATTTCCCATTTATCACAGACTTCAAGAACAGAACGTTGGTAATTGCCGAAAAGAAGTTTTTCAAAGAAAGTAAATTTTTGCCAATTAGATACACAAATAAAAACGGGAAAATCAGCAATGATTTACCATTTTTCAGCTACTTGGTGGAATGTTGCAATGACTTCGATTCTGCACAAAACTTTCTACTAAATCAAGACGAAACGTTTGACGAGGTAATAATTATTGGAGATTCCAAGTATCGTGATGATTTTGACTTCATTCTGCAAGAAAAATATCGAGACAAGTACAAAAACATCATCATTATTGGCACAGAAAAGCCAAGTTCTGAAAATCAATTTTTAGAATGGTGGTGGTCTAATGACGAAGTAAAAATTGCCAATAATGAATTGCCAAATAACACGCAAAAAGTTTGTTTGCAAAATGACATTCTTTATTCTCTATTCATAGAATTAAAGGAGGAAATTCAAAGAATAAAAGATAAAAGCAAGGTAAACCTTGCCTACACTTTGAAGTACACGAATTTTTTCATTAGGATGATTTTGGTAAACACCAATTTGTCAAAAGGAATTTATCAAGAGTATTTAGACCGCCTAAATCAATATTTTCAAAGCGAAGCCTTTGCAGAAGAATTAAATAACCTCTTTTACGAAAAAGACATTTACAATCCCGATACAATCAAGGGTTACACAGACCGGATTTTTAATTTGTTTTCAAAAATTTCAAGCTCATTGGAAAGCGAAAATTTGAAATGGAATTACATCAAGCAAAAAGCAAAGGAAATCACTCCTAAACCTATTTATTTGGTCGTAGAAAAGAAAAACTTTGATTCAGTTTCTGTTCAATTAAAAAACGAAAAAATTAGCAACATTCAACTGATAAGTGACAAAAGAATTGACGGTTCAAAATTCTATTTGGACAAGTGGTTAAATTACAACATAAATTCTCAAAACAAACTGGTAATTGTTCCCTATTTAAACAATATGGAATTGTACACAAAAACCAAGGCGATAAAAGGAGATTGCGAGGTTCTTTGCTATGAGAATTTAGATGAAATATCATTTGACAATGTTGAACAAGCCTATCAAAATCAAGAAAAGGCGAATCTAAATCATAAAGACCGATTAGAATTTTTCAAAACTAATTTCACTCATTCCTCAGAAGTTAAGAAAAGGGATTTAGATGATATTTTTTCATTTGATTTCAACAATGAAAGCTTCAAAAGTAATCCCTATGAAGCTCTTGATTTGCCGAAAGAAAATGCTGTTTATGAAATTCATTTTAGTGACGGAACCATAGACAAATTTGATTCGTCAAAAGGTGTTTTCCTAATTGAAAATGGCGAACAAATAAAAACAACTATTGGAGAACTGTACTGTAACGCAACTATTCGATTTTATCAAAACAATAGCAAAGATGATTTTAGAAAAATCCTAAAAATCTTTGACACAGACAATTTATTGGATTCGTTTGACAAGTATTCCGACAGTTGGAAACAGACATTAAAAGATTTGTCTTTACAATTTGGTAGTACAGAAAAACTTTACGACTCCCTTTTCCAAACCTACAAAATCCATTACAACACATTCCGAAATTACATAGATACTGATTGTGTAACACGGTTTCCAAGGGTAAAAACAATGGAGGTTATCCGTGATTTCTGTTTGAAGAATAATCGTGCAGATGAACTGATTGTAACTGAATTTGACAAGTTCAAGATGTATTCTAAAAAAGACCATTCCATAAGGCAACAAGCAGGAAAAATTTTAGGCAATGATTTATTGGACTATATCGCTTCAAACAAAGAAGAAAAAAGCGATTCTTTAGAAAAATTGCCTAACGACATTTTAGAAAAGCTGACAGCGACAATACAAGAGAAGACCATAATTAAAAAAACTTTGGTAGATGAGTAACTACGTAAACGAACCAAGATTGATATTTCGTGATACCATTCAAAACAACTTGATAGGTCCAGGTTCTGATGTTTTTGTATCCGATTCTGAAAACGAAATCATTTCTGATTATCCTTTAAGCAGGTATTATTCAGGAATTTTATTCCCCGAACGTGATATTGATGAACCCAAAAAGGACAGTATTGGAGAAAATGCTGATGCTAATGCAAATGCTGAAACAGAAGATGATAATAAAGACGTTCCACCACCGCCAGAAGATAATTCAATAGAAGATGGAAATGATGATGATTATAACAATACTGCTAAACCTCCAAAATCAGAAGATGAAAAAGAATATTCAGAAGCTAATCAATATTTCCCGACAAATTTCGGTTTGACCTTTTGCGTTCCGAAAGATGCAAAAACTTTGACTGTAACTTTCAATTATGCAAAGTACATTCAAATAAGCCCAACAGATTCAACAATAGAAATTTCAGAAGAAGATTTTAAAAAGTTCACCGAGAACCCATACAACTCAATCAGCAAATATTTCAGCTATGAAAACGGGTTAATGTTTTTAAACAAAGAAGAATTTACTAAGGGCAGTTTATCCGTTCGCAATTATAGAAGCAGATTTAAGGAAAACGAACAACAACAAGAATTGATTGATAGTATTGGCTACAAAAAAGGTGAATTAATATTAGGAAAACGTCTTTGGAAAAGAGTCAAAAGAGAGCCAATAATACGTGAGTTAAATCTAAAGGAAATAGACGCTGATGAATCAAAGGAATATCCGTTAGACCAAAACCAAGAGGACAATTCTATTATTACTTGCTACTACAAGAAAATTTATGAAACGTCATACGGCAAATTCATAAAAATTCTATTGGCGAACAGATTGAACCACCCGAAAAATAAATTTTCATTTGGCAATGAACTTTTAAATACGAAAGCAATTTTTCAGGGCGAAATTGCCGTTTCTGGCGTTACATTTTTGCCATACAAACAAATTTCCGAAACAAATCCGTTTGACGAAGAATTAAACCTAATCAATTTTCAATACAGAAATGAAAACTCTTTTGCCATTGGACACGGTTGTGCGGTTACTTGGAATAATGACAAAAATCCAACGGAATTAAAAACCACGTTTTTACCCGAAGTTGATATTAAAAATTACAGTAACGCCTTTAAAGACACTTTCCCGCCAAATCTGAAAGATATAACCGAATTGAAGCAACTTTCAATTTGGACTGATTTCGACAAATCGACAATCATTCAAAAATTAAAGCTATTTGCAAAAGAGTATAAGAATTGGATAACTGACCAAGAAAAAACAACTGCGGAAGACAATTACAAAAAACCGTTACGCACCATTTTAGAAAAGCAAAATAAAACGTACGAAAGACTAATCAAAAACATTGAATTTCTAAATGACAACGAAACAGCTTATAAATCTTTTTTGTTGGCAAACACGGCAATGTATATTCAAATGCTAATCTCTAACAAAGATTTGTTTGGTAAAAAGGGGGTTGAACTGTTTGAAATTTACAAAAACCTCAATTACAATGATTTATACTTTTTCAAAAATCACTCGTTCAAGCCAAATTACAGACCGTTTCAATTGGCATTCTTCCTTTTGAATATTGAATCAATAATCAAAGAAGATTCAGATGATAGAAATAATGTTGTTGATTTACTTTGGTTTCCGACAGGTGGCGGAAAAACAGAAGCGTACTTGGCAATTACGGCTTTCACTATAATTAGCCGAAGAATTTTACACGGCAAAGATGCTGACGGGGTTTCCGTAATAATGCGATACACTTTGCGATTATTGACAGCCCAGCAATTTGAACGAGCAACAAAACTTATTTTGTCATTAGATTTTTTGAGAAGAAACTTTCGTTCAGGAGATGATTACTTTTTTGGCGATTATAAAGTTTCAATTGGTATGTGGGTTGGAGCATCTACTACGCCAAACTCATATTCGGACGCTCGGACAATTTTCAAAAAAGTATTTGATGAAATCACAAAACTCAATAACAAGAGAACGGGCAACTACCGCAAAGCAAATACTTTCCCAATTACCAACTGTTCTTGGTGTGGTTGCAATTTAGTTACGCAAAACAATTCGGGAAAATTTGATTTAGGTTACAGAGCAACCGACAAAACATTTTCATCCAATTGCTTAAATCCTGACTGTGCATTTAGTGTAGAATTGCCAATTTACTTTGTGGATGATAAAATTTATGATTTTCCGCCAACATTGCTTTTCGCAACGGTTGATAAATTTGCAATGCTTTCGCATCGACAAGAAGGTCATAAACTTTTCAATTCTGTATTAGAGGAAAAAAACAAAAATAAAGTACCGCCTGATTTAATTATTCAAGATGAGTTGCACTTGTTGAGTGGACCTTTGGGCTCAATCACTGGATTATACGAATCTATTGTTGAAATGCTTTCAACTAAAGGAAAAAGAAAACCTAAAATCATTACTTCAACAGCAACAACCCGAAATACGGAACAACAAGTTGCAATGCTTTACGGAAATAGAGCATTAAACATATTTCCACCAATGGGAGTAACTTATGATGACAACTTCTTTTCTTACGTTTCCTCCGAAAGCAAAAGGAAGCATATCGGTTTTATGCCAACTGGGAAAACGGCTTTAAATTCTCAAATACGAATTTTAGGGAATTTACTTTTCGCTCGTATTGAGTTATTCAAGTATTACAGAGTAAAGGAGAATTTATCGCAAGAGGAAGCAATAAGCCGAGAAAACAATTTTTGGACAATTGTTTCATTTTACAACAGTCTGCGTGATGTAGGTAAGGTTTACAATAAGGTTCCTGCAGAAATTTCAGATTTCTTAAAACTCTTGCACAATCGCTACCAATTTAATAAACAGGTATACGGCTTTAATTATTTTGGGCTTGCAGGAAGAACAAAAGAATTGACAAGTAGAATTGAAAGTAATTCTATCAAGAAACTCTTAGATGAATTGGAAATGAAGTTCAGCCTAATTGCTAAAAACGGATGGAGTTTCGTTCAAAACACAGTCGATTTGGTTTTGGCTTCCAATATGTTTTCGGTTGGTATTGATATTGAACGGTTGAATGTAATGTTGATGAATGGACAACCCAAAAATGTTGCCGAATACATTCAAGCATCAAGTCGCGTTGGAAGAAAAGACAAAGGGATTGTTATCAATTTATTGGATGCCAATCGCTCAAGAGACAAGTCGTATTTTGAAAATTACGTTCCTTTCAATAACGCTTATTACAAATTTGTAGAACCGTTAAGTGTTACGCCATTTACCGAAATTGCTTTGGATAAAGTTTTGGCGAGCTTGTTGGTTTGTTTTGTCCGTCACAAACAAGGTTTATATCTCGACAAAAGAGCCAAAGACTTCACAGGCAATTATGAGGAGCTGAAAACTTTCATTTCAGAGAGAATCAGAAAAAAAAAGCAATTGGATTATGCGTTAGCCAAATTGAAAGACTTAACTAAAAATTGGATAACGAAAGAAGGCGATTTAACCTATAAAGTTTTGATTAAAAAAATGTCCGACTTAGACGATTGGAGTTTAATGATGTCAATGCGAGAAATAGATACAAACAGCATTGTAAAAATAACACACAAATAATGGGGCAATTTGAGCAAATACAAACAAGAAAAGCCATTAGTTCGTATGGTGGTGTTGGTTCAATTATAGAAACAAGAGATGGTTCGATATTGATTGATAATTTTGATGAGTGGCCATTTTTCCAACAGATAAACGGGAGATTTGAAGAACATAATTTTGTTATTGATAAAAGATTCAAAAACCGATTAAGTAAGTATTTTCAAGAGTTAGAACACTTGATAAAAATCCCTATTAACGATTTGAAACAAGGCTTTAAGCCCGAAAATCCATTTGCTTTTTTATCAGCAAAATATTTCCCTGAGTGGTTTTATTGTAATAACTGTAACCGTTTTGATAGAATTGACAAGTGGAAACTCAATTGGGAAAATAATGTTGATTCGTACCATAAAGACAATTTTTATCCCCCGAAGTGTTACAGTTGCTACGTTAAAAACAAGGATAAAAAAAGAAAGTTTTATGATTTGGAACAAGTTCGTTTTGTCCTAACCTCGCCAAATGGAGAAATTGCCGATATACCTTGGGATAAATGGTCATTACTCAGAAACAGAAAAAAAGAAGATAAAACAGAACCAAACCAAACTCCTAGTGAAGAAGAAATTATCACACTCGCAAATATTCAAGTTCCGGATGATGTGATTTTTGAGTACAAGACATCCGATAAAATGGACGATTTGAAAGGTATTTGGATAATTGCGAAAAGAAAAAACGGAGAGCAAATAAATTTCACGACACTTTCGGGTTTGTTCAATCTAAGGGTAAAAATTCAAGATTTAATTCCAAACACGAAGGAAACAAACATTTTGTTTAAACCTGTTATTCGTTCAAGTAACAGCATTTACTACCCAAATATTTTGTCGAGTATTTTCATACCTGCCAATGATGAGCTAAATGAATTTTCAATCAACTTGGTTAAAGAAGAATACAATGACGGAAGTAATGCCCAAACAATTTCGAGAAACCTTAAACGCTATAAGAACATTGATATAGTTTCCGAAACCATTCAAAAACTGATTGATAACAATTTCAGCGAAAGGAATCTTGAGATTGCAAAAACCGAAAACGAATATCGGTTTGACGAGTATAAATTCATTACTGAAAAAGATAACGAGATAATTGAAGACAAATTGATTTTCAGTAGAATAGACAGTTCTTTATTTCAAAGTGATTTGATAAAATCCATTTTCAAAATGGATAAAATAAAAATTTCATCCGTTCAAACTTCTTACACGAGACAAGAGCCAATTGCATCAAATACAATTTTAGAAGATGAAGACCCTGAAAAAACGACAATTGAAAGTATCGTAAAAAAATTCACTTCTACTTATGGTAAAACAATAAAATATTTACCTGCGATTGAAAGTTTTGGCGAAGGTGTATTTTTTGAATTTGACAATAAAACCTTGAATGAATGGATTAAAAACAACCCCAAAATACAAGAACGGATTTCAATTTTAATCGGAAACAAACAACAGTTTGAATCGACTTTTAATGAAGACTTTGACTTAAACCCAAAATATGTTCTCATTCATACATTTTCACATTTAATCATTAAAGAATTGGAGTATTTGTGTGGTTATCCATCTACGTCAATTCAAGAACGATTGTACATTGACGAAAACCCCGAAATGAACGGAGTTTTAATTTACACAATTGCAGGTTCAGAGGGAAGTTATGGAGGAATAACGTCAATTTGTGATGACGACAGAATAGGAAAACTAATTGAATCAGCAATGATTCGAGCAATAGACTGTGCAACAGACCCGATTTGCTATCATACGCACGGACAAGGAGTTGCCAACTTGAATCTTTCCGCTTGTTTCAGTTGCACATTGTTACCCGAAACGTCTTGCGAAAACTTTAATTGCTATCTTGATAGAAGAATTTTAGTTGACAAAGATTACGGGTATTTTAAAGGCTTGATAAACAAAACATAAAAGGGCGATTGCATAACATCACCTATACGCAAGCAGGGGTTTCGTGCTTCGTAGGACAGGAAAGTGGTAAATTTAAAGTTCAGTTCTTAGTAGGAAGTTCAGTGGTTAAAATCCCTGCCTGCGTATAGCTGAATCCCGTTGTGCTTCATGCAAAAAGAGAAAACTGAACTGTGAATGATAACCGAATTGAAATAGGACAAAATCAAACTGACGGACAAAATAAGCTGAACGCCCGGTACCTCAACGCTGTCCGGCTGTCCCATTAATCAATCAAAGTCCTACCGCGAACACCTGTCAAATTTCCCAGCCATGTATCGGCCGCACCTTTCCAGGTCAAGGATTTGCATTACCTATGCAAGGTTTCGGCAGCCAAAAATCAGCACAGTGCAGGATGGTTCCTGTTCGTTGCTATTGTATTTTTAACACGGATTTACTTGTAAACGGCTTACCTACCCGGTAAACCGTCGGGTATCGGGAGGGAAAAGTTATGTAGATAATACTGGCGAATCACCTTCTGATGCGTATCTTTAGTGCACGGCGCCAACAAAGGCCGCCGGATTTTGTTAGGAATCCAAAAACGCCTCCCTGGAATGAAAGTCGGATTATTTATACCGTGTTACGTTGAGCAATTTTACCCAAAAGTGGCCATCGCCACCCTTGAGCTTTTGGAAAAGGCGGGTGTGGAGGTAGCCTACCCCCTAAAACAGACCTGCTGCGGACAGCCCATGGCCAACTCGGGCTACGAGGAGTTTGGGCAGGGAGCTTCGGATTTGTTTCGGGAGAATTTTGCCGGATACGATTACGTGGTTTGCCCCTCCGGGAGCTGTACCCTGCATGCCAAGGAGCACATTCTTTCCGGGCAAAACGGCGAACCGAAAATTTACGAATTGTGTGAATTTCTGACCGATGTGCTCCAAATCAAGGAGTTGAATTCCCGCTTTCCTTACAAAGTGGGCTTGCACGCCAGCTGCCATGGACTTCGGGGTCTTGGATTGGCAAGGCCATCGGAATTGATGGTGCCCGATTTCAACAAACCCCTGCAGTTGCTCGAAATGGTCCAGGACATCGACTTGGTCCACCTGGCCAGAAAAGACGAGTGCTGTGGATTTGGCGGCACCTTCGCGGTTTTCGAGGAGGCCATTTCCGTACAGATGGGAAAAGACCGCATTCAGGACCATCAGGAACAGGGAGTGGCGGTGATTACCGGTGCGGACATGTCCTGCCTGATGCACCTGGAAGGCCTGCTACGAAGGGACAAAAGCCCAATAAAAGTGATGCACATCGCAGAAATTTTGAACGGGCAGGAGCCCGAGCTAAAAAATCAATAGACCATGAAACCAGCCCCAACGCACGCAGCGGCAGCTGAAGAATTCCTGAAAGATTCCGAGCGTAGCCATTGGCACGACGAAACCCTCTGGCATGTTCGCAGTAAACGGGATGTTTCGGCCCAGAAAATCCCGGAGTGGGAACAGCTCCGTACCCTTGCTTCCCAGATAAAAGACCACGTGCTTTCCAATCTGGATACCTTGCTGCTTCAATTTGAAAAGAATGCAACCGCCAATGGCATAGAAGTGCTGTGGGCCAAAGACGCTCAGGAACACAACGAACACGTACTCCGTATTCTGGAGGATAACCAGGTGAAGCAATTGGTAAAAAGCAAATCCATCCTAACGGAGGAATGCGGTTTGAACCATTTTTTGGAGGACAAAGGCTACGACGTGGTCGACACGGACCTGGGCGAGCGGATCATTCAGTTTAACAAACAGGTGCCCAGCCATATTGTGATGCCGGCCATTCACCTGAAGAAAAAGGAGATCGGTGCTATTTTTCACAAGCACCTGGGTACCGAGGAGGGGGCAGATGACCCCCAATACCTGACGGAAGCCGCCCGGCAACACCTGCGGCAAAAGTTCATTCAGGCGCATGCAGCCATCACCGGGGTGAATTTTGGCATCGCGGAGACGGGTGGCTTTGTGGTCTGCACGAACGAAGGCAATGCCGACATGGGTACCCACCTGGCCGATATTCACATCGCCTGCATGGGCATCGAGAAGTTGGTGCCCAGGGCGGCTGATTTGGGGATTTTCCTCCGGCTATTGGCCCGTAGCGCCACCGGACAAAGCATTACCAATTACAATTCGCATTTTCACCGGCCCAGAAACGGTAAAAAAATGTACCTGATCCTGGTAGATAACGGCAGAACCAAGCAGTTGGGCAGAGAGGATTTTCGAAATTCCCTCAAATGCATCCGCTGCGGGGCCTGCATGAATACCTGCCCCATTTACCGCAGGAGTAGCGGATTCAGCTACAATTCCACCGTTCCGGGTCCGATTGGTTCCATTCTCTCGCCCGGAATGGATCTGAGCAAACACAGTACGCTGCCCTTTGCATCCACCCTTTGTGGCTCTTGTTCGGACGTGTGCCCGGTAAAAATAAACATTCACGAACAGCTGTATAAATGGCGGCAAGTGATTACCAAAGAGGGACCTCCGCAGGCTTCCAAAAAATGGGCCATGCGTTTTGGTGGGCAGGTGATGTCCAAACCCAGGCTGTTTGACCTGATGGGTAAAATGGCCCGAAAGTCGCTTTCCATCAGTCCCCGGGGATTTGTGTACAACAGCTTCAATGCCTGGGGAAAGCACCGCGAACTTCCGGAAGTCCCCAAAGAAAGTTTCAAGGACTGGTACCGAAAAAACCGCAACGATGACAAGTAAAGAAAGCATCCTGGCAGCGATCCAGGCCAATAAACCGGACCTGCTGCCCTTGCCGGAACAGCCGGAGTTTCCTTACGAAAGCAACTTGCCCGAACAGTACCAGAAAGGTCTGGCTTCGAATGGGGGAAAAGCCCGAGTGGTGGAGAGTCTCAGCGAGGTTCGGGACTACGTTCAGGAGCACTTCCGAAACAGTCAGATGATCGTTTCCCTGTGCGATGCCGTTCCCGGAAATTTTAACGTCGACATGGCAGATGATCCGCATGAGCTCGAACACGTAGAGTTAGCCATTCTGGAAGGAGACTGGGGAGTGGCGGAAAACGGAGCCATCTGGCTTCCCGAAGAAAAGCTGCACCACCGGGCCTTGCCTTTTATTGCGCAGCACTTGATCGTGTTGCTGAAAAAAGACCGGCTGCTGGGGAACATGCACGAAGTATACGCACGGATAAACGTACAAGAGCCCGGCTACGGGGTATTCATAGCCGGGCCCTCCAAAACGGCCGATATCGAGCAATCGTTGGTCATTGGGGCGCATGGCCCCCGTAGCATGACCGTTTTTTTAGTGGATTAAGCCGAGAACGATCCCTGAAGTGCCGCTTCGGTGGCCTCCAGTTGCTCCCTTACTTCTACGATGCTTTCCCATTCCCTGCCGGGCTCCCCGTATTCGATCCCACAATAGGAGCGGTATCCCGCCTTGAGAACAATGCGCATCATCTTTTCGTAATCCAGTGGATACTGATTGCCTTTGTTGTCCCAAACGGTGGTTTTCACACTGACTCCCTGTGCATAGGGCATCAACTCTTTTACGCCCTTGTACGAATCGTAAGATATCGGCTGCGCGCCCACATTGCGGCTGATTTGGAAATTGCCAAAATCCGGTAGCGTGCCTGCGCGGGGATGATCGGCGGCTTTCATCACCCCGGAAAGCCACTTGCCGTTGCTGGAAAAACCTCCGTGGTTTTCGATGGTCACACCGATATCCATGGTGTCGGCAAATTCGCAGAGCTGGTGCAGCCCATCAGCTACCAGCTTCATGGATTCCTTAAAAGCCTGCCGATCGGAACTGTAGTCGACGGAGGAATAGCCGTTTACGCGGATGGCGTGGCAACCCAGAAATTTTGCGGCTTCCACCCATTTTTTGTGATTCTCCACGGTGGTAGCCCGTTCGGCGGCATCTGCGGCACCGAGTTGTCCTTCCCGATCACACATGATCAATACCGAGGTTACCCCCTCTCCATCTGCGCGGGTTTTCATGTCGCGTAGGTAAGCCTGGTCCTGGGCTTTGTCCATAAAAAACTGGTTGACGTATTCCACCGCATGAATGCCGTGTTTTTTCGCCAACAGTGGAAAATCCAGGTGGTCCATTTCCTCGGAAAACAGCAGTTTATTGACCGACCATTCGGCCAGGGATATTTTGTACAATTCTGCACGAGACGGCCGGGAGAAAGCCTCGGACCCCATTCCCAAACCAAGCAAGGCTGAGGCCATGCCGGTTTTCTTGATAAAATCTCTTCTGGTATGCATGCGTTTTGAATAAAGGTTATTGCCTGAATGTAAAGACAGTCAAGATAGCGCTTTTATTTTTTATCAGCAATGCACGTGCAGAGGAACGGTAGTGGACTAGGGCGCCAGCCAATTTCCGGACCAGTCGTTTTCTTGTTTTCTGAAAATGGCGCGAAGGTGCCGCAGCCCGTTTAGTTGCAGGCATTCGATGGTCTCTGCCTGAATGGCAATTACCGTAAAATAGCTCGAATCCGTGGCTTCCTCCCAGGCGTACGCAGCAGCTGGATTTTCGATAGGGGTGCCGGGAGGAAGGCTGGACTGGTAGGCCTTTTGGGCTTCTCCCTGCACGTTTGCCCAATGGCTTTTGCTTACCGAATCCTGTTGATGAATGGTGGCCCTGCCCTGGATTTTGACCTGGCATCGCTTTTGGGGATGATAAAAAAGCAGGGTGCAGGCGGGTTGCTGTGCCAGCTGAAAGACTTTCTGGCTCCGGCTGTCCGTGTAGATATAGCAGCAACCGTCGCCCTCCGTCTTTCGCAGTACCACATAGCGGGCATCCGGGCGGTTTTCAAAGGAGCTGCTTAGCATTACAAAGCGAAAGGGGTGATTTTTATCAAGCGCAGCCCGCTGCAGTTCCTTTTTGACGGTGTTCCAAACGGCGTCCAATGAGTCGGTTTCGTAAAAAAGCATTTTTTCTCGGTTTACGTATACATCTTGGTGATTCGGATGGCATTGAGTATGGCCAACAAGGCTACGCCCACATCGGCGAAAACGGCCTCCCACATGCCTGCCAGCCCGGCTGCTCCCAATGCCAATACCAGGAACTTTACACTGAAAGCCATACCAATGTTTTGCCAGACAATTTTTTTCGTTGTTTTTCCGATGCGGATGGCCAGGGCGACCCGGGAGGGATGATCGGTCTGAATCACCACATCGGCGGTTTCGATAGCCAGATCACTCCCCAAACCGCCCATAGCAATGCCGATATCGGCCACCGCCAGGGCAGGTGCGTCGTTGATTCCGTCCCCCACAAAAGCCAGTACCCGGCCGGGTTTCTTCTTTGCATTTTCCAGCCAGGAGCTTTTTTCCTCCGGCAGCAGGCCGCCAATGGCCTGGCTGGCCCCCAATTCTTTGCCCAGTGCCTGCACGATTTCCTGCCGGTCACCGGATAGGATTCCCGTTTCAGAAATTCCCAATTTCTGTAATTCGCTGAAAGCCTTTTGCGCATCGGGTTTCAGTTCGTCTGCGAGTGCAAAATACCCGCAGTAGTTTCCCTCCACGGCTACATGCACCAGGGTTCTATCGGAGGGAGACGCAGCAGGTAGGTTTTGGACCTGCATCCGTTCCAGCAGGGCGCGGTTACCCACAAGTACCGCTTTGTGGCTAACGGTTCCGGAAAGTCCCTGTCCGGCATGTTCTTGGAGAGCGGATACTGTTTCGGGAGCTTTACCCACCTGCCGGACCAATGCCGCCGCGATGGGGTGGTTGGATTTGGATTCGAGGCTGATTGCCAGCATTTTCCAATCCGGGTCGGCCGTTGCCACTGATTCCTCTCCTTGTACGGAAAATACCCCTTTTGTCAAGGTACCGGTCTTATCAAAAATCACGGTCGTGACCCGCGTTATTTGATCCAGGTAACTGGACCCCTTGAAGAGGATTCCTTTTCTGGATGCTGCCCCGATTCCGCCAAAATAGCCCAGCGGTATGGAAATCACCAGGGCGCAAGGGCAGGAGATGACCAGAAAGACCAGGGCCCGGTAGAGCCATTCACTGAATTCGTACCTGGCAACAAAAAAGTAGGGGAGCAACACCAGCGCCAGGGCCAGGTAGGTGACGATGGGTGTGTACACCTTGGCAAATTTGCGTATAAATTGCTCCGTTTTTGCTTTTTTTGCCGTTGCTTCCTGGACCGTACGGATGATTTTAGACAGGGAGCTTTCCTGGAAGGAGCGGGATACCCGGATTCTGAGGAGCTGTTGAAGGTTGACCATGCCGGCCAAAACCTCCGCTCCTTCGCTAATTTGTCGGGGGACACTTTCTCCGGTGATAGCGGCGGTATTGAAATTTCCGGCGCCCTGCTGCAGGACTCCGTCCAGCGGGACGCTTTCTCCGGCCTGAATTTCGAGGATTTCTCCGACAGCTACCTTTTCCGGTTGCACCCATTCCGTCTGCCCCTCACGGATTACACGTGCCCGGCTTGGGCGGAGATCCAGCAGGGCCTGAATGTTTCCCTTTGCCTTGGTTACTGCCTGGTGTTGCAGCACTTCACCGATGGTGTAAAACAGCATGACTGTCACGGCCTCCGGGTATTCACCGATGGCAAAAGCCCCAAGGGTAGCAATTCCCATCAAAAAGAATTCGGTAAAAACCTCGCCTTTTACGACAAGCTGGCCCGCCCGTTTCAAGACCGGCCAGCCTACCAGTCCGTAGGAAAGCAGGTACAGGGGAAGCCAGGCGGAAAGAGACAGCAATTGGTAGGGGTACACGTACTCTCCGAGTACCGCCAAAAGCAGTGCGAGCAAACTAAGTATACTGCTTTTCCATGTCAGCCACCGCTGAAACCATTTCTTAGGAACGCTTTCTCTGGAATGGGTCGGTTGATCGCAGCAGGAAGCCTGGGAGGACGAAGGAGTACCCATGGTCTTTGTTTCGTTTTGGCCAAAGGTACAACTTAAAACCGTGCAGGGGAATTGCAACTGACCCGAAAAAGCGATTTAATTTTGTTTGAGTGGCGAGGAGCGCTTTCTGCTGGAAAATTTTATTTTCATGCGTTCACAGGTACTGTCGGGATGGTTGCGGTAATAGACGTAGGTACGTAAGTCTACTTTTCCTACCCGGTACCGTTTTCCTGCCCAATCAAAAAAATCGGCATCGGCGGCGTAGCCGTCTTTAAAGGATCGGCCTTCAAACACCTCTTTTTTTCCAAACAAGGTTGCAAAGAGGATGCAGTCGTCCACGTGTACCAGGCGTTCTGGTTGGTGCCGGTCGGTTACGTAATAGTCCTCTTCTTTTGCCACAACGGTTTCGGTGGTGGAGGCGATCAGGTCGTAGTATTCCATCTGACGCAGGCAAGCCTGCAGGTGATCGGGCCGGTACTCGTCGTCTGCATCCAGGATGGACAGGTAGGTGCCGCTGCTTAGCGAAACAGCCCGGTTGATGGCCCGCGATTGGCCCTGATTGATTTGCCGGAGGTACACTAGCCGCTCCTCGTTCTGCAAGCAATAGTCATACAATGTATGCTTGGAATCGTTGGTCGTGCCATCGTCCACAAGAATCACCTCAAAATCCCGAAAGGTCTGTTTCCACAGGGAATCAATGGCCCGCTTCACCAGGGGAAAAGGGGTATTGTAGGTGGCGATCAGTACAGATATTTTGGGAGCTTCGGACATATCGCTAAAGTTAACCATCTTGATCCAAAAAGGTTAGCAGACAGCTCAAAAAAGGAAAAAAGGACAACAAAAAAGCCCTGCGTTTCGGCAGGGCTTTGGTTAACGTTAATTGGAGACGTTATTTTTTAGAAAGGTAGGAGGCAACGCCTTCCCGGGTAGCGGACATGGCTTCTTTGCCTTCTTCCCAGTTTGCGGGGCAAACCTCACCAAATTTTTCCACGTGCCTGAGTGCATCGATGAGTCGTAGCATTTCGTCGATGTTTCTTCCCAAGGGCAAGTCGTTTACGGTTTCGTGACGAATGGTACCTTCTTTATCGATCAGGAAGGTAGCACGGTAGGCTACTGGGAGGCCTTCGTAGGTCAGCTCGCCTTCTTCGTTATAATTCCAATCGCCGGCAAGCACGCCAAAGTTGTGCGCGATGGTTTTTACCGGATCGGCAACGATCGGATAGGTAACGCCTTGAATTCCGCCTTCCTCTTTGGAAGTACTTAACCAGGCAAGGTGTGATTCTTCCGTATCACAGGAAGCGCCAACTACTGCCACGCCTCGTTTTTCAAACGCTTCCAGTTTTTCCTGGAAAGCCAAAATTTCAGTAGGACAAACGAAGGTAAAATCCTTGGGGTAAAAAAAGAAAATCACATCTTTATTCCCGATGTACTGCTCCAGGGAGAAGTTTTCTACGATTTCCTCTCCATCCACTACCGCAGGTGCATTAAATAAAGGTGCTTTTTTTCCAACTAGTGACATAAAATAGATTTTAATTGTTTATAAATAAATTAACGATCTGATTAAGAAAATTATTCTGTTTTTTATTTAATAACCGATGATACTTCTTCAACTTTAAAACCTGCTATTTGGTTCTCGCTTAGGGAGATTTTTGCTATTTTTTCTATTCCTGCAGTCCGAGGAACGCTTCGTTTGATGCCATTCTACCAGCGGAAAACCGGCAGTGCAGCGCCAGGAAAGAAGTTGATCGGGGGCGCAGCGAAGGGTACTACGAAAGCCGGTACCCGAATTCAGGCCTCGACGTTCGTTGTTTATGCTGGCAAAGCGCCAGTCTATACCGAGCCGGCTGGGCTGTCGGAACCGGTAATCCGGTGTTCGGTGCTGGCTGCGTCTCATACCAGCGGAGGAAATCTGGTTTTTTTGGTCGAAAGGGCCCCTATTTTGGCGGATAAGGATGTCCGCGTCTGATTCAGTTCGCAAAATTAGGCATAATTTTAAGAAATTCATATGGATAGTTCGTTCCTTTATTTAAATTGAAGGTTTATTCAATTAGCCTCCCAGCCTGAGTCGCGGGTTTGGTCAGGCAAATCCCGGAAAACGATGGTTTTATGATCAGAGTCTTGTTTGTTTGCCTAGGAAACATTTGCCGCTCTCCGCTGGCTGAGGCCTTATTTTCCCATAAAATTTCCACTAAATCGTATGCAAGTCAGGTGCTTGCAGATAGTTGTGGTACATCGGATTACCATATTGGAGAGCTCCCCGACGAGCGGGCGCTGACTTGTGCCCAAAGGAATGGAATCGGCATGACCCACCGGGGAAGGCAATTGCATCGCACGGATTTTCGGGATTTTGACTACCTGATCGCCATGGACCGTTCCAATTTGGAAAACATCTTGAAAGTATCCGAAGAAGTGGGGCTACCGGCGAAAAACCTCCACTTGATGCGGGAGTTCCAGCCGTCTCCGGAATTCCTGGAAGTTCCGGACCCCTAC
Source organism: Cyclobacterium xiamenense (assembly GCF_900109255.1). Classification (NCBI taxonomy): domain Bacteria; kingdom Pseudomonadati; phylum Bacteroidota; class Cytophagia; order Cytophagales; family Cyclobacteriaceae; genus Cyclobacterium; species Cyclobacterium xiamenense. The sequence goes on along the minus strand of NZ_FNZH01000002.1, from coordinate 42,150 downwards.
TATGGGGGGGAAGAGGGATTTCAAAAAGTATTTGAAATCCTGAATGAAGCACTGGATGGGTTTATCGTGGAGCTGGAGAAAAAGCACCGACTGAATGGAACCACTTGAGGGGCTTTTTGACCACGTCTGCCTGCAGGCCTTTGGCCGGGTGCCGCCTATCCGGCAATACCGGCTGGTGGCGGCAGGTACCCGCAGTCAAGCCATCTACCTGCAGACTGATACGGGTACGTATTTTTTAAAGACCAATCACGAATCGTCTCCGGAGATTTTTGAGCGAGAAAGGGAGGGTTTGGACTGGTTGCGCGCCCACAGTAGCCTGTATGTACCGCAGACATTAGCATGTGGAAGTTACGAAGACCGGCATTTTCTCCTGATGGATTGGATCGGTAGCAGCCCGGAGCAGGGAGATTACTCCGAGAAGCTGGGGGAAGGGCTGGCGGAATTACACATGTGTACTTCCGGTAGCTTTGGTTTGGACCGCGACAATTTCATTGCCGTACTGCCCCAAAAAAACGAGCCCAAGGAACGTTGGTATGACTTTTTTGTAGAAAACCGACTGGAGCCCCAATTGCAGCTGGCCTTTTACCACCACTTGATTGACTCCGATTTTATGGAACGTTTTCGTTCGCTGTATGCGTATTTGCAGGACTTTTTCCCCGCGGAGAAACCTGCCCTGCTCCACGGTGACCTGTGGTCAGGAAACGTTCTTCCAGACTCCGCTGGCGCACCGGCATTGATCGATCCTGCCGTGTATTTTGGTCATCGGGAGGTTGACCTTGCCTTTTCCCGGTTGTTTGGTGGCTTTGATTCCCGGTTTTACGAGGCCTATGAGGCGGCTTTTCCCCTGGAGCCGGGTTTTGACGAACGCGTAGCCGTGTACAACCTGTATCCCCTGCTGGTGCACCTCAATTTATTTGGGAAGGCCTATTTGTCGGGAATCCAACGAACACTCAAGCGGTTTTTGGGTTGAAACGCGGGCTTTCAAAGAATAGTCGTTGCCGCTCTTCCCGGTACAGCGATCCCTTCAGGGATATTCTGGTTCGTAGACCCATTGGACGAGTTCCGGGCTTTTTTGCTCCAGGTAGCATTTTTCGGCAACCTGCCGGTAGTGTTTCACTTCCGCATCCGTTGGGTTTTTGACGGTGATCATTTTGAGTTGCCTGCGGATTTGCACCTGGAATACATCCCGAAAGGGCCGGGTCAGCTGTTCGTCCGAGACCGGCATGTCCTGAATGAGCACACGCAGGTGTGCGGCAGAGGCCTGTACCAGTTGGATGCGCCAGTTGGCTTTTTTTGCTACCTCGTAGATGCATTCGAAATGAAATCCACCAACCATGGATAAGTCGCGAATTCGCAGGTCAATAAGCGTCAGGTTATTCTTGAAAATGGTGATTGGGATGCGGGGTGCCTGCCCAAATGAACCAATGACCGTTCCGGCCATTTCGGGGTTTAGAAAGGACTTTACATACAAAGGGATGCCGTGCTTGGCCAGTGGTTTGATGGTTTTTGGGTGAATCACCTTCGCCCCGTAATAGGTCATTTCGGCGGCTTCTTCAAAATCCAGGTAATCAAATTTAACGGCATCCGGAAAGATATCCGGGTCCCCGTTCAGGATACCGGCCACGTCCTTCCAGATGGTAACAGCGGATGCTCCCAGGCTTACGCCGAGAATGGCGGCCGTAAAATCCGAGCCTTCCCGGCCCAGTGTGGTGGTGTTGCCCAATAAATCGGTGCCGATAAAGCCCTGGGTGATTACGGGGAATTGTTCGAGTTTGGGAATCAAAATCCGCCGGCAGTGCTGCATGGTCAGGGCCCAATCTACCCGGGCCATCCGGGTCGTAGAATCGGTTCGTACCAGTTCCCGGGCATCCTGCCAGATGCAGGGGTTACCGGTCTCGCAGAGGTATTCCTGAAGGATGCGCGTGGAGATGAGCTCGCCATACCCAATGATCTGATCGTAAAAAAAGCCCTCCTCGGCTTTGAGGGTATCCGTTTCCAGCAGGCGCCGCAACTGAGCAAAGTGGTTGTCGACCCGGGTAAAAATGGGGTGTTCGGGAGAAAAGAGGCTCCGGCAAAGGTCCTCGTGGTAGGTCAATAGTTCAAGCAGTTCTTTATCGTAGCGTTTTTCCTTAAGGGAAAGCTCGATTACCTCTTCCAGCCGGTCGGTGGTATTTCCGGCAGCAGAAACCACCAGTACCAGGCTATTGGTCCAGCGTTTTTTTACCAGTTGAGCGACATTTTTTATGGATGCGGCGTCTTTTATGGATGCGCCGCCAAATTTGAAGACCAGGGGTTGTATCATGAAAAATCGTACAGAAAGGCCAATGAATTGAAGATAATGAATTAACTTCAAAGGTATGAAGACACAGCCTTACAAACAAGACACGGGTAAACTGGCCTATAAGGTAGGCGTAACCCTGGACCGGTTTATTAAAAGCAAGCAGCAGGATTTCCCCTTTGCTACGGGTGAATTATCTCAAATTCTTCGGGACATTGCATTGGCCTCCAAGATTGTTTCCAGGGAGATCAGTCGGGCGGGCCTTTCGGACGTTACCGGCTCTTTTGGCCAAACGAATATTCAGGGAGAAGAGCAGCAAAAGCTGGACGTGGTGGCCAATGTGCGGTTTACCCGGGCACTGACCAAAGGGGGGGAAGTCTGCGCGGTGGTCTCGGAAGAAGAAGACCTGGTCATCGATCTGCAGAACAGCAAGGGAAAATACGTGGTGGCCATAGACCCGTTGGACGGGTCCTCCAACATCGATGTCAATGTTTCCATCGGTACCATTTTTTCCATTTACCGGAGAAAAACACCCACGGGTTCTCCAATTCAGGAGCAGGACGTGTTGCAGAAAGGATCGGAACAGGTAGCTGCCGGATACGTGCTGTATGGGTCTTCTACCATGTTGGTGTACTCGACCGGAAATGGCGCCAATGGCTTTACCTACGAGCGGTCTTTGGGGGAATTTTTTCTTTCGCATCCGCAGATGCAGATGCCAGCGGATGGTGGCATTTATACCATCAACGAAGGCCTGACTCCCTATATCAATCCCAATATCCTTTCCTACCTGGAGGGCTGCAAGCGCAAAGGTGCTTCAGCCCGGTATATTGGAAGCCTGGTAGCCGACTTTCATCGCAACCTCCTGAAGGGAGGCATTTACCTGTATCCCGCAACTTCTCAGGCTCCGAATGGAAAAATACGGCTAATGTATGAGGCAAATGCCCTGGCCTTTATTGCCGAGCAGGTTGGTGGGGCGGCTTCCGACGGGACGAAACGAATCCTGGACATCGTGCCGGAGAATTTGCACCAGCGAACGCCCATTTACATTGGTTCAAAAAACATGGTCTCCGGACTGGAGAAAGCGCTTTCTGTCTAGCGATACTTGTTTCGGAAATATACTTTAATCAACTGCCGGTCCACGATCGCCAGGGATAGATCCATGGCCATTTGTTCGGGAGGACTTTCGGATAGGATGCGTCGCAACGTTTCTTCACCCAGGTCCAGGCGGTAACACAGGCGTAGCAACTGCTCCATTTGACCGTTTAGGAGGCGGCTAATCGCCGGGGCGATCGCGGCCGCTAAGCTTTCCCTGTCCTGGGCTTCGGGGATTTCCGGTAACTGCAACAATTGGGTAAGGTCCGAAGCTCCGGCCTGAATGGCAGGTTGTCCGGCCTTTTTGGGGTCCATCACGTATCTTGAGCTTTGTCCGAATCCTTGTCAGGACTTGCTTCGCCGGAATCGGCATCGGATGTATCTTCCAGCACTTCCGGGCACTGGGTGCGAATAATGTGGTACCAGTTTATCAGTTTTTTCACATCGGAGGCATAGACCCGGTCTTCGTCAAATTCGGGCAAGATGTGTTTCATGAATGCCTGGTATTCCTCTTTGTCCGCTCCTTCCAGCCCGGTATCGCCTTTAAATTCCTTTTCGATTTTCTGTAGTACGTCTTTTAGGGGAGAGGCCCCCTCCTCGGTCAGGGTGTAAATGGAAATTTCGCTAAGCAGGGATACGCGTTGTGCGGCCCCTACGACCAATTTCCCTTTTTTTTCATCCAAGGACTCCAGGATGACTCCGCTACGGCTGGGTTTCAGTACTTTGTAAAGGCCCGGTTTTCCGGAAACGGTGGCGATGTCTTTAAATTCCATGATAGCTAAGTTGTTTTCAGGCTGCAAATATACGGTTTCGGCAGGATTGACCAAGTCACTCAGCCAGGCTTGTACCATTCGGTAACGTTTTCTTCAATGAATTGGATCAGTTCTTCGCGCCCCTGTCGGTTGACCGCAGAGGTGACGAAAAATTCCGGTGCTTCTACAAACAGTTTTTCCATTTCGTCCAGAAACAGGTGCACGTTTTCTGCGGTTTTTGACTGAGATTGCTTGTCTGCCTTGGTAAAGAGCAGCACCAGTGGAAGCTCTAGCTGTCCGCACCACTGGATGAAATCCAGGTCGATTTTCTGGGGAGGGAGGCGGCTGTCTATCAACACAAAGACAGCGGTAAGATTTTCCCTTTCGGTGAGGTAGGAGCGTATCATTTTGTCCCAGTCGGCCTTGAGCTTTTTATTGACTTTGGCAAATCCATACCCCGGCAAATCCACCATAAACCAGCGGTCGTCGATCGAAAAATGGTTGATCAACTGGGTTTTCCCTGGTCTGCCGGAAATTTTGGCCAGTTGCTTGTGATGGGTAAGCATGTTGATGAGCGAGCTTTTGCCCACGTTTGACCGACCAATAAAGGCAAACTCCGGTTTGCTGGGCGCCGGACATTTTCGGTGGTCCGTATTGCTGACCAGGAAGCGTGCATTTTTCAACATGGCTCTTTTTTCAACAAAGGTAACCAATTTCGGGCAAGGCCTCCAAACCAATAATTCATTAACAATTTTCCGATGCTCGGGTTTACTTAGTAATATTGTACCGAAATAAGAAGCCATGGCCGTAGTACCGTATAAAGACAAAAAAGAAGGCAAAAAGGAGCAGGTTGCCAGCATGTTTAATAATATAAGCAAGAAGTACGATTTGCTGAATCACCTGTTAAGTTTGGGCATCGACATCATTTGGCGCAAAAAAGCGATCAAAATGCTTCAAAAAGACCGCCCGAAGTTCATTCTGGATATTGCTACGGGTACGGGGGATTTTGCCATTGAGGCGCTTGCGCTTCAGCCAGATAAGGTGATCGGGGTCGACATTTCGGAAGGCATGTTGGCCGAAGGCCGGAAGAAAATGAAACAAAGAAAGCTGGAACACCTGATCGACCTGCAGCTGGGCGACTCGGAAAAGTTGTTGTTTCAGGAAAATAATTTTGATGCAGTCATCGTTTCTTTTGGTGTCAGGAATTTTGAAAATTTGGAAAAAGGGCTCGCAGACATGTACCGGGTGTTGAAACCGGGAGGAAAAACGGTGATCCTGGAGTTTTCCAAACCAAAAAAATTTCCGATGAAGCAAGCTTATTCCTTTTATTTTAAATATATTTTACCCCAGATTGGTAAAATCATATCGAAAGATCATTCGGCTTACACGTATTTACCCGAATCGGTAAATGCATTTCCGGATGGAAGGGATTTTCTTGCCATTCTGGAAAAAGTAGGCTTCAAACAAACGCAATGCAAAACCCTCACCTTCGGCATCAGTTCCATCTATACAGGTATCAAATAGTCGTTGTATTCCTGATTTCCTTGCTGGGACAAATGCATCCAACGCAGGCGCAGGACAGAAACATGACCTTTAACGCCTCTGGAAGCGACGATCAGGCCATTTCCTATGGGTTTTTTCTGGCTGCCCACAATAGCAGCCTGCGCATCAGGTATTCCGATAATTTTATGGACCCGACTGTAACCGGCTTGCACAATGTGCGGGCCATCATGCCGGTTTTTTCACCCGGTTTTGCCCTTGGCTTTTTGGTTACAGGCAGGATTCACGATCAGGTCAATGTGTTATTTACCCCCAAGGTGGGTTTTTATGAGTACCGGACAGAGCTACAGCTTTTTAGCGACAATACCGGCAGTCCGGACGGAACCGGCTTCAGCACCGTGCCGCTGCTGACCGAGGAAACCCTGGTGGAGTTTCCGCTGCTGTTGAAGTACAAATCCGAGCGGTTTAACAATACCCGTATGTTTTTTGTGGGCGGGCTAAATGGTCAAATCCGCACCAAAAATCAGGAAGAAGCCAACGAAGATCCAGTCGTGCTCAAGGGTAGGGATTTGGCGGTGGAAATGGGCCTGGGTTTTGATCTGTATTTTCAATACTTTAAGTTTTCTCCGGAAATCCGCTTTTCGCATGGGTTAATGAACCTCTACCAGCCCGGCCATTCGGACGATCGAATCCTGGGCGCTATTCAGGATATCCGCCGTAAATCCATCACCCTTTACCTGAATTTTCAATAACAGGCGAGGCATTCACTGGCTTTTTACTTTTGATACAGGCAGAAAAATTTTATATTTCCCCATGGAAAAAAAGATTGCATGTATCACCGGAGCCACTTCCGGCATCGGTAGGGCCTGCGCCCGGTACCTGGCCGAAGAAGGCTTTGCTATCATCGGTTGCGGTCGAAGAAAAGAACGTCTGGAAGCGCTGAAAGCCGAATTGCCCGAAGGAACCCCGTATCATTTTCTTGTTTTTGATGTCCGGGATCGGGAGGCCGTGGCAGCAGCCATCGACGCCCTACCCGAGGAATGGCAGTCCATTTACGTTTTGATCAACAACGCCGGAAACGCCCACGGCTTGGATCCCATACAGGAAGGGAGCCTTGACGACTGGGACGCCATGATGGATATTAATGTCAAAGGATTGCTGTATGTATCGAAAAAGATCCTCCCTGGAATGGTGGAACGAAAGGCCGGTCAGGTCATTAACATCGGCTCTACGGCAGGAAAGGAGGTTTACCCCAAAGGCAATGTGTACTGCGGATCCAAACACGCAGTGGATGCCATCACCAAGGGCATGCGACTGGACCTGAATCCATACGGCATCAAGGTAATGGCGATCAATCCCGGCCTGGTGGACACCGAATTTTCCTTGGTCCGTTTTAAGGGAGACGATGATCGGGCAGCCGGTGTTTACAAGGGGTTTGATCCCTTGCAGGCGGAAGACGTAGCCGATCTGGTGCGGTACGCGGTAACCCGGCCCCAACACGTGGTCTTGGCTGACGTGATTATATTACCCACTGCACAAGCCAGTACGACGCTTTTGCACAAGAAAGAATCGTGAGGATACCTGTTTGGATACTGGCGTTTTTTCTGGCAGTAGCCTGTAGTTCGCCTTCCGAAAAGCAAGCCACGGGAGAGCCGGTACCCCTGCCCCGGTCGGTATCGGAGAGCAAAACAGCGGATCCTGCCAAGGCGGATTCAGTGCAGGAAGAAGTGCAAGTAGCGGAGCAGGAAACGGACACACTGGAAAAACGATTGCTTGCTGCGGGCTTGGTGGATGTACAGGCAATCATTCCGGAAGTGAGGGTGGACCTGAAGTACGCATCTACCGATAATTTTTTTGGAAAAAACGTATACGGATCTCTTACCCGCTGCTACATGCAGCCTGAAGTCGCCGAGATGCTCAAAATGGCCTACCTGGAGCTAAGCAAAACCCATCCGGAACTCACTTTTTTGGTCTACGATGCAGTGCGGCCGCAATCGGTGCAACAAATCCTATGGGATGAGCTGGACAAACCGGACAGTATCAAACCGCTGTACGTAGCCGACCCCAAAAAAGGAAGCCTGCATAATTTTGGGGTGGCAGTGGACCTAACCCTTGCCAGCAAGGAAAATGGGGAACCGCTGGACATGGGAACCGGGTACGATTACTTTGGCTATCCCGCCTATCCGGATAGGGAAGAGCAGATGTTGGCGGAGGGCAAACTACGTCCGGAGCAGGTAGCGAATCGGCAAATACTGAGGGATGTCATGAAAAAGGGAGGATTCACGGGTATTGGCTCCGAGTGGTGGCATTTCAACGCCTTTGGTAGAAAAGTTGCCCGGGAGAAATTCGACATTGTGAAATAATAATTGTATTATCGTCCTTTATTTTAACTTACCAAATCCATGCATTCAATGAACAATAAACTCAAAACCCTGGGCTTTATAGTCTTCGGGTTGGCCTTACTCTTCGTGCCTGCTTTAAGTCAGGCACAGCAGTTCCGCGCATTGGTGATCAGCAAGACCGCCGGATTTCGCCACCAATCCATACCCGAAGGAGTCGCCGCCATCAAAAAACTGGGAGAAAAGCACCGCTTTCAGGTGTACGCCAGCGAAGACGCCAGCCTGATCAACGATAAGAACCTGGAGCGTTACGATGTGATCATCCTGATGAGTACTACGGGCACCATTTTCAACGCGGAAGAAAAAGCTGCTTTTGAGCGTTTTGTGCAAAGCGGCAAAGGGGTGGTAGGTGTACACAGTGCCACGGATACCGAATACGAATGGCCCTGGTATACCAAGTTGATCGGTGGACAATTTAACCACCATCCACAGCAGCAGACAGCAAGGATGAAGGTGGTAAACAGGGATCATCCTGCCACCTATCACCTGAACGACAAATGGCTTCGCACCGACGAATGGTACGAATTTAAAAATTTTAATGAAAGCGTCAATATTCTCGTTCAATTGGACGAAACGTCTTACGAAGTGGGCGAGCGAAACGGACAAAAAATGGGGATGGGCGCCGTGCACCCCATTTCCTGGTACCACGAGTACGACGGCGGACGGGTGTTTTATACCGGCCTCGGACATGTGGAAGAAGCGTTTGAGGATGCGGATTTCCTAAACCACCTGTATGGGGGCATTTGGTACGCAGCCCTGGGTAAACCGTTTTAATCCACAGGATATTCGTTGGCAAGATAATGCCTGTTGCTGGTTTTGATCGACTGGCGGCAGGCATTTTTTGTAGGCATTCTTTTCCCAACAGGAGGGGTTATGCGGTACCCGTAGCCCGGGCGGAATCCGGCATGGTAAAGAAGCCAACAGTACCTCGTCTAAGGTCCCCGCTGGGGTACTGGTTAGGATCAGCTTTCTATAGCTCGGGGAGCAGTTGCTTCAACTCTCCCAAGTCCTCGTATCGGTCTACGTCCCGAAGCTTTTCCAGAAAAGCGACAGACAGGCCTTCGGTTTCGGCACGTTCCAGCGTTTGGTGCAATACGGCGGAGGTACTCCAGGAGATATCCTCAAATAAGCGGTCAGCGGGCTTGCGGAGGCCGAGGAGGTAATAGCCACCATCCTCCGCAGGTCCCAGGACCAGGTCCTTGTCTTGGAGCGAATCAAAGGCTTCGGTCATGTGCCTGGTTTGTAGCTCAAAACAGTCCGTCCCTATAATCAGGGCCTGTTCGAAACCCATGGAAAAAACCTGTTGGAAGGAAATTTTCATTTTGGTACCGAGATCGCCGGAGTCTTGCGGCTGAAAACGATACCTTTTTCCCGGATAGTCTTCCGGGGAAAAAGGACCTTTGTAAAAGACAAAAATGGCTGCATCGAGCCCGGCGAGTTGTTGGTGGGTGTGGCGGACCAGAAAGGCATACAAACGCGCCGCTTTGTCGGCACCGATGGTTTTGGCCAGACGGGTTTTCACGGTTCCGGCTTTCGGATATTTTTGAAAAACGATGATTGCTTTTTTCATGGATCTTTGCCAAATTAAGACAAATTCGGTAAACGGCATAAAAAAAAACGGAGGTCACTGACCTCCGCTTTTGATCCATTAATTAAACCCAAATTAATCTGATAATTCCTTGTGTTAGATCCCGGAAGACCCGGGTCGCTGTCGATCCCTGGTGCCAGGTCCGGAGCGCCTTCGTCTCTCCTGCATTTTTTCCTGGTTTTCTGCTTTCATTGATTCCCAGGTCTCCTTTTGCTCCGGGGTCAAAACGGCTGCTATTTTTTCCTGAAAGGCCTCTCTTTCAGCCTTCATGGCCTCTCTTTCGCCCTTTCTCTCTTCCCAGATGGCTTTTCTTTTCTGGGCTTCTTCCAGGTGCAGGGCATGGACTTGCTCTTTTTGTTCCTCGGATAGATCCAGTTTTTCTGCCATTCGTTCGGTCATTTTTTCTGCGAGTTGTTCCGGATTGACCTCTTGATTCCCGCGTCGTTGGGCCTGGGCCTGTACGAAGGTAGCTCCTACCAGTACGGCGATGATTAGTATTTTATTCATGGTACGTATTTAGTAATTGGTTTGTAGGGATTAGACCAAAGGCTGGCGCCGAAGTTTAAGCGCCGTTTGTTAAGAGATGTTAAAATGCAGAAAATGCGGCAGTTAATTTTTTTTCAAGGTCAGTTTTTCCCGGTCTTCTGGCTTGGAAATGGTGGGTTTAATTAGCAAACGCAGGGAGGGGTCAAAGGAAAGGTAGTTCCAGGACCAATCCAAAAAGATAAAAATGCGGTTTTTTACACCTACGATGGCCATGAGGTGGACAAATAGCCAGGTTAGCCAGGCCAGCAGACCCTGAAATTTAATAAAGGGCAAATCCACCACCGCCAGTTTTCTACCAACGGTGGCCATACTTCCCAGGTCTTTGTAGCGAAAGGGTTTTTCCGGTTGCTGATGGAGTTTGGCCAGTAAGTTTGCGCCCAGGTTCCGGGCTTGCTGTATGGCCACCTGTGCTACCTGAGGATGGCCGCGGGGGTAGTCCTCCATTTGCTGTAGGCAACCATCTCCGAGAACAAAGATGTTTTCGCTGGAATGGAGGCGGTTATAAGCGTCGACCAGCAGGCGCCCGCCTTTTGCGATTTGTTCCTCCCGAATCCCTTCGATGTGATTGGGCACAATGCCAGCAGCCCAAAGCAGGGTATGGGTTTGAAAGCGGGTTTCACCATTGATGGTTACATTCAGCCCGTCGTAATCGGCGACGGCGGTATGGAGCAATACTTCCACCTGTAGCTTTTCCAGGTAGGTTTTGGCCTTTTCACCGGATTCCGCGCTCATCCCGGCCAGTAGCGATGCGCCCGCTTCTACGAGCACTACCTTCATGTTTTTGAAATTTAGCTGTGGATAATCCTTCGGAAATACTTTGTTGCGCAGTTCGGCCATGGCGCCTGCCAGTTCCACACCGGTAGGTCCTCCCCCGACGATTACGACATTCATCAGGGCTTTCCTTTTCGATTCATCGGCGATGGTGATTGCCCGCTCGTAGTTGGAAATGATCTTATTTCGGATAAAGAGTGCTTCCGACACCGATTTCATCGGAATGCTGTTTTTCATGATGTTTTCCATTCCGAAATAATTGGTATCGGCACCCATAGCTAAGACCAGGTAGTCGTAGTCGATGTACCCGATTTCGGTGTACAATCGGTTTTGCCGCTGGTCTATGCGTTTGGCACCTCCCATGCGAAAGGTTACATTTGGGGTATCGTGGAAGACTTTGCGCAAGGGAAAGGAAATGGCACTGGGTTCCAGCCCTGCCGTGGCGACCTGATAAAAAAGCGGCTGAAACTGGTGGTAATTGTTTTTGTCCAGTAGGATTACGTGATAGGCTTTGTTGCGCAGGGTTCTGGCGAGTTTGAGGCCGGCAAAACCGGCACCTACGATGACGATTCGGGGATGGGGGGATTGCGGAAGGTTGGAAAGCATTTGCTCCATACGTACAGGATTTAGGGTTGGCAGGCTACTATGGTGTTACGGATTTTGAAAGGTTCGGGTTGAAAAAGGGCGTTGCGTGTAAAAGATATGTTTGGGTTTGTTTGACCCCGGTACTAGGCCTAATGAAAAATTTATTTATTTTTACAAACCTGAAAAAATAACGTGTATGGGAAGAGCATTTGAATTTAGAAAAGAGCGAAAATTCAAACGATGGAGTAAAATGTCCAAGGTGTTTACACGCCTTGGAAAAGAGATCGTGATGGCCGTGAAGGCGGGTGGTCCTGATCCGGCAAACAATGCCAAGCTGCGGACGGTGATCCAAAACGCCAAAGGCGCCTCCATGCCCAAGGATCGGATTGAGGCGGCGATTACCCGCGCCAGCAACAAGGACGAGAAAGACTACGAAGAGATCGTATACGAAGGCTATGGCCCCCACGGAATAGCCGTTATTGTCGAAACGTCTACCGACAACCTGAACCGGACGGTGGCCAATATCCGACACTACTTTACCAAAGCGGGCGGTTCGCTCGGTACCACTGGATCGGTAAGTTTTATGTTTGAGCGAAAAGCGGTATTCCGATTTCCCAAAGACGATTGGGATCTGGAGGAGTTGGAATTGGAGTTGATTGATTTTGGACTCGAAGATATCGACGAAAACGAAGGTGAAATATTCGTTTATACCGCTTTTGAGGATTTCGGCAACATGCAAAAAGCGTTGGAAGACAAAGGTATCGAAGTCATCAGCGCCGACATGCAGCGCTTTCCCATGTCTACCACCGAAATAAGCCCCGAACAAGAAGAAGATATCAACAAAATGATCGAGCGGATGGAAGAGGACGACGATGTAAATCAGGTCTACCACAACATGGCCTAAATCAAACGATTTCCAACTTTAAATTACCCAATGGCATTCCCGAAACGAAGAAATTACCAGGAACAGAAAAAACAGAGATTAGTAATTGTAGGTAGCAAAAATCCGGTAAAAATCAGAAGCACAGAAAACGCATTTCAATCTCTTTTTGAAGACTACTTTCTTGTGGAGGGGCTGAACGTTGACTCCAGCGTGAACGACCAGCCTCATGGTGAGGTAGAAACCTATACCGGGGCCTATAACCGGGCCTTTGAAGCCAAAAAGGCCTTTCCAGAAGCCGATTTTTGGGTGGGTATCGAAGGAGGGGTAGATGAAGTAGGAGAGCAGATGGTGGCCTTTGCCTGGATAGTGATCCTGGACCCAAGCGGCCAAATCGGAAAAGCCAAGACCGCTACCTTGTTTTTGCCGGACGCGATATCCAGCCTGATTCGCAAGGGCATGGAGCTGGGAGAAGCCGATGATCGGGTTTTTCAGCGAACCAACTCCAAGCAAGGAAACGGGGCCGTGGGAATCCTGACAAACGGCGTGGTCAATCGCCTGGAATATTACCAGCAAGCCGTGACGCTGGCCTTGATTCCCTTTGTTCACAAAAAGCTCTACTAGGGCGCAATGACTCATAGATACAATCAATTGGAATTTGATAGCTATAGTTGTTACCTTTGCGCTTTCATTAAAATCAAACGAAACATATGTTACAGGAATTAACAACGGATAATTTAGCGGAGATCATTCAGGAGAACGAAAAAGTAGTGGTTCAGTACGGGGCCACCTGGTGCGGCAATTGCCGGATCATGAAGCCGAAAATGAAAAGGCTGAGCAATTCCCACGAAGGGATTACATTTCTGTACGTAGATGCGGAAAAATTGCCAGAGTCGAGAAAATTGGCCCAGGTGACCAACCTGCCGACCTTTGCAGTGTTCAACAAAGGAGCAATCGTGAACCAGGTACAAACCAATAAAGAAGAAGTCCTAAAAACACTGATTGATGAGATTACCAATAATTAAACACGTATTGCAATTTATTGAGGAAAACGACGAGGACTGGGTGGTGGAAACCATCGAACTCTTGGAGTCCATGACCGAGATCAGTTCTCTGAAAGACGAGGAACTGGACGTGATGGGAGAACTGCTTTCAAACCTTTACGGTACACTGGAAGTTAACCAAATGATCAAAGATGGGACCGATAAAAAAGAGGCCATGAATGCCTTTATGAAGCGTGTAGTTGGCTCCATTGATAAATAAGTGCACTTTGAAAAAGTAGAAAAGTTGCTTATCACCCCAAAGTAAAATCTGCTCAAACGAAGTGTGAGGCATGTCCAAAGGGCATGCCTTTTTTTACTGGTAGTTGGGTAGCATCGCGAGCCTGGAAAAGAAGCCAAAATATCGCCTGCAGTGCTGTCCCGTTTAGCAATGCTATCGAAAGGTTTCACCTATTTCTAAGCCAAAATTTGCATCCATTGCCAACCCTACAGTGGCTTCAATCTTCGTGGGTATACGGCGTACGTACGTGTAGACATTGAATTGCTTGGTAAATTTGCTTGTGGAATAGCCCCTAAAGCCGATATTTCCCCTAGATGGAGGCCATGCTGCTTATCGTTTTGAGGATCAGGACCTGCGAAAGAGCGTACATCAAGAGGATGCACTTTGAATGGTACCATTTTGGATTCAGTTTCCGTTTTTTACATAGGTAATAGCTCGTTCCAGGATCGGGTCTCTGCCCGCAGCGATGTCTTCTGGGGTCATTTCCACCCGAATATCTACCGGCACACCTCCTTCGAAATTCAGTCCATCCACGGTATAGCCTATGGTTGAGCTGTAGTTGAAATACCAACCATTCGGAAGGTCGTAACCTGCAGGAACACCACAGCCACCGCCGGTATCGTCCCCCATCAATATAACCTTCGGCAGGGCTTTGGTATAGGCTGCAAAGTAGCTTCCAGCACTGTAGACCACGCGATTTGTCAGCACCACGATCCTTCCATTGAATCCTGGATTTTCGGTATCAGGGTCAAGGAAACTATCCTTTACTTCGGAGAAATCATCCGGACCGGGGCCATTTTTCAATTGGTAGGAATAAAGTTTTGTGCGTTCGGAAATCATCCGTGAAATAATTTTAAGCCCATTTGCCGGATCTCCACCTTCGTTGTTACGAATATCGATTACTACACCCGGTAGTTCCCTAAATCGATCGATCACAAAATCTAATTCGGAATCTAAAATGGGCGTAGCAAAGCTACGGTAATGGATATAGCCCACCCCGTCGATTACCTGATTGAGCAGGTACCCTGTAATCCGGTATTCACCGAGATAATTTTTTTCCAGCACGTTAAAATTATAATTGGCCGGTTCGCTCAAATACGGAAAGTACTTGCTAATATCAAAAGGTGTACGAAGATTTACATGACCATCTCTGAGGGTATTGAGCATCGCAGCAAGGGCATCATAGAGCTCTGTATCATTTTTGGCCTGAAGCGCCAGAGGCCTGTACACGTTTCTCACGCTGTCCCAGTCAATGTGTTTATAGTCAAAAAGGGAATAGCGCTCATTCATTACATCCCAGAGAATATCAAAATTTTCCGCGTTAGTGTTTTCAGGCGGCGAATCCAACAGAATTTGCTCGCAAGACATGCAAAACAGTAGCGTCCAAAAAGTTAAAATTTGGGTCCGTTTTTTCATTTCGTTCGCATTAGAAAGTTGATACCAACCGTATGAGACGCAGTCTGTACCGGATTGGGATCCTGAAAAGAATAGTATTCCCAATTGTAGATCAATTGAATCTTATTGCCCCCAGCGATTGGAAACGCTACAAAATTATCGAATTGAATTCGGGGAAAATTACCGAGCCAGCTAATAGAGGTGTTTTCGAATAATTGGCTTTCGAAGCCGCGTTCCTGATCTAAAAAATCTGGCACCCCGGCATAAATTGGCCGAGTTATATACCCAATTAAGGGCAGATTCATCCGGATATTCGCTATCATATTTTTACCAACAAACTTAAAGCTGCGTCGATGCTGAAACGCTGCCTGAAGATTTCCTGTAAAATCATAATTGATAGAACTATTATCCCAACGAGGGGCAAAGCGCACATGGATCAGATTGGAAAGTGACGGGCCCAACCACCAGTTACCCAGGTCGGATTCCCTGAGCAGAAACAGTGATGAGTAGCTGATTTCGTTCCAATACGAAGTTATTTGTGGCTGTTTGTAGCGACCCAGGGACTTTCCTAATTCAAACTCACGGGTTTTCAAAGGTCCAACACTTCCTTCAAACTGGAAGTTGCTAAGCTTTCGGGTTTTTTGACGCTCATGATTGATCATGAAATAGATGGGTGCTCCAGTGTAGCGGCTTCGCGTGATCAATTGATCCTGTACTGTCTGGGATCTCAGGCCCACCGCAAGTCCCCAGTAACCTTCCTTTTCTTGAGCCAAGATTGCATGAAAATAAAGGGAAAAGGCAAAAACAAGGGCGATTTTTTTCAAAATAAGCGTGTCTATTTGGATTGAAAACAGCTTCCTAATGCCAAGACGCAGGAATAACTCCTTAGGTTGCGTGAAGGAAGAAAGTTTTTCCTACCTGTAGAATACAGGGTTTGTACTACTGGGCAATTAGACTTTTGAATTAATCGAAAGAAGAATTAGACTTTGTTTAAAAACTTAAACAGCCGGATATTCCAACACCAGCTCAAATTACAGTCCGACCCGGGTTACGAACTCGGTTCAGCGTTTATTCGGTGTTTTTGAAGTTGCTCTGGCCCGATTCGCAAATTTTTGGTACTTTTAATAGTAATGAAAAAGAAAAACCCGAAATCCAATAGCCGGAGAATCTTTTTAAAGGACAGTTTGATTGCCGGTGTATCGCTTTGCACGCTGGAGCTGCCATCCGTAATGGCTTCCGATAAGGTGGAAAAGGAAATAATCCCGGATTACCGCCTAGACCTACAGGTGCCCACCCGTTTGTTTGATGGCAAGCAGTGCTGGGTACATCCCCGAGCCGGATTGATACCGCACCGGGGAGAAGTGATTATGACCCTGAGTACCCTGGACCTGGAGGGCAGTGACGTGTTCAAAGGAATGTACCGGATGAAAAGCCCGGACCGGGGTGCGACCTGGACCCAACCGGAAAGGTCTCCAGGATTGGCACCTCGCATGGAAACCATCGACGGTGTGGAGCGGCCGGTGGCGGCCAGTGATTTCTGGCCAAAATGGCACCATAAAACCGGCGTATTGTTGGGTACCGGGCACACCATTGTCTACACGCCAGAATGGAAAGTAACGCACCCCCGACCCCGACACACGGCCTACGCCATTTTTGATACCAAGAAAGGTAGTTGGAATACCTGGAAGAAACTAAAAATGCCGGATGAAGAGCGGTTTAGGAACGCCGGTGCAGGCTGCGTACAGCGCCTGGACCTTTCCGATGGAAGCCTTTTGCTTCCAGTCTATTTTAGTCCGCCTGGTGAAAATTCACAGGTGGCCGTTTGCCGCTGTGCGTTTGACGGAAGAGACCTTACCTTTCGGGAAATAGGCAATACGCTATCGGTAGCTGATGATAGTCGGGGACTGCACGAACCTTCGTTGACCTACTTTGCTGGAAAATACCTGCTTACCATTCGGAACGATCTGCAGGGCTACGTCACATCCAGTGAGGACGGCATGCACTTCGCACCCATTCGGCCCTGGAAATTTGATGACGGCACCGACTTGGGCAATTACAATACCCAGCAGCATTGGGTGCGCCACAGCGATGGATTGTTCTTGGTCTATACCCGCAGGGGCGCAGGGAACGATCACGTATTCCGGCACCGGGCTCCCTTGTTTATAGCTGAGGTAGACCCCGAGCGCTTGGTAGTGGTACGGCATACGGAACGTATCCTGGTGCCGGAAAGGGGCGCCCGCTTGGGTAATTTTGGCGTGACCGAGGTCAGCCCCTCGGAAACATGGGTGACGGTGGCAGAGTGGATGCAGCCGGAGGGCGTGGAAAAACACGGCAGCGATGGAAGCGTGTATGTTGCGAAGATCCATTGGAACCAACCGAATGCCTTATTTGAAAGCTGAAGCATTGTACCGTGTACACGGCCGGCATCTCCTGGAGCGCGGATGGAAACCCCAAAAGCGATTAGTACGACACCTGTTCCAAAAAAGATTTTAACGCTACCCGCCAATCCGGATCGGCGTCCCAGCGCGTTCCGATGTATTGCTCGTTTCGTACCAAAAACCGGATGTAGTACTTGACGACAACCCGGTCTGGTGTTTCACTTGCCTGCGGATCCAGGCCCATGCTTTGCATAAGGTCGGCTTCCCGACCTTCTTGTTTCATTAGAAGAAACTGAACGCCTTCCCGAATCAGCTCCTGGTTGGACCGTGCTTCGGTCAGGAAAACCACCTCGTGCGGATAATTGGCCTCAAAAACCGACTCCATACCTTCGCGTTCTGCCCGTTGTTCGGCGGCCACCTGCTCCTCCGGCTTACCGTAGACATCGTGTCGGAAACTGGTGAGAAAACCTTCGTTTCCTGAGGCGCCGGTAAGCAGTACCCCTAGTTTGAAGGCGTCGAGGTTGAGCGGGTTTCGGGGAAGGTAGCCACTTTGAGCCCTGCTATTCTCCATTCCCGGAACGGGCGGGTATTCCGGCACCTCGATTACCAAAAAGTTTTCACTGCTTCTGCCGCTGCCCAGTGATTCGATTTGGTTTTTAATTCCTGGCAGGTCTTCGGAGGAGCCGGACCAGTTTTCTCCCGGAGCAATGATGTTGGCATTGCCGGTGAAGGGAAATACGTGACTAAAAAACCGCCCGTCATTTTTCCGGATCAACAAGACGATGTTTTTAACCAACCGTTGGGAAAAAAAGGAGGCATAGGTGCTTTTGATGGCTTCCGATAGGATGGCCTCTTCCAATTCGTAATAGGCTATGGGATCCCCTCCGGCAGCGATGAGAGCGGAGTGGATTTCTTCGGCCAGTTCTTTCCAGGAAAGGGAAGGCGTTGCATTCGTAGAAGCAGAAATAAATACCACCGACTTTCCACTTAAAAACTGTTCCACCACCTCATTTTGGCCG
The DNA here is from genome assembly GCF_900109255.1 of Cyclobacterium xiamenense. Lineage (NCBI taxonomy): Bacteria > Pseudomonadati > Bacteroidota > Cytophagia > Cytophagales > Cyclobacteriaceae > Cyclobacterium > Cyclobacterium xiamenense. The sequence goes on along the minus strand of NZ_FNZH01000002.1, from coordinate 23,686 downwards.
ATGCTTTGCAGGTAGGTCAAAAAAAGCAGGCCTGCCGTTAAGATATATTTCGTCAACAAAGTCAAATCTACAAGTGAAAGTTTAGTATTTTCACGAATATACACAAGCCAACGTAAAAACTTCCTGTATGAAAACGATTACCCCGCTTATTTTATTACTTTTTTGGGCTGCTCCCTACCTGGTTTTTGGGCAGAATATTGACCAAAGTCGCCTGCTGGCCGACATGCGCACGCTCTCCTCGGATTCGATGGAGGGCCGGGCTCCGATGACCGAAGGAGGTCGTATGGCAAGGGAATACATCCGGGAGCGATTTGAATCCATTGGCCTTGGTAGCCAGTTTCCGGGATATCGTCAGGAGTTTGTGCTGGATGCAGCCAAAGGAGCGGAAGGCTTAGGGGTAAATATCCTTGGTTTTATTCCCGGATCTGCTTCGGCCGAGATTATTTTGTTACTGGCTCACTACGACCATCTCGGAAAAAAGGGAGAGGCAATTTATAACGGAGCGGATGACAACGCCTCGGGAACGGCGGCCTTGCTGGAGATGGCGGCTTATTTTTCCGAAAATCTGCCCCGGCATTCCTTTCTCTTTGTGGCCACGGATGCGGAGGAAAAAGGATTAGTGGGGGCAAGGGCATTGCTCAGGGACTTCCCTTTTCCACTGGAAGAGGTCAAAGCGGTGGTCAACATGGACATGATCAGCAGAAGCGATGACCGAACCCTGTATGCGGTAGGTACCCGTTTTTATCCGCAATTCCGCCCCTTTCTTGAGGCTGCCGCCGGAAGGTCTTCCATCCGACTGGTGCTCGGAAACGATGGAGGGGCCGGCCAAAAGGATTGGAGTAAAGCATCGGACCACGGACCGTTTCACGAGAGAAATATCCCGTTTATTTATTTCGGCGTGGACGATCACAAGGATTACCACCAACCCACCGATACCTTTGAAAATATACAGCCCGATTTTTACGTAGCTGCCTGTGAATTGATTTTGGATACCCTCCTTGGTATGGACCAGGAAATGGCTAGCGAATAAGGTAGGAAATTCCCACCTGAGCCACAAAGGTCTGCTGGTCCAATCCGGGCACGAAATAGATTTCCGGGTGATTTTCCAGGTACCATTTGTAATTGAGGGTGTTTACGTATTGAAATTTACCAGCAACCAACAGGTTTTGAAAACGCCATTCGGCAAGTAATGAGGGAACGATGTCCACGTACTTCCTGCGCCAATCTTTGATTTCCTCAAAGCGCTTGTAGTAAAAATCATTGTTGTGGTTGATGTATTCCAGGGCGAAGCCCAGGCGGTTGAATCCCTTCACCCAGGCGGCGTCCAGCGAAAGTACGTTGCTACCCGGGCCGTAGCCGAAGCCAAGTACCTGGCCTTTGTGGGTGTACCCGTGTCGGACGTGGGGATGCGTGTACCAACTGTTGCGTGCCAGAATCACATCCCGGATCGTTTGCCCCGTTTGCGTCATTTCCATGCCGATCTGGAAAAACTCATCGGTTCTTTTTAATGGGATCAGGTTCGAAAACCCCAGCGTAAAAGCCCGGTTTTTATCCGGATTGATAAGAAAGTCGTACAAGGTTCTGCTATTCCCATTGGAACCGTATTCCCCGTAAAATTCAAAGTGACCATTGGTGTCTATCCATCGAAAGTATCCTGCACTCAGCTGGTTTCTTTTGTCCACATCGGGTCTGGAAATACTTTCGGGTCCTTTTTCTCCATTGAAAACCGGTAGGTAATCGGCCAGTTGCTGCATGTCGGTATGGTACATTTGCGATACGGAACTAAAGCCAAGAAACAATCCGGGTAGCCATTTGGGTTGGTAACTAAGCACCAGACCGGATAGGTAGCGCCAGTCCTCCTGCGGTCGTTTGGGCACATACAGCGGTGTGTTCGCGTATACATAGTTATCGTGAGGAGGGGCAAAGCCCGAATCCTCGAGCCTGCCGGCTATGAGCTGTCCTTCGAAGCTGCCGAAAGGCGTTTGAACCGGTTTTCGGGTGTTCAATGTTAGGTGGAGAAAACCCGGCGCGTGGTTACTCATCAGCAGCGAAGCATTCCTTCCCGGACCCCACCAAAGGTTTTCGTTGGAAACTCCCAGGGAGACCTCCCCGAGATTTAGGCGGATGCTGCTTTGCCCCAAAGAAAGGTAGGTATAGGGGGAACCACCGAATCGCTCGGGAATATCGGCCGTGTTCAACCACTCGTAATACTGCAGCCAGGTGCTACCCCAGTGGTCCAGGGGAAACCCCTGGAAATACTGATTGCCTGCATGCATGACTTCCGGCTGGAGTTGAATACTCAAAGGGCCGTATTCCAAATAGAACCCGGCGTTGAACAGGTATTGCATGCCCCTGTTGGGGATCATGGGACCGTCGTTGATACCAAATCCGTACCCTTCATTGAATTGCGTCCGAACCATTACCGGTAATACTTGAAAGCGCCCTTTGTTGTCTTTGGTACGAAAATTAAACGCCGATAGGTCCTCATCCGTAAACGTTTCGTCCAGGTCCATTCCATTGGAGGTGCCAAAAGCTTCCTGCGGATACAGGGGGCGGATCATAAAACTACTGCTTTCGGAAAGGTTGCCCAACAACTGCTGCCTACGCATGTACTCCCCATAAATTGGCAGATTCAAGCTGACACTTTGACCCCATGCAACAGGAACGCTTGCCCATAAATTTAGCAGAATAAAACCAGCGGTCGCAAAAAGGGTGGAAAGACGGTTGCTCATATGCGTTTTAATTTACAGTCATGGTACTCACCTGAATTCGTGCAATGGACCAGCTTTCGTCACAGACAGGGTCGGGTGCGTTTTCTTGTTTCAGCTCATCCCCACAAACGAGTTCCAATTCGCTCTCGGTGTGGTGAATTATTCTGGTAATTTGGTACCTGCTGGTCCAGCCTGGCGTGGTACTGTATTGACAGCGACCGGGAAGATCGGTAGTCACGGCCCCGGTTTTTGGCTCATAAAACCGGGGATACGCATCCGGATAAGATTGGTACAGGCAGTAGGTGGATTCGCAAGGGCTGTTTGAAAAGGTGGTACGCAGCACTTGTGTACCATCCAAATTCATGTACCAGAAATCCGGGCCACCGATGTTGTCCGGATTTCCGTCCCAGCTATCGTGCAGCAATAAATCGATTGTGACCTTCAGCGCATTGTGAGAAGGAAGATCCGGTAGCCTTAGCAATATCTCTTCGTTGTGAAAATACCCCAGCACCGTATCACCGTTGAAATCATAGAGCCGGCCTTTTTCAAAATACACCAAATCGGACTCGGCAAAATCATTGTCGTACACCAAAACCTCTTCCAGCAGGCTATCCTCGCAAGAAAAGAAGCTCGTAAGGATTAGGGGCAAAATCCATAGAAAGGCTGGTTTTTTAGCCGTAAAGGGTACTTCCATCGGGGTTTTTTTCAACGATTTGGTTAGACTGGCGCAAGTTCGAAGTAGGCCCTTGGATTGTTAGCGTGACCAATCCGGGACGTCTTTCAAAGTACCTGACAAATAAACAAAAATATATCCAATTCCTCACGACTAAATGAGCGAATCGGCCGGCCGTTCAATCCAATACGTACAGCCGTTTCACACGCCTACCGATCCCTGTCAGCAGTTCGTAGGGGATGGTTCCGATGCATTCCGCGAGTTGTTGCAAGCTAGGGTCCTCTCCGAAGAGCATCACTGCATCTCCCTCGCGTACATCCATTCCTGTCACATCGACCATGCACATATCCATGCAAATGGTGCCGATGGTGCGGGCCTTATTTCCTTTGATTAGGACGTAGGCCTGGCCGTTGCCAAACCGGCGATCGTACCCGTCGGCGTAGCCGATGGCAAGGGTGGCAATTTCCCCGTCGGCATGCATGCGCCCCCTGCGGCCATAGCCGATGGTTTCGCCTTTTTTAAGTTTCCTAACCTGGGAGACCACCGTTTTCAGCGATACTGCCGGCTGTAGTTTTTCTTGTTCCATTCCGTTGATTTCTACACCGAACAGGCCGATTCCCAGTCGTACCATGTCCAGGGCGTATTCGGGAAAGCGAATGATGCCGGCGGAATTAAGCACATGGCGAAGCGGTCGGCATCCCAATCGTTGCATGAGGAACCGACTCCACCGATCGAATAAGGCCAATTGCTGACGGCTGAAGGCTTCGTGAGCGGCTTCATCGGCTGCCGCCAGGTGGGAAAACAAGCCGGCCATCTGTATGTGCGGGTGCTGCTGTAGAAGTGTAACGGTAGCTTCCAGGTCCATTTCCTCCATGCCCAGGCGTCTCATGCCGGTATCCAACTCCAAGTGGATGGAGAGGTTTTCTGTAGCGGTATCGGCCAATTCCCTCAATGTTTGTAAGTCGTAGACGACCGGTTCCAGCCGATAGCGAAGCAGCAGGTCCAGGTGGCGAGCGGCCGAATTCATCACCATGATCGGCAACTCCACACCCCTTTCGCGGAGATATACACCTTCGTCCGGGTAGGCCACCGAGAGGTAGTCGGCGCCTATCTGTTGCAAGTGGTGGGCGATCTCCGCCGACCCACTTCCGTAGGCAAACGCCTTCACCATGACCATTACCTTTGTGCCCGGTTTTAGCTGTGCCCGGTAGTGGTCAAAATTGTGCCGAAGGCAGTTCAGGTTTATTTCCAGTACCGTGTCATGTACCTGGGCTTCCAGCGCCCGTACCACGCGTTCGAAGTGAAAGGCCCTGGCTCCCTTAACCAAAATCAGGTCCTCCTGCAGATTGAGTTCAGACAGGCGTTCTAACAAGGTATCGGTATCTGGATAAAACGCACGTTGCTCCGGGAATATCCCTTTATGGGAATCGAAGTTCTTCCCTACGCCCACAAAACGATCAATGCCGTAGTGCGTTATCATCCGGGCAATGCGCTCATGGACTACGGATTGCTTTCCTTCCTGAAGCATTTCCGAAAGGATAAGAACTTTTTTTCCTGCCGGTTTTCCCTGCTGGTTCATAAACTCCAGGGCGATTTCCAAACCGGCGAGATCGTTGTTATAGCTATCGTCCAGGATGCGGCAACGGTTTATTCCTTGCTTCGCGGTAAGGCGCATGTCAACGGCATGGAGCAGGTCCAACCCTCTTTGCACGGATTGGGCCGACATGCCCAATACCAACCCGGAAACGATCACGTGGCGGATATTTTCCAACGAAGCCGGATCCCGGAAAGTGGTGGTAAAGGTGTACGTGCTTAGGTCGTTTCCAAGCAATAGTAGTCGGCTCCCCTTTTTTCCATCCGGTTTGACCGTAAGCATGTAGTCAGCGCCGGGTTTTTCGGACCAACTGATCCGTACCTCCGGTGGAAAGTGTTGTTCCAGGTATCCACTGATTTTTTCTACATCTTTTCGGTAGATGACAAACCGGCAATCGGCGAAAAGCACACATTTTTCGGCGATTTTTTGTTCCAGATTTTCAAAGTTTTCGTCATGGGCCGTTCCGATGGTGGTAAAAATTCCCAGCCTGGGTTGGATGATCGCTTCCAGACGTTTCATTTCCCCGGGTTGGGAGATCCCTGCTTCGAGCAGGGCCACCTGATGGCTGCTTTCCATTCCCAACACAGATAGCGGAACACCAAGTTGGCTGTTGTAACTTTTGGGGCTTTTCCAAACCCGGTAATTTTCGGAAAGCACCTGGGCCAGCCATTCCTTGACGATGGTTTTGCCATTACTACCTGTAATGCCCACCACCGTACCTTTAAACGCGTGTCGGTTCATCTGGGCCAGGTCCTGCAATGCGTGCAGGGGATCCTGGCAAAATAGCAGGTTGGACCCGGAAAGGCTGGTTTGGAGTTCCGGGGAGTGAGCAGCCGCCGGGAGTATGAAGTTTCTCACCTGTTGGCGGTAGGCGTCGGCTGCAAAATGCCAGCCACTGCGGCGCGTTCCCTCTAGCGCAACGAAAAGGGTAGAGGTGCCGTTTTGCAGGTTTCTCGAATCGATTGACACCCGCTGGATTTGGGCCGGAGCAGATCCAGGCAGGTAGTCTCCGGAATGATTTACCGAAAAAGCATTGAAATCGATGGGGTCAATCATGGAAAAATGGATTCATTTTTTGGTACACAAGGGGTAGCAATACCCGGCGCTTTTTACCGGCTGTACGGCCAAACGACCGTCCGGCATGTTAAAAGGATTCACGATAATCCTTTGCAATCCAACGAATTTTTCAGTATTTTTGAAGTAAGTTCTCGTTTTTAGGGATTGATTCTTTATCCAAAACATGGCTACCGGTGAATTTACGAAATATACTTCTGAAAATTAGTTTAAAATTTTTATTTGCAGGACTAATATTCTGCGCACTTGCCGTATCTACTGCCAGTGGACAGACGGCGGAGGAGCGTATTCTCTCGGATAAAGAGAGAAAAGAACTTCCCTATCATCCGCAAACTTCCGAAAACCAGGTGGATAAATCAACCAAACCTTCGGGAGACCGCTCATTTTCGGGATATACCAGGGAAGAAAACACCACGAAAAAGCCAAAGTACAAAGAAATGGGCGAACGGGAAAACCTTACCGGAGAGGCTTCTTCGGAAGAGGTGTCTACGCTGTCCTTTAATATTTTTTTGTACGTCCTGGATCGGTTCAAAGAGGACTAAGCGAAGATAACTGCCGTAGCATTCGTTGTTGACTTGTTGCGTTTTGTTTCCGGGATTTTTTATATTCACGAGGCGTAGGCGGATTTAAATCACCAGTAAACCCAGAACCATGAATAAGCCCCTCCTTTTACTCGTTTTTGCCACTTTGCTGCTCGTGGAGTCAACGAACGACCTTCAAGCGCAGAAAATCGGCCTTCAACTTTACAGTCTTCGGGAGCAGATGAAGACGGATGTAGAAAGGTACCACCAACTCATCAACCAATGGGGCATTCGCTATATTGAAGGTGGGGGAACGTATGGATTGAGTGAAAAAAAATACAAGGCACTTTTGGAAAAATACGGGCTTCAGTTGGTAAGCGTGGGCGGTACTTTTGAGGAAATGCGGGATAATCCGCAGGCGGTCATTGAGCGGGCCAGGTTTTTTGGCGCTAACTACATCGTAACCTTTTGGATTCCGCATGCGTCCGGTAGTTTTGGCGAGGCAGAGGCAAAAGAGGCCCTGGAGGTTTTTAATCGGGCGGGGAGGATGGCAAAGGAGGCAGGCCTCACGTTTTGCTACCATCCGCATGGGTACGAGTTTACGCCTTACGAAGGAGGAACCCTTTTTGATTACATACTGGAAAATGCCGAGCACTTCGCTTTTGAAATGGATGTTTTCTGGGTGAAAATGGCTGGAGCAGACCCCCTGGCACTATTGAAGGCGTATCCGGATAAGTTTCCCCTGCTACACCTAAAGGACCGCAAGCCAGGCACTCCGGGCAGCAGCGACGGAACGGGAGACAAGCAGTCCAATGTGGTGTTGGGTGAAGGAGACATCGACGTGGAGGGCATCATCCGGCACGCCAAAATGGCTGGTACCGATTACCTGTTCATCGAAGACGAGTCTTCCCGATCGGTGGCCCAAATTCCCCAATCGGTCTATTTTATTCAGTCGATTTTAGCGGAATAATTCCAGGAGCGTGGAAAGAAAAAGGCCGGAGCGCATTGGCAAGTCCGGCCAGGTCAATCCAGTTTCAGCTTGTAATGATTTTAGTCCAGGTAGAGGTAGGAAGCACGACCGTTTGCATCCTGTACGCGGAGGTAGATGTCCTCCACTTTCATAAATTTGAGGTGGTACTTTTTCGAAAATCCGCCGGTTTCTTCAATGGTGTCCGAGGCAATTCGTTTGTGGTTTTGGTCGTAGATGGTGATCCGGGTACCGGGTTTTTCAACGCCCAACATTTTTAGGGAAAAGGTCTTTTCATCCAAAATCCTGGCGTAGGCCATCGGGCGCCGTGGTGCGGGTTTTTTGCTAGCCACTCCGTAGCGCACGGATTCCTCGCCGGTTTTGATCTCCACGTCATACGTTCCTTCGGGGACCTCCGTCAAGTTGTAGGGAATCGTTAGTGGGCAATCAACCTGATAGCGGTCTTTTGCGATCAATTTTCCATTGGGATCGTAGATCGAAACGGTCAGGGGACCTATGGCAGCTGCCAATCTAAGCGTAAATCGCTGCCCTTCTTGCTCTATTGAGGCGATTTCCATCAGGCTTTTTTCCGAGGCCATACTTCCAACGACCAGGCCGAGGGTGAGTACGAGAGTTGCGAATGTTTTCATGATTTTGTGCATTTAATGGATAGTCTGTTTTCCTCTCTTGCTACCAATGCCATACCACGAAATGCGAATAAAAGAGCCCCCCGCCTGCGACGATAATTTCCACACTGGAGTGAAACCTTTTTGCCAACCACTTGCCGCGGAAAGTGTGTCGAAAGCGGACGTTTGATGCAGGAGTTGTCTGAAACTGAGACGGTTTTTGAGAAAAAAGTCCATTCCAGCAGGCTAAGTTTTGCAAAAAAAAGCAACCGGAATTTTTTAAAAAATGATTAATGTAAACGGATTATCACGGTTTTGGATCGGAAATTACGTCCACTATCGAACAGGTATCGAATGGAAGCGAACACCGGATAGTGAAAAGCAACGTGGGGGCAGGTACGGTCAATGGAATGAAAGGCCCTTTTTGCCACTTCAATTTCGCAGGGATTTTCGCCTGCGTTTGTAGCCGCCTTTTTTTCTTTTGCTACTCGTATAAAAGTTGTAAAGGAAATTCAAGGCCATAAGCGTGATGGTAAGCGGGATGAAAAAGGAAGGAAGCATGTTTTTGATTCCTAGCAAAATAAACAAGGCCGCTATGATGCCAACTTTAAGGGAGGTGTAACTTTCCGGAAAGCTGCCACCTATCAAAATCAGGCTGGCGATTTCCGTTACAATCAGTAAAAGAATCATCCAGGTAAAAAGGGTATGCGTAGGAACGCCGCTCCCAATGAAATACCAGGCAAGGAGGCCGATAACAGCGATTAGGCTCAGGGTTTGCAGGGAGGTGTGGATGGTTTCTTTCATACGACAGGTTTTAGTAGGGAATATAGCATTATTTCACTGAAAACCAAAAAACAGGCTGCGGTACATTCCATTCTTTATAGCTTATTTTTGACATAATTTGTCATCATTCGGTACAGATGCCAGGTGGTATTCCCTCCATAAATGCCGTGGTTGCGATTAGGGTAATAGAAGGTGTCCACCTGCTTATCAGCGGAAATGAGTGCATCAAGCAACTCCACGGAGTTTTGAAAATGAACGTTGTCATCGCCGGTTCCATGAATGAGCAGAAAATTACCTGTAAGTTTATTTACATGCGTGATTGGACTGTAATTGTCGTATCCTGCCGGATTGAGTTGCGGCGTCTGTAGGTACCGTTCGGTATAAATGGTATCGTAATACCTCCAGCTGCTTACCGGGGCGACGGCTATTGCGGTTTTAAAGACGTCGTGACCGATCATGAGCGCTAACGAAGACATGTAGCCCCCATAGGACCATCCCCAAATACCGATTCGTTCGCTGTCAATATAGGGCATGGAGGCCAGGTACGTAGCGGCCGCTAGCTGATCCTGGGTTTCCAGCTTACCTAATTGGCCGTAGGTGCTGTGTTTAAACGCCTTGCCCCGACCACCAGTGCCTCGGTTATCCACACAGGCCACCACATACCCTTCAGCAGCCAGGTGTTGGTGCCACCAATCGCGGGTTCCTCCCCAGGAATTCACCACATTTTGGGAACCGGGTCCTCCGTAGACGTAGAGTAAAAGCGGATATCTTTTTGCTGGATCAAAGTGCGCAGGCTGAATCAAGTAGCCGTTTAATTCGGTGCCGTCTGGGATGGAAAAGGAGAAAAATGTCTTCGGACGGTAAGTATAGGTTTGCATCTGCTCCTGCAGTTCGGTGTTTTCTTCGAGCGTTTTGAGTAACCGGCCTTTGGCATCCATTAGTCTGGTTTTTAGCGGTTCAGCTACCGAACTGTACGCATCCACAAAAAACCGATGGTCCGGACTCATGCGTATGGCATGGGTACCGGGCTCGGGGGTAAGTAATTTTTTATCCCGCCCCTCCATGTCAATGGAAAAAAAATGCCGCTCAAGTGGAGAGATTTCGGTGGAAAGGTAATATACTTTTTTCTGCTCCAGGTCCACCCCGACCAGCTGGGTTACTTCCCAATTTCCCTGTGTGATTTGCTGGATTTGGTTTCCCTCCAGATCGTACCGGTAGATGTGTTTGAAACCGTCTCTTTCGGAAGTGGTCAGAAACCCGTTTTCCTCGGGAAGGAATATAAAATGGTCGTTGTAATTCAGGTCCACATAGGTTTCCGAGGTTTCCGTTAGTATGGTCTTTGTCGTTCCTGTTTTGCTGTCAGCGAAAAGAATATCTTTTTGGTTTTGAAGCCGGTTAAGCCGCACAATGGCCAGCGTTTGGCTGTCGCTGGCCCAATACATGCGGGGAAGGTACTGATCCGCTTCCTCGCCTGTATCGATAGGCTGGGTGCGTCCTTGTTTCAAGTCGTGAACCAAAACGCTCACTTCGGCGTTTTTTTCGCCTGCTTTGGGGTATTTAAACAGGTAGTTTTCCGGATACAGGTCTCCCCACAGCTGCATGGAAAATTCAGCAACTTCCCGTTCATCAAACCGAATAAAGGCCAATTTGCTTCCATCCGGCGACCATTCATAGGCTTGGGCCATGGAAAACTCCTCTTCGTACACCCAGTCGGCAGCACCGTTTCGGATGGCATTGGTTTCTCCGTCATCGGTTACCTGCACCCGATTGCCGCTACTCAATTCTTCGTAGAACAAGTTGTTTCCTTTTACATAGGCCACTTTGGAATTATCCGGAGACAGACTTGCATACATGATTTTCTCTCCGTTTTCAAGTTGCCGTGTTTGACCCGTTTGCAGGTTAAGCAGGTGGTACACGGCCTTGCTTGACCTACGGTAAATGGACTCTACCTCCGACGCCAAAAGAGCCATGCTTTCGTCCGGATTGAATGCATAGAAATCAAAATCAATGCCCAATTTTCTTCCGTCAATTAACCGCCGGGATTCTTCCCCTGTCTCCAGATTTACCTGCACCACTACCGGAAACCCATCCACGGTTTTCATGGCGCTGTAAAAGCGTCCGTCCTTCATCCAGTTGATACCGTCTACGGTTTTTGGGCGGAACGCGGCTTCCTTAAAGACGTCTTCCAGGCTAATTTTTTTCTGATTTTGAGCAAAAAGCGGGGAAAAAATCAGGAAAAAGAGAAGCAGACTAATCGAATTTTTGAGTTGTCGTGACATAATTCCGTAGGTTTAACGCAGGTATTTTCTTCCCGGAAAGTTCCTGCAGGGCCATTACCTGATTACTTACTACAAACGAGGTATTTTTGTTTCCCGGATGAGGGGCTACGTCTGATTAAGAATTATGGCTTTTCTTTTTCAGAATCGGAGGGACGTACGGGTTGTGTCCATGCTAACTGGTAAGGCATATTCTCCACTGGATTTACCTGTGCTTCTGAAGAGGTGATCTTGCATCGGACAAACAACAGGTCCTCTTCGAGTTCGAATGTGGCTGCATTACCCCGGACGGTTTTCAGCACACGCGTTTCCTTTTCTCCAGTGTTGCAGCCAATAAATTCCAGGGTATAGCTTACTCCCGCTTTGGGTTTTGCCCGAACCTCCAATTGGTTATCCGCAAAATGGACCTCCTCCAGTTCTACACCGGTAGACGCGTAGAAATCTCCCATTTCCAGGGCTTCAATCAGTGCACCTGCGGTCAGCTCCCCTGCTTTCACCACTACCCAGCCTCGACCGGAATTGGCCAGTTTGGAGGATTGTTCGTGGTAGCTATGGCTATCGTCGGTGGCCAAACCAAACAGCAAGGGCTGCCCTTTTTCCAGATAGGCGATGTTGATAAAATCCCACATTTCTTCGTAGCCAATACGGGTGGAATCCCCCAGGTTATTTACTGCTGGATGGCCGTTATAAACTTCAAAGAATCGCTCTCCTTTGAGCCGAATCATGTCTTCCAGCGTAATCGCCCATCGAAAATTCGGATGGTTGATATGTACGATCATGGGCTTTCCGGATTCCTTTCGTTGTTCCAGGACGGCATTGATGTTGTTTTGCAATACTTCCACCACACTTCCACCTTCCCGGGGCTGTATCAATTGGTCCAGGTTGGTTGCATTTAGGTGCAGGGGTTTGCCTTCGTATCCGGCCGAGATTTCTTCCGCGGGCAGCAGTAAAAAGCGTTCCGCTTCCTCATAAAGTGGCGCGTATTCGGCGAAGGTTTTTAACTTCACGCGCAGGGTGTCGCCGTTCTCTTCATAACTAACCCAGGAATCGCCGTAGTCTTTCAGGTAGTTTTGAAAGGCATTTCGGTACATGCTGTCCTGACGGATGTTCACCCATTTTTCGCCTTCCTGAAAAATATTGTGGTCGGAAAGCGCGACAAATTGGTACCCGTTTTCTTTGTACCAACGCATAATTACTTCCGGGAATTCGTCTCCATCACTCCAATACGAGTGCGTATGTAGGTTTCCCTTGTACCAGTTTTTGCTTTCCGGTATTGCGGCATCCTTTGCTGCACATCCGGCGATTAGGAAAGAAACAGCCAGTCCCAGCAGGGGTAGGCATGCGTAGTGTTTGCTTTTTTTCATGTTTTTTGAAGCCAAAAGAAGAAGTCATTTACCCGTGGTGAAGATATCGAATGTAGGGGTAAAATCAAACCTGTATAACAGCTTATCCGTCTCAGCATAGGTAGGACCAACGCATTTTGGTATATTTACTGTTTATTAGTTATTTTACCTAGCTATGGCGATTCAACAAAAATTAATAAATTACTTAAACCAACTATTAAAACATGCCCACGACAGCATCAAGGGATATAAGGATGCCGCCCGAAACCTAACGGAAGGTTCGTTGAAGGATTTCTTTATCGAACGGGCCAGAGAAAAGATGGTATTGCGGGATGCGCTTTTGGAAGAAATATACCGGCTAGAGGGCAAACCGATAGAGTCGGGTAGTTTTTTGAATCTTTTTCAGCGTTCCTGGAAAAACTTCAAGACCTCCCTGGACCACGATAATGAAAAGGAAATCGCAAAATACTGCCTGGAGGAAGAGAAAAAGGCCATCCACGACTTTGGTGTTTTGCTTCGGAATCCCGAACTCGTATCGGCCGATTTTTTCACCGTTTTGGAAGCCCAGCACGATAAAAACCTTGCGGCCTCAAAAGCGTTGATAGAAAGAATTAAGGCTTGAGATCGGGCCTGCATGTATGCCCTTGTTTTTACCAGGTGATCGTACCCTTAACCTTTTTCTTTGGGGAAGGTTGCACATAATGAATATCGTTAACAACCAGAAACCATTATACTCGCTTATCCTATGAAAAAGTTTTCTATTTGGTTGGTCTGTGTTTTTCTAACCCAGACCTTGGCACTAGGCCAAACTAAGATTGATTTTCGGGAATTTTCCCTGGAAAATGGCCTGCATGTAATCATGCATCGGGATAACCAAACGCCAATTGTGGTGACGTCGGTTCTCTACCATGTAGGTTCCAAAAACGAAGACCCCGAGCGTACCGGCTTTGCACACTTCTTTGAACATTTGCTCTTCGAAGGATCGGAGAATATCGAACGAGGAGAATACACCGAATTGGTGGAAAGCAACGGCGGTGCGTTGAACGCATTCACAAGTAACGATATCACGTATTATTACGAGTTAATGCCGTCCAACTACCTGGAACTGGCGCTTTACCTGGAGAGTGAGCGCATGTTGCACGCAAAGATCGATGAAGTGGGATTGGAAACCCAGCGGGAGGTGGTAAAGGAAGAAAAACGACAGCGGTATGATAACCAGCCCTATGGAACCATCCTGCCGGAAACCCTGGCAAGGGCTTACTCCAAACACCCCTACCAATGGGCACCAATCGGGTCTCTGGATCACCTGAATGCCGCGAGTCTGGAAGAGTTCATGCAATTTTACAAAGACTTCTATGTGCCAAACAATGCCATCCTTACCATTGCAGGTGATATCGATTACGATCAGACCGAGGAGTGGGTCCGAAAGTACTTTTCGGAAATCCCCATGGGCAAAGGAGATATTTACCGTCCGGATGTCAAAGAACCCCGCAAAGAGGAGGAAATCCGGGATGTAATCTACGACAATATTCAGATCCCCGCCATCATTCAGGCCTATAACCTCCCTCCTAAAAATCATCCGGATGCCTATGCCATGGAGATACTATCCACTTACCTGACCGGAGGAAATTCCTCCCTGATGACCAAAGAGCTGGTAGACAAGCAGCAAAAGGCCTTGGTTATTGCGGCCATTCCGCTGGATTTGGAAGATGGAGGCATCTTTATCATGTACGGGATTACCAATATGGGGGTGGAGCCTGAAGATCTGGAGAATGAGGTCGATCGGCTGATTCGACAGGTTCAGGAAGAAGGCATTTCGGAAGACGATTTTCAAAAGATTCAAAACATCCTGGAAAATGATCTGGTGAGTAAAAATGCGACCGTTGAGGGCATCGCACAAAACCTCGCGGAGGCCCGATTGTTTTACGGGGACACCGACTACATCAATCGGGAACTGGAAAAATACCGTGAGGTCAGTCGGGCAGACATACAACGCGTGGCCAGGGAGTACCTCACCTTGGATGGACGAGTGGTCTTGTACTACCTGCCCAAGTCCCAACAGCCCGAAGCCTTCCAAAAATAATCCTTAAACGCTCAAAACCATGAAAAACGCATCGCTATTTCTTTTTGCATTCTTACTTTTCGGGGTTGCTATTGCACAAGTTGACCGGTCGGTTTTGCCTGAGCCCGGACCCGCGCCTTCGATCGCCTTTGAGGAGCCTGCTACCTTTACGCTGGACAATGGGCTGCAGGTCTTTGTGGTACCCAATGATAAATTGCCCCGGATTGCTTTTTATCTGATAGTGGATCGGGATCCACTCTTTGAGGGGGATAAAGCGGGATTAACCAGCTTTGTCGGAGACATGATGATGGCTGGTACGCAATCCCGAACCAAGGATGAGCTGGACGAAGCGGTGGATTTTATCGGCGCCTCGTTGAGTGCAAGCTCCACCTCGGTCTCTGCCTCATCGCTAAAAAAGCATCAGGATAAAATTCTCGAGTTGATGACGGATGTGTTGTACAACCCCGTATTCCCTGAAGAGGAACTCGAAAAACTAAGAAAGCAGACACTCACCTCCTTGGCATCCTCCAAAGACAGCCCCGATTACCTGGCCAGTGTGGTCTCAAATGCGGTAGTTTATGGAAAGGACCATCCCTATGGAGAGCCCATGACGGAGGAAACAGTGGCGAATGTGAGCTTGGAAGACGTTCGTCAGTACTACCGAACCTTTTTTAAGCCGAATATTTCTTACCTGGCCATGGTGGGAGATATTGAGGAAAAGGAGGCGAAGAAAATCGCAGAAACCTATTTTTCCTCCTGGGAAAAAGGGTCGGTGCCCGAATTTGCCTATGCGAAGCCCAGGCTTCCGGAGGAAAATAAAGTAGCCCTGCATGATCGCTCCTCTGCAGTACAGTCGGTCATTCAGGTTGCTTACCCGGTAGAGATGGATTTGACCAATCCGGACTTCCAGGCTACCCGTGTTTTGAATTTTATTTTGGGAGAGGGATTTAATTCCCGTCTAAACGGAAATCTGCGGGAGACCAAAGGATACACTTATGGCGCCCGGTCCAGTTTTGGATCAGATAAGCTGATCGCCCGGTTTTCTGCAAATACTTCTGTGCGGAATGCCGTGACCGATTCGTCCGTGTACGAAATCCTATATGAGATTCGAAATATTGCAGAAAACGGAATCACGGAGGAGGAATTGAAAACAGCAAAAGCTAATTTGAGCGGGAGATTTGGCCGGTCACTGGAAAACCCCAATACGATCGCCACCTTTGCAATCAATACCGCCCGCTACGGGCTTTCCGACGATTTTTACAGCAACTACCTGAAGCGACTGGAAGCACTCACCGTGGAGGAAATCAACGCTGCGGCCCGCAAGTACATGAAGCCAGAAAATCTCTACATCACCGTGGTAGGAGATGGTTCGGAGATTAAGGAAGGTCTGGCCCGTTTTGGAGCGGTGGAAATGTATTCCAATAAAGGAGACAAGGTGCAGGAAATCAACCTTTCGGATGCCGCTACTACGGCGGCTGATGTGCTGGATCAGTACCTGGAAGCGATAGGAGGTGAAGCGGCCGCTTCAGCAATTCAGTCTGCGAAAATTGAAATGTCTGCGGAGGTGCAGGGAACCAAGCTGACGCTGACAGCCCTACACGACATGGAAAAGCAGCGCATGGTTCAAAAGGTGTTGATGATGGGCAACGAAGCGTCCAAGACCATTCTAAAAGATGGGGCGGCCACGGTAAGTGCCATGGGCCAATCGCAAACCCTCACTGATGAGCAATACGAGGACGTGAAAATGGCCTCCCTGTGGCTGATACCTGAGTTGTACTACGAAACGATGGGGTACACCCTGGAACTTGATGGAGCGACGGATATTGAGGGGGAAGCCGCCTACAAACTGGTGGTAAGTAATCCGACTGGTGGTAAGGTGATCAATTATTACAGCATGGACAGTGGCCTTAAGTTGAAAAGCGAAAACCAGATTTCCGGAGAAACTATCTATTCCGATTACAAGGAATTTGAGGGCGTAAGGATCCCGGTGAGCATGACGTTGAAAAGTCCGATGATCCCTGTTCCGTTGAATTCCAAGGTGGAAAATCTCGAAATAAATGTATCTTTGTCCGATCAGGATTTCAATTGATTTTAACGTACACAGACTGTTTGCATGAAAAAAGCTATTTTTCTGTTTCTCGCGACCGGTTTATTCGGTTCTCTGTTTTCGGTAGCAAGACCCTACCAAGATCAAACACCTCCTGCAAAAACGCCAAAGGAAGTATTGGACGCCTATGTGGAGGCCATTGGCGGTGCGGAAAGAATCAGACAGATAAAGACCTTGGTTTTGGTTATGGAGGCAGAAGTACAGGGCATGACCGTGGAAATGAGCACGGTTCGGGATGTGGTAAATTTGCGGCTAATGCAGCAGGTAGTGATGAACGGAAATGTCGTTCAAAAAACCGTCGTGAAGAACAATGAGGGCTATATGAGTGCCATGGGGCAGGTTCAGTCCCTACGTCCGGAGGAACTCGAAACCTTGAAGACCAATATTTATGCATTTCCCGAGTTGCATTACGAGGAGATGGGATTTTCCATGAAAATGGGCGAAAATACGCGTATCGATGGAGAGGAGGCCTATACCCTTCACGTTACCAATGGAGAGGGCCTGGAGAGTGAGGAATTCTTTAGCGTAAAGACTGGCTTGAAGCTGAAAATGATGACAGAGGTCGCCGGGGATGTAGCCTTCAGTGATTACCAGGAGGTGGAAGGTATTCTATTTCCCATGAAAGTCGCCATTTCCAATGCGGTGTTACCGGTACCGCTGGAGACTCGATTGATCGATATACAGATTAATCAAAAACTGGATGATTCCTTGTTTGAGTAGTTGCCAGCATCCGTGCTGAGTTTGTATAAAAAAGGCTGTCGCTCAATCCGCGAGAGCCTTTTTTTATGCATGGGGAAATTCCCTAGTTTATTACCGATGGCGTTAGCGGCGTACAAACGTTTCGAATAGCTCAGAGGATTCGGTGATTTGAATGCGGTAGCTTACGAAATACGCCTGGCCCGATTGCGGTAGTACGACCTCTTTCTTTTCTCCCCACCGCCGCAGGGAAAGGCGAAGGCCGCTATCAGTGAATTTGTACGACAGGATCAGGTCCTGAGGCATAAGCTGATGAAAAGCGGGTGACTTTGGATGGATTCGGATGATTTTGCCATCGGATGCCGTTTTTAATCCGAATTCACTCTCCAGGCGGTTTTCTTTTTTTACAGGCCGAACGGTTATTCCGATGGTTGGCAATAGGGATTCCAAAAGGGGAAACAGGTTTCCGGTGCCCCACACATACTCTTTAAAAAATTCTTCCATCTGTCCGGGGTTTTCCGACAGCTCGCACAGCACATGCAGGTAATCTTCCAGGCCATAGCCAACTTCGGGCTTGCCGTATTTCGTCCACATGATTTTCATGGCCTGATGCAAGCGCGTTCCCTTTATCAGCAGCATCAGGTCCAGCGCTAGGCTGAGTAGTGCCCCGTGGGTATAGATGCTTACCTTTTTATCCGGGACCCCGGCCTTGTACCCGTCTAGCCAAAGGTCGAAGCTGGAGGCAGCAATGGATTGATTTTCCCAACCCAGGGTCTCAAATCCCCGATCGAAAAGCGTTTCCAGTTTGGAGAGGTACGTCTGCCGGGAATAATACCCGGATTTTAGCAGGTAAAAATCACCCATATACGTGGTCACTCCCTCGGCGACCAATCCTTCCGTCAGGTAAGCTTCCCTGGAAAAATCATAGGGAGCTATCGCCCGGGGCCGAATACGGCAGACATTCCAAAAATGGTACAATTCGTGGGAGCAGATGCCCATCAGTCGATCCATCCCAGTGCTGCTGCCGAGGAGGCTGTCCGGTCCCAGGGTAATGACCGTAGAAAACCGGTGTTCGACGCCATGGTAATGGGGGAAGGGGAGCAGTAGGAGTAGAAAGTGGTAGTCGCTAGCCGGGAACTCGCCAAAATCTTCCGCTTGCTTATGGGTAAATCTCTCGAAATGATCCAGGACTTCATCCCAATCGAAGCAAACCTTTCCTTCCACCCAGAGGTGAAAGATGCTGCCACCAAGCCGATAGCTGCGGTGTTCCAGTTGCGCTGAAGCAAGCAATGGGCTGTCCACCAACTCCTGGTAGTTGCCCGCCTGAAACAATTGCCCGCCCACCTGCTGAAGGGCACAGCCAATACGGTAGGTTTCCGGCAGGATGACCTGCAAGTCAATCGGTTCATCTTCTCTACCGGAAACCGAAAATGCCAGGTTTATAAAATTGATGTAAAAGGTATCCGGAGACACCCAACTGCCTCCTGCATCCAGCTGGGCCGCGTGAAATGCATACCGAACGCAGTAGGTACCCGAAGAGGTGGAGGTAAATGCCCACCGGTCTTTGGTCAGCTTTTCAGTAGCAATCGCACCGTCGGGACCGATAACAACAAGATTTTTCAGGTATTGTGCATAATTTGCTATTTCGTAGCGTCCGGGTCGCCAGGACGGTAGTTGCAGGGACAGGAGTTCCTTGGTATCACAGTAGATTTCCAGACAGATTTCCACAACCTGAGAGGTTGGAATGGGGACGGAAAGCGTATATTTCATGCATTGTATGGATTAGCTCTTAAACAAAAGTAAGCCACCCGTTTGTAAATAAAAAAAACCTATCTATCTTTGCAGTCCTTTTAAAATAAGCGAACGCGTAGTTAAAGATAGCAATAATGAAAAGAACATTTCAACCTTCCCGCAGGAAAAGAAGAAACAAGCACGGTTTCAGAGAAAGAATGTCCACTGCCAATGGCAGGAGAGTACTTAAGGCAAGAAGAGCAAAAGGCAGGCATAAATTATCGGTTTCTTCCGAGAAGACGCTGAAGAAATAATGCTTTTTTTGCTATCTTTAGTGGATAGATCGGTTTGTTTTACATGAGGGATTGTACATTTTCAAAAAGGGAAAGGTTACATTCCAAAAAGTTAATAAAGGAACTTTTTGCTAAAGGTTCCTCTTTTTTTTTATACCCGTTTAAGGTCATTTATTTGAATCAACCCAATGACACCACGCATCGGCTATTGGTATCCGTTTCGAAAAAGAAACTTCGACGGGCGGTGGACCGAAACTACATTAAGCGGAGGGTGAAGGAGGCGTACCGTCTGAATAAATACGTGTTGGAGGAGAGAGGGGTGCCAAAGAAACTTATAGCGTTGATTTACGTATCTCAGGACTTGATGGGGTATCGCGAGATAGAACCAAAGTTGAAAAAAATCCTGCATAAAATTCCGGCAGCAAAAAATCCTACGAATGAATAACGTGAAACGAAGTAAAATCCTGTTAGCCACCTTCCTTCTGGCGGGAGCGGTCGTCACCTTGTTTTCTTTTTATCCCAAAAATGACAAGCTTTTTAGTATTGCCAAGAACCTGGATATTTTTGCTTCGCTTATTAGAGAACTGGATTCCTATTATGTCGACGAGATCGATCCCGACGAATTGGTGACGGTGGGGATTAATGCCATGCTTGCTGAATTGGACCCGTATACGGAATACATTCCGGAAGAAGATTCGGACGATTTTCGGATGATGACTACCGGTGAATACGGTGGAGTTGGCGCAGTAATCGGCAACAGACTGGGGATCAACATGATCTTGATGCCCTACGAGGGTTTTCCCGCGCAACGTGCCGGGCTTCGGGTCGCCGATGAATTGCTTCGGGTAGATACCGTGCAGGTGGTTGACAAAAACACCGGAGAAATCTCGACCTTACTGAAGGGACCAGCGAATACCGAAGTGGAAGTTGAAGTCAAACGCGGAGAAGATACGCTGACGTTTAACCTTACGCGTAAGAAAATAGTTATCAGCAACGTACCCTATCACGGGATGGTTGACGAGGAAACGGGCTATATCAAGCTTTCCGACTTTACCACCAACGCGTCTACAGATGTGATTCAGGCGGTACAAGCCCTTAAAGCAAACGGTGCCACAAAACTCATACTTGATGTACGTGACAATCCGGGAGGGATTTTGAAAGAGGCGGTAAAAATCGTCAATATTTTTATTCCGAAAAGGCGAGAGGTCGTAAAAACGCTCGGCAAACTGGAAAGTGTTAATGCAACCTATGCTACGGAATTATCCCCTATCGACAAGGATATTCCATTGGTGGTGATGATCAATGAACGAAGTGCCTCTGCCGCCGAGATTGTTGCGGGAGCACTACAGGATTACGATCGGGCGGTGCTGGTCGGGAGGAAATCGTTTGGCAAAGGATTGGTGCAGAGCACGGTGCCACTCTCCTACAATTCGCAGGTAAAACTTACCACGGCAAAGTATTACATTCCCTCCGGGAGGTGTATTCAGGCTATCGATTACAGCTTGAAGGACGAAGAAGGGAATGGGAAGTCAGTGCCTGATTCCTTGCGTATCGCCTTTAAAACCAAAAATGGGCGAACAGTTTTTGACGGTGCGGGGATTGAACCGGATGTTGAAGTAGATTCCCGTAGTTTCGCGCCGATTACCTACAGTTTGGTAACCCGAAGTCTGATTTTTAGGTTTGCGAATGAATTTGCACTAAGTTGTGAATCCATTCCCGCTGCGCGGGAATTTGAGGTTAGCGAGGAGCTGTACCATGAATTTGTGGAATGGCTTCAGGACAAAGAGTACGATTACGTTACCCGGGTAGAAAAAACCATCGAGGATCTGGAGAGGTATGCCGAACGGGAGAAATATTTTGAAGAAATTCGAGACGAACTGGCATCGTTGAAGGAGCGGGTAACTCATAGCAAGGAGCAGGACTTGATTACATTCAAGGAGGAAATCAAAGATGCCCTCAAAGATGAAATAGTCTCCAGGTATTATTATCAGCAAGGGATCATTGAAGCATCCCTTGATACAGATGCTGAATTAACGAAAGCGGTAGAAATACTGGGGGATACGGAGCTTTATGCGCAAATCCTATCGCCGAAATTGCGCGAATAATGCGTGAAGTAGCCCTACTAAGTTGTTTGAAGATATCAAGGGGAGAGATCATTGGTCGGGCCTCAGGCAATCCGGATAGGAGATTGCTGTTGACCCTTTTTTTACCTGGCGATAACCGTGGCTAATCTGTTTTGAGACGTTGGTGGATTCAGTTGGTTGGTGATAACGGGTGACAGTTCCCGATGCAAGGAAAAGGATGAGTAAAATACTTTCCATAGAAACATCCATCGCTATTTGTTCGGTGGCGATTCACGATGGCGGCCGATTGGTGGGACTGTTGGAATTGCATCAGGAAGCCGTACATGGGAGCAAATTGGTGCCCTGTATCAAGAGCTTGATGGAGCATTCCGGCTATGCGATGGGCGATCTGGATGCGATAGCTGTGGCTGAGGGCCCCGGGTCGTATACAGGCTTGCGGATTGGCGTTTCCACGGCGAAAGGGCTGGCCTATGCACACGACCTCGCGTTGATTGGGGTGAATAGTTTGGATGCTTTGGCAAGACAGGTGATGCCGGAAATGGACCCGGGCGATTTTGTGATTCCGATGATTGACGCGAGGCGCATGGAAGTGTATGCCAAAGTACTGGACCACGAAGGAAATTCGCTGGTGGCTACGCGTCCGGAAATACTGGACGAAAACGCTTTTCGGGAGTACTTGGAACAAGGGGCCGTCTATTTTGTGGGGAATGCCAACGAAAAGGCCAGAAAATGCCTGGAATCCCCTCGGGCTGTCTTTCGGGACTACCTAAATGGTGCCCGGTGGGTAGGGGAGATTGCTGGCGGGAAATTTGTGCGGGGTGAGTTGGCAGACATTGCCTATTTTGAGCCGAACTACTTAAAGGAGTTTATGGTTCTTAAGTCGAAGAAAAATCCATTGCTGTCATGAGTGAAATTAAAAACAGGGTGGCAAGTAGCCCCATCGTAACCATTGATCTTGAATCCTTTTATGAAAAAGGGGACCGGATACTTTTTGATCTGGAGCCTTTGCTTTTTCAGGGCATTGTGGTGAAGGAAAAAGAGTTTCGTCAGCAGGTGAAGGAATTGGATTTGTCGGTTTATGCAGACAAAATGGTCGGGATACATTGTTCCGTTGATGCCATTATACCGACCTGGGCATTGATGCTGGTGGCAGTTCGGCTCCGGGAGGCTGCCCGGGAGGTAGTGATTGGTGATTTGAAAGACCTGGAAATTCATTTAATGGCGAAGGCACTACGGCAGCTCGATCTGGAGGCATTGAGAGATAAGCCGGTAGTGGTGAAGGGTTGCAGCAAATTACCCGTACCGGACTATGCCTACGGTGAGTTGGTGCGATTGGTGCTACCGGTCGTGAAGAGCTTGATGTTTGGAGAAGCCTGCAGTACGGTTCCCGTATACAAGCGGCCAAAGGTGCAAGGGAATTAAAGTAAAATAATCGTGCTGGTTTTCAGGTTTTTTGGGTGCTGGGGCAAATAAAAACGGGTTCCAGTTTGGCTAAATCGTAAAAGAGGTCTATGTTTGCATTCCCATTCGGAAAGAGCGCCGGAAAGGAGTCTGGAAAAGCACGTTTTCCGGCACAAAAAGTAAAAAGTAGCGTAAAGTTTTCCGGGAAATTTTCCACCTTTACATTTGAATATTTGGGATTTTAATCCGACATTTGCAATCCTGTTTGCGCCAAATTGGCGAAAAAGGGATTCGAAAATGATTCGGCAAATGGGCGAGTAAGTTGCCTGTAACGTTCTTTGAAGTAGTGTAAGACAGCATTAATGATTCTGACAATTCGATTCAATTCGAACTGGAATACTATCGTGTAACTAAATTCTTTCGGGAGTTCGTTACACAAACAAACTTTACAATGGAGAGTTTGATCCTGGCTCAGGATGAACGCTAGCGGCAGGCCTAATACATGCAAGTCGAACGGGATTGTTGACTTCGGTTGACATGAGAGTGGCGCACGGGTGCGTAACGCGTATGCAACCTACCTTATACAGGGGGATAGCCCGGGGAAACCCGGATTAATACCCCATGGTATATATTGATCGCATGGTTAGTATATTAAAGATTTATCGGTATAAGACGGGCATGCGTAGGATTAGCTAGTTGGTAAGGTAACGGCTTACCAAGGCGATGATCCTTAGGGGTTCTGAG
>NZ_FNZH01000009.1:0-153581 GCF_900109255.1 Cyclobacterium xiamenense | reverse complement strand
GCAGGAATGCCGGAAACTAAGCACCGGAAACAAGCTGCCACCGATCATGCTCCCGGACCTAATCCGTTAGCGATCGGAGCATATACGCAGCCTGAATCAAAGGGAGTAGTTTTGCTGCTTCTATTCCAATAAACCAACCGTTGGCGGTGGGAGAAAGAGGTTTGCCCGGTACCGGGTTACTTACCGGCCAACAAACGCTACGTATTGCGATTCCACATCGTCGGCAATATTGTTACTCAGCCGATTAGCTGCCTCCTTGACCATAGGTGCTGTTTTTGGATAATCTAATTCTTCCCTCTCTGCCAATGATTGCTGGTAGCCGCTCAATGCACGCTTATCTCCCCTAAAGGTCCCCCAGTTATAAACGAAAGTATCCGTACCTGTAATCTCTCCCGACTTTAGCACTTCTCCATTGATCAACGAAACAATTTGGTAGGTACCCCCTACAACGACCTCCATACTCTTGCTATAGGTAGTGAGTGTTGCCCGAACCGTCTTCTTGATCTCCCTTACTTTTTCGTTACCGTCACTGTCGGTATAGGTTTGTTTTTCAACCACAACTTCCCTCTCCAACTCGTCCACTACCGGCTTCGCCCGGTTGCGTTCTACCCGGATAGCGGTCAGCACGCCTATCAATGCAACATGGGAACCCTCACGATTCGCCATAAGGTACTCCAACGTGTTTTCTTCCGGGCCGGAGGCTTCCACAAAACGAATACCCTGTATGGCCCTACTCCTTACTTCTAAAAACTGGTAGTCTTTTTCCCTCAATGCTACTGCCACACGATTCGCCACACTGGCGCCCAATTCTTCTCCATAGGCACTTTTGTTGTATTGTTCTTCAAAAGCCATGGCTACAATTCGGGTGGTTCCAAGATCTTTCGCCAAGGCATACTTTTCGGGCGCGTCTTTATACCCGCGGCGAAATTCCATGGATTTCAAAAACCTCTTTGCCGCCGCCTTATTCTTCCTAATTATTGACATCCGTTCCTCATGCGAAAGATCCGGCTCGCCCTCCACTTCCGTGCCGGTGGTGTCCGCTGCATAGGTGCTGTCCGCCTGCGTCATTAATTCCGTGCCCAACCGGTAATAGTAAGCAGCTGCGTCGTCAATGGCTCGGCTAAGCTCTCGATCGGCCTCAGTAATCTCTGCTGAAAAGTCCAGAATCTCAAAAGAAAGCGTGCCCACCTTTTTCATTTTCAACTTATCCTTGGGAATCTCTTTGAGCACTTCCATGGTACCGGACAGCGTTTTATAGGTGGTGGCAATGCCGCTAGCAGCGAGCACCCTTTCCTCTCCTTCCGTTGTGCTGAATCCTTCCTTCGTAGATTTTACTTCCTCAATACTCTCTTCCAGCGCTTTTTCATAAAAATTGTGTAGCGTCTCCTGCGCCCTTCGTGTCTGCCTTTTTTTGTCCGCTAGCTTAAGCGCCAACGCAGCATTGGCGACCGCGGCCAAAAGGTCCCCCTCTTTCTCGTACCGATTGGCTTGCCGGTTGTAATAACTATCTGACTTATCGGGAGTGGGCCTGTAGGCTCTTCCCCAATTTCCAATATCCTGCCCGTGTGCAGGTATCAGCAAAAAGCCCAATAAAACAAGCAACAGTAGGTTTTTTATACGTTCCATTTTCTCAGTAAATTTTAGTGTACAATTTTTTATTGCATGCGTCTATCAGTGTTTCTTAGCGATCAGAACTTGTCCCGCTCCAAAGTTCGGAATAGCCTGTCCCAATCAGAATTGGGAGAATCCCTACCGGCAGGCAGGTTGCACGCTTCCCCCCGAATCGTTATCCGGGCATCCCACGCAATGGCGGGTAGGTTATGCCTGGCTAGCTTAGGCAGACTCGATTTTACGGGCATGTAACAAACCCCTCTAGTCGAATAGCGTTACCCCTGGTGGAGGTAAGGTCAGATGCATCGGCTAGCTCCTGCATATCCACGGAGAAGACGTACCCTCCCCGACACGGGGAAACCTCCCCTGCTACTGCTACATAGGTTTTCTGATTATTTAGCGAGGTGTTTTGTGTCATTAGAAGGGAGAAATTTGGCATCCCCGTGCTCTGGTCCACTGAGATTGTTGAAAGGGCATTGAACCGATCAAAACCAAAAGTTATTTCATTCGTGTTGTTAGCGGACCAAAACGCATCAATCGTATTGCTGGAGCAAATAACGAAATCTTCCAGGTCATTGACGGACACATCGTAATTGGATCCATTGAATGAAAAATAGCTTTCCGATACGTTTGAAAACGATAGGCAATTCTCCTCCGGTTCGTCCTCTTCACAAGACAGCAAAACAACGCATTGTGCAACCAGCGCGATCAATAGTAGTATTTTTCTGGATGTTTTCATTTTCTTTCATTTTTTTTTGTAAATTCATTAGTGTTTCGGTCCACGATGCATCGGTACCCACGAAGCAATCCACGATTGATGGAAGCGGGATCAACGGGGCACCCCGCAACCGGGCCGTTTTTTTACCGCTACTACCTGTCGATCTGTGGCTGATTCTTGATCCAATGTACCCATCCCCAGGGTATGAATCGGTCTAAAATTCGGCAAGCTGCCCTACAATTCCGTAAAGATGGCTTATCTGGGAGTAAGGCCATTTGTGGTAAACCCCATTAATCTACGGATGAGCTGCAAATTTTTTCGAATAAGCTACGGAATCACCCCCTTTACCCGAAGTAAAAGGCAATGGGCGAAAGGTCCAACAAGGTATCGGACACATTGCAAAAGCTATCGGGATGACAAAAATTGCAGAAAAAACTGGAATGAGCAGACCGAGTCTTTACAAAGCATTAGCTGATGGAGCGAACCCACCATTCGAGACAATCATGAACGTTTTAAAAGCTATTGGTGGACAAATAAATGCGAGACCAAGTGCTTAAAAAAATAAAAAACGACACCACAACAATGGATACAATGCGTAAGCTCCTAAGGTCGTTTACGACATCTTACCCGGGGCCGTTTCAGTAGGAAATCACCCCGGATTGAAGGAATCGATCAGCAGCACAGGCACTGGCCACACGGACAGGCGGGCTATTCCTACCTTTGCTGGTCGAATCCTCCGCCCAACCCAAGGACACCTATACCGAGTTCGTTCCCAGCAGCCTCCATCCGCTAGTTTCCCTGCGGCTAATCGAGCCGAATGCCTCGCTCCCGAACAAAGGCCAACCAGGCCTCGGCCTTCGCCCCTTTCAATACCCGGGGAAATTTGTTTTGACCGCCTTCTTTTCCCTGGGACCGCAGCCAGTCGTAAAAAAAGGAACCGGGTAGCTTGGTCAGAACCACTTTTTTAAGGGCATGGGCCCGCTCTACGGCGTAATCGTCGTTCAGCCGCTTTAGCGTCGAGTCGATGCGGTCCATCAGTTGCTGCGCATCTACCTCGTCCTCGGTGCCCACAAACCAATGATGCATAAACAGGGCACCATCCGGCAAGCCCAACACGGTAAACTCGGAGCTATTCATAGTCAGCTCCCTGGACACCAACTCCATCGCGCGGTTCATGTTGTCCATGGACAAATGCTCTCCGCACAAACTCAGAAAATGCTTCGTGCGTCCGGTGATCCGTATTTCACTCTCCAAAACCGAATCAAACCGGATCACATCGCCTATCAGGTATCGCCAGGCACCGGCACAGGTGCTAATAAGCAAGGCATAGTCGGTATGCGGATGCACCTGATCGATTGACAGCGTTTGGGCTTCGGGATGCATGTCCCCATTTTCGTCGAAGTTGGCGTCGGTAAAGGGAATAAATTCGTAAAAAATCCCGTTGTTCAGCACCAGGCGCATGGATTTCCGATCCGGTAGGGCCTGAAAAGCCAAAAAGCCCTCGGAAGCCAGGTAGGTTTCCATGTAGATCAAAGGCCTACCCAGCAATTTTTCGAACCCCTTCCGGTAGGGTTCAAAGGAAACCCCGCCGTGAACAAAAATTCGTAGGTTGGGCCAGATTGCGTGGATACTGTCCACCCGATAGGTGGCAACAATTTTCTCCAGCAAGATCTGTAGCCAGGCAGGAACCCCCACGATGATCCCAATATCCCAGTTGGGTGCCATTTCTACAATGCGATCGATTTTCTCTCCCCAGTTTTTATTCCTGGAAATTTTCTTGCCCGGCTTGTAAAAGCGCTGGAACCAGACCGGGAGTTTTCCGGTGGTAATCCCACTCAGGTCTCCCGAAAAAAACGTCCCATTGAATTCCAAATCCGTGCTTCCTCCCAACATCAAAATGCCCTTGGTAAATAACTCATCCGGAAGATCGTATTTCGATAAGGAGAGGATTTGCCGAACGCCGGTTTTGCGTATCGCCCTCACCATGTCTTTACTGATCGGGATGTATTTTGAGGCCGCACCGGAGGTGCCGGAGGTCAGGGCAAAATACCGGATGGCTCCCGGCCAGGTAAGGTTTTTACTTCCCTCCTTTAGTCGGAACCACCATTCCGCATACATCTTTTCGTAATCGTACCGGGGAACCCGGGAAGAAAATGCCCGGTAAAAATCATCGTTGCTCGTTTTAAACGCTCGCAGGATGTGATCAAATTCGTATTTTTTTCCGAATTCGGTGTCCCTGGCCCGTATCATCAGCTTTTTCAGTTCCTGCTTTTGCAATTCACGCGGAGAACTGTATTCCTGCTCCAGGGATTCCCGCAGGCGAATACCTTTTTTAAGCAATGTACCAAGGATAGCCATTTTCCTGAGATGACGATTTGATCAAATTTACTGGATTGCATGCAACTACCTAGCAATCATTCAAAAAATATTTTTACCTATCCGGTAACCCTGGACCCGCCTTGGGATACCTGGAAAAAAAATCCAACCAAATTTGACTCATCGATCGTAGGAGCGCCTGACTCGAAACCCGTTGTTACGTTTCAATTCGTTCGGCAGAAAACGGGCAAAAAAAAACAGAGGTTTCGACGCGAATCGAAACCTCTGCTTGGGATAGTAACCCTGAGTCAGGAAGGAATTAATTTCCTCCGTCCCACCAGGTACGTGTGATCCAATCATCGCCTCCCATTCGGGAAACGGCGGCATTCAGGGATTCCCCGTTTACTCCGCTTTCACCGGCTGGATAAGGCTGTCGGCGAGGAATCTGACCAGAGGAAAAGTTACCCGGAAAGTTAACGGGCGTCAACTCAGGATAACCGGTTCGTTTCCAGTTATTCCATGCCTCCACGAAATTGGCAAAAAGACTGGTGGTAACCCAGATTTGTTCGTTGATCATTTTCAGCGAAGCGTCTGTGGTAGACTGATCCAGTGGATTGGCATCCGTATAGTCCGTGATGTCTTCGATAGCTACGGTTCTGCCTCCAAATTTACCGATGGAAACAAAGGCCGCTTCCACGCCATTTTTGTAATACTCGGCTGCTGAGCCGGAAGCCAAACCGCGCACGGCGGCATCGGCCAACAGCAGTTGTACTTCTGCGTAGGTTAGCGCGAATACGGGCGCATCCCGGTCTCTGTAAATTGCCGTTGGTCGGGAATAGGCGCCAATGATGGCGATATCTCCACCTGTACCGGTTGGTCCGGGGTACTCCGGATGCGTGGTAATATCAAACGCGCCTCCGGTCAGGTCAAAGCCATTGGGCAGGCCGATTTGAACGGCCGGATCGCTGTTTCCTTCCACCACGCCGTCTCTATTGGCAGCCAGTCCCGCAGGGGGTACCTCGGCAACAATGGATAGTCGTGGATCGTTGGTGGCTTGCAGGAAGTCGATCGTTTTATCGGACCACCTTACTTCGTAGATGTCATCCACCACGTTCAGTGCGTTGGCACTTTGGTTGGAATAGCCATTTGCCTGATCGGAAGGTATCAGCGCGTCGTCATCCGGGGAAGTAAACACCCCGCCGGCGACCGCTTTTTGCACCCATGTCTGAGCGGCAGCAGGATCCACCTTCACAAGGCGCAGCGCCATTTTTAGCATCACGGAGTAGCCAAACTTCCGCCATTTTTCCAGGTCCCCCCCATACATCACGTCGTTACGGATGGGGTCGCCTGCTGGATTCAAACTAGCAAGGGAAGTCTCCAGATCAGTCAACATGGCCATGTAGGCTTCCGATTGGCTGTCGTACTTGGGTTGGGTGATTCCCTCTTCTGCCTGCAGCCCTTCGGTGTAAGGAACATCCCCGTATACATCCGACACAAAGGCCAAGGTGCTTGCTTTGAAAATCCCGCCCACGGCATCCAGATTGCTTAGATCCTTGGTTCGGGCAAGGCTCTGCATCTGATTGATACGGGAAGCGATTTGATAGCCGTTGTTCCAAACGCCCTGAATATAGGAGTTGGTACTTCCGGAAATCACGTACTTATCTGCGTTCGAATAGTAATTGGCCCCTCCGGTGGAGGTAGAAGCCAGGGACTGAATCCACATACTTTGAAACAAAATCGGTCCCGAATAGCCCGTTAGCATGTTGCCATAGCCATAGGTGGCCACCGGCAAAATCAGGTTCGGATCGAAAACATCTGCACCGGGCCTGTTGGGATCCGTATTCAGCTCTGCAAATCGGTCGTCACAGGAGGTGACCACCAGAAAGCTGCTTAGAAGAAATAAACTTATGTACTTTTTCATGATTAGTGCAATTTGAAATTTAAATTGAATCCAATGGAACGGGTAGGAGGCAAACTGGTACCTTCTATACCGAGGTAATTGATGTTGGATCCAAATGTTGCCTCGGGATCGATATTATCCGTCTTTCTCATTAAAATCGCCAGGTTTCGTCCGACCAGTGAAGCCGTCAACCCCTTGAATACCGGTACGGAATTAAACCACTTCTGCGGGAAGGTATACCCCAGGGTCAACTGCCGGAGTTTGATAAAATCGCCGTCCACGACGCTGGTACGCGTCACGTTTTGTACGAGGGCCTGGTAATAGTTTTCTGCCGGAGCGGTAATTTCGTTCGTGGTTATGCCCTCTTCTCTACCCACCAGGGTATTTTGGTGCAATCCGCGGAAATGCGAATAAAACTCCGTTGCAGACAATACCTTGTTTCCAAAGCTGTAATCCACCAAAAACGAGAAACCGATTCCTTTGTAATTGAATTCGTTATTCCATCCACCGTAATGGGTTGGAAGTACCGAACCCCAGTTTTTGAGTTCTCCTCTAACCGGCAGGCCTGCATCGTTCACGACGATATCGCCATTGGCATCGTACTGGTAATCGTAGGCCCGTATCTGGGGACCGGGAAGTCCGGGAACGTAGGCCGTTACGGCATTTCCCAGGGTAGCCCTGTTCTGTCCGAGGTTGATCGGGTTGTTGTCCAGATTCGTGCTCAATACTTCGTTTCTCACGTTGGTGAAATTCAACGACGTCCTCCAGGTGAAATCGCTGGTCTGAATCGGAACGCCGGTGATCATTACTTCCAATCCTTTGTTGTTGGTCGAACCGGTGGCTACTACTGCACTGCTGAAGCCAGAGGCGATGCTGTAGCTGGCATTCATGATCTCGTTATTGGTGGTTTTGGAAAAGTACGCCACGTCAAACGTCAATCGACTGTTATAGAAACTCAAGTCAAACCCGAATTCAATTTCATCCGTAGTAAACGGTTTCAAGAACAGGTTGGGCAATCCCAGGGGAGAAGATCCCGCAGCCACGCCATTGAAGGAATTGGCCGAGTTGTAGTAAAACTGTGTCTGATAAGCCGCAAACGGCTCTCCACTCGTTACCGCATAGGAAGCACGAAGTTTACCGAAGTCCAACGCAGGAACATTCAAAAACTGATCAAACAGGAATGCACCCGTCACCGATGGAGAGAAAATGCTGTTGTTATCCGTAGGCAAGGTACTGTAGACATCGTATCGTCCGGTGGTGGTCAAGGTAAGGTAATCCTTGTAGCCGAAGCCCATGGAATAAAATCCAGAAACCACTTCCCGTTCGTTGAATCCGTAGGAACGGTTAAACACCTCCACGTTGAATGGCGAGTACAACTCGGGGATTACAAATCGGGTTCCTCCCACGCCTACCTGCTCAAATCGGTTGTTCCGGAAGGTTCCGCCAGCCAATGCATCGAGCGAGATGTCGTTGGTCAGCATCAGGTCTGCGCCAAACAAGGCATCCACGTTTAATTCCGATCGGGTAGAGAGACCTCTGCCATTCAAGTTTCCTTTCAAGTCGGAAGAATAGGCCAGTCCGGTAGGGTCCACGGAGAAAAAGTCGTCGTTGGACACGTCATTACCAACCCGGAGCAAGGCATAAATTTTCGGTGCGAAGCTGTACTTTGCAGACAGCGTGGAGATGGTTCGCTTTCTACCCCGGTCGTTTATCCCCTTATTGGCGATAAAATACGGGTTGGTCACGAAGATATCGTCACTGAATACGATCTCCCGTCCTTCTTCGTCATAGCCCGGAGCAAAAATGCTGGGCGCTACGTTCGGTGCCAGGAACAAGAAGTTATTCGGATTTTTCGGACCGTCACTCAAATTTGGAATGTTGGTACTTTTCTGGTCAATGTAATTGATCATTGCGGACACATTGAGTTTATCCGTAATGTTCTGATCCACATTCAAATTGATATTCAACCGGTCATTTCCACTATTTGGAACAATGGAATTGGAGTTCAAATTGGATAGGGACAGTCGGAAGGCACCGTCATCGCCCAGGCCTTTTGATACCGCTACCGTATTGGTCACGTTGGTACCTACATCGTAGAAATCCAGGTAAGTTTCGTCAGAAGGAACATAGGGATACTGATTGCCATCGTATGCGATCGCAGAACCTCCCATGGGCTCACCCCAGGCAAACCTACCTGTAGTACGCGCGTCGGAAGCCGATTGGGGCCTACGTCCGCCTCTACCCTGACCATATTCGTTTTGGAAATTGGTGAAATCCATCGCCTGATCGGTCATTACGTTTAGGTTGTAAGACAGGGCCCAATCTTCACCTTTTTTTGCACTTTTGGTCGTTACCAAGATGACACCATTGGAAGCCCTGGCACCGTACAGTGCAGAAGCTGCCTGTCCTTTCAGTACCGTCATGGATTCGATATCATCCGGACTTAAGTTACCGATACCGTCGCCATTGTCCGATCCGCCCCATTGCCCGGCAGCTCCCCGCTGGGTATTGTCCATGGGTACGCCGTTGATAACGAATAGCGGAGATCCCGTTCCCGAGATGCTGGGAAGACCCCGAAGCACGATATTGGAAGAACCCTGCGGTCCGCCATTGGTACCCTTCACCACCAGACCGGCTACCTGGCCGATCAATGAGTTGGCTACGTTTGGCTCACGCGCCTTGTCCATCACGTCGCTACTGATCGTGGAGACCGCGTACCCCAATTTTCGTTTTTCTTTGGTCAAACCCAGAGCGGTCACCACTACTTCGTTCAACTCACTTGCGTCCTCGCTGAGTTCAACGTCCAGTCGGGAACGATTGCCGACAGTGTATTCCTGGCTGGCAAAGCCAATGAATGAAAATACCAAAACCGTGTTGTCGGTCACGCCGATGGAATAGTTTCCGTCCATATCCGTGGCCGTTCCGGTTTGATTGGTCTTGTCCAGCACCGATACGCCAGGGATTGGCATGCCATCGGCCTCCGACACGACCGTACCTGTCAGGGTACGTGTTTGGGCATGACCTTCGAAGCTCAAAAAGAGCAGCAAAGCCAAGCCGTACGAGATTGATAAAATTTTTCTCATAACTGATTAATAATGTTAGGAATAGATTGTTGAAACCGTTTCACCGAACTTTCCGCAAGAAACCTCTTAAGAAACGTAACTAGTTGACTAATTGATACTTATGACTTAATAGCGCATTGCTTACACCGCAGATCGTTTGCCGCCAAAGAAATTACCCGTTAAGTCTACCAATGAGCTTAGTTGGCATAAAGATAGGTAAATCCTAAACTCTTAGAAAAGAAATTTGTATTTTTTTTATAAAAAAAACCGGATCTTTTTAAAGATTATATACAAAGTGACTGTGATTTTTTTGAAAGTTTCCGCTAAATGTGTGTATAGGCCACACATTATTGATGAAATTTGTGGAATTTGGGTAAAAAAATCGGATTAGTACAGCTTCCTACCGAATAAAACGCATGCGTGCGGGAACGTATCAGGTTAAATCACCCCGTTTTAATGCCGCTACCGCATGGTCTACTGCCCGGGCGGTAAAGGCCATGTAGGTCAGGCTGGGGTTTTGGGTGCCGGTAGACGTCATGGAAGCTCCGTCGGTAACGTAGACATTCGGGCAGGCATGCATCTGGTGAAATTTTCCCAGCAGCGAGGTTTGAGGGTCCCTTCCCATCCGTACGCCACCCATTTCGTGGATATCCAAGCCGGGTGCCTGTCCGCTATCGTTTTGGCGAATGTCTTTGCATCCCGCTTTTTCCAGCATTTCGGCTCCCTGATCCAAAAAGTCCCGGAGGGATTTTTCGTCGTTATCGTCGTAGCCCACGTCCACACGCAACTGGGGCATCCCCCATTCGTCGGTGAGGGTCTCGTCCAGGTAAACCCGATTGCTTTGCTTGGGGATGGTCTCTCCCTGCATCATCATGTAGATGCCCCAGGGCCCCGCCTCGGCGTTGGCTGCTTTAAACTCCGCACCAAAATCTTCCGAACGGGCTCCTCCCCAACCACTTCTTCCTGCAGAATAAAAACTCATGTACCCCCGCAGAAAGTCCATTTCCTGTTTTTTTACATTCCTAAAATTAGGCAACATGACCGCAGTAGGCCGCCTTCCATAGTAATAGGAATCCAGGTGCCCTTCCATTCGGGCCGAAATGGAACCCCGGTAATTGTGAAAGGCAATATGCGTTCCCAGCAGACCGTTGTCGTTGCCCAGGCCATGGGGGAAACGGCCCGATTTGGAGTTCAGCAAAATCAGGTTCGAATTCAGCGCAGATGCGTTCACGAAAACGATCTTAGCGAAATACTCCGTGGTTTCTTTGGACAGCGCATCGACCACGCGCACCCCCGTGACTTTGCCTTTGGCATCGTCGAATATCAGGGAATGTACTACTGAATGAGGCCTCAGCGTCAGATTACCCGTGGCAGCGGCAGCCGGCAAAGTAGATGCGTTGGAACTGAAATAAGCACCAAAGGGACAGCCCCGTTGACAAAGGCTTCTGGCCATGCACTGTCCCCTTCCCTGTGCGATGTGATGCGGCTGCGGTTGGGTCAGATGGGCACAGCGTCCAATGACAAATCTGCGGTCAGGATAAGCTTCCAGGATTCGCTCCTGAACCAGTTTTTCAACGGTGTTCATTTCCCAGGGCGGTAAAAACTCGCCATCGGGCAGCGTTTCCAATCCGTCTTTGTTGCCACTCACGCCAATAAACCGCTCCACATAACTGTACCAGGGCGCGATGTCCTCGTACCGAATCGGCCAATCCACCGCAAAACCGTCTCTTCCGGGTCCTTCAAAGTCAAACGCACTCCACCGCTGTACTTGTCGGGCCCAGAGCAGGGACTTCCCCCCTACCTGGTAGCCACGAATCCAGTCAAACGGCTTATCCTGAATGTAGGGATGCTCCTTGTCTTTGACAAAAAAATGATCGGCATCGTCCTTAAACGCGTAGCAACGAGAAACCACGGGATTCTCTTTCCGGAGTTCCAGGGGCAGCTGACCCCGTAGCGGAAACTCCCAGGGAGGCGTATGCATGGTGGGATAATCCTCCCGGTGGGTTACCTGCCTGCCCCTTTCCAGGACAAGGGTTTGCATTCCTTTTTCACACAGTTCTTTCGCTGCCCAGCCTCCGCTAATCCCGGAGCCGATAACAATGGCATCGTATGTATTCTTTGTCATCATTCGTCGTCTTTATTCGTACCGCAAGGACTCAATGGGATCCAGCCTGCTTGCTTTGTAGGCAGGCAAAAGTCCGGAGACCAGACCGACAACCACGCACACAACAAAGGCGAAAATGATCCAAACCCAGGGAACCAGGAACCCGCCCGGCCCGACGGTATTTCCCACCAGGTTGCCAATGCCAATACCCATCACTACGCCCAAAAGCCCTCCCATCACACATATAACAATGGCTTCAATCAAGAATTGTTGCCGGATCCATTTGGGCGTAGCGCCCATGGCTTTCCGAATACCGATTTCCCGGGTGCGCTCGGTCACCGATACCAACATGATATTCATCAGGCCGATAGCTGCTCCCAGGAGTGTGATGAATCCGATTCCAAAACCCCCAATCCGAAGGAATCCGGCGATTTCCTCTAACCGTTCTCCCAGGGTTTGGGATTTTACTACTTCAAAGGAATCATCCATCCCAATCCCGTCTTCCCGGACAGCGCGCATGATACCCGTTGCCTGGCCCATTTCGTATTCCAATTTGAGTGGATCCTGTCCGGCTACCGTTATCGTATACCGAAAAGTGCCTCGCTGATCCAGGTTTCTGGCATTGAGGATGGGGATGATAATGGCCCTATCCGGCCCGGTATCCCCCCCCACACCGCCTTGACGCTCCATGACACCAACGATCGTATACCTTCTGCCAAAAAACGTCAGGTGTTGATTGACGGGGTTTTCTCCGTCTTCAAACAAGGTGCTTTGAATCTCGGTGCCTATTACGCACACGTTGTTTCCGTATTGGATTTCAACATTGCTAAAGCTTCTTCCCTTCTCCAAGGCGATGCCTTTGATCAAAAAATAGTTTTCGTCCCCGCCAATAATTCGGCTATTGGGGTTGGTTTTTTTGGATCCCCTGGAAACTTCCGCCGAACCGGTGACACTGGTGGTAATGGTAGAAATTCCGCGTTGATTGAATTTTTCTTTGAAGGCCTCCGCCTCCCGAAAAGAAATGGCTGGATAGTTCTTCTGCGCTACTCCGGCAGTAGTAGCCCTGCCCCCGGAAAACCCCCGGCTCCTCACATCGAAATTGTTTGCCCCGAAACCGGAAAGGCTCTCCTCAATCTGCGCCTTCATGGCGTCGATGGCCGTCAGCATGCCTACCAAGGAGGTGATACCTATGGCGATGATCATGGCTGTCAATACCGTGCGCAAAAGGTTGGTTCGTACCGACCGAAAGGCCTCCCGAATATTTTCAATCAAATTCATGTCTGTACCGATACGGACCAAAATTCATTTTCTGATCCAACTATTTTTCTAATGTTACGCATAAAATGTTTTTAGGCAAAGCTTTTCAGGTTTTTTAACACCCGCGCAAGCCTTCAATGCATTCGATCTCCCCGGATTTCCAGGTGTGTCATGACCTCTTTTTCAAAATCCAACCATTCTTTCCAGCGCTTTTCCACTTTTTCCGGGTCTTGATAGGTCTTTGCCAACTGAATAAAGTTTACGTAGTGCCCTGCCTCAGAAACCATTAGTTCGTGGTAGAATTGTTTTAATTCCTCGTCATGCAGGTTTTTTGAAAGCAACTTGAATCGTTCACAGGACCGGGCTTCGATCAGCGCATTCATCAGCAAATGCTCCGTGAGCTGCTCGGTGCGACTCCCCCCTTTTCGCACAAACGACTGCAATTGTACCACGTAGGCATCCTTTCGAGGATGCCCAAATCGGTAGCCGCGTTTTCGGATTTGCTGCATGACCGCTTCAAAATGTGCCCACTCCTCGGCTACCACGGGACTGAGCCGATCCACCATGACGTCAAACTCGGGAAACTTCAGAATCAACGAGATGCACGAAGAAGCGGCTTTTTGTTCGCAATACGCGTGATCCACCAAAATTGCTTCCAGGCTCATTTTCGCCACATCCACCCAGCGGGGATCGG
Organism: Cyclobacterium xiamenense; assembly: GCF_900109255.1. NCBI lineage: Bacteria > Pseudomonadati > Bacteroidota > Cytophagia > Cytophagales > Cyclobacteriaceae > Cyclobacterium > Cyclobacterium xiamenense. The sequence continues at coordinate 139,919 of NZ_FNZH01000009.1, read as the reverse complement.
TGGGAAGTTGCAAGCGCAACATTTTATTTTTTGTCGTTTCTTTCCAGTCCATCGTTATCCTTAGTCAAAGAAATACCAGCTAATTCCCAAATCCAACATGTTCTTTAACCCGGTATATCCCGGGGTGATAAAATACCCATCGTTCTCCATGAATCCGGCATTTAGGTGGTTGTAACGAAATAATACACGGGTCCGGTTAATCCGGAAATTTAAAAAGGCATCGGCTACCGGATAGGCGTACACGTTGAATTCGTTTTGCAGGTGAAATTGTTGGGTAGCCGGCATGTACGCCGGGGCAAAGTTGCCCGAACGGTACCGTACTTCCAGCCCCATTTGTACGAAAACATTTTCATCAAACAAGGGTCCATCAAAGTAAATCCGGGAATTGATAAACCATTCCGGAATCCGAAATGCATCGGCGGCCCCGCCGGTAATGAGGGTGTAGCGAACGTCCGACTCCCAATGAAATTTCCCCGAAAGCACCAGATCTCCTGAGAATCCAGGAATGACCATAAAGGCCTCCGAACCTGCCTGATTGGGTACCTGCTCCTCATTGTAAAACACGTAATTATTGATTCTGTTTACGGTCAGGTTGGGGCGAAGTGTACTTTTGCCCAGATTTACCTTGATCGTTCCTTTAATCTGGTCCACCCCTATGTTGGAAAAATCATTATCCCAGCGGTAATGGTTGCCGGCATACCGTTCCTGTGCGAGTGTCGGCTTGTAGAGTGCCTTGGTATACCGCACATCCAGGTAGGGCGAGATGAACAATCCGGATATCCGGTACCCATCCGGAATCAGGTATTCGCCTTCCGCCTCAAAGATCCAGTTTTCATTGATTTCTCCCCGAAGCGCACCCCCTACAAACAGCTCGGTAAACGAATTGTTTTCGGAGAAAAAACGGCTGGCCATGCGCCCGGTGCGAAGCTTAATGTAGGCATTGTAATACACCGGTCCCAGGTCGCCTTTAAAGCCGAATTCGTTTTTCCATTCCGAATAATGATTGTGATTATTGGTGGTATCCGGTTTGCTGTGCACCAAGCTGCTGTCTGAGGAATTAAACCGGTTTTCGTTGAAGAAATCGGAATCGGAAGTCCCCAGGTTTGAAAAGAAAGTGACCTCCTGTTTCTTTTTATCAAATACCTGGTAGACTTGCCAGCCTTTGACGATTTCGTATTGCTGGTAGAGGTGGTACGCCTGCCGCAAATCCCTGGCCCGCGAATTTCGCAACCAGACTTTGGAATCTTCATAGGTGAAATACAGTGAAGTGGTGTCGACATCCGGAGGAATGATGCCGCCTTGTTCGTTGACATTGTGCTTCATCCGTGTAAAACTTGCCAGCAATCGGTATTTCCCGTTAGGAGACACGTAATTGGTATGCATCTCGTAGGAATCGTTGACCACATTGTTGTCATCCCTTCGGGTAGGGTTCAGGGTTTTCCGGGCGCGAATGGTCCGGTAGGCGATGCCCACGTTCCAGTTTGGCTGGATATTTCGTACAAATTCCACATCCAACTTGTTGCGGTTGCCGCCACCAAAAAATGCAGCGATGTGGGTATGCGGTGATTTGGTGTCAAAGTACCGGATACTATCGGGGGAATGGTAATACAGGTCATAGGCATGAAACCCGGAGGTCCGTCCGATCTGCACGGGTACCTCGTAAAAAATGGGACGGGCGGCTGTGCCCAGATTTCCAAGGTCCTGATAGGTATACCAGGTATCGGCTACCGGCTCGTAGTTGTGAAAACCCGTCAGGGAGGTATCGAGCGCTACCTTTTCAAAGCGATTGTTCCGGACGTATTTCTCGTAGAAGTACAGGGAGGTATTGGGGCCGTAGACCATTTTTGTAGAATCATCGAGCAAGCCCCTCCTGGGGCCCTCTTCTCCGTCAGCCGGAGGGCTTTGCTGCGCCTCTGCGGTCGTCAGACCACACAGCATTGCGAATAAAAAAGCTACAAAAAAGATACCCTTGCTATGCTTCACTATCAAATTGTTTGTCGGTTATCATTTGCTCCACCTGTTGCAGGAGTTGTTGCCTGTCCCGGGAATCCATAGTCACCCCCACGGGCAAAACAAAAACGGGTATCTCCGCCAACACAGACTGAAACGCTTTATCTTTCAATTTTACGGCATCTTTTTCTGTGGTCAAAACGGCGGGACCGTACTTCCGATATGTCGTACAGGTCTGCTGGATTGCTCGCAGGTCGTTCATCGTATAGCGGTGGTGATCGGCAAAGGCCATCACCTCCAATACGGTATGGTTTTTTGAAAGTTCTTCCACAATCGGCCCCGGATCAACGATACCCGTGACCAGGATCAAATGCCGGGGTATTGCTTCTGACTGGGGCCCAATGCCGTAGGGCTCGCCATAGGAAAGTCCGGAAAAATAAATCGGCACCCCTTCCCGGGCATAGCGGCGAATTTCCCGGCGGTACCGTTCCTCCTCCTGCAGCGACAAGGGCATGGGGCATTTGGTGACCACCACGATGTCTGCCCGGTTTGCATTTTTCCGGCTTTCCCGAAGTCTTCCCTGCGGGAGCAGTTTGTCTGAAAAAAAGGGGCGCCCGTAGGTAGTTAGCAGAATCCGCAAATCGGGCGCCAGGTACCGGTGTTGATAGGCGTCGTCCAACAAAATGGCCTCCACTGGGCCGCAGGTGGCCAGGATCATGGGAATGGCGAGTACCCGTTCTTCCCCAACGGCGACACGCACGCGCTCCTTATACTTTTGGTATACCTGAGAAGGCTCGTCCCCAATTTCGGACGGGCCGGTGCTGTCATCGGCCACCAAAAACCCCCGTGTTTTTCGCCCGTACCCCCTGCTCAAAACGGCCAGGCGGTAATCATTGGCCAGCTGATGCAACAGAAATTCGATAAAGGGTGTCTTGCCGGTACCGCCTACGGCCAGATTCCCGACGACCAGGGTGGGGACGTCGAAGGCCTGACTTTTCTTCATGCCCAGATCAAACATCTTGTTTCTGAACGCCGTAGCTGCCCCATACATGCAGGCAAAGGGAAACAGCAAGGATTCAGAAAGGCGCATTGTGGTTTTTTTTTGTAAGTTTGATTGGAAAAACAAACGCAAATATATGGTTTATTTGATTAAGGATGTCATATCTCATTTGGAATCCATCGCACCGCCCGCCTATCAGGAACATTACGACAACGCCCGCCTGATCACCGGCGACGCCGATGCGGAGGTTTCCGGGATTCTTTGCGCGCTGGACACAACGGAAGCGGTCGTAGAAGAAGCAAAAGACAAGGGATGCAACCTGATTATCGCTCACCATCCCATTCTGTTTAAAGGGCTTAAAAGCCTCACCGGCAAAACCTACGTCGAACGAACCATCATCCGGGCCATAAAAAACGATGTTGCCATCTATGCCATCCATACCAATTTGGACGCGGTACAGCAGGGGGTTAATCAGAAGATCGCCCAAAAGATCGGCCTGCAACAGCCCCGGATCTTAGCACCGAAAAAAGGAATTTTAACCAAACTGACCACGTTTATACCGGCTGAAAATGCAGATGAGGTGCTTCATTCCTTGTATCAGGCGGGCGGAGGCACAATCGGTCAATATGCACACTGCAGCTTTCGGGTCCCGGGAACGGGTACCTTTTTGCCCTTGGACGGCGCAACCCCCTACCTGGGCGCCGCTGGGACAGAAAGCCGGGTAGAAGAAGTGCGCGTGGAGCTCATGTTTCCCAACCACCTGCGCGCCCGCATGGTGCAAACACTGAAAGCGGCCCACCCCTACGAGGAAGTTGCCTATTACCTGCAAGCCCTGGAAAATGAACACCAGGAGGTAGGTTCGGGTATGATCGGTCAACTTCCGGAACCCATGGAAGAGCGGGAATTCTTACACCATGTAAAAAAAACGATGGGGTTACAGGTGCTCAAACACACGGCACTTTCCGGCAAAAAAATTCAGCAGGTAGCGCTTTGCGGCGGGGCCGGGATTTTCCTACTTCCTGCCGCTATTTATTTAAAGGCGGATGTATTCATCACGGCAGATATCAAATACCATGAATTTTTTGACGCCGACGGACAAATCACCCTCGCAGATATAGGGCATTACGAAAGTGAAATTTATACAAAAGAACTTTTAAAAGATTTATTGTCGCAAAAATTTAGTAATATTGCAACCTATTTGACAACTATCGTTACAAATCCAATAAGTTACCTCTAGTACATGGAAAGTCCAGTCGCACAAAAGTTAGAAGCCATTCTTAATCTTCAGAACATCGATTCCCGCCTAGATGCTATTTTTAAAGTCAGGGGAGCCCTCCCCGAGGAAGTTCAGGATCTGGAAGACGAAATAATCGGCTACGAGACCCGACTGAACAAATTCAATACGGACATCGAGGCGATGGAGACTGAGATCAAAAAGCACAAAGATGCGATCAAGGAATCCGAAAAATTGATCAAAAAATACCAGGATCAACAAATGAATGTGCGGAATAACCGCGAATACGATGCCATCACCAAAGAATTGGAACTACAAGATCTGGAAATCCAGGTATCAAAAAAGAAAATAGCCGAAGCGCAGGTACGGATAGAAGGGAAACAGCAAGACATCGCCGATCTCAACGAGATCCTAAAAGACAGGCAGAATGACCTGGACCAGAAGAAAGGAGAACTGGATACCATCGTGGCAGAAAGCGAGTCGGAAGAAAAGAAATTAAAAAACGAGCGCGAAAAGGCTGCAAAAAAAGTAGAAGACCGGCTCATCAAATCCTACGATAAAATCAGAAACAACGCTAAAAACGGACTGGCGGTAGTTTTGGTGAAACGTGGTGCCTGCGGTGGCTGTTTCAATATCGTACCTCCCCAGCGGCAAGCAGAAATACGGGAACGTAAAAAAATAATTGTTTGCGAGCACTGTGGACGAATCCTCGCCGGTGTCGAGGACGAAATTGTGGAAGAGACCACGCCGAAACGAAAACGCAGCAAAGCATAACCATTCAGATCAGCTAAAACCGGAAGCCCTCCGGTTTTTTTCTTTTTTGGGCTTCAGTAAAAACTTTTGTTGGTTCGTATGCGTTTATTTTTTATATTTCGAGTCTATGAAACAGGTTATTTACATCCTTCTATTCCTCGGTATCGTGCAAGTTTCGCTGGCCAAAGAAGGTCCGCAAAAGACCTTTCTGATACTTTTTGACCAAGCTGAGCTGGCAGCCTATCGCTCAAGTGCCGCGAAAATGGAATTGAGTTTCATGGATTCCTTCAAAACGCGCACTTACGCCGGCAATTCGGAGCATGCATTGATCGTCACCGTTCCCTTCTCCGACTGGACCGTCTGCGAAATGGGAAGTTCCCTGGTCCGCATTTCCGAGGGTCAGGAAGTTCCTCTTGAATCCGTGGCCTTCCGGATCATTGATATGAACGAATGCCAGGAAAATTTTCAGTCCTTGCTTTCCGAGTCGGAGGAGCAGTCCTCCGCAAAAAAAGTAGCTACCATCAAACTCACCTTATAAATCACGCAGCTTTTTTAACGGCGACGGGTGGTAGGTGTCCAAATAAATGGTGCCGTCTTCTTCCTGACGCAATTCATAGCAACACAGGTTTTCGTGCCGAAATACATCCATGTACCGCAAGTCATAGCCAAGCAGCACTGTCATTAGGATGCGGATTGCTCTTCCGTGCATGCAAATCAGCAGCTGACTGCCTCCCTTGGAAAAAATATGTGCCATGGCTCGTTTCAGGCGAATGACTACATCCACGGGAGATTCCCCCCCGGCGATTTTGTGATCAAGCTCCCCCTCCGACCATTTTGCCAGCATATTGAGGTAGTATTGATTTTCGTCGTGATCCATCGGTAGTCCCTCGTAATCGCCCCAGGAAATCTCGTTTAGATCCGGGAGTTCCTCGTGATAGACATCCGGGGTAAGAAACCGCTCAATGGATTGCCTCGTTCGTATCAGCGAAGAAAAATAGATCCGATCAAAGGGTACCTGTTTAAAATTTTGGTAGAATGCGGCTGCTTGTTTTTTGCCTGTTTCATTGATGGGAGCATTTATTCCACTTCCCTGCACCACGCCTTTCAGGTTGAAATCCGTCTGACCGTGCCTAACTACAAATATTTTTTTACTGCTCAAGATTCTTTATTTTTGGAATTCCGTTCAAAGAAAAAAATTTTATCCCATAAAACATGGTATTTAAGAAAAAACCCGACCTGGATTTTTTAAATCAGATGGGAAAGGACAGCATGACTGGATTTCTGGGCATCCGATACACCGCGTTTGGTGAGGACTATCTGGAAGCCGAAATGCCGGTTACCCTTAAAACCAAACAACCCTTTGGTCTGTTACATGGAGGAGCGAACGTGGTATTGGCTGAAAGTTTGGGATCGGTCGCTGCCTTGCTTTGCCTGGAGGATGCCGCTGCCTATCCAGTAGGCCTTGAAATCAACGCCAACCACCTGAAGGGGGTCAAAGAAGGTAAGGTAACCGGCAGAGCTACTCCCATTCATCTTGGAAGAAGCACCCAGGTATGGGAAATCAAAATATCCGACAAGGATGGCGATCTTTCCTGTATCAGCCGTATCACCCTGGCCATCATTCGAAAGTAACTTGCATGGAAACGATTAACGTAGCGCGCGACACTTCCCAAAAGCTTTTTCTGGAATCCTTCATCGCCAGGGCTTTTCGGGACAAGTTGCCTTTTGCCATCTGGAAGAAACCAAAGCTGGGCCTGGTGGAAATGATTCTCGACAAAGATCCCCAAACGCATACACCGGATACCCTGGACCTGGACGAACTTCCGGAAGGATTTCTAATTCATCCCTTTCAGCGCTCCGAAACCAACCAACCGGTGTACATAAAGGCTACGCTGTACGAACGGTTAATCCTGGGAGAAAATGTACCGATAGCGGGAAGGGAATGGGACCGTGAAGAAATAGCCGATCAAGCGAACGAAGCCTTTATTCGAAGCAAGATTGCGGCGCTTCCTGCCCAGAAGGATAGCAATTCCTCCAAGAAAGCCCAGTTCATTGCGACCGTTTCAAAAGCTGTCGCTTGCATTGAGCAGGGAGCGTTTTACAAAGTGGTCCCCGCTCGTTTGAAAAAAAAGAAACTCCCGCCAGACTTTGATCTGGCTGGGGTGTTTTTAGCCTTGTGTGAAGCCTATCCCAATGCTTTTGTCAATTGCTATTTCAGTGAAGGGAGTGGTTGCTGGATTGGTGCCAGCCCGGAGACGCTAATCCGAACAAAAGGAGACAGCTTCTATACCATGGCATTGGCGGGAACCCAGAAAGCAAGGGGGGACAACCCCCTGAAAAATGCCGCATGGACGCAAAAAGAAATTGAGGAACAGGCACTGGTGAGTCGGTACATCGTCAATTGTTTTAAAAAAATCCGCCTGAGAGAATACCAGGAACTTGGTCCCAAAACAACGGTGGCCGGTGGGCTACTCCATTTAAAATCGGAGTTTTTGGTCGACATGCGGGCCACGAATTTTCCGCAACTGGGCTCCGTCATGCTGAAATTACTGCACCCCACGTCTGCCGTGTGCGGCATGCCAAAGGAAAACGCACTGGATTTTTTGGCTTCCGAGGAGACGTTTGACCGTACGTACTTCGCTGGCTTCGTAGGACCGGTAAATCTGGACGGAGAAACCGACCTCTTCGTAAACCTTCGTTGCGCCAGATTGGAGAATAACGAAGCACTTCTTTTTGCCGGCGCCGGCATCACGGAAGATTCCGTTCCTGAGAAAGAGTGGGAAGAGACGGAATTAAAATGCACAATTTTAGGAAAGTTCATCCAAACCAGAAAGTCCCGTTGATACTCCCTCAACTTAGCCATCTGGCCTCTATTTGCGCGAAAAGCGGCATTACACAGGCCATTTTATCGCCAGGATCCCGCTGCGCCCCGATTGCTTTGGCCTTGATACGGCATCCCCTGATCCACTGCCGAACCATCCCTGATGAACGATCTGCTGCATTTATCGCCCTGGGGATGGCTCAACAACTGAACAAACCGGTGATTCTGGTATGTACCAGCGGATCGGCCGCACTAAACTACGGCCCGGCACTGGCCGAGGCATTTTACCAACAGATCCCCTTATTGGTACTCACAGCAGACCGTCCGGCTGAATGGATCGATCAGTGGGACGGGCAAACCATCCGGCAAGACAACCTCTACGGAAGGCACGTAAAGGGCAGCTTTACCTTCCCCGACGAAGCCGGAATCCCGGATAAACTTTGGCATGCTAAACGGCTGGTAAAGGAAGCCCTTTCCCTTGCCAGATGTTTCCCCATGGGGCCCGTGCATATCAACATCCCGGTACGGGAACCGTTTTATCCCAAAGCCGACGAACAGTATGGGTTTGACGTCACCGATCTCGAACCCGTATTGGAGATACAACCGGGCAACCAAATCCTGGGAACCGACGCCGACGGTAAGTTACGGAATCAACTGAAAGCTTTCCATCGAATGCTACTCATCCCGGGCCAACAACGCCCAAGTCCCAAAATTTCTGCCGCTTTAGCGGAAATTATCAGGAATCAACAGGCCGTCGTGGTTACCGACACGATCAGTAACCTGGCGCAGGAGGAATCGGTTACCCACCATGATTTTTTTGTTGACGACCCGACCCGGCAGGAGGAAATGGCACCCGACCTGATCATCAGTTTTGGCAAATCCATCCTTAGCAAAGCCCTGAAGCAGTTTTTGCGAAAAAGTCAAACCGCACATTGGCACGTGCAACCCGAAGGGACTGTTCCCGACCCATTTAAAAAACTAAGCCAGATCATTCGGCTGCAGCCAGAAACCTTCTTGCAGTTCTTTTTGGGGGCGGCAAATCCTACGGACGCTGATTTTGCGCAGCAGTGGACGCAAAAAAACCAAGCAGTTCGTGACAAGCTCCCGCGGTATTTGGGAGAACTGGAAGCATTTGGCGAGCTTCAAGCGTTGCAGCAGATTTTGCCGAAGCTTCCCCCTTTCGGGAAAGTCCATTTAGCAAATAGCCTGGCTGTACGCAACGTTAATTTTCTGGGGCGGCCCCTGTCAAACGTGGAGATCATTAGTAACCGGGGAACCAGCGGGATCGACGGCTCCAATAGCACCGCGGTGGGATGCACATTTACGACCAAAGAAACCGTCACATTGATTACCGGAGACATGGCCTTCTTTTACGACCGCAATGCCTTCTGGCACCAGTACCAGCTGGCTAACCTTCGGGTATTGCTTTTCAATAATCAAGGGGGAGGTATTTTCCGGATGATCGACGGACCTGCGGCCTTGCCCGAATTAGAAGAGTATTTCGAGACCCACCAAAAGCTATCCGGTGCGCACCTGGCAGAAGAGATGGGCTTTGATTATTGGAGCGTAGAAGATCTTTCTTCGCTACAAAACTGCCTGGATACATTTTACCAAAAATCCCTGAAACCAAAAATTCTGGAGATTAAAAGCAGCAGCGAAACCAATACCCGAAACCTAAAGCTGCTGAAGGAAAAAATTCGCATGCATTTGGATAAAAATAATTTGTAAACTATTGTTCTGAAAAACAAGGGGACTATAGAAAATACAATTAGTTTTTTCTAAATTTAGGGCAGAAAAAAGACCTGTTGACATGAACAAACAATTCACCGATAAAGAGAGCGCTCCTCTTGGAAATATTGAAGAATGGGAGGATGATTTAAAAATCAGGTATCCAAAACCCAAGTCCGAACAAGCCAAAGCAAAGGACGATTACCGCAACTACCACGACTCCGAGCGGGTGGATACCGTCCGGGATTTTTATCGGTTGAACCACCACTACCAGACCTACGACTTCGTCACGAAAAAAGAGCAGGAGTTTCTGAAATTTGATAAGAAAGAGATGCCCTTTTGGGAGGCAATCGACTACCTCAATACCCTAGTAGACGATTCCGATCCCGATACCAGCCTGGACCAACTTCAGCACCTGTTGCAAACCTCAGAAGCCATCCGGGCTGACGGCCACCCCGATTGGTTTGTGCTGACGGGTTTTATTCACGACATGGGGAAAGTGCTTTGCTTGTTTGGAGAACCCCAATGGGCCGTGGTGGGCGACACCTTTCCGGTGGGATGCAAGCATTCGGACAAGATCGTCTATCCGGAGTTTTTTGAGGGAAATCCCGATTACGAAGACGAACGGTACAACACCAAATACGGCATTTATGAACCCAATACGGGCCTGGACAATGTAAAAATGTCCTGGGGTCACGACGAGTACCTGTACCAAATGACCAAAAATTACCTGCCCGAACCGGCCTTGTACATGATTCGGTACCATTCCTTTTACGCGCAGCACCGGGAAGGTGCATACGATCACTTGCTCAATGATCACGACCGGGAAATGTTCAAATGGGTGGATAAATTCAATCCCTACGACTTGTACTCCAAAGTACCCGTACCCCCGGATGTAAAGGCACTGCGCCCTTACTACGAGGATTTGGTAGCAAAATACCTACCGGACACACTGAAATTTTAAGCTTTTATAACCCTCATAAACCGACGTGTTGCTGCCCGGAATTCCGGGCAGCAATTTAGTTTTATACCATGCTTACAGCCCTGACGTTTATCGGATTTACCCTTTTTGTCGCATTTTTTTCCTGGTACAAATTGAGAAAAGACGATATCCGCTCCAGGGATGGGTATTTTCTGGGAGGGCGCTCCCTTACAGGTGGCGTGATCGCCGGATCGATGATTTTAACCAATATATCCACCGAGCACTTGATTGGCCTGAATGGTTCTGCCTACAAAAACGGAATGATCATCATTGCCTGGGAAGTGACCAGCGCCATCGCCCTGGTCATTGCCGCTTTGTATTTTTTGCCGATCTATTTAAAGATGGGCCTAACGACCATTCCTCAATACCTGGAAAACCGGTACGATAGCAGCACCAAGACCTTGGTCGCGTTCTTGCTGATGGTGTCTTTTGTGGTGACCCTACTCCCCATCGTGCTGTACACGGGGGCAATCAATCTGGAAAGTATTTTCAGTGTATCCGAAGTATTGGGCGTAAGTTTATCGGAAGGCATCTGGATCACCGTGGTGACCATTGGGGTGATTGGCTCCATCTATGCCATCTTTGGCGGGTTAAAAGCCGTGGCCCTGTCCGATTCCATCAATGCAATTGGCCTGGTCATCGGCGGGCTGATGGTCCCCATTTTTGCACTCTGGGATATCGGAGAGGGTAATATCATCGATGGCATGAGTAAAGTCTATGCTTTTGCACCAGAAAAATTCAACGTCATTGGCAAAGCCGACTCTGTCCTGCCTTTCGGAACCATTTTTACCGGATTGATGATCAATCAACTGTATTTCTGGGGCATGAACCAAACCATCATCCAACGGGCCTTTGGCGCCAAAAACATGGCGGAGGCACAGAAAGGACTGTTATTTACCGGTATCTTCAAAATCCTGATTCCCCTGATCATCGTGCTACCCGGCATCATTGCTTACTATTACTACAAAGATCAATACTACGACAACCAGGACTTCATCTACCCGGTTTTGCTGATGCGGGTGATGCCCTTCGGCCTGCTTGGATTTTTTGCCGCTGTGGTGCTGGGGGCCATATTGAGTACCTTCAACAGTGTCTTGAATTCCGCAGCCACGATCTTTAGCCTGGACATCTACAAAAAACTCATCAATCCCAACTGCTCAGACAGACGATTGGTCCGCGTGGGAAGATTGAGTTCACTGGTCCTTGCCCTCTTTGCCATCGGTATCGCACCACTGGTAGGCAATGCCCCGGAAGGTCTCTATCAACTCATGCAACAGCTCAATGGGATATTTTTTATCCCCATTGCTTCTATATTAATCGCCGGCTTTTTCATTCCAAAGGTCACGGCAAGAGGTGCCAAAATAGGCCTGGTTACCGGCCTGACTTTTTACCTATTGACGAGTTTTGTCTTCGATTCCGGCATTCATTTCATTCACATTTGGGCCATCGAATTTGTCATGAACCTGGTGCTGATGGTTACGGTCAGCCACTATTTCCCCGGCAAGCCCAACACCTTTGTAAGTCAACCACCCGTATTGGAAATGAAACCCTGGAAATACGCAAAGCCGGTATCTATCACCTTGTGTCTGGTGACGGTACTGATTTACATCTGGCTGGGCAGCTAAAGGGGCACTCCTGGCTACCTCTCTTCACCGAATTGGGGACGACATTTGTCTATTGAGGTATCTACCAATCAATTTATCCGAATTTACAATTTAATGAAAAATTTTAGCTGTGTTTTTTGATAAAAACATTTTATATTCCCTTGTTTGGTTATGGGAAAATGATTTAAAAAACCGCCTTATTTTCTTTTTAACGTAGATTTTCCTTTGTAAACGGTATCCTTCTTGGTCTTTTTCTTGTTACTTTTGTATCGTGAATCGCAAGTATAAAAAAATAGCGACCTTTTTGTCCAGGTACCTCCTCAGCAACCTGCTGGCGCTATTTTTGGTGGGACTTTCGGTGGCTGAGGGTGAAGAGGCGATCCATCAATTCCCTAAAACAGGGATTCACCTGGACGTGTCGGATTTTGATTACCTCGATTTTCCTACATCCCTGAGCCGGACCCAATCCAGTAGCCAGCAATCGAGAGACATGCTGCTTCCGGTTTTTTATTTGCGCAACGATCCCTTTCACCTGTTACAGTTTTTTCACTCCGTAGCACCCGGGGCCATTCCCCCATTGGATACCTGGAACCAAATCAGGCACATTGTGTCCCTGGTGATCTGTTCCAACGCACCCTGAGGCACATTCCTGCCCGTACGTTACCTGGAGGATTGGCTTTTATCGAACACCTATCATCCGGAATTCCCAAAAATAACCGCAATACCGATGTGCCGCGTTGTATGCTACGATCGCATGCTACCTGCGCATTCGTTGGCTGAAAACATTGCGTTCTATTGTTTGTTTAATCCCAATTCTGAAATGAATACGAAAAATTCTGGGCTCCGGTATTCCGGTAGCAAAAGTGCCCGTTTGAAATCCCTCTGGAAAGTTATTGGTTTCCTGGCGATAGGGAGTGCTCTTTTTTCCTGTAACGAAGGAAGTGGCAAAAACAATAAAAATGCAGAGGTCCTGGAAGTACCGGTATTTACCCTGATGCCCAAAGACATCGACGTACCCCAAACCTATGTATGCGATTTGCAGGCGATCCAGTTTGTGGAGGTTCGTTCCAAGTTGGAGGGTTTTGTGGAACAAATCTACGTGGACGAAGGGCAGGAAGTTCGCAAAGACCAACCGCTATTTCAACTCTCTTCGGCAGAATACAACGAGCTCGTCAACTCGGCAACCGCCAAACTTATGCAGGCCAAAGCAGAAGAAAAAGCAGCCAGTCTGGAAGTAGAACGACTAAAAGTGCTGGTGGATAAGAAAATCTACTCTTCCTCCGAACTGGAACTGGCCCAATCCAGAAAGGAAATGGCGGAATCTGCCATCCTGGAGGCCGAATCCATGCTCAAAAATGCCCAGGTAGGCCTGTCGTACACCACCGTGAGGGCTCCCTTTGACGGCATTGTGGACCGTATCCCCTACAAAACCGGTAGCCTGGTAAAAAGTGGAGACCTGCTCACCAACATCACCGATATCAGCGAGATCTTTGCCTATTACCGGATCACCGAAAACGAATACCTGCGATACATGCGCGGTGAACTGGACAAAGATGCCGGCTCGGAGAAAGTGAACGAGCAGGTCCGGGAAACGCTGTTGGACGAGCAGGAGGAAATTTCCCTTATCCTATCGGATGGAGTGGAGTACCCGTATAAAGGCAGATTGGAAACCATGGAGGCGGATTTTGAGCAGGGTACCGGTTCCATTGCCCTTCGGGTTCGTTTTCCCAACCCGGATGGCTTGATCAAGCACGGGGCCAGTGGCAAGGTGCAGATGAGCAACGAATTAAAAGACGTGTTCCTGATTCCCCAAAAATCCACCTTTGAGATTCAGGAATACAACTATGTATACCTGGTAGACAAAGACAATAAAGTGAATGTCCGAAGTTTTAGGCCCTTGCGGAGACACGGGCTTTTTTACGTGGCGCAGGATTTTGCCACCAACGATAAAGTGGTGTTGGAAGGAATTCAACTACTCAAAGATGAGGCTGCGGTAAAGCCCAACCCGATTGGAGAAGAAGAAGTATACCGGTCCCTAAACCTATCGCTCTAGCCGTTTAAACCCCTTGACACATGTTTGATTTGTTTATAAAACGACCCATCCTGTCGACGGTAATTTCCATTTTGATTACCCTGGTAGGTTTATTAGCGCTTTTCGGGTTGCCCGTCACCCAGTTTCCGGAAATTGTTCCTCCTTCGGTGACGGTGACTTCCCAATACCGGGGAGCGAATGCGGAGGTGGTAACCAAAGCAGTCACCACTCCGCTGGAACGCGCCATTAACGGTGTCCCGGGCATGACTTACATGTCATCGGTCAATACCAATGACGGTGTATCCGTTATTACGGTCTTTTTTAGTGTAGGTACGGATCCGGATCAAGCCGCCGTGAATGTGCAAAACCGGGTAGCTACGGTAGTAGACGAGTTGCCCGAAGAAGTTATACGAGCCGGGGTACAAACTGAAAAAGAGGTAAACTCCATGTTGCTTTACCTCAACTTAATGACCTCTGATAGCACGCAAGACGAGAAATTTGTCTACAATTTTGCAGACATCAATATCCTTCCCGAGCTAAAACGAATAGATGGGGTAGGCCGAGCGGAAATCATGGGGAACCGGGATTATGCCATGCGCATCTGGCTGAATCCGGACCGAATGGTGGCCTACAACCTGACCCCACAGGATGTGAGCGAAGCCATTCAAAGCCAAAATGTGGAAGCCGCTCCCGGGAAATCCGGAATCAGTTCGGACCGGGACCCGCAGTCCCTGCAGTATGTTCTCAAGTACACGGGTAAGTTTAATACCAAAGAGGATTACGAAAACATTACCTTAAAATCCCTTCCGGATGGATCCCTGCTAAAAATCCGGGATGTAGCGGAAGTTGCCTTCGACTCGGAGGATTACAACATGGTATCGATGACCGATGGGCAGCCCTCCGCTTCCATCATGATCAAACAACGGCCCGGTTCCAATGCCCGGGAAGTGATACAGAACATCAAAGACAAAATGGGCGAACTGCAGGAAGCCTCCTTTCCCCCCGGGATGACCTTCAATATTTCGTACGATGTCTCCCGTTTCCTGGATGCCTCCATTTCAGAAGTTGTCAAAACGCTTATCGAAGCCTTTCTATTGGTGTCCCTGGTGGTATTTATCTTTCTTCAGGATTGGCGTTCCACACTAATACCGGCCATAGCGGTACCCGTCTCTCTGGTGGGAACCTTCTTTTTCATGAGCCTTTTTGGATTTTCGATCAACATGCTGACGCTATTTGCGATGGTATTGGCCATCGGGATTGTGGTGGACAATGCCATCGTCGTTGTGGAAGCCGTGCATGTAAAAATGCACCAAAATGGCATGAATGCCAAGGAGGCCACTTTTGCGGCCATGCACGAAATCGGTGGTGCTATCATCGCCATCACGCTGGTGATGTCGGCCGTGTTCGTTCCGGTAAGTTTTCTCTCCGGTCCGGTAGGAATCTTTTACAGGCAATTCTCCCTTACCCTGGCCATCGCTATCGTGATTTCCGGTATCAATGCGCTTACCCTTTCCCCTGCCCTGTGTAGCTTGCTCTTAAAACCCGTACATCACGAAAAAGGCAAAGGCCTGCTCAGCCGCTTCTTTACGGGTTTCAATGAAAAATACGAGGCATTTGCTGGGAAATACGCTGGATTGATCGGCAAAACTGCCGGTAGAAAAACCCTCACATTCGGTATTTTGCTTTTGTTTTTTGGCCTTACGTATGGGATGACCTTCATTCTACCAACCGGATTCATTCCCAACGAGGATCAGGGCATGATTTATGTCAACGTGACGACCCCCCCGGGGTCCACCATGGACCGAACCCAGCAAATCATGGACGACGTGCAGGCGTCGATCTTGCCCTTTGAGGAGGTTGAAACCATCTCGACACTGGCCGGATACAGCCTGCTTACCGAAACTGCCGGAGCCTCCTACGGCATGGGGATGATCAATTTGGTGGGTTGGGATGACCGAGAGGCAAATGTCGACCAATTGATCGAAAAATACCAGGAACGGACCGCACACATTACGGGCGCTTCCGTCCAGTTTTTTGCCCCCCCACCCGTTCCAGGCTTCGGAAATGCCTCCGGTTTTGAATTGCAAATGCAAGACAAGACCGGTGGGGATTTGGCCTTCACTGCCCAAACTGTAGACGATTTTCTGACAGCTATCCGGGAACGACCCGAAATCCAGGAAGCATTTACCAATTTTGATCCCTCCTTTCCGCAGTACATCCTGCGGGTGGACCATGACAAAGCTGCAAAGTTGGGCGTGGATATTCGGGCTTCGATGGAGACCCTGCAAAGTTTTATTGGGAGCTATTATAGTTCCAATTTTATCCAGTTTGGCCAAATGTACAAAGTGATGCTACAGGCCTCGCCGGAATTCCGGACCAACCCGGAATCCTTGCTCAAGATGTACACCAAAAACAAGCAGGGTGAAATGGTACCTTATTCCAATTTTGTCAGCCTGGAGCGAATCTACGGACCGGAGCAACTTACCCGCTACAACATGTTTATCTCGGCCATGATCAATGGCGATGCGGCACCGGGATATTCCAGCGGTGATGCGATTCGGGCAGTCGAAGAAACTGCCGTCTCCATCCTACCCCGGGGCTTCTCCATTGATTGGTCCGGCATCACCCGGGAGCAAATTGCCTCGGGCAATCAGGCAGTATACATCTTCCTCATTTGCCTGGTCTTTGTTTATTTGCTTCTCGCCGCCCAATACGAAAGCTATTTGCTGCCGCTGTCGGTGATTCTATCGCTGCCTGCCGGTGTTTTCGGTTCCTTTTTATTGCTGCAACTGACCGGATTGGAAAACAATATTTATGCGCAGGTTTCGCTAATCATGCTGATCGGTCTTTTGGGTAAAAACGCAATTCTTATCATTGAAATCGCCGTGCAGTCCAGGCAAAAAGGCATGGGAATCCTGGAGTCGGCCGTTCATGCGGCGGTGGAAAGGCTACGCCCAATTCTTATGACTTCGTTTGCCTTTATCAGCGGATTGATCCCACTCGCACTCGCCACCGGCGCCGGAGCAGTCGGAAACCGAACCATCGGTACCGCCGCGGCAGGAGGTATGTTTATCGGTACGTTTGTCGGAATCATCCTTATTCCAGGTCTATTCGTAGCCTTCGAAACCCTGGCTGTTTACCTCAAAAAACAACCCGATTCCATGCCGTCAGATCAGGCGGTTCATTCCGGTAGCCTAAAAACTTCGTAACAGTAATGCATAGAACGAAAAACACCACCATGTCCCCCTGCCTGTTGCTCTTCGCTATTGTCGGGCTGGGGCTCTATTCCTGCAAAGTAGACCAACCACTCCTCGATACCTACAACCAACCGCCGGAGGAATACCCCGAATTTGTCAACTCGAAAGCCGATAGTTCCAACATGGCGCTCGTCCGCTGGGAGTCTTTTTTTAGCGACCCACAGCTTCAGGGTCTTATTCGAAAGGGTCTGGAGCGCAACCAGGATGTTAACCGCACGTTGGCCCAAATAGAAGTTGCCCGGGCTGCACTCAGCCGGGCCCGCATGGGCCAACTGCCGGAATTGAACCTGCAGGCAGGGGCAGAAGTTAGAAAATTTGGCGATTTCACCATGGATGGCGTAGGAAACGACGATACCAATCTCTCGCCCACTGTCCCGGAAAACCGGCGCATCCCGGTTCCTTACCAGGACTTTGTTCTCGGCGCCACCTTCAATTGGGAGGTGGATATATGGGGCCGGCTACAGATGCGTAAAAAACAGGCCCTGGCCGAGTACCTGGCCTCGGAGGAAATGGTTAACCTTACCAAAACCTGGCTGATCGCCGAAATTGCGAGCACGTACTACACCATTGTCGGGCTGGACGAGGAAATTGAGACCTTGCTGACAAACATTGCCTTTCAGGAAGAAGCCTTCGAACTGGGAAAAAGCCTAAAAAACGCCGGTCAGGAAAGTCAACTATCCATTGATCAGTTTGAGGCGTTGATGCTCAATTCGAAAGGGATTCTGATCAGCAAGCGCAGAGAATTGAAACAAGCCGAGCTAAATCTGGCCTATCTGACGGGAGACTACCCCGAACGCGTGCAGCGCCAATCCTTGTCAGAGGTAACGGTGCTACCGGAGGTTTTGGAATTGGGGCTTCCCTCGGACCTGCTTCGGATGCGTCCGGATATCCGCGCAGCCGAGCAAAACCTGCAAGCCAATAACCTGGAAGTGGGTATTGCGCGAACCGCCTTTTTCCCCACATTTAATCTATACGGCATGGCCGGGTTCAACGCTTTTGAATTCAGCAAGCTCTTTTTGAATCCAGGCTCTGCCGTCTACCAACTGGGCGGTGGACTGGTGGCTCCGGTATTCAATCGGAACCGAATCAAAGCCAGCTACGAATCCGCAAAAGCCCGCCAAAAAATCGCCCTGTACGATTACGAGCAGACCGTTCTCAGCGGATACCTGGAGGTGATCGGACTGGTAAACGACTACCGCACACTGAGGGAGGAATTGCAATTAAAAACGAATGAGGTACTGGTACAGCGGCGATCGGTAGACAACGCCAATACCATGTTTAAGGTAGGCTATGCAGACTACCTGGACGTGATCAACAGCCAATCCAATTCCCTGGCTTCCGAACTGGAATACATCGAATTGAAGATGCTGCAGCTGCAGCGGCTGGTAAGCCTGTATCGTGCATTGGGTGGTGGCTGGCAGTGAGGTAGTGGTAATCCTTTTCTGCTTTTGAAAAAAGCCTGCTCCGGATGCAAAAAGGGGCAGGCTTTTTTATGGATCAACCAGACCGAGGATCGAAAGGACTTCTCTACGCCGAATCCTGGACGGGTACTGCTCCTTTTGCAGGTGTCGGGAATAGACTTTTACGTTTTAGACGGGAAGACCCCGGCCGCGGGTTCCTGCTGACTAAGGCAATGAAACGAGCCCAGCCCCCAAATCAGGTCCCAGGAATCCACGCCGACCACCTCCCTTTCGGGAAAGCAAGCGCTTATAATATCCAATGCCCGCTCGTCCTGGGCATCCCGAAAGGTAGGCACGATCACATAGGAATTGGCAATGTAAAAATTGGCATAACTTGCTGGCAGCCGAACCCCTTCGTAGATCACGGGAGCGGGCATGGGCAATGCCACGATCTCCAGAGCACTTCCATCCAGCATTCGAAAGGATTCCAACAGCTTTAAGTTGTCCTGCAAAGCCTGGTAATTTTCATCTTTCTTGTTGGATTCAACCACAGTCAAGACTTTGTTTTTACTGACGAAACGCGTCAGGTCATCCACGTGACCATCCGTATCGTCTCCAAGGATACCGTCCTTTAGCCAAAGTATTTGCTGGACGCCATAATAGGCTTTGAGGTAGCTTTCTATCTGCTCGCGACTTAAATGCGGATTTCGGTTGGGATGCAGCAAGCAGGCTTCGGTAGTTAGCAGCGTTCCCGCCCCGTTAAAATCCACCGAGCCCCCTTCCATGACAATGCCCGGTCGAAAACAGGGGATTCCCAGGTGGAGGGCTACCTTCCCGGGAATCAGGTTATCCAGGTCATAGGGCGGGTATTTATCGCCCCATGCATTGTATCCCCAATCTACGATCGCTTTGCTCATGTCCGGGTTTGGATGAATCAGGAAGGCCGGACCATGATCGCGGCACCAGGCGTCGTTGGTCGGAAAATGATGAAAACGGATGCGTTCCTCCACTACACCGGCCGTTGCCAATCGATCTTCTGCCAATCGCTGCATGCGCTCGTCAGCAACCAATATGTTTACCAGCTCGCTCCTGGACAGGTAGGCTACAAATGTTGCGTAGGCAGGATAGATTTCGTTGATCTTTCCGGGCCAGGAGGCTT
Organism: Cyclobacterium xiamenense; assembly: GCF_900109255.1. Lineage (NCBI taxonomy): Bacteria > Pseudomonadati > Bacteroidota > Cytophagia > Cytophagales > Cyclobacteriaceae > Cyclobacterium > Cyclobacterium xiamenense. The sequence goes on along the minus strand of NZ_FNZH01000009.1, from coordinate 119,999 downwards.
CTTTGTGCGGCCAGCTTAACCAGGTGGCATCGTGGGGATGAAATTCCGCCGGAAAGAAATAGCCCAAATCGGCGGGGTGCATGGGATCCTTCCCTAAACTACCCTTGAAAAAAAAACTGGGGTCAATCTTCATCGAGAAAACGCTTGAGTATCGGCTGGTAACTATCGATGCGGCGATCCCGGAGGAATGGCCAATGCGTGCGGTATCCGTCAGACTGAGTCAGGCTTACTTCCACCACCTCCACCTGCTCTTCGAGGTGAGGCGCCTGATACAGCACCTTACCGAAGGCATTGGTAACGAAGGAACCTCCCCAAAACTGCATCTCACCCTCAACCCCCGTTCGGTTCACTGCCACCACGGGCACGCCATTTGCCACTGCATGGGCTTTCTGAATGGTCTGCCAGGCCTGGTATTGCTCTTCATTGGTAGCCGCATCCTGGGATTGGTGCCAGCCGATTGCCGTGGGGTAAAACAGAATCTCAGCCCCCATCAGGCTGGTGATACGTGCGGCCTCGGGGTACCATTGATCCCAGCAGATCAGAATACCCAATTTGCCATAGGCCGTAGAAAAAACCTTGTACCCCAAATCCCCCGGCGTGAAGTAAAACTTTTCGTAATACCCCGGATCATCCGGAATGTGCATTTTTCGGTATTTACCCAGGTAGCTTCCGTCGGCATCCAATACGGCGGTAGTGTTGTGGTAAATGCCCTCTGCCCGCTTCTCAAAAAGCGAGGCAACGATCACCACTCCCAACTCCTTGGCAACACGGCCTAGTTCTTCTGTCGCAGGCCCGGGAATTTTCTCAGCAAGCGAGAAATTTCGGTAATCCTCCACATCGCAAAAGTAAAGGGATTGGAAAAGTTCTTGTAGGCACAATACCTGCGCTCCGGATTCAGCCGCATTTCGTATGGCTGCGATTGTTTTTTCCAGGTTCTTCTGTGGTTCGGCGCTACAGCTTAACTGCACCAACCCGATTTTTACAGATTTTTCTTTCAAACGATTACTATTTTTTTTCTGAACGATTAGTTTTCTAGCGGGATGTTTGCGGCAACCCTCGGCTAGGGGGCCAGCAGGTGCATTTTTTCTTTGTGAATGACCGGGTTGGCATACATCGAGAGAAAGTTTCGCACGGCCACTGCATTTTCCATCTCCACGCCTTTTCGGATGCGTGCCTGAAACTCTTCTTTTTCTTCTACGGAATAATGCTCCCGGTGTTCGTCGGTCTGGTTCAGCAGGTCCAGGGCAATGTAATTGGTAGGCCATAGTCGGTAGTTCCGTACAATTACCCGGTCCAGCTCTTCCACCAATGCCTGAAGCTGCTTGTTGACACTGTTTTCTCTTTCAAAAATAGTGTTTATTTCCTGATCCAAGACCTTCCCGACGGAAATGTGAATCCGCTTTTTTTGTCCCATAATGCCACTCATCAAGGTTCGAAAATCTTCGTTCTTTTGTTTGACATAGGTTTCCTCCCGCGCCTTTGCCAGCAGCTCGGGCATCTTCAAGACATCGGTCGGATCGTTTTCGTAAGAAATGGATACGGGAACGATCTTTAGCTTTAGGAAATATTCCTCCAAAGATAAGGATTCACAGGCTTTTGAAAGCATTTTAAGAACGCCTTTTTGCGTTAGGTCCATACCGTCTTTGGTCCGTCCTTCCCGCTGTGCGATCCACACGGAGCGGTTTTGAGAAAAAATCGCTTCCCGGATAAACTCGGAGTTTAACTTTGAATATTCCAACATGGCCTTGTTGCCCAGCCCCCGGTACACAACAAAATTACGCGTTAGTTTGGAGAGCGTTCGCAAAAACGGCTTTTTTACCAGGTTATCACCAATGGCTGAGGTGGTCATGAGCAGGCCATGCTCGAACAAGGTCGCATTCAAAAGGGAGGTATCCAGAATGATGTCCCGGTGGTTGGAAATAAACAGGTACGCTGTATTGGGCTCCAGTTGCTCAAATCCGGAGGTAGTCAGTCCATTCGAACTGATATCCAATACTTTCCGAACGGAATGGTAAATGAAATTGATTTGAAAATCGCGAATGGAATGCGTCTTTAGCAATTGTTCTGTCCATTCTTCATCCCGTTGGTCCGGAAAGGTAAAATTCATTATCGCCTTCATCATCGGATGGGAGGCGACTTCCTTCAAGGCTTGGTTGACTTCGCTATCATAAAAAGGTCTTATGGAATCAAATTTCGACATATAGTATCTTTTAGCAGGGCGCAAATTACAAAAAATGCCCCAAAGGTTCTTTCCTTTTGTCAAACATTAGGCTTGCTACCAAAAAAAGCCCCGTTGTTTCGGGGCTTTTTTATTTTATTTTGTACCGACAGCAGCCCACACCTACAAAAGCGCCGGCTACGATTGGTTTAGAGTTCCTTTACTTCAATGTCCTTCCAGGAGATTTTCAAACCACCTCCGCTGTGGATTTGAAGGGCTATTTGCCCCTCACCCTGTCCGATTTTTTCGTCGCTGAAATCCACCATTTTCTTTCCATTGAGCCAGGTAACCACCCGATCGCCTTTTACCCGCACCTTGATGTCGTTCCACTCACCAAACTTTAGGTATTTGTCTTTTTCGGCATCTGGTTTGATCAACCATCCCCTACCATAGGACTCGTACACCCCTCCTGTATCGTTGCCTGGAGGTGCCACCTCTACCTGCCATCCGGACACCTTGGTTCCTTCAAAAGTTGACCGGAAAAAGATCCCGCTGTTTCCATCCTGGTCTTGCTTAAATTTTGCGGTCAACTCAAAATCTTTGTAATCTTCCTCGGTTCCCAGGTACCCATATTCTGCGTCAGGTCCACTTTCGGAAACCAGAATCCCATCCGCTACGTACCACTTTTCGGTACCGTATACGATCCATCCGGAGAGATCTTTTCCATTAAAAAGTGAGGTTTGGCCCGCGGCAGTAAACACCAAGCCGACCAACGCGGCCAACAAAAGGCCGGACTGTTTTGCTATTGTTCTCATTATCTAGTTAGTTTATTTAAATTAGTGGTACATGCAATTTGTTTACACGAGTTTCATTTGAACAGGGTCCCAGGCGATAAATTTATCCTGGAAATAACTATCGTTGCACAAAAGTGCAGGAGCGGCGGCACGGAAAGCAAAAACTGGATCTTCCGCCACGGTTCCATTTTCACGAATCGCCCGGAAAAAATTCCCAAAATGATCGTAATGTGCTCCTTTGTATCCGGGCTCAACCTTATACACCATTTCATTGGGAGGCAATATACGCTTGCGGTCGGAAGCCCCTCCCCGCATTTGGGCCTGCGCCTCCAAAAACGGATCGTCACTGGATGCCTGTTGATTGGTTTTGACCACTACTTCGTCCCATTTTACGTCCATGGAGCCCTTACTCCCCACAATCTTTAGATAGGTGGACCCACTGGTGCCATCTACAAAATTGCAGCGCAGGGACAAGTTAAACCCGGGATGCTCCTGACTTTCGGGATACTGAAACATACCCAACAATACATCCGGAACCTCTCTGCCGTCCTTCCAATACCGCAGTCCCCCCATGGCTGAAATCTTGTTCGGCCCCAGAGAATTGGTAATGAAATGAAGACTGGTGAACAGGTGTACAAAGAGGTCCCCGGACATACCCGTTCCGTAGTCCAGGTAATTTCTCCAGCGAAAAAAGCGCAAAGGGTCAAATTCCCTTTCGGTGGTATTGGAAACGTACCGTTGCCAATCCACGGTATTTACGGATGCATCTTCGGGCACGTGGTACTGCCAAGCTCCTTCCGGTGAATGCCGCGCCCAAAAGCCCTCCGCATAATTGATGTCGCCAATGGCCCCCTGGGCGAGCAATTCCTTGGCCTTTTCGTTTCCAAGGCTGGAAATCCCCTGACTTCCTACCAGGAATACCTTGCCTGATTTCTTCCAGGCATCGATCACTTCCTGTCCTTCCTTCACCGAATGAACCATGGGTTTCTCGCAATACACGTGTTTTCCGGCATTCAGCGCATCCACGCTAATCTGTTTGTGCCAGTGGTCGGGCGTTCCTATCAGTACCGCATCGATATCGCTTCGTTTCAACAACTCTTTGTGGTCCTTGGTAAGAAACAAATGCTGTCCCCACTTTTCTTTCGCTGCCTCCAACCGGCCATCGTATAGGTCACAGACCCCGACTACCGATACGTTTTCGTGCTGAAGTGCGGTGTTCAGGTCTTGGGTCCCCATGATCCCGGCACCGATCAGTGCAATTTTCAATTCACGGTCATCGACGCTTTTTTTAGACAATCGATCCATGCGAACCACATCCGGTACCGGCTGCCCGGCAAATGCGGTCGGGGCCAACGCCGAAGCGGCACCGGCCATTCCCAATCTTTTTAAAAATTTTCTGCGGTTATTTTCCATTTGTTTACAGTTGATCCGACGATGAATTTGAAACCTTTCGGGAAATATGCCCCAGTCCTTGCCTGGAACGCCAGAGGAAAATTAGCCCCTTGTTCGCTGCTACTCCTCGTGCATTCCCTTCCGTCTTTAGGTACCCAAGCCGGTGCGGCAAAACGCGCCGTTTTGAGGAACCCTACCTCCTGATGAAAGGACGCCACCCATTCGCATCCGTCGGTGATGGGCGAATTGGTCAACCAAACTTACTAAAATTTTTAGATTATCGTTTCTGGAAATCGGATTTGTGCCAAACAAAAAATCACCCAAAAGGGATTTAGCGGTGCCCGTTGAGATTCCAGCGATTGATTTGCAGGAAATTCACTGATCGGGTTGCCCGTCTTGGGTGTTATCGTCGTACCTGTACTCTTCGTCCATCATTCGCTGCCGGGGCCATTGAGGGGCCAGTTCTTTTTCTTCCAGACTCACCAATTCCCCATTTTCAAATGTCGCAAGTATATAAAAGCGATCGTCGTTGGTGAGACGGTATACTTTTTTGTTCTCGTTCAACTGACTTATGACCGCTTCTTTATTTTGCCGAAGAAATTTGCTTTCCGACATGCCCAATTGGTAGGGAATGCGTGGCTGAAATACGGCGCAAGCGCCCAACAGAAAAACTACACTCAGGGTAGCCAATGTTTTTATCATCATATCAAAACAGATTTTAGTGAGAATAGGTAGTTATCCTCGGGGACAACCAATAACTCGGCAATAATTCGGCCAAAAAATTAAGATTTGATAGCGAAGCAATTAGCTGCTTGCTGGTAAAATAGTTTTGTTTGAGATGAAAATTTACCTACCTTTGTACTGAGCGGCACGACCAGCTCCCGCTAAATCCCCCAGGTCCGGAAGGAAGCAAGGGTAGGTGGTTGTAGCGGTGCGATGCCGCTTATTTTTTTCCTTTTTATTTTACGCTCCCCATCTTTTTGATACTTTTGACGTAAATTTATCGGCATATACACTCAAACTTACTATTCGCACATGAAATTCTTTATCGATACCGCAAACCTAACCGAAATAAAAGAAGCCTACGACCTGGGTGTTTTGGACGGTGTGACCACCAACCCTTCTCTGATGGCCAAAGAAGGCATAAGAGGGGACGAGAACGTTCGAAACCACTACAAAGCTATTTGCGACATCGTGGATGACAAGGTAAGTGCGGAAGTGATTGCTACCGATTTTGAAGGGATTGTGAAGGAAGGTAAGGAGCTGGCTAAAATAGATGACAAGATCGTCGTAAAAGTTCCCATGATTAAAGACGGCATCAAGGCCATTAAGTATTTTTCCAGCGAAGGTATCCGTACCAATTGCACGCTCGTATTCTCGGCCGGTCAGGCCATTTTGGCAGCGAAAGCGGGTGCCAGCTACCTGTCTCCGTTTATTGGCCGCTTGGATGACATCGCCTTTGACGGGCTGGATCTCATCGGGCAAATCGTACACATTTACCAAAACTACGGGTTTGAAACCGAGGTATTGGCGGCCTCTATCCGGCATACCATGCACCTGATCAAATGTGCGGAACTGGGAGCCGATGTGGTCACCTGTCCACTTAAGGTGATCACGGGCCTGTTAAATCACCCGCTTACCGATAAGGGATTGGCTCAGTTTCTGGCAGATCATGCCAAAGCAAATTCCTGATCGGCTGGTTTTTCGCCAATCGTTCTCCGCAAATGAACGGCACCTGACACGAACCAAAACATACCGGCTATGTACATCATCAAAGTAAAAGGGAAAGCAAAAATCCCGGATTACATACAGATCCGGGACGAAAACTTTGTTTTGGTAGCCTATTTCCGGGCAGACCGCCCGCTAAAGAACATTGAAAAATTCGGACTGCAAGGAAAGGAAGCGGAACTGGAACAATTAATTCGGGAATTGCCATTTGGCAAACTCAAAAAACTCAGTATTTAATATGGTCTTTTCGAACGAGCCGGTGGTGTCGGTGCAGCAGGCCTGTATCTTTCAGGGTATCAACACCATATTGAAGGACGTGACTTTTACGATCGAAAAGGACGAATTTGTATTTCTAATCGGAAGAACGGGAAGCGGAAAAAGTTCGCTGCTAAAAACCCTGTATGCGGACCTCCCCCTTATCATGGGCCAGGCAAGGGTGGCCGGTTATTCGATCGACAAGCTGAAAAAAAAGGAAATCCCGTATTTGCGCCGCAAATTGGGAATTGTGTTCCAGGATTTTCAACTTTTTCCGGATCGAACGGTGGCCGAAAACCTGTATTTTGTCCTCCGAGCTACCGGCTGGAAGGATAAAATCAAGATGAAAAACCGGATGATCGAAGTGCTGATGGGCGTGGGTCTGGGCGGCGCAGCATCCAAGATGCCGCACCAACTTTCCGGTGGAGAACAACAGCGGGTTGTCGTTGCACGGGCTTTGCTAAACGAACCCTCCATCCTTCTGGCGGACGAACCCACCGGTAACCTGGACCCGGAGGTGGCGGATGGCATCTTCCATTTGTTCCAGGAAATCAATAAAAAGGGCACCGCCATCTTGATGGCTACCCACAATTACGAGCTGCTCAAGAAGCATCCCTACCGCATACTAAAATGCGAAAACGCCAGGGTGTTGGATAGCAAAACTACCACCATCTCCCTGGGTAACACCGGTATCTAATCGGTCCTGTCTATCGTTGCTCACTCTTGTTCCAGATTTCTACTACCGCACCGGAGTCAGTACCGGGAACAGCCTGCCTTGGCGCTGTAATTGCTTCTTCCTACCGACACCATACCTTTGCGCGCTTCTATTATTGATAGAAGCTACGGTTTTTTGGAAACTCGTTGCCAAAATCCTGACAAGCCTTGGCCCCAAAAGCCCATGCTTTGGGTCCCCCGGAACAATCCGCTGCCGTCCGGTGTTTGCTACGTGTTGAGTCTGTCCAATCATCCGCTACCATGGAAATCGAACATTTTTTTCAATGCCCGTTTTGCTTCTCCGAAATCTCCATGCTGCTCGACCCCAGCGTAACCGAACAGGAATACATTGAGGATTGCGAAGTCTGCTGCAACCCCATTCAGATCAGTTATGGAATGGAAAATGGAGATCTTAGCTGGTTTAATGCAACTGGTGTGGATCAGTGAAATTTTATAATTTTTTGCCTTGAATATCCTTTTCAAAAGCCTATTTTAGAAGGCGAATAAAGGTACAGCTATGGTAAAAAAACTACTGCTTGGTATTATTTTCTGGGGAACGACGCTATCGCTGCACGCACAAAACCAGATTAGGGAAGAGATAAAAACTGCCGGACAAATTTATGCCTATGCCCAGTTGCACGGAGACCACGAGATTCTTTTGGATTTTACCTACCCCGCACTGATCGAAAAAGCCGGAGGTAGGGATGCCATGAAAAAGCTGTTGAAACAAATACAGGAAACCAAGCAAGCACGCGGTCAGCGCTTGGCTTCCCTTGAGTTTGGGGAGGAAATCGAGGCCGTGCAAGTAGCGGATGAGGTTCATGCGATTGTACCCGTCACCCTGGTTACCAAAGTTCCGGGAGGGACCCTGATTTCGGACAGCAACCTAATTGCCGTAGGTACGGAAGACCGTGCCAACTGGTACTTTATCGAAACCACCTCTCTGGAGGAGAAAAACATACAGAAAGTACTCCCAACCTGGGATTTCAGGCTGGCGCTTCCGTTTAAAAAGCCCCCGGTATTCAAAGAAGACAAGCGTTAAGACCGGCGGGTAGTATTATTCGCCGGATTAACCGCCCTTTTTTCTTGCCGCGGCAAGCGCATCCCATTCTTCTGCTTTCACTTGGCCAAAGCCGTTAAATTGACCGGCTCCTTGCAGCCATTCCCCCCCGTCAATGGTGATCACTTCTCCATTGATATAAGCGGAATACGGAGAAATCAGGTAGGCAGCCAGATTGGCCAGTTCCTGGTGCTCCCCTACCCTACCCAAAGGAATGCGCCGAACGGGGTCAAACTTCTCCGCCAGATGCCCCGGCAAAAGCCGCTCCCAGGCGCCTTCCGTCGGGAAAGGACCCGGTGCAATGGCATTGGAGCGGATTCCGTGTGGCGCCCATTCCACTGCCAGTGAACGGGTCAGGGCAAGAACGCCCGCCTTCGCGGCTGCACTGGGTACCACGTAGGCGGAACCGGTAAAGGCGTAGGTCGTCACAATGTTTAAAAAAACGCCAGGTTTGCCATCCTGTATCCAATCCTTCCCTGCGATCAGGGTCATGTTTGAGGTCCCTTTAAGGACGATGTCCAAAATGGTGTGAAAGGCATTTGGTGAGAGCCGGTTGGTAGGACTGATAAAATTCGCCGCCGCATTGTTTATCACCCCATCAATTTTCCCAAAATGCGCCTTCGCTTCCTGATACATCTCGGAAAGCGCCGCATAGTCGCGTATGTCACAGGCAAGCGGCACTACCTGTCCCCCGGTCACCGCCTCCAGTTCCGAGGCCGTGGCTTTCAAGGTTTCGATTTTCCGGCTACAAATTACCAGCTTGGCACCAAGCTCCAAAAAATAACGGGCCATTGCTGCCCCCAATCCGGTACCGCCACCGGTCACCAGTAGCACTTGCCCTTCCAGGGCTCCGGCTACCAGCATTCCTTTCTGATAGTGCATCTTATGTCCTTTAACTGTTACATAGCTCAAAATACATAATTTTCCATGCTTTGGGACGCGGGGATGGAAATTAATTAAACTTTCAGTAATTTCACCTCGGGGGAAGATCCGGATAACTCGGAGGATTCATGAAAAGAATAATCACATACGTTTCGTTACTCGTGCTGTTTGCCTGTCAACCGGATGTCAACAGGGACCTGCAGATCAATCAATCGTTTGAGGGCGAAGAAGCCTATTGGGCATCCAAGAGCCTGGATGAACACCTGTACCTGGTTTTTCAGCCATGGGCATTATTCGACGAGGAGTCCTTTTCGGATTCACTGCCCGGATGTCCGGAAATTTCCCGGGATACGGCTGCTTTCACCGTGACACTGAATTACGATCGGCCCGGTTGCACGGAGGTGCCGGTCGGCAGAAAAGGATCCATCACGCTGGAATACGGCAGGGAGTCGCCCACCGAAGGGGATACGCTTCGGCTGACATTTACCGATTACGAACGGGAAGGAACAGCTGTAGTGGGCCAGCGGGTTTTTCGATTTACCGAGCTGCTGTCCGGAGAGATTACGGTAGCTGAACTAACAGATTCTTTGCGCTTGCTTCATCCAGAGGGTTCTTCCACCCGGTTGAAACCCGCTTACCTACACCGGGCAACAATGGAATCAAATAAATTGATCGAACTCAGTAGCCAGGGACAGATGCAAGGCAGGAATTGGAGCGGTAATGCATTTGAGGTACTCGTGGACCCACAGAAACTACAATCCAGTGCCTGTCTGTCAGAATCGCTGCCCCGGCCCGCCTCTGGTACCGAAACCTGGACCATACACCGTACTGGCGGCAATCCGGTAACCCACGAATTGGTATACACTACCTCGGACGCTTGTGAATCAAAAACGACGATACGCCTGGATGAAGGGGTGGATATGGAAAAAACACCCTGATTTACAAACTCAAATAGCCCGAAATGCCTGAAAAAAGGCGTCTTTTTTGGAATATTTTTCTTCGCACAGGCAGTTTACCAGAGAGGTAGATGCCGGCATTGGCTTGGAATGCTCTCCAATGGAATACCTCACCTAATTCCCAAACACCTGCATCTGGCTACCTTAGGAACAGCGAATGTGGCAAGCCGGAGAAAAAGGGACAATATGACTTTGTGGAAATACTGAAAACCCGTTTTTTTAAATGAAAATCAGATGTTTCCGAATTTATTACCATTCTACGCTGCAACTATTTGATTCTCGGTCAAGTAGCGCTATGATGTCAATAGCCCGGTCCCGAGACGCCGAACTGGGTCCTTCCCACATGAACCAGGGCATCGCCTGCATTGACTACCGGTTGGTTGTTTATTCCAATCACGTGGCCGGAGGAAGGACTCTTGACAGGTACCTTCACCTGTCCATAAGGGTCAGATATTTTTGCCAATACCTGACCCTTTTTCACTTCATCTCCCGCAGAAACGGACGCATTGAAAATCCCGGATATTTTGGCTCTTACCCAGCTACTGTCTTGGATTTTAAGACTTCTCACCGGAGGATAGGTGCCGTCTATCATGCCCAGGTAACTCAATAAACGGCCGGTACCCATGATACCTTCCTGGATCACCTGCTCATCGAGGCGCATGGACTCCCCCCCTTCGAAAACAAGTATGTGCTTTTTATGCTTATACGCCTCCTTTCGAAAAGACCGATCAATATGCGGTGAGTTTACCGTAAAGTTGGCGCCGAATACTTCGGCAAGCTCTAATCCTTTTTTGTCTTTGAAATCCACGCGCACCTGGGGGAAATTGGAGAGCATGCGTCCCCCGGTGTGAAAATCGATGCCAAAATCGATTTGAGGGATTATTTCATGGGTCAAAATATACGCAATTTGCGAGGCAAGTGAGCCTTTACTGCTGCCTGGAAAGCTCCTGTTTAAGTCCCTACCGTCTGGAAATGTGCGGGAGTTACTCAAAAACCCGTACACATTTACGAGGGGAATAAAAATCAGGGTACCGCGTTTCGGCTCGAAAATCGCCTCTTCCAGCATCCGCTTTACCGTAACAATGCCATTAATCTCGTCTCCATGGACACCGCCGCTTATCAGCACCGTGGGGCCCGTGTTGCTGGAACTCCGAATAAATACCGGCAAATCAATCAAAGTATGCGTAGGAAGCCGGGCGATAGCTATTTCGATATTTAACGTTTGCCCCGGCCGAATCCGGATGCCATTGATCACCATTTCTTTCATATCACACCTTTTTTACCACATGCTTTACCCGCTCCAGAGAAATCCCGGCCCCGTGGAAAATACCAGAATCTTTTTCTATTTGATCAAATAATTCGTAATTCGTACATAAAATAAACAATGAAGATACGAGAAAATTTTTCTTTACGCGCCTACAATACCTTTGGGATAGACATAAAAGCGCGCCTCTTTTTCGAAGCCCATAATTCGGAAGATGTTTTGGAAGCAATCTCGCAGGCAGATTCGTTGGGAAAGCACCTGTTTGTATTGGGTGGGGGAAGTAACGTTCTTTTGGTAGGAGACATTGATGCATTGGTGCTGAAGATTGCCATTCAGGGAATCGAGAAAACGGAGGAAGATGAGGACACTGTTTTACTCAAGGCAGGAGCCGGGGTGATTTGGCAGGATCTCGTGCATTTCTCTTTAAATATGGGGCTGAGTGGTTTGGAAAATTTATCCCTTATCCCCGGTACGGTGGGTGCTGCACCCATGCAGAATATCGGTGCCTATGGCGTTGAGCTACAATCCACTTTTGACCATTTGGAAGCCATAGAAATTGCCACGAAAAACCGTAAAATAATAACCAAAGCTACCTGTGCTTTTGGGTACCGGGACAGCATTTTCAAAAACAAATGGAAAGGTCGGTACATCATCACCCGGGTAGCTTTTCGCTTGTCAAAAAAGCACCAGCCGATTACCAGCTATGGCGATATCGAACGTACACTAAAAGAAATGGGATCACTTCCCGCAACCCCTGAAAATATCAGCAGGGCGGTCATAAAAATCCGGCAACAGAAGCTACCGGACCCAAAAAAAATTGGAAATGCAGGGAGCTTCTTTAAAAACCCCAGCATTCCTCTTGGTGAATTTTCGTTACTGAAGGAACGCTTTCCAACCATCCCAGGCTTTCGATTAGGAGAACTGGTCAAAGTACCCGCAGCCTGGCTGATCGAGCAAGCCGGCTGGAAGGGAAAACGATTCGGGGCGATCGGCGTCCACGAAAAACAACCTTTGGTCTTGGTGAACTATGGAGGTGGAGAAGGATCGGAAATTGTGGCGCTAAGCGAAAAAATTCAGGCAGATATCCGGGAAAAATTTGGCATCACGCTCGAAAGAGAGGTCAACCTAATCGGTCCCGATGAATGGGCCAAAACCTAGGTTTTCCGCGGGGTACCCACGGGCTGCCACATTTAGATCAGTTGGTCCGGGATACGAAGTGTTTTCTTGTACTGCTCCGCTTGTACGCCAAATTTTTCAAGAAATTGAATCCCCTCATCAATGCCAATGCCCTTATAGGCAGCATAGGAATACAAGTAAACCACCTTTTGAATTCCCATGGAATAGATAATCCTGGCGCAGGGCAAACAGGGCGCTAATGTTACATAAAGGGTAGATCCCTCCACAGATGCTTTGTTTTTAACCGCGTACAGGATGGCATTCTGTTCGGCATGCAGGGCGAGGGAGCAACTGCCTTTGCTATCCCGACTGCATCCCTCCTCGGGAAACTCCTCGTCGCAGTTATGGGTACCGGACGGGGGGCCATTGTATCCAATCGAAATAATCCGGGTATCTTTGGTCAATACTGCCCCCACGTGCTTTTTGATGCAATGGGACCGTTGGGCAAGGCTCACTGCCAATTCCATAAAAATATCATCAAAATCTGGTTTGTTCATACGCATTCTTTTTTATGGCTGCGGACCGATTGCGCCCCCCGTCTTGCGTGGAATAAAACCGGCCCCTTTTTCGTTTACGAAAAGCTGGCATAAAATTAGTTATTTATCTATTTATAAATCAGGGATTCTGCAGGATAAAGAAAAAAAGGGTAAATAAAAGTTTAATGTGAAATTATTTAATTACTTTTGTCCCTGGTATTTTGCTTTTCAAAAACAGGTTTATGTATTTTAATGATTAAGATAGTTCTTATAGACGATGATCCCATCAGCATTTTCGTGACCGAAAAACTGATTCAGAGAAACCTCATGCAGCCTTGCAAGGTATTTTCTTTCGATAATGCGATGGATGCGTTGCGGGACATCTATCATATTGGCCCGCACTATCTTTTCCTGGATCTGAATATGCCAGAAATGACCGGATGGGACTTTTTGGAGGTGTTCAAACCTGCGCAATCCGAACCAGAAATTTACATTTTAAGCAGTTCAATAGACGAACGGGACATCATCAAAGCCAATCAATACCAGCAGGTAAAGAAATACCTTTCCAAACCCTTGATCAAGCAGTACATTAACCTCATTTTCGGTAAATACAGAAAAAATCTGTCCTGAAAATTCATGGATTTATTCGTGTCTTTAAGCACCTATATGCCCGCCGGGATAACGCCTATCGGACGGGAATCCATGCCTACTGTCGGCAGGTCGCCCGTTTGATAATCGTCCCTCCCCGTGCTGCTTGCGTCATGCCTGTCTGCTTCGGGCAGGCTCGATTTCCCATTAAATTCTTTTTTTTAAAAACTACTTTTGCCAAATTGAGTTTACATAGTAAAACCAAATGTACATGGCAACAGCAAATCCTAAATTAATTCTGGCCCTTAGAAAGACAATCTCGAAGCTAAAGAAAGGTGCTCCCTATCAGTGGGGCCACATGGGAGCCTGCAATTGCGGGAACCTGGCACAGGAAATTACCCGGATCAGCAAATCGGACATTCACCGGTTTGCCATGCAACGCAGTGGGGACTGGAGCGAGCAATTGAACGATTATTGCCCAAGCAGTGGCTTGCCCATGGATCTGATGATTTCGGAGTTGCTGGGAATCGGGCTGAGCAGGGAGGACCTTATCCATCTGGAACGATTATCCGACCCCGAAATTCTTGCGCTGATACCGATGGACCAGCGCATGCATCTGGTAAAAAATAAGAAAGAAGACCTGCTGCTTTACCTGGAAACCTGGGTTCGTCAACTTGAAAACGAATGGGCTGAAAACCAACGAACTACCCTTCCCTCAGGTGGTAAAAAAATAATTCCCACAGAGGTGTTGAGTTAGTTATAATAATTTCATTAATTAGCGCAAAAAAACAGCCTTTCTTAACACTTGACGCTTATGAATGAAGATTTTGAAGACGAGTTCGACGAAGAAGACGAATTCAGCAGTGAATTTGACGATCAGATTTACGACGAAGACGAAGATCATGGTCTGGAAGATGATGTTTTTATGGATTTTGAAGACGATGGGTTTGACGACACGGGAGACGACTTTTCGGACCGATTTCCCTTTGATGAGGACGAAGAGGAGGAGGAAGATGATTTTATCTAGTTTGGGTTGACGATCGATTAAGTTACCAGTCGCTTTTCAATCCTCCACACCTGATTAGATTCCTTTTTGTTTTTATGCTTTGTTATCCTCGTTTTCGATGCTAACTTGCAACCACAAAAGCTTTCATAACCATTAGCGTATGTTATTAGAAATATTTAATTCCCCCATTGCTTCAGGAGCACAAACCTTTTGGCTGATCGTTGCGATTTTAGTGGGCTTGGGAGCAGGACTCTCCGCCATTGATTTTAGAAGCACGGTCTTTAAAAAGGAAAACAAAGAAGATTAAAAAAAGGCCGGTTTCGCAAAACCGGCCTTTTTTTATGTATTTTTTTCGATGTAGGCTAGTGGATTTTTCCCATCAGGCTCCGTATAGGTTTGGAGACGAGCATCAGCACAATACCCGCACCCGCTACTGTGTACACGATCAACAGGTACTGCTGGGGCATGTTGGCCAATGCCTCTTCCGTCCCTCCACTCGTACTTCCGGCAATCCGTCCGGCCACCAGATTCCCCATGGCAATGGACAAAAACCACATCCCCATCATTTGCCCGGCAAACCTTTTGGGAGCCAGTTTGGTCGTAAGACTCAGACCCACCGGACTCAGGCTGAGTTCACCAAAGGTGTGGAACAGGTAGGTAATGACCAGCCAGGAAGGAGCAGCCAGATTTCCGGATGCTGCTATTTTTGCTGCAAAGTACATCACCAAAAATCCAATTCCCAGAAATAACAGTCCAATGGCGAATTTCAGGGGAGAAGAGGGCTCCAGGTTTTTCCTGGCCAGGGCCACCCACATGGCCCCAAAAAATGGTGCAAATAGAATGATAAAGATACTGTTTACCGATTGAAAATAACCGGCTGGAATCTCCCAACCCATGGCCATCCTATCCGTAAATCGCTCTGCAAATAGATTCAACGAAGACCCGGCTTGTTCAAACCCGGACCAGAATACCGCTGAAAAGACGAAGAGAATCATGATCACCAGTACTTTCTTTTTCTGTGCCGTATCCAGTCCGCCAAAGAGCAATACGTATCCAAAAAACAGCAAGGCTACAATTGCTATCATTGTATTAGAAACCCCAGCAATGGCTACAGGATCCACTGGGATGACCTGCAAGAAAAACAACAGGACCAGCACCACCACCAATCCCAGTACCAGCCAAACGCGTTTCTGCAGGCGCCCCAGGGCGTCTCGCTGGGCAGGCGATTCCGCAACCACGGCCTCCCCCACTCCATTTAGGTACTTTCCGGTCCATTTGTATTGGACCAATCCCATCAGCATCCCAAAACCGGCAAGCCCGAACCCCAGGTGCCAGTCGTAAACGGCCAGGGTACTGCAGGCAATGGGCGCCAGAAATGCCCCCAGGTTGATCCCCATATAGAATATTGAAAATCCGGCATCTCTTTTGGGACTATTTTCTGGATACAGCTGACCTACAATGGAGCTGATGTTTGGCTTCAGCAGACCCGTTCCGAAGACGATCAATACCAGGCCCAGAAAAAAGGAGGGTAGATCCCAGGCAGCTAGCTGTCCGGGAGCAGCAGGATTTTCTGCCAGTAGCGAAAAAACGCCGGGCAGTGCCATCGTAAAATGACCAATCGTAATAATAATTCCCCCGTACCAAACGGATTTCTTCAGGCCAATCAACCGATCCGCTACCCAGCCGCCGGGGAGTGCCAGCAGGTATACGGCCATGGAATACAACCCATAAATGGCCCCGGATGTCTGATCATTAAACCCCAGTCCTCCGGAAGCGATCGGAGCAGTCATAAACAGAATCAGCAAGGCGCGCATGCCATAGTAGCTAAACCGCTCCCACATTTCCGTAAAAAAGAGGGTCATCAGTCCTTTGGGATGTCCAAACAACTGGGGGCCTTCGAATTCCAGAATATCTTCCGGAGCGTTGTGTTTCCCTACAAACTGGTCTTCTTTTCTCAAGTTACATTAGTTTAGATGGAATTTTCAAAAAAGCAAGGGGCACGAATTACAAGTATAGCATGATACTAGCATAAAATCAGTATTATTGCAAAAAAAACAAACGATACGTTCATGAAAACCGGAGAAATTCAAACCGAGAAGGGCACCCTGAAAATTACCTTTTACGAAGAAGACGCCCCAAAGACGGTGGCAAATTTTGTCGAACTCGCCCAAAAAGGCTTTTACGATGGGCTCACCTTTCACCGGGTCATACCCGATTTTATGATTCAGGGAGGATGCCCCAACGGCACTGGAACAGGAGGACCTGGGTACCATATCGATTGCGAGTTGGATGGGGAGCTTCAGTATCATGACCGGGGGGTATTGTCCATGGCGCATGCGGGCAGAAATACCGGTGGCTCCCAGTTTTTTATCTGCCATAACCGAAAAAACACCCAACACCTGGATCGAAACCATACTTGTTTTGGTAAAGTTACCGAGGGATTGGACGTCATTGATCAGATCCGGGGAGGAGATACGATCACCAAGATTGTAATTCACGACTGAACCAGCCTCTCACAGTACGTTAAAATAGCGCCCCGGCCACAGTTGCCGTCATCAGACAAGCAATGGTAGCGGCCAATAGTGCACGCATGCCCAGTCTGGAGAGGTTTCCCTGCTGTCCGGGCGCTATACTTCCGATTCCACCAACCTGAATGGCGATGGAGCTGAAATTGGAAAACCCACACAGCGCATAGGTGGCAATAACAATAGACTTTGGTGACAGCGTCCCCGCAGTTTTCATCTCGGCTAACCCCAGGTAGGCTACAAACTCGTTAATTACCGTTTTTTGCCCCAAAAGAGAGCCAACGGCAAGGGTATCTTTCCATTCCACGCCGATGATCCAGGCAAATAATCGAAAAATCTGCCCCAGCAAATACTCCAGCGAAAGTCCCTCAAACGTACCGTTGGTAGAAGCCGCCACCAGGGCATTCAGGCCGGAATATTCCCCGATAATCCCGGAAAGAAAATAATTCAAAGCGGCGATGACGGCAATAAATACCAACAGCATGGCGCCCACATTCAATGCGAGTTTAAGTCCCTCCGAGGCACCTCGGGACATCGCATCGATCAAGTTTACATCCGTCACCTGCCCGCTGATGTGTAAGCGGTCATTGATACCATCTTTGGTGTCCTCGGGTAGTATGATCTTGGAAATAACAATCGCCGCCGGCGCGTTCATGATACTGGCTCCCAATAAATACGTGGCAAATCGGGTCTTTTCTACCGGATCATCTCCCCCCAGAAAAGCCACGTATCCGGCAAGCACGCCTCCCGCAATGGTGGCCATGCCACCGGTCATCAGGCACATGAGCTCCGATCGGGACATGGTGGGAATAAACGGCCGCACCAGCAAAGGCGCTTCGGTCTGGCCCAGAAAAATGTTTCCCGCAGCAGAGAGGCTCTCCGGTCCAGACAGGCGCATGGTGCGTGCCATTACCCAGGCAATGCCAAACACCACTTTTTGGAGAATACCCAGGTAATACAGCCCGGCAGAAACCGTGGAAAAGAAAATAATCGTGGGTAATACCTGAAAGGCGAAAATAAATCCAAACGAGTCACTGGCCAACTCCCCAAATAGAAACGTGGCCCCTTGCTCCGAAAAACTAAGAAATGTAACAAATCCCGCACTGACCTTCGTGAAAACGGCCGCTACAACGGAAACTTTGGTGATCAAAATACCGAAAACAGCCTGCAACCCAATGCCAATACCTACCAATCGCCAATCGATTTTTTTCGAATTCGCGGAAAAAAGGCTGGCAATAAAGACCAGGGCCACAATTCCCAAAGCACCTCTTACATAATCCATTTTAGGCAAATTTTAGCAGTATAACTAGCCCATGTTGGACCCGGTCTTCTTCGGTGACTTAGCGCTGCTTGTTTCGGGAAAACAAACTAGCCAACAGCATCCTATCCCCTGCACTTAATTTCTCCGGTTGATCTCATCCCGCAAACGCGCCGCTTTTTCGTAATCCTCGTTCGTTATGGCTTTCTCTAATAATTGATTCAATTTGTCCAGACTAAAATCCTTGAGGGAAGCTTCTTCCCGGGATTTGCTCTTTTCTTTGGGGCCACCCTTTCCGGTAGCACTACCGGAAGCCGCTTCTTGTTCTCTTTTTTCGTCTTCCTCCGTAAACTCGATCGCTGCTTCCGCCATTACCGTGCTGGCACAGTATATTGGCGCATCAAACCTGACCGCAATGGCAATGGCATCCGAGGGACGCGCATCAATTTCTACTTTTTTGAACGAACTCTGGCACATGATTTTTGCATAAAAAACCCCCTCCCTCATGTCGGAGATCAATATGTGATCCACGGAAAATTGAAAATTGGATGCAAAGGATTTGAATAAATCATGGGTCATCGGCCGGTTGGGAATGATTTTTTCGATTTCTATCGCGATGGCCTGGGCCTCAAACATGCCGATCACGATCGGCAACTTCCGCCTTCCCTCAGATTCTCCCAAAACCAGTGTAAATGACCCTGATTGGGTGCTATTGGATGATAAACCCAAAATTTCTAACTCAACAGTATTATCCACGGTCAATTAGTTTAGTGCCTTAATCGCTTCTGTCAATTTTGGGACGATTTCAAATGCATCCCCAACTATGCCATAATCCGCAGTCTTAAAGAAGGGAGCCTCCGGATCTTTGTTGATAACAACAATATTTCGCGAAGCATTTACCCCGGCCAGGTGCTGTATCGCTCCGGAGATGGCCACTGCCACATACAGGGAAGGGGCTACTTTCACCCCGGTCTGCCCCACGTGCTCGTGGTGCGGCCTCCACCCAGAGTCGGACACTGGCTTCGAACACCCCTTTGCCGCGCCCAGGGCAGCGGCAAGATCTTCAATTAGCCCCCAGTTTTCCGGTCCATTAAGACCCCGTCCTCCGGAGACGACGATATCCGCTTCCGGTAATAACACCTCACCGGTAGCCTTTTCTGAGCCAGTAATCGTTGCGGCAAAAACCTCGGGTGGAAGATCCACCGTCAGTTGTTTTACCGCTACGGCTGCTCCGCCGGTTTTTACCGGTTGAATGTTTTTCTTGATCGCAAGAATCTTGTTTTCGGTATCAACACGGGTGGCCACAAAGGCCTTGCCCGTAAAAATACTTCGTCTTACGACAAAACCTGCTGTCAAATCGGGTTGATCCACCACGTTGGTGACCAATCCTGCGTCCAATTTTACTGCCAGTCGGGCGGCTACCGCATCTCCCAGGGATGACTTCGCCAGCACCAGGGTTTTCGCACCAACGATACGGAATACCTCCGCTATCACGGAGGCATGGGCCTGTATTACCCCGGCATCAAGTCGCTCATCCGCTACCTGATAAACCGCCGAGGCACCCGACTGCCCGAGGCGATCCCACTCGGTGCCTTCCAGGCTACCCAGGCCTACAGCACTTACTGCTGCCCCAGTCTTCTCACCCAGCACAGCAGCATAGGAAACTGCTTCCAAGGAGGAGCTTTTGATTTTACCCTGATCTTTTTCTATATATACTAATATTGACATTTCTTTCGGTTATTTAAAGTATTTTAGCCTCGTTTTTTAACAGGTCAACCAATTCTTCCACCGTATTCACCAGCTTTACAGCTTCCTTCGCAGGAGGCAGGCTGTAGGATTCGACAGCTGTGCTGCTCGTTGCTTCTACAGGCGCCACAGCATTCAGCGGCTTGCTTCTTGCTGACATAATGCCGCGCATGTTTGGTATTTTCCATTCGGCGATGGGCTCCTGACAGCCAGCGATAACGGGCAAATCAACGCTTATAAACTCTTTCCCTCCCTCAATTTCACGAGACATTTTTGCCGTTCTTCCATCAATTTCCAATTTCATCACCGGCGATATCGAAGGTATCCCCAGCAACTCACCCACCATGCCGTGTACCATGCCTCCGTTGAAGTCAATGGATTCCCTGCCCATAAGAATCAGGTCGTACGCCCCTTCTTTGGCAAGGTGCGCAATTTGCCGGGCCACAAATACCGCATCCTGGGGAAAAGCATCCACTCGGATGGCCTCGTCCGCGCCAATAGCCAACGCTTTTCGTAAGGTGGGTTCCGTCTCTTTTTCACCAACATTGATCACCGTGATCGACCCTCCGGTCTGCTCTTTCAACTCCACCGCTCTGGCAAGTGCGTAATCATCGTAGGGACCAATAATGAACTGCACCCCCGCTTTGTCAAGTTGCTTGTTGTCATCGGTAAATCTAATCTTTGACGTGGTATCAGGCACATGCGTGATACATACCAATATTTTCATCTGTTTCTAACTGTTTTAGAGTTGCTACCTAGCCTCTCCCGATACAAAATCGGGATAATCTTTGACGATTAAAATAATCATTGCCCGGTGTGCTTACTGATGATTTTAATCGCATCGATTTCATCTATTTTTTAATTAAATTTGTCATTGCAGAAACCAAACGCAACACCATGGAAAAACATGACCGGGTCAAGGAACTTGTCACCTATATGGAAGAAGAACCTGACAACCCTTTCAATATTTACGCGTTGGCTTTGGAATACCAAAATCAAGACAAAGAAAAGGCTTCTTTTTATTTTAACAAACTATTACGCGAACATAAAAGCTATCTTCCCTGCTATTACCACGCCGCTAAGTTATTCGCAGAGCTGGGGCTACCCGAGCAGGCGGAATCCACCTTTGTGGCAGGGATACAGCTCGCAAAAACACAAAACAATACCCACGCCCAGCGGGAATTGGAAAATGCCTATTTCAATTTTCAGGTCGAAAACGATTGATGCAACAACCTCCGGGGAAACCGGCAGCTCCGTCTATTTTCTTCGCTACCCTGAACCTGGAGCCGCTTGCTACCATTTCGTACCCTAGATTTGCAGGACGAGCTTTCCCAATTGTTCGGTTTTTTCCATTTTATCGAAGGCACGTGTGGCCTCCGATAGGGAAAAAACCCGGTCTATGGTTGGCTGAATGCTGTCATGACTCACCAAATCGAGCATTTGCTCGAAATCCCGATCCGAGCCCATGGTAGATCCCTGCAACCGTACTTGCTTCCAAAACAAATTTCGGGCATTCACTTCCTTCATGGTACCTAGGGTAGCCCCGTATACCACGATGGACCCTCCCGGACGGACCAGCTCCAAAAGGTCATTGATCGTCGAGCCCATCGCGCTATCGATGATCAGGTCAAAACCGTCGCTGTTACCTTTTGCTTCCTCCACCCAGGACTCGGAATGGTAGAAGTACCCGGCTTCGACGCCCATTTCAAGCGCCTTTTCCAGCTTCCATCCAGAGCCACTGCTGACAGCGACCCTTGCGCCACTGGCGAGGGCAAATTGAACCGCTAGCTGGGCTACGCCACCGCCGAATCCGGTTACCAACAACCGATCCCCCTTTTTTATTTGTCCCTGATAGAACAGCGCCCGGTAGGCAGTGAGTCCAGCGAGGGGAAGGGCCGCTGCATGAACGCTATCCAAATGAGCTGGAATCTGATGCACACGGTCTGCTGGAACGCAACAGTATTCGGCAAAGGTACCGTGATCCGGCATTCCTAAAATCCGGAAGTCGGGCTGCTGGGCAGATTGATTGTCTCCCCAATTAAGCGCCGGATTGATTAGCACCTGCTTTCCAATCCAGGATTTGTCTACTTTTGACCCGATATCGACTACTTCACCTGCGCCGTCTGAACCCAGGATTACGCCGTCTTTCAAATTGGGATACTTTTGTTCCCGGCACCATTGGTCCCGATGATTCAGGGCCGCGGCGTGTATTCGCACCTTCACCTCCTTCGGTCCCGGTTCCGGTTCCCGAAGTTCGGTGTAGGCGATTCCATCGCTATGGGTACTGTCTAAAACAATGCACTTCATTCCGTTATGATTAGGGTTAAAGAAAATACTCGCCCGGACGCGAAAACCGCGCCAGAACTCGGTGGAAAATGCGGAGTTTGCCGGCATACATACCGGCCTCAGCTATAGGGGATTTTGAATTCGCTCATTTTCCGCAACGCCGGCAACTGACTGCTAAAACCGAATCAAAAGGGTGCCTTGTCGTCACCAGCGGGAAAGGGGTTTTCTCCAGGACTGTCGCCATTCGCCTTGCTTCCCATGCGCACCATTCCCGAATCGTCAAACCCTTGTCCCCCGGCACTGCTGGGAAATCGGCTACCGTACAACGCATCTTGTGCCTGATAAGGTACATTTATGTCAAGATCCGTAAACTTGGTATATTTTCCAATAAATCGAAGCTTCACACTTTCCAGAGACCCATTTCTATGCTTGGCAATGATCACCTCTCCGACTCCAGACGTGCTATTGCCATCTTCGTCTTCGGTAATGCCGTAGTATTCGGGCCGGTATAAAAACATGACAATATCCGCATCCTGCTCAATCGCACCCGACTCCCGGAGGTCGGAAAGCTGCGGGCGCTTGTCGCCTCCCCGGGTCTCAACGGCCCGGGATAGCTGAGATAGGGCAATGACAGGTACATTGAGTTCCTTGGCGATTTTTTTCAATGCCCGGGAAATACTTGAAATCTCTTGCTCCCGATTGCCCCCGTGATTTCCTTTGCTGTCTCCCGACATCAATTGCAAATAATCGACCACGATGAGTTGCACGTCGTTTTGCGCCTTTAAGCGCCGGCATTTTGCACGGAGCTCTAAAATCGACAGGGCCGGCGTGTCGTCAACAAACAAGGGTGCTGCGGTAAGCTTTCCTGTTTTATGAATCAATTGTTGCCATTCGTAATCTGCCAGATTTCCTTTTTTTATTTTTTCGGAATCCAGCTCTGCCTCTGAACTGATCAATCGATTGACCAGCTGCAGGGAAGACATCTCCAGGGAAAAAATGGCAACCGGTCGGTTGTGGTCTACCGCAGCATTTCGCAGAACCGACAGGACAAAGGCAGTCTTCCCCATAGCTGGTCGGGCGGCAATGATGACCAGGTCCGATTTCTGCCACCCGGAGGTGACCCGGTCCAAGGCAGTAAAACCCGAGGGTACTCCGGTGAGCCCGTCCTTCTGCCCTTTTTTACTTTCCAACTCCACGATGGCTTCCCGCATGATGGACCGCATGTCCATGTAATTCTTTTTGATGTTATTTTCAGAAATCTCAAAAAGGGATTGCTCCATTTTATCCAATAGTTCAAAGACATCCGTGGTATCTTCAAATGCTTCCTTCTGTATTTCGGAAGATATCCGAATCATGTCCCGCTTCATGGCCTGTTCCGTTATAATCCGGGCATGGTACTCGATGTTTGACGCAGAAGAGACCTTAGAAGTGAGTTCGGTGATGAAATAAGCCCCTCCCACCAACTCCAGTTTTCCATTTTTCCGTAGTTGATTCGTCACGGTGAGCAGGTCAATGGGTTCGCCTGCGTTGAAAAGATCCAAAATGGCTTCGTAGACCATTTTGTGCGCGTCTTTGTAAAAGCTATCGGCCGAAAGTATGTCCACCACCGCTGTCAAGGCATCCTTTTCCAGCATCAACGCACCCAGTACGGCTTCTTCCAAATCAATGGCCTGAGGGGGCAATTTACCCAGGGCGGTATGAGGCTCTGCCGGCCTCCTCCTCAATCCCGCACTTCGCTCCATTTTACTACTGTTTTTTTCCGCCATAGTCACAAAAGTACCCCTTTCGGGCTAAAGTTTTTGAACAACTTATACACGTTGTTATCCACAAAACGACAAACCCTACCTGAACAACCAATTGCCACCAAAATATATTCCCCAATGGTCGACAATTTTTTACTCATTTCCGTTTTGCTGGAGCTAAAAGGAAAGTGCCGTAAGTAAAGCGATAAAAATCCCTATCTTTGCACAAAGGATTGCCGGCAAACTTGTCTTTTTTTGGCAGGAAATGCGATTTGGAGTGGGTTACTCCCCTGTAGTCCGCAATCCTTTTCATGCTACTACTTGTATAAAAAATGAAATTGAATTTAACGACTCCCATTGCTTTTTTTGACCTTGAAGCTACTGGAATCAACATTTCTACCGATCGAATCGTCGAAATTTCCATCTTGAAATTGTTTCCCGACGGGCAAAAGGAGCTTAAGACCATGAAACTAAATCCGACAGTGCCCATTCCCCTGGAATCCTCACTGATCCACGGAATTTACGACAAGGACGTGGCCGATGCACCGACCTTTAAAGACGTAGCCCGGGACCTGTTCCGTTTTTTCGAAGGAGCCGATCTGGCAGGATTCAATGTATTGAAATACGATATACCGCTGCTGGTTGAAGAATTTTTACGGGCGGGCATTGATTTTGACATTGAGAGGCGAAATCTGCTGGATGCGCAAAAAATATTCTTTATGATGGAAAAGCGAAACCTGGCATCCGCCTATAAATTCTACTGCGGCAAAGTATTGGAAAACGCACACAGTGCGGAAGCAGACACCTTGGCTACGTACGAGGTGTTTAAAGCCCAAATTGCCCGGTATGCGGGAGAGGAAATGGAAGACCTGCAAGGAAACCGGGTGGGAATCATGGAAAACGACATGAAGAAAATCCACAACATGATCAACGAAAAAATGGTCGACCTGGCGGGAAGGTTCGTGTTTAACGATAAAGGTGAGGAATGCTTCAATTTCGGCAAACAAAAAGGAAAACCCATTGCGCAGGTGCTGAAGGAAGAACCGGGGTATTACGACTGGATGATGAAAGGAGACTTTCCGCTTGATACAAAGCGAAAACTCACGCAGGTTAAGCTCCGGGGATTTAATAGTTGAACGGTAGCCCGGCCTTTTCGCTACTGTCCCAATAAATCTTCAAATGGCGAGGGGTAAAGCGATCGCAGGTACTGGCGGTCCTCTTCGTCCAGGTACCGGAATCCGCTGGTGTTTTCCACGGCCTGTCGGGGTGTTTTTATCCCGGGGATCACCGAAGATACCCCCTCGAAACTCAGAATAAAACTCATGGCCAGCTCGGTTTTTGTAAGGCCGTACTTGGCACACAGGGGCCATACCTTTTGCTCAAGTACATCGAGGGCGCGGGCCAGTAGCTCGGGTGGCAACCGAAAAACCCGGTGATCATCCTTTGAAAATTGCGTCGATCTGGAAAATTTACCGGTCAAAAGCCCGAACTGCAAGGGCATTCTCGCAAGGATACCATACCCCATCTCTCGGGATTTTTCTACAATGGGCAGGGCTTCCTGATTCATCAGATTCAATACCAGCTGCATGCCGTCGGCAATCCGGTGGGTATACAGGTAGCTGGCTTCGGGTGCTGGTTCAAAGGTATTCAGGGATAGTCCCCAGTACCGGATTTTCCCCTGCTTTTTGAGCTGTTCCATCGCTTCCACACAGTCTCCCTTTTCCAAATCCGCCACCTTGGCCGTATGCAGCTGATAATAATCAATCACGTCCCGGTTTAGTCGGCGGAGACTCTCCTGACAGGAATGAACGATGTGTTGCCTGGAATAATCCGTATAAATACCACCATTCGGGTCCAGGCGGTGCCCCACTTTACTTGCGAGAACCACATCTTTTCTATTGCCCAGCACCTTTCCGAGCAAGTGCTCGGAATGACCCAAACCGTAGAAATCAGCCGTGTCAAAAAAATTAACTCCTACATCGAGCGCCGTTTTTATCGCTTCCAGTGAGGTTTGATCGTCTACATTTCCCCAGCCGATCGGAACCTTTCCTGCCATAGCGGGTCCACCGATCCCCCATGCGCCAAATCCGACTTCGCTCAACCGAAGCGAGGTATTTCCAAATTTACGGTAGTTCATTTTTCCGGCGTCCAGTAGTGTTTGTGAATGGCTAGTCGGGTCTTTCCAACGAAAGCCTAAAGCGAAGAAAACAAATATTTGGGCGAAAAAAAAACCACACAGGGTAGTTTTTTGGAAGATGGCTCCGGTTTGCGTGTGGTATTGCATCGACTGGCAAAACTGATTACCTTGCGCAGGGGTTGTTTGAGGAACTTCCACACTATCCGCATGAACAAGATTCGACTATCACCGGCTGGCCCGCTTCAGATTCCCCTGGTGCAGGAGATTGCGCGCAAAACCTGGCCTTCGACTTTTGGGGCAATTCTGAGCAGAGAGCAATTGGCCTACATGATGGAACGCATGTACAGCAACGCTTCCCTGACACAACAGATGGCGGCCGGGCATCGTTTTTTGCTTGCTTACGAAAGAGAAACGGCCTGCGGGTTTACTTCCTTTGAAGTCAATTACCAACAAACGACAAACTTAAAAATACATAAATTATACATTTTGCCGGAAGCCCAGGGGAAAGGTGTGGGAAAAAGAATTCTAGAAAAGTTAGAGCGAATCGCTCGGGAGGAATCCCAGAACGCACTGGAACTAAACGTTAATAAATACAATCAGTTGGCCATTGATTTTTATTTCAGGAGGGGTTTTGTGACCGTTAAAGAAGAAGTGATTCCCATCGGAGAAGGATTTGTCATGGATGATTTTTGCCTCAAAAAAGCGCTTCCTGCCGGTTAATTGTTCTTCTCTGGCATATCGATGTTTTGCGACTTTTCGTTGATATCCTTTATTACGTCATCCAATTCATCTGCAGAAAACACAATGTGGTTCAATAATTCTTTTTTCTCTGCTGGCAAATCAGACAGTTCAATTTCCAGCAAATTCACCAGCCCCATAAGGCGTGCAAGCGGAGCCCGTACCACATGCGACTGCACCCAGGCAATGTCTCGCAGCCGCCTATTTTGCTGCTCCACGGTTCTTATGTAGGCTTTTTTCTGTGTGACATCATTGGCAAGAACCAATTTTGCGGGTACCCCGTCAAAACTTATCCTATTGGAGCTAATTTCCACGGTAATCAGCTGTCCGTTTTTTTTGGTATGTAGAAAGGTGCCTGCGCTTCGTAGCCCAGGAATTGCTTTGCCTTCTTCCACCGCTTCGTACATCTTTTTCCGCTCCTGTTCGGGACGTATATCCGCGATGGTCATGGACAGAAACTCGCTGCGGGAATAGCCGTACGATTGAATTGCCGCTTCGTTAACGTCGAGGAATCGGAGTGAATCCTGATCGTACACCCACATCGGGAGCGGGCTCAAGTGAAACAGCTCCCGGTAGCGAAGTTCGGATTGTTCGAGGCGATTAAAAACTTTTTTCCGTTCGATGCTGTACACGATGCTTCGGGAAAGGATATCCGGATGAATTTCGTCTTTGACGAGGTAATCCGACATGCCAAGTGCAATGGACTTGATAGCAAAATTTCGGTCTACGTACCCGGTCAGCACCACCACGGGAACTTTACCGGCAAGGCGGAGAATTTCCTTGATCAACTCTTCTCCGCTTTTATCCGGCAAGGTCAAATCAAGTAATACCAGGTGGTAGTCCTGTATTCGCTTGGTGGAAGCACTTTCGAAAGTAGGCGCCCGGTCAATGCTGCACGAAGGGAAAATTTCTTCAATCGCTTCCGATACCAGCACAAAGTCTCCTTCGTTGTCTTCGATTACTAAAAGATTTAGGTAGTCGTATCCGGGTGACATGGAATCAGTTTTTTGACGGAAGCTGAACCAGAGAAAACCAGAATGCTTCGACTTTCTGAAGTATTTCCTGATAACTTTCAGCCCCCACGGGTTTGGTAATATAACTGTTGGCGTGGTTTCGGTACGATTCCAAAACGTCCCGGTGACTGGAAGAAGTGGTCAGCATAATTACCGGCAGTTGCTTCAGGTCGTTTGAGGTCTTAATAAAACGCAAAACCTCCTGTCCGTTCTTCTTGGGAAGATTGATATCAAGTAAAACCAGGTCCGGTACCTCATTTCCGGACGCGTTGATGCAGGCAGTTAGAAGCCTAACGGCCTCTTCCCCGTCTTTGGCGTAGGTTACGTGCAAGGGAATGCGCAGGTCTTCCAGCGCTTCGGAGATCAACAAAATGTCCCCTTCATTGTCTTCAATTAAAAAAAGCTTCAACATGGCTATCCATCAAAATTTTCGGAATCAATTGGTTCCTCGTTAATTTTTACCGGCAATTTAATTAAAAAAAATAGATTTCTTTTTTAAATACAACTAAAACCCTACATGTTTTTATACAGCGGAAAGGTTTGATTTATTCTCGGGACCAACTCCTGTATTTTTGAACCCAAATGCATTCCTATGCCGGCCCCTCGGGGATCGAAAAGTAAAATTTACTGCCCTTGTCCGGTGCTGATTCCAACCAGATGGTGCCTCCGTGATTTTCGATGATTTTTTTGCAAATGGGCAAACCCGTGCCTGTTCCGGAAAATTCGTCCCGACCATGAAGCCGTTGAAAGAGCAAGAATATTTTTTCGTGGTACGCTTTGTCGATCCCCAATCCATTATCCTGCACGCAGAAAACAACCTTTCCCTTTTTGGTAAAACTGCTGAGTTCGACTTCTGCCGTCCGCATGGGCGCTTGGTACGTAATCCCGTTGAGAATCAGGTGTTGAAAAACCTGGAACAACCGCTTTTTATTTCCCCAGATTCGAGGCAATTCTCCGACGCGTACCCGAGCAGCGGTTTGTTCCAAATAGGCCTGATTTTCCACTAGTATGTCGTTTACCAGTTCAGCGCTTTCCAACCATTGGGCTTGAAGTTTCTGTTCCTCTCTTCCAATTGTAGAATACTCGAGCAAATCAAGAATCTGCTTGCGCATGTGTTCGGCTCCGCTTCGGGCAAATAAGAGGTACTTTCGGGACTTTTCATCCAACTGATGGTGTTGGGAGCGATCGAGTTTATCCATAAAGCCAATAACCATCCGAAGCGGTTCTTGCAGGTGATGCGAGGCGATGTATGCGTACCGTTCCAACTCGGCATTGGTAGCTTCCAGGTCCCGGGTGCTGGCTGCGAGAATCTTGTTTAACTCTTCCAGCGAGCTTCGGTATTCGTATTGGGCAGATACGTCTCGCATGGCTCCTACCATCCGCAGCGGCACGCCTTTCTGATCCCTTATTACCAGCCCTTTATCCTCGACCCGAAGGTAATTTCCGTCCGCTTTACGGAAACGATATTCCATGGTCCAGGTTTTTTTCCGACCGTCGATGATTTTCTGAATGCTGCTCGTGACTTCCTCGAAATCATCGGGGTGGATAAAGTCGGACCAGGAACTACCGGGCATTTCCTCTTCCTGATGGGGGTGACCAAAGAGGGTATGGTAGCCTTGACTCCAAACGACAGTGCCCTTTGGCAAATCCGCATCCCATATAGCTTCGGAAGTAGCTTCTCGTACATACTGAAACCGCTGATCACTTTGCTTCAGGGATTTAATGTTTTCGTGATTTTCCAGAATTATAGCCAGAATTTTGCTGGACCTGTCAATGAAATCCAGTTCCATCGGTTCGGGCGATTTTTTCTTTTTGTAGTAAATGGCAAAGGTTGCCAATACCTTGTCAGATGCTGAGATGATCGGATGGGACCAACAGGCTTGCAACCCGTAAGTTAGCGCCAATGATTTGTAGTCCTCCCACCGAAAATCTGTGGAAATATCAGAAACTAGTACGGCGGTCTTCAAGAAGGCGGCGGTACCACAAGAACCTGCTTTAGGGCCAATAGGGGCCCCGTTTATTGCATTTAAGTAGGCTTCCGGAAGCCGTCTAGATGCCCAACAATATACCTGCTGATCGACCACCCTCATCAGCGAGCAAATCATATCGGGAAAGATTTGCTCCAAGCCCAGGATAAACTCATCCAAAACCTCTTCCAGGGTATAATAGGAGAGCGCATTCTTTTCCAAGACATTTCGCTCCAACTGGTCGAGTTCCTTAAATATCACTTCCCGGCTAATATCTTCCGCTATGCATGCAAAGTGGCTGTTTTGTAATGGCATCAAAAACACATTCAACCAAACCTGCCTTTCATCAATTCGGATCACTTTTAGTTCAAAGGGAGAGAGCCGGGTTAACGAATTCGCCTTGATCGCATTAAATCCGGAATTAGCATCTTTTTTCTCAAAAATATCGTCCCAATTACGCCCGGTTAATTCCTTTTCGGTATAACCCGTCACCCGCAAAAAATTGGCATTTCCTCGTTCCCATTTGCCCTCGGAATCGACAAATGCAATTCCGACTTTCGCATTTTCAAAGACCGACAATAGATCGATCGAATATCCGGTACTGTTCTTCATGGCTGAAAAAATTCGTGGGCTTTGAATGAGATGAAAAATGTACTACCCTCACCCGGTACGGAGGTGGCCCAGATTTTACCTCCTACATCTTCTACAATTTTTTTACAGATGGCCAATCCCATACCGGTACCCCGCTTGATAAATCCATCGTCGTAGCGTTGCAAAACGTAAAATATCCGCGGTAGGTATTCGGGCGCAATCCCCTTTCCGTTGTCCTGTACGGCAAGGGTGTGGATATCTCCCGCTCGGGTAGCACTCACCGATACGCGTAAAATTCGCTCCGGATTTCTGAATTTGACCGCATTGTTCAATAAATGATCAAACAGCTGGGTAAACCGCTGAAAATCACCCTTTACAATTGGAAGCACCTCCTTGCGTAAATGTATGTTGTGCTCCCGTATCTTTTTTGAATTCAAGTGAATCACTTTCTCCAGCACTTCGTTTAGATCCACCTTCTCATGCGTCGTTTCTTTTTCCGAAAGCTGAGAAAACGTCACCAAATCCTGAATCACTCCCTTAATTCGAATAAAATTATCCAACGTAAGCCGTAAAAAAGACATGGATTTATCCGGTAGGTTGGCTTCGTTTTTCCGAATAAATAGTTCCAAAAACCCCTGACTTTGTCTGACGGGGCCCGCCAGATCATTTGCCGCAACCAAAATAAATTGATCCAGTTGGTTTTTGGCATGTTCTGATTTCAACCGCTCTTCTTCCAATTTGGAATTGGTGAGTTCCAACTCTTTGACTTTTCGGTCCAGGTAGCGATACTGCTTCTTTATCAACATATACAAGAGAAGCCCTGTCAGTAGCACAAAAAACACACCCTTTGCCAGCTGCAACTGCGCCAGCTGCGTTTCATCCAGCTGATCGCCCACCAAAAGCATCAATTTATCGCTGCCAAAAATCCAAAGAATACCTATCACCACATAAATAATGGAAATCTTTTTACTCGCTGCCATTTTCCTGAACGGTTAGCTCCAACCGGAACTTCTCTCTCACACTTTTTGAACCTGTGGTTGAAAATACAAAACTAAATTGACTACAAAAGAAAACTACACCAAATTTAATCCAAAGGTAACAGGTATTTTTTCATTTCTCCTTTTATCAGAACGGAAAATTCCAGTAACTTGCTACAGAAAATCGAGCACTTAATCGAATCTTCATACCATGTCTATTCCGGTTTCTTGTACGTGTATCTTCGCGTTATTGGCCATGCTATCCTGCGGCAGCACTGTCGAAACAGCCGTACCGGAGCGTCAGGATATTACCTTGTCGGTATACGCCTCGGGGAAAGTGGTGAGTAAAAATCAATACGAAGTAAAACCAACTGCCAGTGGCACCATTCAGGAAGTTTACGTCCAGGAAGGCGATCTTGTAGAACCGGGTGCCGTATTGTTTTCCGTGCGAAACGAAACCGCCCTACTCAACCGGGAAATTGCTTCCCTTACCAAGGCCTTTGCCGATAAAAAAAACAATCTGGAAAAAATTCAGGACCTAGAAGTCCGGATCGAGCTTGCAGAAGCCCGGCTGGTACAGGATTCGGTTATGGTGGAAAGGCAAAATCGCCTCAAAAAACAAGGTATCGGCACCGACCTGGAGTTGGAACAACGTACGCTGAGCTACGAGCAAACCAAAACGGAGTTGGCAGGACTCCGGCTACAAAAAGAGACCCTCCGTCGGGAGTTGGCCCATAATGAAACCACCGCCACAAAAAACTTCGAAATTGCCGCCGCTGCCGCAGAGGACCTGGATGTGAAAAGCGACATACAAGGCAAGGTATATGCGCTCTACGTTGAACGCGGGGAATTGGTGAATTCGCAGACGCCGGTTGCCGTCCTGGGAGATGAAAAGGAATTTTTGTTGGAGTTGCTCGTGGACGAGTACGACATCTCCCAAGTACAGATGGGGCAAGAGGTAAAAGTAAGCCTGGATAGCTACAGGGGCGAGGTATTTGATGCCCGGATCTCAAAAATTCATCCCATGATGGACTCGGGAAACAAAAGTTTTGTGGTGGAAGCCAGCTTTGTGAACCAGCCACCAACCCTCTACCCGAACCTTAGTCTGGAGGCTAATATCGTCATCGAGGTGAAGGAAAATGCGCTACTGGTTCCCAGTTCCTTTGTATTTAAAAACAATCAGGTGATTACCGCCGATGGGGACACCATCGAGGTACAAACCGGAATAAAAAATTACCGCCATACAGAAATAATCGGTGGTATCGATGAAAACGCAGCGCTAATCAAGCCATGAAATACGGCTT
Organism: Cyclobacterium xiamenense; assembly: GCF_900109255.1. Lineage (NCBI taxonomy): Bacteria > Pseudomonadati > Bacteroidota > Cytophagia > Cytophagales > Cyclobacteriaceae > Cyclobacterium > Cyclobacterium xiamenense. The sequence goes on along the minus strand of NZ_FNZH01000009.1, from coordinate 87,266 downwards.
GTTGATACAAATCGCCCGGTCCCTGATGCTGGCAAGACTCAAGCAAACGATGGTCGCCGCAGTGGGGGTCACCTTTAGCATCACGATGTTTGTGGCGCTTTTGGGTTTTATGAATGGGCTGAATCAACTGCTGGACGGGTTGGTATTGAATCGTACGCCGCATATCCGTTTTTACAACGAAATCAAACCGAATCCGGATCAACCCATCGACCTTTCGGAAAGCTACCGGGATTTCGAAAATACCATCCGAACGATCAAACCCAACAGCAGCCGGCTACGCATCTACAACAGTGCCGCCATCATCGAAACCCTACAGGCAGACAATCGGGTACTCGGAGTCGCACCAAAGGTCTCCACTCAGGTCTTTTTTAATGTTGGTACAAGCGATATCAGCGGTACCATCAACGGGATTGACGTTCAGGCAGAGAACGCGCTTTTTTCCTTTGCCGATTACGTCACGGAAGGAAATGGTAGCGACCTGGACCAAACCAATAATGGCATCATTCTGGGAAAAGGTGCAGCCGACCGCATGCTGGCAACGATAGGAGACGTGATTCAGGCCACCACCGCTCGGGGAGATCGGGTACAGCTAAAGGTAGTAGGCTATTACCAGTCGGGCCTGGGTGACCTTGACAACGTACAAAGCTACGCTTCCCTACAAACGGTCCAAAAAATGCTCGGCGAACCCCCTTCCTACATTACCGATATACAGGTGAAGCTGCACGAACTGGACCTCGCTCCCCCCATGGCGAAGGACTACGAGGCACTTTTCCGGGTGACGGCGGATGATATTCAGACGGTAAACGCCCAATTTGAAACCGGTACGGAAATCCGAAACCTGATCAGTTATGCGGTAGGAATTACCTTGCTCATTGTTTCCGGCTTTGGGATTTACAATATATTGAACATGATGATTTACGAAAAGATGGACACCATCGCCATACTGAAGGCGATCGGCTTTTCTGGAAGGGATGTAAACATTATTTTTATTATCATTGCCCTGATCATCGGAGTCGTTGGTGGCACCGTTGGGTTGATGCTGGGATACCTGGCAGGCCTTGGTATTGACCGGCTGCCTTTTGAAACCGAAGCGCTACCTACCATCAAAACCTTTCCCGTGGACTTTAATCCCCGGTATTACATCATTGGGGGGATATTTAGTTTAATTACCACCTACCTGGCGGGGTATTTTCCCGCCAGAAAAGCAAGTGCCGTGGATCCGGTAGAAATCATCAGAGGAAAATAGGATGGCGAAACAACTGGTATTGGAGGCCAGGAATATCGATAAGTATTTCTACAGCCCTCAAAAAACACAAGTACTCAAAAAAATCTCTTTTACCATCAATCGGGGAGAATTTGTCTCGGTTATGGGTAAGTCCGGCTGCGGCAAATCAACCCTGCTGTACATTTTATCCACCATGGATACCAGCTATCAGGGACAGCTCCTAATTGATCAGGAGATGATCACCGGCAAACCTCCGGAATACCTTTCCAAAATCAGGAACGAAAAAATCGGGTTTGTTTTTCAGTTCCACTACCTATTGAATGAATTTTCGGTGTTGGAAAATGTCTTGATACCCGGGCTCAAACTGGGTAAACTGGGCCGGGAAGCGCTGGAGGTAAACGCCATGGAAAAACTGCGAATTTTCGGCATGGAAGAGCATGCCCTGAAAAAAGCATACCAACTCTCCGGTGGCCAAAAACAACGCGTAGCCATCGCACGAGCACTTATCAACGATCCCCTAATCATCATGGGAGACGAACCCTCTGGCAATCTGGACAAAAAAAACAGCGACATTGTTTTTGGGATTTTTAAAGAATTGGCAACCGAGTTCAATCAAACCTTGCTGATTGTTACGCACGACCCGGAATTTGCCGAAAAGACCGATCGCACCATCGAAATGGAAGACGGAAACATCATTGCCCAATAAATCCCTAAATTTTTGATAAACATCAGCGCTTTCTGTGACTTTTGTCATAGAGGAAAGGGCACTGATTTCTTACATTAGTTGTGTAAAAAATGCATTTCCAGTATCTAAAAAAGCGAATGATGAAAAGTCCAGTCAAATTTAGAGACAACTTCTGGCCCCGCACTTTTTCTGACTTTTTTGAGTCAGAGAATCTGCCAGAATGGAGCAAGCGGTTTTACGATGGGGAATCAAAATTTGAAATCCCCTCAGTAAATATTAAAGAAAATGAAAGTGACTTTCAGGTGGAAGTCGCAGCACCCGGTTTCGAAAAAAAAGATTTCAAGATCGATTGCAGCGATGGCATGCTGACACTGCAAGCAGAAAGGGAAGAAAAAAAAGAGGCAGCGGAAAAAGGAGAAATGAAGCGAAGGGAATTCTCGTATTCCTCTATTAAGCGGTCGTTTAATTTGCCCGCCAACATTGACGAAGAAGGAATCAGTGCCAGGTACGAAAACGGCATCTTGCACCTTCAGCTTCCAAAGGTGAAATCGGCAGAAGCACCGCCTGCAAAGACTATTAAAGTTGGTTAGGTCTAGTGAAAAGGCTTCGACCGTTTGGTCGGGGCTTTTTTTTATACGGTTAACCTGAGTAAGATTTTAATAGATGGCAAGTGGGTTCGTTTGAACGGTTTTGTAGTTGATTCCGGGTATTTTTGGAAAAAAATATTCAACCCTCTCCCGGGCTGCAGGAAGGGTCGATTGGCTCATAAGCCCCGGATTATTGTTGTTGAAGCCCCACTAGCTACGGAGTCGAATAGGAGCTTTTTTTGGGAGAAGTGATAGCGGACTTCACTTCATCGGGTTGGGCTAAAGAAAAGTTATTTTCTTTATATGCGGTTTCTGCCTGTTGATACTTCACTCTGCAAATGCAGGCCTGAAGGGCCTGAACAAAAATAACCGTGGGAGCAACCCACGGCTCGTTGACCTCCAATTAGCTCCAACCCTGGAAGGGGTTGAACCGGAATTGCATGCCATGCAAGAAAAACGCTTCCGGAGATAGAGTCATTCGATCGATCCTATATCGACAGAGGAGAACCTGCTGGCTCTAGTATTCGCTACACCCTTTTACTTGAGAATCTACACTAATTGAGTAGCGCAATCCCCAAAAGGCCATTTGCGATGGCAAAAGACAAAGCTATTAATCCGAGATCGGGGTGGAAATTTGTCAAAAAGCCGTCGTTACAAGGCATTGGTTTGAATCGAGAAAGCCGTGGGAACTTCCAACTTAGCGAGACTGCCAAACCTTTCCCCTCCTCGCTACCCAGCTAAATGAGTCTGGATTGACGATTTAGACAGTTTTTTATGAAAAACAGCTCGAAATCAGGTGTTTAGATCTTACCGAAATGCCATCGTACTGGAAACATACGGGACATTTTGGGTATAAAACGTACCTTTCCCTTTACACCGTGTACGGATACTTTCAATTGCTAGTCAAAAAACCTGGTATTACGGCAGCCTAAAGTGCGTCGCTGCCCTTCTTGAGGTAAAAATAGGAAATGGCGGCAGCTCCGGTATCTGCCAGGGGGAAGGAGTACCAAATCCCCTCCAATCCGAAAAATATCGGCAATACAATCACCAGGGGAACAAGAAAGATACCTTGCTTGCTCAACGCCAGCAATAAGGCAGACTTTGGCTTTCCAATGGCTTGAAAATACGCACTACCAATCAGACTAAACGCCAGCAAGGGGGTCGCTAAAAATGCTTTTCGCATCGCGGGTATCGTTTCTAGAATCAGGGTTTCGTCCGAAGTAAATATCTGGACCAGGGAGCCCGTAAAGCTCATGATCAGCACAAAAATAAGCAGAGCGATCAGACTGGAAGCACGAAGTGCCAGACGAATGGCTTTGTGAACACGTTCGTTCAGCTTTGCTCCATAGTTGTATCCCGCGATGGGCACAAATCCCTGCGTGATCCCCAATACAGGGAAATTGGCGAACATCATGACCCGGTTGATAACCCCATAAACCGACAGTCCCATCTCACCTCCATAGTTGAAAAGTTCGTTGTTTAGTACAATCGCTAAAACACTCACCATTCCCTGCCTTGCCAGCGTTACTGCCCCTAGTGCTGCAATCTCTTTGGCCAGACCAAGATCCGGTGTAAACCAGGAAGCCTTCACCTTCATGATGGATTTTCCAAACAAAAAGAACCACAAGGTATAGGCGGCGCTGGCGATGTAAGAGATGGTCGTAGCCCAGGCAGCTCCCTCTAAGCCCATATCCAGCCACACGATGAATATCGGATCCAAGATTATGTTAAAAACCGCCGGAACAATTAAGGTATACATGGCCACCTTCGGGTACCCTTCAGCGCGAATCACGTTATTGCTCATCATGGCCCAGGCAAGGAAGGGAATACCAATCAGAATGATGTTGAAATACGATTTGGCAGGCTCAAGTACCTCGCCTTTCCCTCCAAAAAGCTGTAAAATCTCATCTGCAAATAGAAATCCCAGCCCAACAAATAGAATCGCCAGGGTTAGGGTCATGCCAATTTGGTTTCCAAAGGTAGAGAATGCCCTCGCTTCGTTTCCATCGCCAAAAGCCCTGGAAATGACAGAGGCTCCCCCTACCCCGATGGACATGCCAATACTAGAAATCAAAAAGGTAATCGGCAGGACCACAGTAATGGTGGCGATGCCGATGGAACCCACAAAACGTCCGACAAAAATCGTGTCAACTATCCCGTAAATAGACAAAACCAAAATGCCGACAGCGGCCGGGACCGCTTGTTGCAGCAGTAATTTACCAATGGGCGAATGACCAAAAGTATGGTTGTTTTTTTCCATAAGATGAGAATTTCACAAAAAAGGAAATCCCTGAAATGATTTATCCGGGCAAATTACCGATTTTATCTCAATGGATGAACCTCAATTACAGGAACACCTAAAAAGTTTTGGTAAATTGAATTTTCACTTTCAGCTGCAGATCCCTGATCACCTTGAATATTTCCTTGATGGTGACGGCCTGAACTTTAGTCAAACTACTGATCTTAATGTAATTCACCGGGTCTTTTCGCTCGCGGATAACGGCTATTGCTTGTTTTTCCAAACGAAGGCCCATTAAGTAATAGTAGCCCTGGTAAAGCTCTTCGGCCTCCTTTGCAGAAAAGACGCCTTTTTTCGTCAGAATTTTCAGGCGTTTACCCGTATTGGTTTCAAAAACCCGGTTGGCTAAGGCGTACAAACGGATGGCATCGACCATGGGTGTCATGGCTTTTTTTATATCAAATACCTGCTCCTTTTCTACCTTGAACGTGCGAATGTTACGCAGCCAGGTCAACTGTGGATCGTATTGCAAGGTATTTTGAGCCATATTGAAGAAAAACCGCTCCAAGGGGTGCTGCAGCTGCTCGTCCATAAAATTCTTTAACCCCTGAAGCAGTGAAAAATCACCGTAAATAGGCCTGCAATCAAAAAACGTTCCGTAGGTCATTACGGTTTCCATCGAGGACTCCTGAAACCAACCGGCATAATTGGCTTTCCAATGAGAAAGAGAATGAGTCCACTTGGGATTGCTGGCCATAAACCCTCCCTTGCAGTAGTTAAATCCAATCTCGTCCAATCGGTCGGAAACAGCCCGGGACATGTCCAAAAAATAGGAGCGCACCAATTCCCGTTGCTCGTTTGCTTTGTCTTCGTAAATGATCGCATTGTCCTGATCTGTTTTCAACGTTTGTTCCTTCCTCCCCTCACTTCCCAGCACAAAAAATACAAATTTCGCCGGCGGAGACCCTTTTTCCTTGATTACCTGCTCAATAACCCGCAACGCAATGGAATCGGCAATGGTCGAAATAATCTGATTGATGATCTCGGCCCGGACGCCGCGCTGAATCAGTTGGTCTACAATTCCCGGTACCTGCTTCCACTTATCGTGGAGCTCTTCCTTGCCCACCGCGAGTTTTACAGATTGGATAAAAACAAAGGGAGACTGGGATTGGATCGTCAGTATTTTATTCCGGCTCGTGACACCTACGTAGGCACCCTGCTCCGTCACGAGCAGGTACCTGCTCTTGGTCCGAAACATCAACAACAGGGCCTCGTACACAAATGCTTCCCGCTCGATCGAAACCAGCGTTGGGTCCATGATCTGATACACCGGGGTTTCCGATGACAAACCGGCTGCCAGAACGTTGTCGCGTAGCGTAATATCGGTAATCACCCCCTGAATATCCCCGCTCCCCGTACCTACAAAAAGACAGCTGGATTTTTCATCCCGCATCAGGCTAGCCGCTTTCGATACCGGTGTATCGGGCAGGCAAAATAGAATTTCCTTCAAAGGAATATCACCGACAGTCCTGACATAAAAGTCATCAATAGGGCTTAATGGCTCCTGCGTCATATCCACTTTTTTTGTAAAGATCCGTAATCCCTTTGAGTAATTAAAAAGTAATTGCCAATTACTATTTGTAATTAAAAAAAACCGCCTTACATTTGCACAAGCTTTTGAAAAAAGCACTCCCAGACAGGCTGAAAAGCCTGTTTCTGTTTACAGACAACGGTTCCATCGCTACCGCTGAGTAAGCCTCACCCCATTTTGAATGGGGCGTTTTGGAAGAAGCATTACCGGCTGGATGTGACCAAAAAAAGGTCCTGTAGCGCAACCGGATAGCGCATCCTCTGGGTCGGCAAGGGTTCAGGTCCAGGAGTAGACAGTAAGTAAACAGCAAAAAAGGTCCTGTAGCTCAACCGGATAGAGCAACTGCCTTCTAAGCAGTAGGTTTCAGGTTCGAGTCCTGACAGGATCACAGCCAGTTAGGAGTACCTGAAACGTAAAAAGACGTTGTGTACACTAATGCAAAGCAATTGATTCCGTAGCTCAGCTGGTAGAGCATAACACTTTTAATGTTAGGGTCCTGGGTTCGAACCCCAGCGGGATCACACCCATATAAAAATCCTGTGAGAATTCGCAGGATTTTTTATTTCCCCACCTCGTCTCGTCACTGCGAGAAGTGCATGGGGCACCCCGGCTGGGCTGAAATTAGCAGGGGACTCATATCCAGAAAAATTCCGGTGGTAGGATTCAGGGGTGCCTTTTTCGCTTACTGGAATCCGGAAAATAAAAAAGCAGCTACCAACAAATCGGTAGCTGCTTTTTTTAATTGCTTCGTGTCAGGATTTCAAAAATTGGCGTAAGACGTAATGCAAAATGCCGCCGTTTTTGTAATACTCAATTTCGACGGCCGAATCCAGTCTGGCAATGACATCAAAATTGATCAAACTTCCGTCGTCTTTGATTGCGGTCGCTTTTAGCACTTTTAAAGGACTCAGCCCGTCCTTTATCCCTTCGATAGAAATTTGTTCCTTTCCGGTCAGTCCCAGGCTTTCAGCGGTTTGCCCCTCCGCAAACTGCATGGGTAAGACCCCCATTCCGACAAGATTGGACCGGTGTATTCGCTCGTAACTTTCGGCAATGACCCCTTTGATCCCCAGAAGTGAGGTACCCTTGGCTGCCCAATCTCTGGAAGAACCGCTACCGTATTCTTTGCCCGCAAGTACCAAAAGGGGCACCTGTTCGCTTCGGTAGCGCTCAGATGCATCAAAAACTGTCATTTCCTCACCAGAAGGCATGTGAACCGTATAGCCTCCCTCCTTTGAGGTTAGCTGATTCTTGATCCGTACATTGGCAAAAGTTCCCCGAACCATGACCTCATCGTTCCCTCTTCTGGAACCATACGAATTAAACATACTTTGGTCCACACCTTTTGCGATGAGGTACTTGCCGGCGGGCGATGAAGGTGAAAACGATCCTGCTGGAGAAATATGGTCGGTGGTGATGGAGTCTCCCAATTTTAGTAGAACCCTTCCGTCGACAATGTCAGCTGCCGCAGCTATCTCCTCAGCGATACCGTTAAAGAAGGGTGCCTCTTTGATGTAGGTAGAAGAATCCGACCATTGGTACACCTTGTCTTCGGGCGCTTTGAGGCTGCGCCACTGTTCGTTTCCTTCAAAGATTTCCCCGTAATTTTTCTTGTAATCGTTTGGAGAAAGCACCCTATTGGCTACTTCGAATATTTCTTCGTTGGACGGCCAGATGTCTTTTAGGTAAACGGGTTCCAGATTGGGATCGTACCCAAGGGGTTCGTTATTGAGGTCCACATCCACCCTGCCGGCCAATGCGTACGCCACCACCAACATGGGCGACATGAGGTAGTTCATTTTTACCTGCGGGTGTACTCGTGCTTCAAAATTTCTGTTTCCGGAAAGGACCGAAGCGACGACCAGATCATTTTCCTCAACTGCTTTGGCGATATGGACCGGTAAGGGTCCCGAATTGCCGATACAACTGGTACAGCCGTAGCCAACCACGTGGAAGCGCAGGGCTTCCAAATCATCGAGTAATTCGGAATGCCTCAGGTAATCGGTCACTACCTTGGAGCCAGGAGCGAGAGAGGTTTTGACCCATGGTTTTACGTCCAAGCCCCGTTCTCTTGCTTTTCGCGCCACAAGTCCCGCGCCGATCATCACACTGGGGTTTGAGGTATTGGTACAGGAAGTGATGGCAGCAATTACCACCGAACCGTCATGAAGCGCAAATTCTTCGTTATTCAATTGCACCATAACGGTTTTTAAACCGTTTTTAACCTTTGTTTCAATCTCTACCTCCTTCTCTCCACTCGGATCGGGTGTTTCCACTGGCTGATTGCCTCCCCCTTCTGTGTACCATCTTCCAACATCTCGTTTGTTGATAGGAATGTAATCCCTGCCATGTACCTCCTTTAGCAACGCGCCAAATTTGTCCTTAAATTCGCGCATGAGGATCTTATCTTGCGGACGCTTCGGCCCAGAGACGGTGGGTTCGACGGTACCCAGATCCAACTCAACCACGGTGGAATAGTTGATGTCGTCTTCATTAGCCCGCCACAGCATGTTGGCTTTTGCATAGGTTTCCACGAGTTCGATTTGCTCCCGTGAACGGTTCGTACGGGACATGTAGTCCAATGTGCGGTCATCGATGGGAAAATAGGTCACCGTACACCCAAATTCCGGAGACATATTGGCGATCGTGGCCCTGTCCGGAACGGATAACCCATCCAACCCGGGTCCAAATACCTCCACAAACTTTCCCACGACACGCTGTCGGCGGAGTAATTCCGTAATGGTTAGCACCATATCGGTGGCAGTAGTACCCAGGGGAAGGGCACCTGTAAGTCGCAGACCCACTACTTCCGGCATGATGAAATAAATGGGCTGGCCCAATAGGGCGGCTTCCGCTTCAATCCCGCCTACTCCCCATCCGACTACACCTATCCCGTTGACCATGGGGGTGTGGGAATCGGTACCTACCAGCGTGTCTGGGAAAACGTTTCCGTCCCTGGCGATGACCCCCTGGGCCAGGTATTCGAGATTGACCTGATGGCAAATACCCATTCCGGGCGGAACCACGGAAAAATTATGAAACGATTTTTGCGCCCACTTTAGAAATTCGTACCGCTCACCGTTGCGTTCGTATTCTACATCTACGTTTCTCTTGTACGAATAATTGGTACCGAAAAAATCCACTTGTACGGAATGATCCACCACCAAATCTACCGGAATCAAAGGGTTGATTTTTTCCGGATCTTTTCCCTTTCGAACGGCTTCCGCCCGAAGTGAGGCAATGTCCACCACCGCGGGCACGCCGGTAAAATCCTGCATCAATACCCTGGCTGGCTTGTAGGGAATGTCTTTATCCGAAGCCTGCGGCTTCCAATTCAGCAGGGTTTCTATGTTTTCTTGGGTAATAGCAAAATCATCAAAATTCCTAAGCGCATTTTCGAGAAGAATGCGAATGGAGAAAGGTAGTTTGTTAATCGGGTATCCCTTTTGCTGTAAGGCTTCCAGACTCCAGTAAGTCAGGTCACCTTTGGGAGATGGTAATTTCTTCTTTATTTGATATGGATCATTAGCCATGCGTTGTATTGGTTAAATGATAAAAAAGAGTTTACGTAATCTGGAACCGCTTTCGGTTTCCAATACCACTAATATAGGTTATTTTTGGCGAATTTCGAAGCAAATCTGCGCCTGTAAGCCGGGAACATCCCCCCACTATTCGGCTTTGTCTTTTGCCTTTTCCATCTTTCGGAAAGATCCCCGAAACAGCCAGTTGTAGCGCAATGCCTCGAGGGTCTCGTTTAAGCGCACCGTTCCGGTATCGAGATTGACCATGGTGTTTTTGAGGTAGGCGGCAAATTGTTCGTCATTCAGCAACATCCCCAGGGCATTGTCTGAATCCTGAAGGTTTTCGCTCACCGATTTAAAGTTTTCCGAGACATCGCTTACCTGCCTGCCGGTCGCTTCCAAATCGAGAACGGTGGACTTTAAGCTGGCAAAAACGGTTGTATCGGTCAATAATTCATCGATGAGTCCGCCTTTTTGATTGAGCTGCCTGGAAAAATCAGCCAACTCGGCCGTCATCCGGGTGCTATTCGCAGCCGTACGCTCGAGATTGACCATGATCTGCTTGAAGTTTTGCACAAGCAGGCTATCGGTAAGCACTGCACCCACAATTCCTTCCCCGCTAGCTATCTTATGAGTCAACACCTTCAAATCCTCTGTAATGGAAACCAGGTTATTGTTATTTACCTGAAGGGTCTCCATCATCTTGTCGGTATCCAGGGGCATCTCGGCATCCAACCGGTCTCCTTCTTCGATGGAGGGGCCTTGCCCCGTCCCGCCGTAGATGACGATTATTTTATTACCGATCAAGCCATCCGAACTGATGGTTGCTTTGGAGTTTTTCTTTATGTACTCTTTGGACGAGGATTCGATGTTCATTTCGATCTCTACCTGAGATTCTCCGTAAAAGTTAATTTTCTTGACGGTCCCGATTTTTACACCAGAAAACCACACATTATTTCCTGGCTGCAATCCTCCCACATCATCGAAAACCGAAAATACCCGAATGCTACTCACGAATGCTTTCTGTTGCGCACCCAATGTAAGTATCCCGGTCACCAAAATTATTATTCCAATCAGCACAAATATGCCGACGGTAACCGATTTTTTGTTATCGTTTCTCATTGCTTGATGAAATTATAGTCATAAAATGATTTTACTCTGTCGTCTTCGGCATACTCAAATACCTCTTCGAACTTTCCAGTCGCACCAAAAACCCCATCCAACAGTACCGCCATGCGGTCTCCGGTCACCTTCGCACAGGTAAGGTCATGGGTAATGATGATGGATGTTGTTTTGTACATTTCGTTTACCTGATTGATTAAATTGTTTATGTCCATGCAGGTAATGGGATCCAACCCTGCCGTAGGCTCGTCGTACAACATGATCTCGGGTTTCAAGATAAGTGTCCTGGCGATTCCTATTCGCTTCCGCTGTCCGCCGGAAAGCTCGGAAGGCATTTGATTAATCGTTTGCAGCAAACCCACACTGTCGAGCACCTCCTCCACCTTTTTATCTTTTTCTTCCTTACTCAGGTTCTTTACGTTTCGAACCAGCGGAAATTCCAGGTTTTCCCGCACGGTCATGCTATCGTACAAGGCACTCGCCTGAAACGAAAAGCCTATCTTCAGGCGAAGTTCGTTGAGCTTTCTGGAGTTCAGGTCTTTTACTTCCTTCCCCAGTACCTTGACCGAACCTTCGTCCTGCGTCAGCAGGCCGACCATGATTTTGATCAAAACCGATTTGCCGCTGCCCGACTTACCGAGAACTACCAGGTTTTCTCCTCGATATAGATCCAAATCGACCCCCTTAAGAACGTGAAGGTCTCCGAATGATTTGATCAGGTTTCGAACTTGTACTACTGATTCTCTCATGGTCAAAGTTGTCTAAAGAAATTGGTTACCTGCAAGGAGAGCAACTCCTCAATGAAAATCAAAAACATGGCCATCACCACCGCGGAATTGGCCGCCTTGCCCACTCCTTCGGTTCCCTTGGTAGAATTGTATCCCTTGTAACAGCCCACGATCCCGATGGTAAAGCCAAAAAACAGGGACTTTACCATCGATGAAGTAACGTCCAGAAAGGAAATCGCATCAAACACCTGTACAAAAAACGTGCTTAGACTTACCAACTCGTTGAAATGAACATTTACGAATGCTCCCAATAACGCTACAAAATCCGTGTACAATACCAAAACAGGAATCATAAAGGTACTGGCAAGGACGCGGGTTACGACCAGGAATTTAAAGGGGTTGGTTGCCGAAACCTCCATGGCATCAATTTGCTCGGTTACTTTCATCGAACCGATTTCGGCACCAATGCTGGAGCCGACCTTACCCGCGGCTATAAGGGCCGTAACCAGCGGGCCCATGGCCCGAACCACCGCGATGGATATCAGGGCCGGCAGCCAGGACGTGGCTCCAAACTCCGAAAGCGATGGTCTGGATTGATTCGTGAATACAACCCCTACGATAAATCCAGTTAACGAAATCAGGGGTAGGGAGTTGTAGCCAATTTGGTAACATTGCCGAATTACCTCTTTAAACTCGTAGGGCGGAAACCAAACTTCCTTAAAAAACCTTTTGACAAAATCGTAGGCACGTTCCAAACCGATAAAAAACCGATCGATCCGTTTGCTGATTACTTTGTCTTTTTTTGTGGGCTCTCCCGACATATCATGGTGATTTTAGTTGGAACTATAATTCGAATACAAAAATCAAGCTATACTTCTAATTGGCCAAAAATTCGGCGATATTTTCATCTTTTAGGGGTTTTACTAAAAAGCCAGTCACTTGTTTATAGCCCTTACTTTTTTCCAGATCATCCGGGTCCAGGGAGGAAGTAAGCATTTTCACTTCCCGCTTGATGCCTTTTTGCTCCATCAGATTCAAGAAATACCAGCCGTCCATTTCCGGCATGTTGATATCGAGTAATACCACGTCTGCCGCATTTTTCTCCAGCCAATCCAGCGCCTCGTAGGGGTTTTCAAAAAAAACCAACTTCAGCTTTTCGTTGACCTTTAATAAAATCCGCTTATTGATCATGTGCTGCACTTTGTCGTCGTCAACAAATACGATCGTTTGCTCTTTTTGCTCCACCTCTTTTGTTTTTAGGTCCTTATCCATCAATAATTCATTCATGTGGTGAATCTCGGTGTCCAAACGGACCGCCGCATCCTTCAACATCGCCAGGGCATCGCCAGAAATACCCTGCTCCTCTACCTGTAGTAAGCCCAGTATATTGGTCAAATGCGAACGGATGGTATGAGAATTGATAAAGGAGAATTCTTTTAATTGTTGATTCTGTTGTTGTAAAGAATCCGACAATTTTCGAATCTTATCCAACGAACGGTGGACTTCCGAGTGGTCCACTGCCATTACCAATACCATGCGCTTCGGCACACTTGTAAATGGAATACTGAAAAGATCGACATACCGGGGTTCGTAAAACTTATCAATCATCACGACATTTCGAAAGGTGTGGTACTCTCCATCGACTACCTTTGCCCCTATTTTGGACGTGAAAAATAGGGACTGAAAACTTTGGAAAGGGTCCGGACGGCTGGCAAGTGCATAAATTGAATCTGCCATTTCATTGGAAAGTTCCACCTTTCGGTTCGCTAATGAAAATACCCACACACAATTTGGTAATTTATTGAAAATCTGGTGGGAAATCCCTCCTGCCAGATCGTTTTTTTTTACTTGTGAGGTTAGGAAAATCCAGGAAAATACCACTAGCAAGCCTCCCGAAAAAAGACCATAAAACTGCACGAACTGCCAGCTGTCTTCCTGAGAGGAAATCCATTGAAAATCTCGGATCAGAAAAGGAGATGCAAGTAACGCCAGTCCACCTGTCAACCCAACTAGCCAAACCGAATGAATTGTTGGTTTCATCTTCTATGTCAAAGAGCTAAAGGTAAACATTTTCGCCCAATATCGAAAGTACCTGCCTATCTGGAACATATTTCTGAAAACGGGCAATAGGTACATTTTGTCAGGTCCCCGGTCTGATCAAAGGGCTGACCGGGATCAAAAATCTCCGCGAGCAATTCCGTGAGTCCGGCAATAAATTCCTCCCGGTAATCCGCATAATTGGTGACTTCTCTTTTTTGGCTACGTGGTACTTTTTCCAGCAAATACGGAGAAAAATCCTCCTTAAAAATTTCCCGCAGGTTAAACAGTGCCGGCTTCAGCGGCAACTCATTCTCCGGATGCCTGGATTCGTAAAGCAATCCATAAAACAAGGTTTGCATCACCGCTTTGTTTCGGGAGGTGTCCTCCCTGTCAAAAAGGCTTGAAATACCGGAAAACTCCTTTTTATCGGCCCCAGACTTGTAGTCGATCAGGCGGATGGTTGACCCTACGCGGTCCACCCGGTCAATGATTCCTCCCAAATTGACCCAAACGCTACCCGAAGGGGTGTCGACCAGCAATTTTGCCTGGTATTTTTTATTCCCTTCCAGCGAAATAATGGTAAAAGGGGCCGTAATGCGGTCCTGTTCCAGAACTCCCGCGAGGTATTTTTGCAGCACATCCCGAGCAATGGTCAATTGACCGTTCAGTTTCATAGCCGCCCCTTCTTCCACAAAATACTGCGATCGGATGGCTTTCTCCACAGCAGGCCCGATGTATTTTGTTAACGAGTCGATATCGGATGCTTCCACCCGGCTTCGGTCTTTCCTGCCGATAAACCCGGTATACAGGTTTTCCAGCGACTGATGAACCAGGTTTCCAAAAACTGCAGGATCTACCGCTTCCTGTACCTCCTCTGGTTCATCCAGCCCAGCAATGTAGGTAAGGTAAAACTTAAGCCTACAATCCAGGTATCGATTGAGCGCCGAAGGGGAAAAGGCCGTTCCTACCTTATCGCTTTCGCTGCGATCGGTGTACCGTTCCAGAACCTTCAAAATGTGGGGATCTTTCTCAATGGTGATGGGGCTTGCTTTTGTTAAACTGACCGGTACGTGCACCAGGCGGTCCTTTTTTTGTACACCCGCTTGATCCATTTCGATCTGCAGTTGCTGAATGTACCGGCTTTTTTCGCCCACCTGTCCCTGGGCAGCTGCGGTGGAATAAATCAGATGTACCTCCTCCGCCCGGTGTAGCAGCCGGTAAAACGTGTAGGCATAGATCGCATCGTTTTGTTCCTGCACCGGCATCTGAAACGCGCGCCTTAGATTATACGGGATTAGGGTATCCATGGACCTGGAAGGCGGAAAACTCCCCTCATTCATCGAACAAATGATAACCCGCTTAAAGTCAAGGTTCCGCGTTTCCAGCACGCCCATCACTTGAAGACCTTCCAGGGGTTCGCCCTCAAACGGCAGCCGGGTTTCCGCAAATACCTGGCGGAAAAGTTTGATAAAAAAACCAACACTTACCTCCTCTTTGACCTCGTTTTCAAATAGCTCCCGGAGTCGATTCATCTGTTTATAGCACTGAAACAGATAGGTGCGCTCCATGCTGTTTTCGTCCATAGAAACAGCCAATTCACGAATCCAGTCCATGACCACCTCCAGGATCGTATCCGGGCGAAGCTGCTGAAAAATGTGCGCAAAGATACCTCCTCCCTTTCGGAGTGCTTCGGCCGGGTAATAAATGGAATTTGTCCGTACCAGTTCTTCGAGCAGGTGTTTGGTAAAATCAGGCGCCACCCCCCGGAGGTAAACGTTATTGAGGAGTTCTTTTACCGGCTTGTGATAAAAGACCAACACGCCCTCCTCCATTTTGGCGTACCGCTGAAGCTCCAGCGCCGCTTCCAGGAAGGTATACACCGGCGTTTGCTTGACCGGATAGCCCATTGTAACATTTACGCGATTTATTTGATCTGGAAGCACGTTCAATAGCGGGAATAATAGCTGCTCCTCCGGCAAGATCACCACCGTTTCTTCCCAACGCTCTTCCCCCTCAAGCGTCTCCAATAGCCCGGCCACCAGGTTGGCTTGGTTAATCTTCAGCGGAACGGTGTAGGTCTGGATGCTAGCATTTTGTTGTTGAATGTGCCGGGGAATGGGATTGGGAAACGTGGGACCAAAAACCGGATCTTTTAGGTATTGCCGAAAAAAAAGACCCACCTCCTGTTCAGGTTGGTCCAGGTAGTACGCGTCTACGTCCCAAAAAATCTCGGCCCCAAAATACTTCACTGCATGCTTAATGAGTGTTTCTTCCGCCGCTGTAAATGCATTGAATCCTACAAATACCAGCTGCTCGGCAGGTTTCTGAATACTTTCCAGACCCGACGCCACCTCCCGGTAGATTTTTCCGCTATAAGCCAGGCCCTGACGTTCGATCGAAGCGTTAAATCGGGTATACAAGGGATGGAGCATGTCCCAGAATCGTAAAAATTTCTCCTGATGATGCCGGTCCCTACCCTCAAATGAGGCCCAAAATTCCTGTATCAATTTCACTTGCTCGGGACTCAGAAAACTCCAGTCACTCTCGAGTATTTTTTGTTCCTTCAGGTTGGTAAATAGTTTTTGTGGATCAACTAAAAACTGGTCCAGGTCATTGAAATCCTTTAGGATCATTTCTCCCCAAAAATAGAACCGGTCAAAACTCTCCTCCCGCTGGGTCAAGCTGCGAAACTGCTGGTACAATTCGTAAATCAAGGTCAACTTGTCCGCCGGCTTTTTTCCTGCCCACTGGTAAAACAAGGATTCAATGGTGATTATTTCCGGCATCCATACGGGTGTATCGACCAATTGGCTAAGGTACCGGGTAAAGAACAGGCCTGCTCTGCGGTTTGGTAAAATTACTTGTACCCCTTTCAAATCGCCTTTGCTGTCTAACAAACGGGCGGCTGTCTCTTTTAAAAAACTATTCATCTATGTTAATTTGATTATGGAGCCGGACTCTAAGTAACAGATATATCCAATGACCGTATTGCCGGGTTCAAGTCTCCGGATTAAGTCCATGTACCCCTGCACCTGATCCCTGTAGCGGTCTACTTCCTTTCCCGTTTTGAAATCCACAACTTCCACAAGGTCCTTCTTAAATACCAAGCGATCGGGCCGTTTGCTGCCACCACCTGGAAGCAAAATTCCCTGCTCCGTCAAAATTTGGTAATTTTCATCAAACCAACCATTAAATTCGGGAACTTGACAGAGGTGGTTGAACTGTGCCTGTAACGTCTCCCGTTCGGCTGCATCCACCGATCCATCAAAATACAACGCATCCAATTCCAGGAAAAAATCCGGTTTGGTTTTCGATTTTTCGATCAATGCATGCACCAGCTGACCAAAATTACGCCGGCTGAAAACCCCCGACTCATCAAAACTACCCACAACCTGCCGGACCTGCAGGCTGTCTTCCCAGGGACGGTAGTTCCAGGCCATCTTCTCCTGCGGTGGTGCTACCAAACCGGATGTACCTCCTGCATCGGGCCATTTACCCAGTTCAAAGGTCATTTTTTCGTCGTCGAAATAATCTGGAAAATCCACTGCCTCTCCTCCTCCCCGAAGGGCCATCGCCTGCAATAGCAAGTCCGCTACCGTTGTGAGATTGCTGGATGGCTGGTTTTTCTGGGGAGCCAGTCCCCATATCACCTCCTCTGCCCGCGTAAATGCCACGTAAAGCATGTTTAGGTTATCCAAATGACTCAACAAGGATTCCAGTCGGTACACTCCTGCAAATTCAGAATTGAGTAAACCCTTCCGAATGGTCAATGGCATGACTACCGGCGGCATCCCCTGCTCCCACAGATACTGCGTCCACACAATGGAGTCCTTTACCGTATCGAAAAGCTTCCAGTCCAAAAAAGGCAACACGACGACTTTAAACTGGAGGCCTTTTGATTTGTGGATGGTGAGAATCCGGATGGCATTGTGTGTATCCGGCAACTTTACCGTGCGTTTGTGTCCATGAAGCGCCCACCATTCTAAAAAATTACCCAAATCGGCCCTGTTTTTGGCGACAAAATCATAAACGGATTCTTTTAAACCCGACAAGTAGGCCCGTTCTTCCAGCGCTTCGTTAAAACCCAGCAAGTCAATCAATGCCTCCAGCAAATCCAATAAGGGAAGCCGTTTAAATCCCTCCATTTTCGCATAAAACGCTGTTTCATGACCGGCAAATGGTGCAGGCAAGGCACCCGTTAGGAAGAAGTCCGGAGACAATGCCTGCTGTTTGGCACGCGCCCATTGCACCCAAAGGTTGGTTTTGGCCAGGTCCTCGCTTGGATCACTGACAAGTTTTAAAGCCGCCAGCAAACACCTAACCACAGCGGATTTATTCAAAAACAAGGCCTCATCCGAAATGACATCGTATTTTTTATCCGGATGTTGGTGGCCATGAGCCATCAAGATATCCGCGATTTGCGCTGCCTGCCCGTTTTTTCGCACCAGTAAGGCAATGTCTTTCAACTGGTACCCCTTCGCCAATAACTCGTCGATCATTCCCGGTAGGGCTTCCAGGGCGGTGTCCGCAAAATTCCGATCGTTTTCCGGCACTAAAAATTCGAGCTTCACTTTTCCAGACTTACCCTTGGCTAGTTGCCGGGGCGACACCTTTTGGTGAATTTCCGCGTAGGCCTTGGCGATCAAAATACCCATGTCCTCTCCGAGGTCTTCCGACAACGCTGCCTCGAGCAGTCCGGAAAGCCCCGAAAACAGGCTGTTGTTAAATGCAACCACCTGCGGCAAACTACGAAAATTGGTGTCCAATTGGTTAATTTCCAATCCAAAATGCCCGGTATCGCGTTCCACCTGCTCCATCAGCAGACGCATCTCCCCTCCCCGCCAGCGGTAGATCGACTGCTTTACGTCTCCTACGATGAGGTTGGTATTTCCCATGGAAAGGGAATTGAGAAGCAGCGGCCGGAAGCTTTCCCATTGAAATCCGGAGGTGTCCTGAAACTCATCCAGTAAAAAATGCCGAAAACGGTTCCCTACTTTCTCGTAAATAAACGGGGCATCGTTTTCTGCCGTGATAGAACGGAGAAAATCGCTTGCTTCTGATATTAGTAGAATATTTTCCTCCTCCTTTAAAGCATTCAGCTCTTCCAATAAATAGCCAAACAGACCGAAGACGTAGAGGTTTTTACTCATAGCATCCAGGGTATTCCATTTACCTCTCAGGGGCTCAAATCGGGCAAAAATTGCCGCAAGCCCCTCCCGGTTTGCCGCGATAATCGCGGCTTTCTTCGTACTGGTCTTCGTATACCAGGTATCGGGGTCGGGAATATTATCTTTTTGGGAGTCGGAGAGCTCCGGTACCGGATTGGAGGGAATGCCCAGTTTTTCTAGCTGATGGGCAAACGACCGCTGCCCCCCCCTAAAATCCGTCCATTCCAAACCGTGACGTTCGCGTATTCGCTGTGCTTCGGCTTTCAATTCCACTGCCTCCGATACGACCAATCGTTTTTGGCGATGCAGGTATTCGCCAAACTTTTTCAGGTTTTCGGGGCCCTCCAGAAACGTTTTGATCTCCGGCTGTGCACGCTTAAAATCTTCCTGAAAAATCTTCTTTCCAAGGTCAAAGATTGCCTTTTTTGTATCCCAGGTTTTCCCTTCCTGTATTTTGTGAAGGGAAAATGCCACCAACCAGCGGTGCAAATCCGGCTCGTCTACCACGCGTGTCATGAGTCGGTCCACGATTCTTTCCATGACGCGGTCCAGGTCCAACTCCACGTCGTATTTTGCCTGCAAATCGATCTCGCGGGCGAAAGCCCGAATTACTTGCTGAAAAAAACTGTCAATGGTGCTTACTGAGAAAGCAGCGTAATCGTGCAGGATTGCCGTCAGCGTTGCAGCAGCCCGGGCGGACAATTCAGCCGGTGCCAATGCCCATTTTGCCATGAGGTCCTGATCCATTTGCTGGGTTTCGTCCACCTTCCCCCGTAGCCGAAGCAGTTCTTCCAGGATCCGTTCTTTCATTTCCTGCGTGGCTTTGTTGGTAAAGGTCACCGCAAGTATTTGCCGGAATGCCAGGGGATTTGCGAGTGCCAACTTGAGGTAAGCTGTCGTCAGCGTGTAGGTCTTTCCAGAACCTGCCGATGATTTGTAGAGCTGAAAGGGAGTAGGAATTGCCATAAAAAAGCCGGAAGTAGTTGCACCAACAGGCCACACGCAGGGGCAGCCAGACCAAGCGTTGAAGTTAAAAAGAAAAACAACCGGTGGCAGCTTATTTTAGGATATTTTTATTAATTAGTGTCCCCTAAGACATGTGAATCACCAATAACTCCCTGCTGGTATGTTTTTTTTTATTTCTCAAGTGGCCAGTTTTCTAATCATGCCATTCTCTATCTGCCTGGGGATGCTAGTGTCAGGCCTTGTATTTATTCGCAGAGACTGGGGAAAGCAACTGATTATGGGCGGAACCGCACTCTTGCTGTTTTTCTCCAATAGCTACGTTTCCAACCGGCTGATGCATGCCTGGGAACCCGAGCCCAGGCAATTTGAAGGGCTTCCCGAATACGATGTGGGCATCGTGCTGACGGGCGTAACGCTTATCGACAAACTGCCGAAGGATAGGACATTTTTCAACAAGGGGGCGGACCGTGTGACACATACGATCCAGCTATACAAAATGGGGAAACTGAAGAAAATTTTGATCAGCGGAGGACTTGGATTTTCTCCCATTCACCCCAAATCAGAGGCAGCATCTCTGGCGGAATTCATGATTTGGGCGGGGGTCAAAAAATCCGATCTGATTTTGGAAACCGAAGCCAAAAACACCCGGGAAAATGCCCTTTTCAGCCACCGTACCCTGCAAGAAAACGGATATGAGGACTTCCCTTCTACCAAAATCTTGCTAATTACCTCTGCCTTTCACATGAAACGAGCAAAGGCCTGTTTTGTGAAAACAGGCCTTTGTCCGGATACATTTCCTACCGATTACTACAGTTCGTCACCAAATCTGACCAGCAAATCCTTGATAGAGCCAAGTATTCACTCCATTTCGATCTGGCATGTTCTGGTGAAAGAATGGGTGGGACTGTTGGCTTACCAAATGGCCGGGTACATCTGAAAGGTCACCACCCCGCTGCTTCGTCTTACCAGGTGGAAGCCTTCAACTTGGGTATGGCCCGTACGATATCGCTGACACTGATTTGCCCGATGAGGTTCCCATCTTTGACCACCGGAAACCGGCGAATTTTGAGCGTCAGGAACCGATCTGCTGCATCGAATATGGAAATGTCTGGAGGCAAGGTTCGCACGTCCTTCGTCATGTGTTCGGCCACTGCTGCCGGAAACTTCGGGGTATTCGTGTATTGCCCCTTGATGATTTCTTTCAGGCAATCCCCTTCTGAAATCATCCCAACCAGCTTACCTGTCTCGTCTACCACAGGAGCGCCTGAAATTCGCTTTCTCGTCAGCATACGGATCACAAAATCGATGGAATCTTCGGGACGAAATGTGACCAAATTGGTTGACATGTAGTCGCTTACCAATATGGGCTGATTACTCGGTTTGATAGGGGCTTCCCGCACCCCCTGAAAACTCTTTACCATACGTTATAGGGTTTATTGAATACATAATATACCACTACAAACGGGTATTCACAAATTTTTCAGGATAAATCCCTCGTAAGGTCGTCCAATGCTTCCCGAAACGAACGGACGAGTGCGGGGTCAACGGTTAGAATTTTTCTTTCCATTTCATCCAAAAGAGACAGCCTGACCAGGGGATCCGGTGGCACGCTATCCGACGGCCGCAGCATCTTGCAGGAGCGGTGCACCTCCCGAAGCTGACCGGTGCGGGCCAGGGGAGCAAGGTTTTTCGTAGCCAGGCCTCCTCCCGGCATGACAGTGATTCGTTCTCCAGCGTGAGTCAATACCTCCGCTAAAACCGATAAACCTTCCGAGACGGTGTTGCTTCCGCCCGAAGTGAGGATCCGTTTAAAACCCAGGGAAATGATGCGATCCAGAGCGGTCAGCTTATCTGGAATTAGGTCAAAGGCACGATGAAAGGTGCAGGGCTTGCCTTCGGCCGCATCAATCAGGGCGGCACAGGCCGTTTCGTTTACCGCTCCGGAAGGGTGCAACACACCCAATACAAAGCCATCGGCGCCCAATCGCCCCAGGATCCGGATGTCCTCCCGCATGGCCTGTAGCTCGTACCGGGAATAAACGAAATCTCCGCCCCGAGGCCGAATCATGACAAATACGGGAACTGCTACATGCGCTTTGACGACCTTCAGCAAACCGGCACTCGGACTGGTCCCCCCTTCTCCAAAATCCGCACACAATTCCAGCCGATCCACACCGTTGGATGCCGCCAGAATGGCTGCTTCCAGGGTGTACACAGGCGCTTCGAAAACGATTCGTTTGTCCATCAATTTCTAGTTAAACCAACTCCCTGCATCGATCAGCGACCTGCCGTTCGCATGGTGTTGGGCAAAATTAAATCCGGGACGGATGGCATAGCCTCCAAAACTCCCCTCTTTGTTCAACGCAAGAAAGCCAATCTGTGTGGAATCCAGGTTTTTACTTTTTGCAACCGCTCGTCTGACGGCCTCTTCACAGGCTTCCTGAGGGGTTCTTCCCTGTCGCATCAGTTCCACGATCAAAAACGCCCCACAGATTCGGATGACTTCTTCTCCCAAACCGGTCGCAGTGGCGGCGCCGACTTGGTCGTCCACGAAAAGGCCGGCACCGATAATCGGACTGTCGCCAACCCTTCCGTGCATTTTGTAGGCCAGACCACTGGTGGTGCAAGAGCCGGCAAGGGATCCCGTTTCGTCGAGGCCAATCATCCCAATGGTATCGTGGTTTTCAATATTGATAATGGGTTGGTATTTTGCGTTTTCTTTCCACCGTTCATAGGCCTTTTCCGCATTGGGGCTGAGCACTTCCTCTTCCAGGGGCATCCCTTCTGCGATCGCAAACTGCCGGGCTCCCTCTCCCGCGAGTAATACGTGCGGCGTATTCTCCATCACTTTTCTTGCCAGGGAAATGGGATGTTTGACTTGCCTGACAAACGCCACGGCGCCACAGGACCCGTCTCCTTTCATGATAGAAGCATCCAGCGTGACAATCCCCTCCCTATCCGGTAGGCCTTGTAAGCCCACCGATAAATTACTCAGATCGTTTTCGGTGACCATCACACCTTGCTCTACCGCATCCAGGATGGATCCACCAGTCTCCAACACCTCCCAGGCTTTGTCATTTGCCGGCATGCCGTGATTCCAGGTGGATAAAATGTGGGGCTTATATGCAATAGTTTCCGCTGTTTTCCCCGACAGGTTTCTGGCAATTCCCGCCAATGGAACCGTTGCAAGGGTTGACATTACCGAATGTTTGATAAATTTTCTTCTGCCTTTCATGATTGTTCACAGAGTTGATTCGTCTATAGGTTACAGTTCAGAACAAACATGATAAAATATTTTCAAAAAATAGCTTGGCTTTATATATTTTTATAAATAACTTAACTTTACTTTAGCTGATTCATCCATGCCTAATAGGTAAGTTTGCATGGATTACTAAAATACATAAATCTGAACCCGACAAAACTCCCGATTGAAGGTTAAATAATTTTTTACATGAAGTTGTGGTTGTTTGGTAAAATTTTTTATTAATTTGCATTAAAATCATTTCAATGAATCTGATAGACCCAAAAATAGTACTGGAGAAAAAAGAAGGAGTCGTAGAAATAAAAAACTACATCAATAAGCTAAAAATCGTTAAGGAACTGTACACCTTGGGCAACAATACTGCCAGCAATATTTGCCAGCTAGTAGGGATCAGTTTGCCCACAGTCAACCTGTTACTTACCGACCTGTTGGAGGAAAATATCGTTGTAAAAGAGGGTCGGGGGCAATCGCAAGGAGGGCGAAAACCGGATTTATACGGTTTGGCTCCGGATTCGTTTTTTATTTTAGGAATGGACCTCAGCCGGTACGGCGCCAAAGCGGCGGTTTACAACACCAAAAATGAAAAAGTTACCAAAGTAAAAACCGTAAAGCTGCCTTTGAACAACGAGCCGGATACCTTGGATAGGATTCACGAGTTTGCCCGGGACGTCATTCAATCTTCGGGAATACCGGATGAAAAAGTCATAGCGGTAGGCATTAGTATGCCCGGTCTGGTAGACAGCGTAGCCGGTGTCAACCACACCTACCTCAAATCGGGAAAGAAATCATTAACGGCACAACTGGAAGCCAAGTTTGAACGCAAAGTCTTCATCGAAAACGACGCCCGGGCAAAAACCCTTGCCGAATTTAAGTTTGGCAACAAAAACACCCATAAAAACGTCCTGGGGATATTTGTAGACTGGGGCATCGGTCTTGGAATCATTATCGACGAAAAACTCTACCGGGGCTATTCTGGCTTTGCCGGTGAGTTTAGCCATTCGCCGCTTTTTGACGCAAAGGAGATCAGTTGTAGTTGCGGCAAGCGGGGTTGCCTGGAATCCGTCGCTTCCGGAGGTGCCGTGGTCCGCCTTGCCAAAGAAGCCATCGCTCTGGACAAAGATTCCATTCTGGCACGTCTATCGGAAGGAAAAGAAGAGAACCTGGAACCCGCCATTGTGGTAGAGGCAGCCATGGCCGGAGACCAGCGCGCCATTAGCATTCTGTCCGATGTAGGATTGGACCTGGGCCGGGGTATCGCTATTCTCATACAGTTGTTAAATCCAGAACTGATAATTTTAGGAGGGGCTATTGCGGAGGCCAATCAGTACATTACCACACCCATCCAGCAGGCTTTGAATATATACAGCATGGCAAAACTTCGGGAGAAGACGTCCATCGAGTTATCTAAACTAGGCAAAGAGGTGGGCTTACGCGGCGCCATTGCCATTGTCAACGAACACATCTTTGAGGACACCATCCAATCGCACTAAAAAAGAAAAAAGCATATGTTAGCAAATTACCCACTTTCCAAAACTGAACAGGCGTTTTTTAAGGATTCTGAAATAGAAACCATCACGACCAGAATCCCCTACCTGACCGTCGATAATTTTCCAAAATTGGGATTACTTACTGCTTGCCGGTTTTTAGAATGGGTTTCAACCAACCCAGAAGGTGTTATCAGCCTACCTACCGGCAAAACTCCCGAGTATTTCATCAAATGGACCCAGTTTTTGCTGGACAATTGGGACAAGAAAAAAGGGTTGGAAATTCGAGAAAAATACGGACTAAAAGACTGCAAGAAACCGGTATTAAAGGATTTGCAATTCGTACAAATAGACGAATTTTACCCTATTTCTTCCCAGCAAAAAAATAGTTTTTACCACTATGTAAATAAGTTTTACATCGAAGGATTTGGCCTGGACCCGAAAAAAGCCCTGTTGATCAATTCCGACGAAATACCATTGGCAGAAGGGAAATCTTACCGCGAGGTATTTCCGGATTCCAAGGTAGACTTGTCTCTCCGGGTTAGGGCGTACACCACGCCTCTAGAGAAATTGCAGCAGGAATCCATCTACCTTATCGACCAATGGTGCGGAGACTACGAAGCCCGAATCCGGGAAAAAGGAGGTATCGGTTTTTTTGTGGGAGGCATTGGTCCCGACGGGCACATCGCTTTTAACACCAGAGGCTCGGACATTTTTTCGACCACCCGGCTTACGGAAACGAATTTTGAGACACAGGCGGTAGCCGCAGGCGACCTGGGAGGAATCGAAATCTCTGCCAATCGTCTCGTAATCACCATCGGTTTGGACACGATAGTGCACAACCCCGAGGCCGTAGCAATCATCATTGCGGCAGGGGAAGCCAAAGCTCCCATTGTAAAGGAATCGCTGGAACGCTCCATGACAAACGTGTACCCCGCCACGGTGCTTCAAAAACTAAAGAATGGACGGTTTTACATAACGAAAGGGGCTGCTTCCAAGCTTACGGACAGCACCGATCAGTACTATTTTACCGGAAAGTGGACCGATACCAAAACGGAACGGGCCGTTCTGGATCTGTGCAAAAAAATTCAAAAATACGGACACCGCATTACCCTGGAGGATTTAAAAAACGACAAATACACCAGTCAAATACCAGACTTGAACGAAAACACCGTCAAAGAGGTCATCGAGCGCATTAGCGGGAAAATCGACAAAGGAATGGAGGAAGAAAAAAACGAGGTCTTCCTACATACCGGTCCGCACCACGACGATATCTCCCTCGGTATTCTGCCGCAAATCACCAAACAACTGCACGAAAACACCAATCAGGCGCATTTCGCCGTGCTTACGTCGGGATTTACGGCGGTGACCAATTCCTTTGTTATCGACACCCTGAAAAGCACCAAGAAATTTCTGGACGAAGGCCGCATACAGATGGTGAAATTCGACGACTTCTACGAGTCCGGATACAAGCTGAAAATGGATAAGGATGTCTACCACTACCTGACCAACGTGGCTTCCGAAAATGCGGAGGAGCGCTTGAGGGGTTTGTGCCACCGGGTAGTGCGCGCCATTGTGTTTACGTTTGGTATCAAGACTACCATGCAGCTACGGGAACAAATCAATGAAATCATCACGGTGCTGAAAAATTCCTACGATGGGGAGAAAAACCCAAAAAATATCCAAACGCTCAAAGGCATGATACGGGAGTTTGAAGAGGAACTGGTCTGGGCTCATTTTGGTGTTCAGGTCAAAAATGTCCATCACCTACGTCTTGGATTTTATACCGGGGATATCTTTACCGAACAGCCGGATAAAAAACGGGATGTGGAACCCATACTGAACATGCTTCGGGAAATCAAGCCCACCAAACTCAGCCTCACCCTGGATCCAGAAGGAAGTGGACCAGATACCCATTACAAGGTATTGCAAGCCACGGCGGAGGCCGTTCGGCAATGGAGTCTGGAAGAGGATTTAAGTGGTTTCAAGATTATTGGATACCGAAATGTTTGGTTTAAATTTGACGCGGCAGAATCAAACGTGATCGTACCCGTTTCCCTGGGAGACATGTCGGTCATGGAAGATTCCTTTTCCAATTGTTACCTGAGCCAGGTAAACGCATCCTTCCCAAGCTATGCCCACAATGGCAAATTCAGTACTTTGGCCCGCAGAACCTGGGTCAATCAATTAAGCGATGTGCAACTGCTATTGGGTAAAAATTATTTCTACCAGCACCATACCGCAAAAGTAAGGTCCAGCCATGGACTGATCTTTTTCAGGGAAATGGGCGTAGAAGAATTTCTGGTGGAAGCCCGTGAATTGGAAAAATCCACCGAGGGAATGCTTTGATCCTTCCCCCAACACGGCTTACTCCGCAGGTAGGTGTAACACCTGCGGTCATTTTTCCCCTTTGTGGTTCCCGCGGATGATCCGGGGGAATCCGTAGGGGAAGAATACCGGGAACTCCGGGCTTCTCTAACAATTAAAATCGGGAAAAACCCGAAAACCATTCGTACAATGAAAGCAAATAACATGGTTCTTGGATTGGATATCGGGGGTACCAAGATTAGCTCCGGAATGATCCGGGATGGAAAACTATCGGAAAGAAAAGAAACCCGCACACCGGCCAGTTTGCCACAGGAAGAAATACTGGATGCTATATCTACCCAAATTGAGCATTATACCCCATTCGGTTTCAAATCCATTGGCATTGGGATCCCGGGATTGGTAGATCCGATCGAAGGAATCGTGTACAACCTGGCCAACATCCCGTCTTTTCAAAAAGTTAACCTAAAGGCCTATTTGGAAAAAAAATTCAATGTACCGGTGGTGATCAACAACGATGCCAACTGTTTTGCTCTCGGCGAATACAAATTTGGCCCGGCGCGTGATCACCGGCACGTGATCGGCATCACGCTGGGCACCGGCATCGGTACGGGAATCGTTGCAAATGGCCATCTGTACACCGGAAGGCTTTGCGGCGCCGGAGAATGGGGAGGCGTCCCCTACCTGGAACATACATTTGAAGACTATTGTAGTAGCAAATTTTTTAAAAGGGAGTTTAAGCAAAGTGCCAAAAAACTGGCAATAAGTGCCGAAAACGGCGCGCAGGAAGCCCTGGATATTTTTAAGGCGTATGGAAATCACCTGGGACAACTGATTTATCGATTGCTTTTGGCTTATGCACCCGAAGCAATCGTGATCGGAGGGTCCATCCGAAAGGCATATCCCTTTTTTGAAAAAGGAATTCAGGATGTTATCGATCAATTTCCCTACAAACCCATCTCTGAAAATCTTAAAATTTACGTTTCCGAATTGGACGATTCGGCTATTTTGGGCGCCATTTCATTGGTGAAAGAAAATGAATTTCTGATAAAAGGAGAAGCCCCGGTAAGCAGCAGCACCTTTATCGCCTGATACGTTCCGGGTTTCGGGCTGGCTTCGTACACCCAATCCTCGTGTATAGATAGGTTCGTGAAGTTGGGTATTCCCCGATATTTCAATAAATTTGGGGGTATTGTATAGCGACTGGCATGACAAAACTCCTGTATACCGCTTTTCTGTTTTTCTTTGTGGGATACCTGCACCCATTGTATGCAGTGGGCACCAACCCACCCGATTCGGAGCGGGAAAAACAAGAACTGGACTGGATGATTGATCACCTGTTTTCGATCACCGAAGTGATGGTCAACGACGTGGCCAGCCCTCCAGGTGCGGCACGTTTCTACAGCTATAGTTTATTGGCGGCGCATTTGGCTTTCCAACAAGGGCAGGATTTCGCCGCCGATCCATTGCTTAGTCAATTAAAAGGCCCCTTTCCTAATTCCCTGCCAACGCTTCCTTCGGAAAAGGAGCCAAGCAATACTTCTTTTTCTGCCCAATATGCCATGTTGGAAGTGGGCAAGCGGCTTATGCCTTCTGGGAAAAAATTGCAGGAAGCCCAGGAAAAACTACAAAAACAATACCTAAGCAACCGATACCTCAAAAAAAGGGACATGGCCGAATTAGTCGTCTATGGGGAGCAGCTGGCCCAGTGGGTAATTGACTACGCCGCCGAAGATGGCTACCGTTTTCTCAGCACCCTGAAGCGCTACAGTCCTTCCGGAGAGGAAGGAAAGTGGTACCCTACCCCGCCGGCCTACATGGCTGCCATCGATCCGGAGTGGCGGACTATTCGCCCTTTCTTCCTGGATAAAGCCAGTGACTTTGCTCCACCTCCTCCTGCCCCTTTTTCCTTGGACCCCGGAAGCAGTTTTTACGAACAATTGCATGAGATTTATCGGGTCACCGGGGACTTGGACGAAGAACAGCAATTGATTGCGAACTTCTGGGACTGCAACCCTTTCAATGTAACCTACAGTGGCCACATGGCAATTGGCCTAAAAAAAATAACCCCCGGCGGCCATTGGATCGGCATTACGGGAATCGCCTGTAAGGATGCCGGATTGAACGTAAAACAAAGTATCTACATTCACTCCCTCGTTGCCATGAGCCTGCACGATGCATTTATTAGTTGCTGGGATGAGAAGTACCGCAGTGATCGGATTCGGCCCCTTACGGCCATTAACGAACACATTGACGACACCTGGCGACCACAGCTGCAGACACCTCCTTTTCCTGAATACACCAGCGGGCACAGCGTTATTTCCCGAACAAGCGCGATCATTCTTACGGATTTTTTTGGCGAGGGGTTCGAATTCATCGATACTTCCGAAGTGTTTTTTGGACTACCTGAACGCGCCTTTGACTCCTTCCTTCAGGCATCAGACGAAGCGGCGATTTCCAGACTCTACGGGGGGATACACTTTCGGGATGCCATCGAGGAAGGTACAAAGCAAGGCGATGCAATTGCCCAATATATTCTGAAAAAAGTCAATTCCCCCAAAGAAATGTTGCTATCCAACGAATAGTGAAAATTTTCAAACATATTTTTTCGTCTTTTGTAAGAGAAATTTGATTTTTTTCTATATTCATGAAAAATCCATTTTGCTTCATGAAATCGAGCCTACCTACCGGATAGACATGCACGACGAGAACCTCACACAGTGAGGTGATTATCGTAGCGAGATTCCATCTGACGTATGAAAATCAAATTAATAAACAGATAAAATCGAGCCTGCCTACCGGACAGGCAGGCATGACGTACCCGTCACACACCGGGACGATTATAAACCATGCGAGATTCCATGTGCAACTTAGAGACAATTATAAACACATGAAAAGACGAGATTTCCTGCAGGCGACTGCCCTATTGGGTGGTGCGCTTACCCTTCCCGCAAAAGGATACCCCACCTTTTTGCCGGCTAAGAAACCCAAACACGTATTGATTATTGGCGCCGGATTTTCCGGGCTTGCCGCTGCTTACAAACTCAAAAAGGCCGGCGTAAAAACGACCGTTTTGGAAGCCAGAAACCGGGTGGGTGGACGCGTGTTTTCCCACCAACCGATAAAAGGAGAATCCCAAACCATCGAATTGGGAGCAGAATGGGTAGGTGCGTCTCACGAACGGGTGATTGAGTTGTGCAAGGAATTTGATCTGACGCTGTTTGATAACCGTTTTGAAACCGACTTGATTTACCGCGGAAATCACAGCAAAGCGGGCACCTGGCAACTCTCCCCGGAGATGGAGGCGTTTTGGGATCAAAAAACGAAGTACTGGGAAAAACTCCGCGCGAAGGAAAAACAAAAATTAGACCGGATGGACTGGTGGCGATTTTTATCCAGAAAGGGATTTACGG
This sequence comes from Cyclobacterium xiamenense, assembly GCF_900109255.1. Taxonomy (NCBI): domain Bacteria; kingdom Pseudomonadati; phylum Bacteroidota; class Cytophagia; order Cytophagales; family Cyclobacteriaceae; genus Cyclobacterium; species Cyclobacterium xiamenense. The sequence goes on along the minus strand of NZ_FNZH01000009.1, from coordinate 56,910 downwards.
ACCGCGATATTGACATTCGCGAACTCCTGGATAGCACCGATTTTGGGGAGTCGATCCGTAAGGTTTCTAGCTTTGGTGCCATGGCTGAATATGCCGAAAGCAGCGAAAAAAATGAAATGGACTTCAAAATACGCGGGGGAAACGACCTGCTGGCGAAAAAAATGGCCGAGGCCCTCGGAGAAGCATCCCTGCAACTGGGCCGAAAAGTCACCCGGGTGGAGCAGTCCAAAGAAGGAGTGACCGTGCGCTGTACCAATGGAGAAGTGTATCAAGCAGACCAACTCATTTGTACCGCTCCTACCTACATGGTGCTAAAAATTGACTGGCATCCCGGCTTGCCCATCGCCATGTCGGATGCCTTGCATGCACTTCAATACGCTCGGATTGGAAAATTCCCAATCGTTTTTTCGGAGCGCTTCTGGGGCAGGGAAGACTTCGATTGCGTCACCGATGGGGTAGGTCATTACTTCTATCACGGTACGAAGGACCAACCCGGTAATAAAGGGGTATTGGTAGCCTATGCCGTGGGCGACAAAGCAGAGGTCTTGCACGCGCAGCCAAAAGCCGCCCGCCTCCAATTGATTCTCGATACCCTGCGTCCCGCTTTTGGTGATCTTCGTTCTCTGGTATCCGGAGAAACCAGTTATTACTGGGGCAAAGACGAGTACTCCTACGGCGCCTATGCCCAATACGGAATCGGCCAATGGTTTAATGTGATGCCGGTGTTAAAAAAACCGTTCCAATTGGTGCATTTTGCTGGCGAACACCTGGCCGACTGGCAGGGCTTTATGGAAGGTGCCATAAATTCCGGAGAGGAAGTAGTGGAACAGATGCTTTCCTGAGTTACCACCCGGGAAATGACGGAGGGTCAAAGCTAACTTCAAAACCCCTCCCTTTTGGAGAGGCAGCCATTGGACCTACCTGCAGGAATGTTGCCGGAGGAAAATACGCCACGCGCAACATTTCAAAACGGAGGGCATCGGTGCTGTACGATAGCTCTACGTGATCCCTGCCCCGCCGGGCCCTGATCCAAAAGTTAGCTGGCGTTTCCGGTAAATCCCGGATGGACCAGTCAGAAAAATCCCGGGTCACCACCACACTTGCCTTTGGTAGCCCATCTACCCATTCGATTCCAGCCTTTATCCAGTTGGTTTCGTTCACACGCAACATCAGGCCTGCCTGGTCGTACAGATCCCGGTAGGTACCGGAAAATCGCAGCAATACATCGAAGGTTCCCGGTACCTCCCGGAAAAAGAAATGACCGTTGTCCTGAATAAAATCATGCTCGGTAACGCGCCAGAAATCGGTCTCCCCGTCGGTTAGCAATCGAAGCGAATTTTGTTCGAACGACCAACTCCCTGGTTCGTTCATCCATCGAAATCCCTCCCAATAATTTTCAGCCATGTGTATGTGACGTTAACGTAACTGAGCGCCCCCGCTTAAAATCGATCAGGTCACTGCTTGGTTAAAGTTACCTTGATTTCCTGGAAGTACAAAACGGTTTTCCCTTCAAACCCCGAATCAGTACCCACAATTAACCAGAGCTTGCCTTCAGAATCAGCCAACACCTCCTGAGGACGATTACGATTGTCGCGCTGAATGATTTCGTAAACGAACGCATCTCCGGCGATACCAATGGTACCCAACCCATACATGTCCTCCCCATCCTGGGATTGATTTCCCTTATTGATATTCATTCGATAGTAGGTAGTGCTCGCTTCCTCCACCGGCTCCGCCATGGGTTCCTGGTTTACGGCTCCGGCTTTCAAAAACACCGATCCGCCAGGACTTCCGCCAATCCCAATCGAATTTTCCGGATAGCTGGAGGCCAGTCGCAGCTCAAATACCGCCCGGTAGCTGGCTCCCGGGTCCAATCCGGAAATCTCCTTCTTTAAAAACATAAACAAATCATCGCTCCGATTATGTCCCTGAATCCGAATGGCCGGATCGGTTTTCCCGGTCTCTTCGGGCAGCTTATCGAGCGCAACGTCCAGTTCGTAACTGTCCAAACCATCCACCGGCAAATCTGCAAATCCCCCCTCCCATCCTTGCATGCCGACTTCAAAATTATCGGCTATCACGCGTGCTTCCACCCCTGGATCGGGATCCTCTCCCACGCAGCTGAATACTGCCAGCAGTATCAGACAGGCCGCTAGTGGACGTACCATTGATTTTCGATTGATTTTTTGTTTTCTTGGTTTCATAGATACATCGGTTTAAATCGCATTTCTGTTTTTTCTCCGCGCAATCGCAAGTGACTTTTTTCCAGGAACCCCTTAGAAACAGCCTGCAAGGCTTCCACCAATGCATGCGAATAATCGCTCGCACAACATCCGTTTTTTACCCAGGCGAGTTCCCGAAACTGCATGCTATTGCGCTCCAGATCGTAAGCATACCGTCCATGGACCAGTGCGCCATCGAGACGAAACAAAAACGTGGAATCGTTGAGAAACTCCAGTGCGTAGCTGGGCCTTTTCAATAGCTCGCCGGCCGGGCTTTCCGGTTGGTAGGGCTGCAATCGCCAGGTGGAAGCCGCAAGGGAAACGCGCGGTACAGGGGCCGCCTGATGAGATTCCACACAGGCAAGCGTACCGGCACCCGCGAGTAAAATCCAAAGGAAGGGAATGTATGTTTTCTTTGCTGCCGTCATCCTGTCCGAATAGTATCCGAGTGTTACCTGAGGTTCCATTTTTGCACCTCACATCGACTTTCGTCAGTCGGAGGCGGGAAAAGTGCCTTTTAGCTTCACACAAAGCCTTTCCACGGTCTCCTTTACTAGGTAGGACGCAAGAATCGATCCATTTGCTACATTCGCCGCTGGCATGATTTTGGCACTAGTCGCCGGTACAACTAAAAAGCCTGAAAATGATGCGTATCAACCAAGCAATTGTGACACCCTTCCTTCCGCATTTCTCGGGAGATGGGGTCGATAAAGGATCCAATAGGGAAACTCCGGATACTGAGGGAGAAGGGCCCCGTCCTCCCCGGAGAAACGAATATCCAGAGCAGAAAGAGGAGAAGCGCAAGCAACCAAAAAAAGAAAAAAAGAAGTGAATGGAGAATCCGTTTTTACGATCAGGGGTCCAAACGAAAGGTAAACGTCTCATACGCTCCGGTACCCCAGGCCAAATGCCGGGTAGCGGGAGAAATGGCAAACAGCGGAGAAAAGGTTTTGACCGTCACTTCCAGACCGTTGAACTCAAGTAGCCGCAACCAACCGTCCCCACCGTTGCCGTGCCATCCCCCACCGAGGGCCTGGGCATTGAAGGTCATTTGATGAACTTTTCTACCTGCGGCATTGGTATCGGTCCGGAAGCCCACATGCCCCTCGGGGTTGTCTGGGTCTCCGATATGACCGGAGAATACCAATTCGATATTCTTAGACGGTTTTACCAATTTCTCCCAGACCGCTTTCCCGTAGTTTCGATCGCTGATCGGGTAAGCCTCCGTTTCGATGAACTCACTGTTTCGGTCCAGGTAGCTGTGATTCAATAAAATTACCCGGTGGTCGGCATACGCTTCCCGGCTTATCAATTCTCTGGCCCATTCCAGGCTCGCATCCCTTGGTGCAAACTCAATAACCAGGATCAGAAATTTGTCTCCGTCGGGCGATTCAAACTCGTAACTCGCATTGAGTAAGGTGGGCATTCCCTGCGCATCCAATCCATGATCCCGAAGCATCCCTCGCGTAAAGCGGTTTTTTTCAATCGGGAAATACCGATCGTAATAGCTGACCCTGTTTTCGACGTTTTTTATTCCAAAATCATGATTACCAGTCGTGGCAATAAAGGGTACCTGCTGATCAAATTTCCCCATAGACCGGGAAACGGCCTCCCATTGTTCCCTTCCCGTTTGGTCGGCGATGATGCCGTCCGGAATTTGCAGGGCATTGTGTTCCACCAGATCGCCCACATGCAACACCAGCTCGACCTGCAGGGGCTCGATCTGATCCAACACCCAATGAACCATTAGGTCCAAAATGGGTTGGTTACGCTGAAATTTCACATAGGATTGTGTATCGGGAAAAAGCACCAATGTCCAGGCGTCTTCGTCTTCCAGTGATGGGGATTGAAACGGTTTTTCGTGCGTCTGCGCAAGTGCATTCCCACCACTAAAGGCGAGTAATAGTACGAAAAGCAAGCGAAAGGCAGCCCTGTTCATGATGAATATCTTGTTGGATTGATGTAGAAAAAGCCGATCAGTTCACATTGATGACCATTTTGCCCAAAGATACAACAATTTTCAATAAGCGATCGTGGATGTTTTTTCGCGAGGTAGCGAAGGACTCCTTGTTGTAACAGTCCGTAAAGTCACTCAAATGCAAAAACAATTTTTCACCTCCCTGGCTCAGTTCCACCGTGATTTTAAGGCCGCTGCTGTACTCCAATTGGACAATGTCCACCTGCCGAAGTTCTGGTTCACTTTTTCTTCCGGTAAGCTTGTTGAAAAAAAGTTGTTTTTTGTAATCGGAAATACTGACCAATTCCTCGTGCATGGCATCGGAAGGCGGCTTGCTGCGAAAGCGGTCGAAAATCTTCTTGTTCTCCCCTTCCGAGCTGATATTAAACGTCTTTTCTCCGTATAATTTGTAGCGAATTTGCAGGTCTACATGAAAGTCGAACAAGCTTTTTTCTTGCTGCTTTATTTTCTTTACCAGGGAATAAATGAGCCCCAGTTGCTTTTCCACATTCTTTTCTTTCTCCAGGTCCATCAGCACGTGGTTGCGCTCGTCAAATGCCAGAAACTCGGCAAAATCCTCCGCTGTATCCAACACCCGTTCGCGTAGGTCTTCGAATCCGGCGTGGGACTCCTTGTAGGCACCGTTATTTTTCGTGACGATTTTATCAATTTGCTGAGACAAAACAATCCCTTTGATCACCAATTTGGTTTTATCCCGGTCAAAATCGGGGTACTCCTCTTCGAATAAAAACGCCTGCGCCAACAATGCCGCCTGCTGATGGGCATTGAACACCAAAAATTTCCCTTCCGGATTGGGATATCCGATGATGGTTCGATCGAGGGAATGATCAAAGCCCACCACAAAATCGTAATCCAATCCTTTGACTTTTTCCAGGGCTGGAAGCAAAAATTTGTAATTGAGGTTTTCGTCCGGATTGTCTTCCGGAGAGTAATACAGAGCTTCGAGCTCCCAGTCACTTACCAGATTTGATCCTTTCCTGGAATCCGGTAGGTAAATCAATCCTTTGGGCATCACATTAACTTCAACAGGCTGGTCGTTTTCCATGGGTGCGTATTTTCAAATTTGAGGATGTACTTGGTTTGTGTACATTTCCGATGAGCAAGCCCGGATGATCAGGTAACGTATTTCCGCGTTTCCGGGCGGAAGGATTAAAGGTCAAAATTATGTTTTAAAAGACGACAAAGCAAGTCGGCAACGGAAGCATTATTAAATAATTCTCAGATTCCTGACAAATTCCACAGCTGGTTTCATCGACTGACGAACAGCCTTCTTCTCGTTTTCCTTGTTTGAGGCCTTGAATGGGGTTTTATTCCGTAGAGGATTTCGCTTTTCTGAAAAAGAAGTGACGAAGCCAGCTTCCCTCACAGGGAAAAAACCTGCAATTTCCGGTAAATGGGTTCGCATTCGGAGAGAAGGCCGCGTAAATGGTCCGGAAATGGTTCGCTTTTTTCCGTGTAGGGCTGAAACCCGGTGGACTTGTGCACACTTGCGTACCAATAGTTTGCCCAAACGCCGTCTTCGGGAATCGGTCCGGCCTTCCAATGCATCATGTTGGGATCAAAGTCAATGCCGCAAGTTTTGCATAATTTTCGCAGCTGACCTTCCGGGTCCTGCAGAAACTTTTTTGCCTCCAATACCACAAAAGGGAATTCATTCGTTTTCAGGTATTGCAATAGCCGCCATTGCATGGCATAGCCTATGTCTTCCATGACCGGTTTTTCAATGATCTTGGAAAAGGACAGGAGCATCGCTTTGGGCTCCCGGGTAAGAAGGATGTTCATGCCCTGCCCCATAAACGACCAGTCCAGATCGATCAGGTGGTGCGTCATATTTTTAAAAAAAAGCAGGGGTTTCCCACTTTTGGAAAGCATGTGCTGCACTACTTTTTGCCCATCGTTCTCCATTTTTTCCAGAATGGTAGCTGCCCCTGGATGGTAGGGGCTGGCGAGGGAACGACTGAGGTAGTGTGCATACAGGGGTTCGTCTTCCACGGCGGCATCCGCTCGCTGCGAAAAACTGTACATCAAGGCCGTAGAAATATTTCTGGGTCCCGACCATAGAAAAAGCCGCTTGACGGCAGGGGAAGTACTCATGCTTGTATTTCCTGTTCGATCCATTCTTCGTACCAATTACTCAACTGCCGGGTAAGCGGGCCGGCACCCGATTCACCAATGGGCTTCCCATCTATTTTCACAACTGGCGTAAGCCCACCAAAGGTACCCGTGACAAATGCCTCGTCGGCACCGTAGACGTCAAACAGGGAAAAATTCTTCTGGTAGCAGGGTAGGCCCTTCTTCTCACAAATGGCCAACACCTTCCCCCGAGTGATTCCGTTCATGCAATACTGCCCGGTAGAAGTCCATACCTCCCCATCTTTGACCATAAAAAAGTTCGTAGCGTTGCAGGTTGCTACAAAACCCTGCGTATCCAGCATCAGGGCCTCATCGGCTCCGGCTTCGATGGCCTGAATCAGGGCCTGTACTTCGTGGAGCTTGCTGTGGCAGTTTAACCGCGGATCCAGGTAATCCGGTGATCCACGGCGGTAGGTACTGGTAAACAGACGAATCCCCTCCTGCTTACTTTCGCCGGCGGCTTCCTTGTGTTCGGCAATGATTACCAGATTTGGTCCGGAAATGGTCAGTCGCGGATCCTGAGAGGGTGTTTTTTTGATGCCCCGGGTGATCATGACCCGTACGTGAATGTGATCCCACATCCCGTTGATGGCCAACGTTTCCTGAACGTGTGCTATCAGGGTTTCTTTGGAGAACGGTAGGGCAATTCCTATTACTTTCGCCGACTGCCAGAGGCGATTCAGGTGATCGTCGATAAATACCAGCTTGCCCTTATGTACGCGGAACGCTTCCCACACCCCGTCGCCGACCAGGTAGCCACTGTCGAATACCGAAATACGGGCCTCCTCCCGGGCATAAAAGGTTCCGTTTATAAAAATTTGCACGTCTTTGTTTCTGGGATCTTCTTTCGCCTGATGGGTACCCTTGACCATTGCCTTCGTTGTGTTTCGTTGTTTGGAGTATGTTTACCAATATTCTGCAGCCTTACCAACTGCGAAAAAACTAATCCGCCGGAAGTACTTCCAGGCTATTCAATTCGGGATTTCCTCCCCGGTTACCGCACCCTGCAGCCAGGTAGAGATCTCCATCGATGGCTGCCACCGGAAATCCGTGCCTGCCGCGCTCGAGTCGGTTCAGTAAGGTCCATCCTTTTTCCGGGTGAAAATACTCCACTTCATCGTGTGCCGCTACCTGGGAGTCGCTTTCTCCCCCTATCACCAAAAACCCATCCTTATAACCAATGGTGGAACTACCCGCCCGCTCGGTTGGCAGGGGATGCTCTGCAAGTGTGGTCCATTTTTGGGAATCAAAATCGTACACATCTACCTCCTCGAATGTTAGCTCAAAACCGTGGCCTTCTTTCGCAAAAGACCTGCGTCCACCCACCGCATAAAGCCGGTCATTTAGCACCACGGCCTGAAAGTGATCCCGAACCCGGGGCATGGAGGGCAAGGACTTCCACTCGCCGGTTTTCGGATCGTATTCGTCCAGGTAATCCCTATTGTCTGCCCAATGTCCATCCTGGGCCCCTCCCAACAAGTAAAACTTATCCTGATGCACTACTACTCCCGCTGCTCCTCTTCTGCGGGCCTCGGGAATTTCATGGCTTTTGGTCCAGGTATCGGCAGCCGGATCGTAAATGTATACGTGCGGTACGGGCGTTTCGTGCGGATAGCCCCCAGTAAACGCCCCCATGACGTATATTTTATCCCGATATGCGACCGCTTGAAAATGGTGCATTTCGAAGGGCGCCGCACCCTTCATTTCCCAATTTCCACTGGCGGGGTCGTACACCTCCACCGGTTTTTCTCCGCGTCCTCCCATCAGGTAGAACTTACCGCCTACGGCGGCTCCGGCGCATTCGTGCCGCTCCGTGCAGGTGTTTTGGGGGGTCAATGTCTGCCAGTTCTGGGCAGCTGCAGGGTGCAACGACAGGAGGAGAAATGCAGGCAAGGCAATAGCAGTAATCCAATTCATAGCGGTTCGGGTTCAGTTAGGAATACGATTCATTGGTGAAATTACGAAATTAGCTGGTTTTCGGGAAGGAAACAATCAAAATTGGCAGGTATTCCTGCCGAGATCGATCGCTATTCGGCTTGCTTTCGACTCCGGATAGTCCCAACCGTACTACTTCATTTGGTTTCCCCAAAGTACGCGTATGACCACCGAAATCACTTGTCCCAATCGGACTAGCTTCTTAGCAAATAATTTTTAAACGCCTGGTAATCGTTGGCCATTTTCTCGGCTTTCTTCTCCCGCATTAAAAAGGCCTGCAGGCGCTCTGGCAAGGGCAACTCAAGATCAAGTGTTTCTTCCACGACGTTTCGGAATTTGCCGGGGTGCGCCGTTTCCAAAAAGACCCCCTGATACTCACCAGGCTCGGTTTGCATGAAATCCTTCAGACCCAGGTAGGCAATCGCCCCGTGCGGATCCATGATATAGCCAGTATCGCGTTTCACCGCTCGCATGGCTTCCCGGGTCTGCTCGTTGGTATAAAAATACCCTTTCACCATTTCCTTGAGCAAGGATTCATCGTTGTCAAACAAGGCGAGTAGGCGGTAAAAATTACTCGGATTTCCTACATCCATGCTATTGCTAATGGTTTGCAGGGAAGGTTTTGCGGCAAAGGGAGCCCCATTGAGGTAATCTGGAACCACTTTATTGATATTGGTAGCCGCCACGAAGCCGGCGATTGGTAAGCCCATCCGCTCGGCAAGAATACCGGCGGCAAGGTTTCCAAAGTTTCCGCTAGGCACGGCAAATACCGCCTTCTTGTCGGATAGTGGCAAGCGGGACCAGGCGTAAAAATAATACAGGCACTGCGGAATCCACCGGGCTATGTTGATCGAGTTGGCCGAGGTCAGCAACATACGGCTATTTAAATCGGGGTCCAAAAAGGCTTTCTTTACCATTTGCTGGCAATCGTCGAATACACCCGCTACTTCCAGGGCCCGCACGTTGCCACCCAATGTGGTAAATTGCTTTTCCTGCAGGTCGCTTACCTTTCCCGAGGGGTAGAGAATGATCACTTCCACGCCATCCACACCGTAAAACCCGTTGGCAACGGCGCTTCCGGTATCCCCGGAGGTAGCCACCAATACTTTCAATTCGCGCTTATCCTGAAGCATGCTCATGAGTTTGGAGCAGAAGCGTGCGCCAAAGTCTTTGAATGCAAGGGTGGGGCCATGAAACAACTCCAGGCTAAATAGTCCATCCTCTACCTGAACCAACGGCGCATCAAATATCAGCGTATGGTCCACCAGTTCGTGGATTTGGCCGGGGGTTAAATCCTCAGAAAAGAGTGCGCCGACGATTTCATAGCCCATCTCCCGGAACGACAGTGACGACAAACGGGTGAAAAATTCTGCAGGCAGGACCGGTATCGTTTCGGGCATGTATAGCCCCTGATCCGGAGCCAAACCCTTGATTACAGCCTCTTTTAAGGCAACTTTGTGGTTGGGATTATTGGTACTGAAATAGTTCATTGCAAGGTTTCCTGTAGGGACGGTGGTTCAAATTTCCTCTTCAAGTATATAGGCGCCCCGGGTATTGATGGCCGAAACATACAAATCAATCGGGAGCTGCATGGTGTCAAATACTTGTTGGGCCAGGCGGCTTACTTCCCAGGCAATCTCCTCCGAAGGAGAAAGAATAAAAATCGTAGGTCCCGAACCCGAGATCCCGCAACCCAACGCACCTGCAGGCTTGATGCCTTCCTTAACTTCATCGTAGCCCGGGATAAGCACGGAGCGGGAAGGTTCCGCAATCACGTCATTCAGGGAGCGACTAATCAGGGCCATGTCCTCCTGAAACAATCCTGCCACGAGCCCCGCAATATTACCAGACTGGGTAGTAGCATCCTGAAGGGAAACACTTCTCCGCAATACGCTTCGGGAATCGGAGGTATTTAGCACCAGATGGGGATGCACGAGGGTGCAGTACAGGCCCCGCGGCACGTGTAGGGGGATGACATCAAGCGGATGGTACTCCCGGATCAAAACGAATCCTCCCAGAAGTGCCGGAGCGACGTTATCGGCATGTCCGGCCCCGCAGGCTATTCGCTCCGATTCGATGGCAAATGGTAGCAGATCTTTTTTTTCAAAGGGATTTCCCAGGAGGGTATTGGCTGCCATGAGTGCTGCGACGGCGCTGGCTGCGCTGGAACCCATACCGCTTCCCAGGGGTAGGCCCTTGTAAAGCTCGATTTCCAGCCCTCCTTCGAAATTCAGTGCCTCTGTCATGGCCCGAATCGCAACGGAGCAGGTGTTTTTTTCGATTTCGTAGGGCAACTTCCCCTTATCTCCTTCAATATGGGTCACGCGTATCCCCGGGATATCGGATAGAGAAACGGATACTTTATCGCCCAAATCCTCTACCGCAAAGCCCAATATGTCAAAACCACAGGATACATTCGCTACAGTAGCCGGTGCAAATGCGGTCACTTTTTGCTTTTCCATTTTACCTTGAATAATTTCCTAATCGGATGATATCTGCAAATACGCCCGCAGCGGTAACATCCGCTCCGGCGCCCGGCCCTCTGATAATCATCGGAAACTCGTGGTAGCGCTCGGTGGTAAACAGGATCATGTTATCGCTTCCGACGAGTGAATAAAAGGGATGGGTGCTATCCACCGACTTGAGCCCTACCGTGGCTTTTCCGTTTTCCAGTACCGCCATAAACCGAAGCTTCTCATTTTTTTGATCGGCCTCGGCCAGCAATTGTTTGAAATGGCCGTCGTGGTCTTTTAACTTCTCGAGAAACACATCAACCGAGTCCAGGTGGGCACAATCCTCGGGCACCATGCTTTGAACAGAGACGTCTTCGAAATGCAATTCCTGTTCGGCTTCCCTCCCCAGGATTAGAATTTTTCGGGCCACATCCATTCCACTCAAATCGTCCCTCGGATCTGGTTCGGTATAGCCTTTTTCTTTGGCCTGAGCCACCACCTCACTAAACGGCGCACCTTTACTCAGCTCGCTGAAAATGTAATTCATCGAACCACTCAGCACCCCTTCGATCTTGATCACCTTATCCCCACTTAAAATCAAATCCTGCAGGGTATTGATAACAGGAAGCCCGGCAGCCACGTTCGTTTCGTAGAGGAACTTGATGTTTCGCTGACCCGAAAGCTTTTTTAGGACTTTGTATTTTTCCAGTGGTCCCGAATTGGCTTTCTTATTTGGGGTGACAATGGCGACCTTGGATTCAAGCACGCGTTCATAGGTATCCGCCACTTCCTGGCTGGCGGTGCAATCCACCAACACGGAATTGGAAAAATTCATGCTATTCATGGTATTCAGAAAAACCTGCAGATTCATCGGCAAGTCTTTCTCGGCGGGGACAGGAACAGTAGACAGGTCAAATCCATCTTCATCGAAGGACATGAATCGGGAGTTGGCCAAGCCGTGGATTTTGATATCCAGCATGTATTCCTCCTGCAATTTAGCCAATTGACTTTGGATCATCTTAATCAATGCCTTCCCGATCAGACCTACTCCAATCAGGAATACATGGAGTACCTTGTTGTCCGACAGAAAAAAGGCTTCGTGCAAAGCATTGAGTCCTTTTTGCAAATCGGATTGCTTGATCACCGCCGATATATTCAACTCGGAGCTTCCCTGTGCAATGGCGGAGACATTGATGTTGTTTCTACCCAATGCCTGAAATAACCGTCCGCTTGCGCCGGGATGATGCTTCATGTTTTCTCCGACCACGGCAATCACCGCCATGTTTGGCATGATCTGCACCTTATCCATTTCTCCGGCCAGAATCTCGTAATGAAATTCGGATTCCAGCACTTCCCTGGCCAGGTCCGCATCGTCACTTTTTATGGCGATGCAGATGCTGTGCTCGGAAGAGGCCTGGCTTATCAGCACCACATTTACCTGGGCCCTTGCCAGGGTACCGAATACCCGACTACTAACGCCCACAACCTCGACCAATCCGGAGCCCTGTACATTTAACAGAGAGATGTGGCTCAAGGAGGAAATGCCTTTGATCAATTTGGTATTTTCGGAGGTCTCGCAAATCAGCGTACCTTCGGCTTCGGGCTGAAAGGTGTTTTTGATGTAAACAGGCACCTTTCGCCGCATGGCCGGCTGCATGGTGGCAGGAAAGACTACTTTTGCACCAAAATGAGACAACTCCATGGCTTCACTGTAGCTAAGCTGGGGGATCGTAATGGCCGAATACACCAGCTTGGGGTCTGCTGTCATCACCCCGGATACGTCTGTCCATATCTCCAGGCTAGTTGCCTTCAAGGCGGCTGCAAAAATGGCGGCGGTGTAATCCGACCCACTTCTTCCCAGGGTAGTGGTCTCCCCTTTGTCCGTAGATGCCACAAATCCCGTAATTACCAACAAGCCCTTATTTTTGGAGTAATAATCGTATATCAACTGATTGGTAGTCGGAAAAATAACCTTGGCGTTGCCAAACCGATCGTTGGTACGGATAAGGTCTCGGGCATCCACAAACCGGGCATTCAGTCCAGCCACCTTCAATGCCTCTGCCAGAACAAATGCGGATATACGCTCTCCAAAACTCACCACGTAATCAGAAGTACGCGGAGAAAATTCTTTGATCAGAAAAATGCCATGGTACAGGTCCTCCAATTCGTTAAACCGCACTTTAACATAGGTCAGTACACTGGATTGCTTTTGTACCGGAATCAGTTGCTTTACCAGTTGCAGGTGTCTCTTCTCCATGTCCAGCAGCAAGGCCTGGTAAGACGGATCGTTTTGCCTGGCCAAATGGGCACATTTCAGCAGGTTTTCCGTCACTCCCCCAAAGGCAGAAAAAACCACTGCCAACTCTTCCTCTTGCGATGCTTTTTGTATGATCGACAGCACGGTGGTGATGCTATCCAAATCAGCGATTGACGAACCTCCGAATTTTACTATTTTCATTGCTACTTTTTATCGGTTAAACTATAAGAGAAAAGGCTGTGAGAAACCTTTTAGGACTGGGAAAGGATGCATCGTTTCTCGGGATTATCCCGTGATGGTCGTGGTGGTACCGGTAGAAAAAATACGGCAGTCAGCTGTCCGGATTGCCCCGGAAGCCGTGTAATGGAAACTACTTCTTACTGCGAAAACCATGCTTCTTTGTTTGAAGGGACAATTCTAAGGACAAATTTTATATATCACAAGTTTTTCAGCGTAGAAATGCCCGCAGAACCATGTACAGCAGCGGGATTACCGCTGCGAATGCTAGCGATCCTCCGCACCCTTCATGCAATAGGCAGGTAACCCGCGCTGCTACCTGGCAAGACATCCCGCTGTTGTCCCAAAACCCCGACCTCAGCACCAAAACGTTCGAAGTAGCGTCGGGCTATTGACGAAAAAACCGGCCCGAACTGGGAAACAGGGCAGCAACGACTTGCTTCGTGAGAGGCAATTCCCTTGCCGCACCCCTCGTTGCCTACCATTTTTCGATGGCTCCTCCGACAGTCTCTTTGATGTCGATGACGTTAGGCGTTCCCTTGTATTTTACCCGACCCCGTGTGGCTGCCGACCCTTTGAGTGACTCTGTCACTTCAAAAGAACCGGAAGCATTGGTATTTGTGCGCACTTCGGCATGGGTGACCTGCAGGCCTTCGCCATCGATTTCCGCATTTGTAAACGCATTGTAGTCCAGGTTATTTGCCTTACCCTTGACATACATTTTTGAATTGGTCTGTGCACGTAGGTACAGATCATCCGCAATCACTTCCGCCTCCAGGTAGCCGTTGCTAGCAACCTGTAGCCGTATGGACTTACTTTCCAGGGCATTTTTGAGGATCACCCGCGCCCCTGTATCCACCTCTACATCGTCCAGTTTGACGTAGGTAAGCACCACTTTTACGGAACTGGATTTTGGGTTGCTACCGGGAACGGAGATTTCCAATTTTCGCTTGTTCACTTTTGTTTCTACATTCCCGGGGTCGATTCCAGATGCAGTAATGGTTACTTCGTATTGATCACCAGCAACAAGCTCTGCTTCAATGGAATTGCTTATCAGGAGTTGATCAAAAGCGGAAAGGCTGCGCGATTCGGAAACGGTCTGGGCCTGAAGCAGGGTGGAAAAACACAGCGCCGCAAGGATAGGGAATACTTTTATACCATTCATAGTTGCTTTTTTAATGGACACCACCATACAATTTAAAGGTCATGTTTCGAAGAGCTGTATTGGTTGCCGCATAATGCATGGCTTCGGCGATCTCAGCAGGCTTTACCCATTGACCGAAATCCGCATCGGGCATGGACTCGCGGTTGGGTGGAGTATCAATAATACTGGGAACAAACACGTGCGACCGCACCTTAAGATCGGCTGTCTCGTTGGCGATAAATTCTGCCAGATCGATCACCAATCCCTTACTCAGCGCATAGGCCACGACGTCCTTTCCCTCGTTGGGTTGCAAAGCAGGTTTGGCCCCTACAAAAAGAAAGGTGCCGTTATTGGCTTTCTTCATGATCGGGAGAAAGTTTTTTACCATGTTAAAGGCACTGAAGAAGTTGAGCCGAATCATCTTTTCCAGGTCCTTGGTCCCGGTGTTTTCGATGCCGCCCATCCCAAACCCGCCTACCAACAATGCGACACACTCCAGGTCCCCGTACTGCAACTGGTACTCTTTCGCAAACGCTGCCACTGAGGATTCGTCGGTAACGTCCACCTGATAGGTATCATCGGCTTCCTCTACTTCGTGTCCACTATCGGGCTCGATGACTGCGATCACGTGAAACCCCTCTCGTTTAAATTTACTCACTACTGCCCTACCTAAATTCCCAGCACTTCCCGTAATGATAATATTTCTATTCATGCGATTATTTAGTTTGGTTACAATCTGGTACTTTTGCATGGCGAAAGCCAAAACATAAAATTAAGATTTATTTTTAAGAAACATGGTCGAATTGGGAAAAAGCACGCTAGAGGCAAACGAACGCAAACGACGCATCGCCTTTGCGGTGAAGGTTCTCGCCTACATGAGCTTGTTTTTTCTTCAGGAAATTCTGGATTGGGAAAAAGAGCCCCTGCTGCGTCGATTATCCTCCCTGATGGATGCCCTGATCTTTCTTCTGGCAGGCAACCTACTGGTTTCGCTGGGAAGGCTGTTTCTGGTCCGGTTTTACCTGCGAAAAAAGAAGTCCGAGTCCCTTTACTCCAATTTTGTACTGGGGATCAATCACATTGCCAACCTGCTGAATGTGGTTTTTTTCCTGTTTGCCTTGATGATCTTTTTTCAGATCAAGCCAATCGAATTTTTAGGTAGCATCGCGCTAGTAGCAGCAGCCATCGCCATCCTATCCAAAGACTACATCACCAACATGTTCAACGGGCTGATCATCATGTTTTCGGATCAGATCACCCTGGGCGATTACATTCAGGTAGCCGATCAGAAAGGAAAAATACAAGACATCACACTGCTCAATGTGGTGCTAATGAACGACGACGGAGATTTGGTGCTGATTCCAAACAGCCTGATCCTCTCTTTTCAGGTAGTTAACCACAGCCGCCAAAGCATACGCAGGCTGACCTTCGAGTTTGAACTCGGCAATCGTCCGGGGCTCAACGTGGATCGGATGGAAGAAACGCTAAAAGCGGTTCTAAAACCCTTCAAACACGAAGTAAAGCAGGACGGGCTCAGCTTGCGAGCAATGGAAGTACGGAAAGAAGCCATTAAAATGAAACTTCAAATCCAACTCAATACACTGTCCAGGGAGGCAGAAAAGAAAATCAGAAGGAAAATCAATCAAACCCTTATTGATTTGGAACATGAAGCAAGATAAAACCAACTTTTTTGAACTGGTGTATCAGGTAGTCCGACTGATACCACCGGGACGGGTGAGCAGCTATGGAGCCATTGCAGCCTATCTCGGCAGCAAAGGAAGCGCCCGCATGGTGGGTTGGGCCATGAATGCTTCCCATCAGCAAACGGACATCCCCGCCCACCGGGTAGTCAACCGGCAGGGGCTACTTAGCGGCAAACACCATTTCTCCGACCCGCAAGCCATGCAACGGCTGCTTGAAAAAGAAGGTATCGCGGTCGAATCTGACCGCGTAAAGGACTTTGACCGACTGTTTTGGGACCCCTCCCAACAACTCCATCTTCGATAGATAGCAGTCAAAACCCTGAAAAATACCGTTCCTTTCTTTTGTACAAGCTTTTTCATGTAAAAGGCAAACTTTCGACAGGTAGACAGGTACGAACCGTTTTATAGAATGTATAAAATTTAGTCTTAAAAATTAACTTTTTGTTAATTTTTCGTCGATTTAGATTATTATTATCAAAAACATCCATTAAACATTAGGAAATTAAACCTCTTTAATCTAGTTTTGAAATACATTTTTAGAAAGACAAAATTCCATCATTGGTTTTGTGGCATGATAATGGTTGGGGAGGTTGAATTCAAAAATTAGTAAAAAACTACCATATGGCCTCTACTATCACAGAGAGAAAACCAAAGTCAAAAAGAATACACCGCGTAGGTAGGAAGGTACGCTCGTTCCCGGTCGTATTTTTCGATGAATCCCAGCAAGTTATCAAACGAACGCTGGACTTGCTGATCAGTTTTACCTTGGTGGTGTTTGTGTTCTCCTGGTTATTCCCCATCATTGGGGTGCTGATTAAGCTCACCTCCGAAGGTCCGCTGATTTTCAAACAGCTTCGCCATGGAAAAGACAACGTTCCTTTTTACTGTTACAAGTTCCGGACCATGTATATCAACGATCAGGCAGATACCGTGCAGGCTACAAAGAATGATCCCCGAATCACTCCAATTGGAAGATTTTTGCGGAAAACCAGTCTCGATGAATTGCCTCAGTTTTTCAATGTCATCAAAGGCGACATGTCCATCGTGGGGCCCAGGCCACATGCGGTTCCCATGAATTACAAGTTTTCTGCGGAAATTGATAACTTCATGTTCCGTCACACCGTCAAACCCGGAATCACGGGCCTGGCACAGGCGAAAGGATTTCGGGGCGAAACACGGGACTTCTATGACATTTATTCCCGATGCAAGCTGGATATTTTTTATGTCAAAAATTGGACCCCCCTATTGGATCTAAAGATCATCTTCTGGACATTCCTTTCCTTGTTGCTCCATAAGGACCAGGCGTATTGATCTTAGGTGTGGCTTGTGCCTTCCTGATTCGGTTTCTGCCGGATAAGCAAAAGACCCAAAAACATCAACGCCCCGTTTAGGATCAGCAGTTCAAAACCAAAGCGGTAGCCTCCCAGCCATTGCTCGGATTGGTACGAAATCAAAAAAGAAAGCAGGGGAGCCAGCAGGGCCAGGTAGGGAACCCATTTGTCACGAACCTGAAAACGGGTAAACAGTCCAAAACTATACAGCCCAAGCAGGGGTCCATAGGTATATCCAGCAATGGTGAAAACCGCGTTGATCACACTCTGATCGTTGATCCATCGAAAAGCAAGTATTACAAAGAACATTAGCAGGGTAAATCCAAGGTGGACTTGTTTCCGGATTCGAACGGCAGCAGCGGCTTCATAACGTTTATTGATTTCAAGAAAATCGTAGCAGAAAGAAGTAGTCAAAGCGGTAAGCGTTGAATCCGCACTGCTGTAGGCGGCAGCAGTGATTCCCAATACAAATACCACCCCTGCAAACGTGGAAAAATACGAGGTGGCCAGGAACGGATACAAATCATCCGACCGCTCCGGCAGCATCAATTGATTTTTCGCAGCGTATAGGTACAGCAATACACCCAAGGCCAAAAAAATCAGGTTGACCACCACCAGGATGTTTGTAAACCAAAACATGTTTTTCTGGGCATCCTTCAGGTTTCGGCACGTGAGATTTTTTTGCATCATGTCCTGGTCCAAACCTGTCATGACAATGACGATAAAAGCTCCCGAGAAAAACTGCTTGAAAAAGTTTGTCCCGGAACGCCAGTCCCAGTCGAAAATCCGGGAATAGGGCTGATCCGCTACCATCCCTACCAATTCGCCGACACCGCTAATCCCCAGCTCTCTCGAAACCAACACCATGCTCACCCCAACGGCCAGCAACATAAACAGCGTTTGGAGGGTATCTGTCCACACCACGGTTTTGATGCCTCCCCGAAACGTATATAGCCAGATAAGGGTAACGGTGATCAATACGGCACCCCAAAACGGAATTCCCCACCGATCGAATAAAATCAATTGCAACACCGCCGCTACCAAAAATACGCGGATGGACGATCCAAGGGTCCGGGAAAGAATAAAGAAAAAGGCCCCGGTCTTATACGACCAAAAACCAAAACGATCTTCCAGGTAAGCGTAGATGGAAACCAGCTCCAATCGGTAATACAAAGGAAGCAGCACCTTGGCGATCACTGCATAGCCTACGGTATAGCCCAACACCAATTGGAAATAATAAAAATTACTATTACCCACTTCCCCGGGGACGGAAATAAAGGTCACCCCGGACAGGGACGCTCCGATCATCCCAAAAGCCACCAAAAACCAGGGCGATTGCCTGTCACCGGTAAAAAACGTATCTGCCGTTAAATTTCTGGAAGTAAGCCAGGAAATAAGGAACAACAATAAAAAATAGGACGTTATGACAATTACTACTACATTTGAATCCATATTGCTTCAGGCTAAAGGCCGATAAAGTTGTGATTAATTATTAACTTTGCAAAATGAAACCTTTAGAACATTTAGCGGAAACAGCAGAAGAATTATTGCTTGATGAGCAGGTAGATAAAGAGGAACACGACCTGGTGGTTTTCAACGATGACTTCAATACGTTCGAACACGTCACCAAGATTCTGATCAAGGTTTGCAAGCACAGCCAGGAACAAGCCGAGCAGTGCACCATGATCATTCATTACAAAGGCAAGTGCTCCGTAAAAAAAGGCAGCATTGGAAAGTTGAAACCCATGTGTGAGTCCATTCTCGATGCAGGCATTCAAGCCACCATTGTCTAACTCCGCCTTTGGTGAATTTCCCTTCAAAATTAATAGAAGATGCGGTCGCCGAAATCAGCCGCCTTCCGGGTATCGGTAAGAAAACAGCGCTACGGCTGACACTACACCTACTCAAACAAAACGAACCCGTCACGGTTTCGCTGGCGGAATCCCTGCTTTCCCTACGAAAGAATATCCGGTATTGCGCCCGCTGCCACAACGTATCCGATGGAGAAATTTGTAGCATCTGCGCGGGGAACAAGCGGGACAAAAGCATCATTTGCGTGGTAGAAGACCTACCCGACTTACTGGCCATCGAAAACACCAATCAGTATTCCGGGCTGTACCATGTGCTGGGAGGAGTGATTTCTCCCATTCAGGGCATCGGTCCGGACGAGTTGAAAATTGAATCGCTGATCCAACGGATCGATCAGCCAGATGGTGAGCAGCCGGTATCGGAGATCATTATGGCCCTTCCCGGCACCATGGAAGGAGACACCACCGCTTTTTACCTCACACGTAAACTGCAAGACAAGGGTGTCAAGATAAGTACCATTGCCCGGGGAATTCCAGTGGGCGGAGAACTGGAATACACCGACGAGGTGACGCTTGGACGAAGCATCCTGACGCGTATAAAATATTCCACGGAATAATTTGGTGATTGGATTTCCCTATTTATATTTGCACTCCCATTTGGGGGATTAGCTCAGTTGGCTAGAGCGCTACACTGGCAGTGTAGAGGTCATCGGTTCGAATCCGTTATCCTCCACCACCATCACCACTGAAACCCTGCGGCATTTCTGTCGCAGGGTTTTTTCTTGCTACCGCCTTTGATGGGCCAGGGCATCCAACTCGGTTTGCTGTCCCTCGTCGCCACAGGCTTCCATCCAGGCCAGCAATTCCCCACGCAATTCCCGGATCACTTCCGCATAGGTAGGATCTCCCGCAAGGTTGACCAGGCACCACCGGTCGTTCTTGATGTGGTACAGCTCTTCGGTTGGCCGATGACTGTATTTCTTTACCAGGTTTTCCGCCCCTTCGTCGGTCTGCGCAGCCGCAAGCCAGGACTTGTACCAGTCACTTACCCGGTCTCCGTTTGTCTCGATATTGCGGAACGGCACCTCGGGCGTCAGGTTCCAAATGTACCGGTACTCGGCATCCACCACCGAACGGATGCCGTAATGCTCGCTTCCGTGGATGATTCCACGAGTCGTCTGTAAACTAAATGAGTAATCCTTTCCCGCCTCGCTACGGCCTTCAAGCAAGGGCCACAGGCTATGTCCATCCAGGTGCTCCGGTGCCGTCCCTCCCCCAAGCTCGATGAAGGTCGGTACCAAATCGGTATAGTCCACGATGGCCTCCGACTCCGAACCAGCCGGTATGCGATCGGGCATTCGGGCGATCAGCGCCGACTTCACCCCCGCTTCGTACAGGGTCCATTTCGCAAAGGGAAAACTGTTGCCCTGCTCGCTTGCAAAAACAAACAGGGTATTGTCATCCAAATCGTATTTTTCCAGCAGGTCCAGGGCTTGCCCTACCTGCTCGTCCATATAGCTGATTTCCGCCAGGTAACGGGAAAAAGCTTCCCGCGTTTCCGGAGTATCAACGAAGTTTGGCGGGAGTTGAATCGATTGCGCATTGTACTGCGTAGGGTTTCCCTTATCCCAGGGACTATGCGGCTCATTGGAGCAGAGAAATAGGGCAAAGGGCTGCTTCGAGGCCGTCACTTCTTGTAGAAACCCTTCCACTTTTACAAAATCGGGGTTTTTATCGTTGCCCAGGTATTCGAATGGAAAAACTTCTTCCGGATAAATGTGGCGTTTGCCCGCCTGGGCCACCCGGTACCCGAGCGGTTCCAGGTAATGAACCAGGCTCTTGGTGCCTTCCTCCGCAAACGTATGGTTGGGGTAGGCACCGGTTTTTACCGGGTACAGACCGGTTAGCAGATTGTGCCGGGTAGGCGAACACATGGGTGCTGCCTGGTAACAACGGTTGAATTTCATTCCCTCCCGGGCGAGCCGGTCAATGGCTGGCGTCTTTGCATCCGGACTACCGTAGGAAGACAGGTCCCAGTTGGTGCAATCGTCTGCCAGGAAGAAAACAATATTCGTTTTTTGTGCGACGGCAGGTAGGCAGCCGAATAGGTAACAAGCAAGGAACAGGTACTGAAATGGTTTCTTCATGAGTATTGGGTTTAGCGATATGCAAATAACCTTAGCGAGATCAGGTATAATCGGCCAATCACGGGGGAAAAACGAACGCTTTTCAGCCCTCTATCGGGACGTAGGTTGGGTCCGCTACCCGGAAATCGCCGGACAAAACAGCTCTAAAAACCGTACAAGGCTCCCGAAGGCTAACGGGCATCCTTTCTGGCTATATAAAATCCATAACTGTAATGTGCCTGGTGCCGTTCGTAAAGGTTAATTTCCTGCTGATGTGCGGCAACTACCTTTTTCGCCAGTTCCGAATGCTTGTGCCGCGTCAAAAAAGCCGGAAACCGCTCCTGCAATGGTTTGTAATAATTTGATAGCCAGCTTTGGGGAGATAGGAAGAAATACCCTACCAGGGTGTACCCGTTGGCTTCCAGCTGATTGATTTTCGTTGCGGCGGTGCCGATTTCCGGGTATTCCCTAGACCAAAATTCGACGATTTCCTTCGGACGGCTAGAGCTGACCCAGGTAACTTCACTGACAGCCAGGTAGCCCCCTACCTTCAGGTACTCCTTCCACTGCCGGATACCTTCCTCAAATCCGATGGTGTAAATCGCCCCCTCTGACCATATCAGGTCAAATTGTTCCTTACGGAAAGGCAGGTCATCCATGGACTGCTGACAGGTCACGATTTTTTCGGACAGCCCCATCTCTTTCGCTTTTTTCGTCAATTCGTCCAAGAACGCCGGGAAAAGATCGACGGCTGTTACCTGTCCTGTAAGCTGCCCGGCCAATACCAAACTCTGCGCCCCGGTACCGCAACCCATATCCGCTACTTTGAGCTCTTTTTCTGATGGGAGCGTGATCATTTCCAGCGCACGGAGGGTGGCTTCCGTACTTCCCGGACCTTGTCTTTCCCCCTTTACATGCAAGTCAAGTAGTAATTCCAGTTCGTCCATGGTCTGATACCGTATACAACCGAAGCCGCGCAATGCACCGCTGCGTCGGATTCATACCTGCGAAAGTAGGGATAGCGATACACAACCGGAAAGAGTTACTACCCATATTGCCAAGTGACTTTATCCAAATTGTCTGTTGGATTGCCAGAAACCAGAAGAAAACTGCCTAAGGGACTTTACCGATTCCGGCAGGAAAGCGGGAAGAGCTCGCGGGCTCTACCCTTACTTAAAACCAACCCCTATGCCCAATCCAAACCAGCCCGCATTAAAGCCGGTTCCTCTCAAGATTAATGGATTCCAGTGAAACTGAAACATAACGCCCGATTTCTTTGGTTGATACCGGTACCCCATGGAAAGAAAGCCACCTACCACGGCAAATCCTTCGCCGGTGATGTACTCGTAATCGTCCAGGGTGCCGGCTTCCGAGCTAAAACTGGCGTAGACAGGAAGCAGGCCCGCACCGGTCACAAAAGAGCTTCGCTTTTTTCCAACCAAATGGTTGATTTCCAGCGGAAAGGTAACGATTCCTAACGACACTTCAGAATCTATATCCGAGGTAGTGGTGGAGATTCCGCCTACCCCTGCCCGAAACCCAATGCCGTCCATGACACCTTTTTTTAACCGCATGTCGTAATTTACTCCCGCTAGGATGTGACTTCCCAAAAACTCCACGTAGATATTCTTGTGGCGGGTGTCGAATTGCGGGATCTTATCCTGTGCAAAAGCGAGTGGCTGTAGTGCCAAAAATAGCGCGATGATCAAAACACTTTTTTTCATGGTTTTTATAAACTAATGGATAAAAGAAAATCACGTGTACCAAACCCGGCGATCAAGACAACGGAGTTTATTGAGTGGGAAATCACTGGAGACAAATCCTGCGTATTCTCACCGCTTTGCATTCACCGTAACGAACGATACAAATCCGTGACATGCACCTTCGGTCGCTCTTCCTTCGGTATCCACAGGACGGCCAGGTACACCTACCTCTCCTGAACCTTAGACGCCTAAAAATAAATAAATTATTCATTGCATGGGGCAGATCAACGAAAAAAAAAATTACGATTCGTGCCGGCACCTACACCGGATATTCATCCAAACTACCGTTTAGCCGCTGCAGTAGCGCCGCCCGTAGATTCGATTCGGCCTCAAGGGTCAGCCTTGGCGAGGAAAAATTCAGGTCCGGAAGGCGCAGTACTTCGTCAAATCCGGCATCCTTGCCCTCCTCACCAGAGGTGATTAGCCAGCACTTTTTGCCGTCTTTTTTTGCCAACTGCAGCAATTCGTAACTTCCTTTTCCATGGGCCGACTGGGAATCAAACCTGCCCTCACCGGTAAGTACCAAATCCGCCTGCCGGATTCGCTCTTCCATACCGGTTTTTTCAAAAAAATACCGGGCTCCCTGTTTCAAATCCACCGGAAAAAAGGCCCGTAGCCCCAATGCAATCCCTCCGGCTGCCCCAAAACAGGCCTGATCCTCCAGCGCCCATTTGGACTTTTTCTGCATCAATGCAAAAAGCTTTCCGGCAGCTTCCAAAAACGGGCCTTGCTTGGGTTCGGTGAGGCCCTTTTGGGGACCAAAGACCGGAACGGCCCCTTCCGGTCCAAAAAAGGTATTGCCGACATCACAAAGGCAGGTTATTCGCAGCGAGGGAAGGCGTACCGGCAACTGTATGTGTGCGATTTTTGCCAGAAAACCGGGCGCAAACGGAATCAGTTCCCGTCCATTTTTGTCCAAAAACTGCAGGCCCAGTGCCTGAAGGATACCAGTCCCCATATCGATGGTGGCGCTCCCACCCAGGCCCAGCACCAGTTGGTCGGCACCCTTCGCCAGGGCCAGCCGGATTAATTCCCCCGTCCCGTAGGTACTGCAGGTCCAGGGATCCCTTTCGTAATCAGTAAGCCCCTTGATTCCGGAAACCGTGGATACATCCAAAAAGGCGGAGCGGGTGGCCGGTTCGTATCCGAAAAAGCCCCGCTTGGGCCTGCCCAATGGACCGCATACCCAGGCCTCCACTTTTTCCAGACCCAGCTGTTGGCTCAGCAGAAAACAGGTGCCATCTCCACCGTCAGCGATGGGACAGCTATCGATGCGATCATCGCGCCGAAAGCTGCCAATGACCTCCGCAATAATCGCAGCGGCATGGTCCGCTTCCAGCGTGCCCTTAAACGCATTTGGTGCAATCAACCAATTCATTTTTCGTCGAGAAGCTTCATCCGTTCAAAATAATCTTTGGTGGCTGCGATCACCTTTGGAGAGAGGTAAAGCGCTGAGATCATGGTGGGAAATGCCATCACGGCGTACATCCCGTCCACAAAACTCATGACCACACTTAGGGAAGTGACCGCCCCCCCGACGATCGTGATGAGGTAAAAGTAATTGTAATAATCCGCCTTGTCGGCACCAAACAGGTAATTGAAGCATTTGTGCCCATAGTACGAGTACGTAAACATGGTCGAGAGGGCAAAAATCAGTACAGCCGCCATAAGCAGGTATTTGCCAATGCCCGGCAGTCCTTGTTCGAAAGCCGAAAGCGTCAACAACACCCCATCCCGTTCACCGGATTTCCAAACCCCGGTAACCAGAATAACCAGGGCGGTCAGGGTACATACCACGATGGTATCGATGAAGGGGCCCAGCATGGCGATCAGACCTTCCCGCACAGGCTCGCTGGTTTTGGAGGCCCCGTGGACCATGGGGGCGGTACCGATTCCAGCTTCATTAGAGAACGCGGCCCGTCTGGCACCGATAATGATCACCTGACCCACTGCTCCGCCCAGAACCGCCTTTCCTGTAAACGCATCTTCGATGATGTACAGGATCATGGACGGTACCTCACCCAGGTTTTTAAAAAGGATGATGAATACACAAACGAAATACATGGACACCATAAAAGGCACCAACCTGGAAGCTACTTTGGCTATGCGCTGGATGCCTCCCAAAATGACCAGTGCCACCAGCAGCATGACCGTGACCCCGATTATCCAGCGGGATGTCTGTCCCCAGTCCAGGCCAAACGGACGCAGCAGCACCACCCGCAGCACCTCGGTAAGCTGATTGGCCTGAAAGATAGCCAGTAAGCCCATGATTCCGGCCACACAAAAGATCACCGAGAGAAAGCGCCATTTCTTCCCCATGCCCTCTTCGATTACGTACATGGGACCACCCTGAATATGCCCGGAGGAATCCTTGCCCCGATACATGATCGCCAGGGTACAGGTGAAAAACTTGGTGGCCATTCCCACAAATGCCGAGACCCACATCCAGAAAATGGCACCGGGACCTCCCGTGCCAATGGCCAGGGCCACCCCGCTGATATTTCCCAAGCCCACGGTAGCCGCAATGGCCGAAGACAGGGCCTGCAAGGAGGTGATGTCTCCGGAGGCATTCGGATCATCGTACTTGCCCCCTACCACTTTCATGGCATGCCGCAAGCCCCGAAAGGGAATCAGCCGGGAATACAACAACATAAAAAAGCCACCTCCCATCAACAAAATCAACAAAGGTGTGCCCCAAATCCAATTACTGAAGGCAATGATTAACTCTCCCAAGATACGTGCGTTTTTTTGGTCAAAATTTGCTTATTTTTCCTCCAAAGTAAGGATAAAATCCGAAAATACACCCGGCCCGATGGGATAAATGGGGCTGCTGTAGTAGCCTATTTGCCGAAAGCTTTCTATTTTTGCGGGAATGCCCGCTAATCTTTTGCCCATGATCCGTAAACCGCAAACCCTTGTCATCAAAATAGGCTCCAATGTACTGACCCTGGACGATGGCAGTCCGGACATGGAACGCATGCGAAATCTGGTGGACCAAATGGCGTTTTTACTAGAAAAAGGGCTACGGGTGGTTTTGGTTACATCCGGAGCGGTTGCCTTTGGCCGAAAATCGCAGTCCCTCGCCACCAAAACCGACGCCGTCTCCCGAAAACAAGTCTGGGCGGCCATTGGGCAAATTGCCCTTATCCGCGCCTACCAGGAATTGTTTGCCCAAAAAGGCCATCCCATTGCCCAATTGATGGTGACCAAGGAAGATTTCCGGGACCGAACCCATTACCTGAACATGAAAAACTGCCTGGATGGGCTGCTCAAAAATCAGGTGGTGCCCGTGATCAATGAAAACGACGCGGTAGCTGTTACCGAACTCATGTTTACCGATAACGACGAGCTGGCCGGATTGGTGGCCGCCATGATTGATGCCGACAGCCTGATTTTGCTGACCAATGTGGACGGCATTTACAAAGGGCACCCTTCCGATCCGGAATCCGAATTAATCACCCA
Source organism: Cyclobacterium xiamenense (assembly GCF_900109255.1). Taxonomy (NCBI): domain Bacteria; kingdom Pseudomonadati; phylum Bacteroidota; class Cytophagia; order Cytophagales; family Cyclobacteriaceae; genus Cyclobacterium; species Cyclobacterium xiamenense. The sequence continues at coordinate 30,358 of NZ_FNZH01000009.1, read as the reverse complement.
TGTGGGACAAAAAATGCCCGATCTCAGCCAATACATTGCCACCCAAACCTCCGCTTTTGGTCGGGGTGGCATGTTGACCAAAATGAGCATGGCTAAAAAATCGGCCGATCTTGGCATCGAAGTGTGGATCGCCAATGGAAAAAAAGACGCCGTCTTAATCGACTTTTTCCGACAAGAACTGCGCTGTACCTATTTTGAACCCGGCAAATCCAAACACAACCATAAAAAATGGATCGCTCATAGCGATACCTATTCCAAAGGAGAAGTCGTCATTAACGAGGGGGCCAAACGGGCCCTGCTTTCTGATAAAATAACCAGCCTGTTGCCCATTGGCATCCAATCAATCAACGGGGATTTTCTGAAAGGAGACATCGTACGGATCCTGGATTCCGAAGGCAAACGAATCGGCCTGGGCAAAGCCGAATACGGGGCCGAAACAGCCCGGGACAAAATTGGCCTCAGCGGACAAAGGCCCCTGATCCATTATGATTACCTTTACATTTCTGAATCGAACTGATTGTTGGCTGTATAAGCTTACCTTTCTATGAAAAATCTGGAGAAAACCTTTCAAGACGTACGGGCCGCCAGCCGGCAGCTATCCCTGGTACCCGAAGCGAAAATCAATAAAGTACTGGATGACCTGGCCATGGCTGCCATCAAATACACCCCGGAAATCCTGGACGCCAACCAGGACGACCTGGACCGGATGGATCCAGCCGACCCCAAATACGACCGGCTCAAACTCAGTGAGGAACGTATCGAAAACATTGCCGAAGACCTTATCAATGTGGCCAAACTGGACTCGCCTCTCGGAGCCATCCTCGCAGAGAAAACGCTGGCAAATGGCCTGAAGCTCCAAAAGGTGCGGGTTCCCATCGGTGTGGTTGGGATCATCTACGAATCCCGTCCCAACGTGACCTTTGACGTCTTTAGCCTCTGCCTGAAAACTGGCAATGCCCTGGTGCTGAAAGGCGGATCGGATGCTCATGCGTCGAATACCGCCATCCTGGAAGTCATCCATTCCGTGCTGAAAAAAAACAAACTGAGCACCGATAGCGTCACCCTGCTTCCTGCCGACCGGGAAGCCACAAAAGCGTTGCTGCAGGCAGTTGGCTACGTGGACATCATCATTCCCCGGGGTAGTCAAGGGCTGATTGAGTTCGTCCGGGAAAACTCCAAGGTGCCCGTGATCGAAACCGGTGCGGGTATTGTCCATACCTACTTTGATCGCTCGGCGGACCTGGAAAAAGGAACGGCCATTATCTGCAATGCCAAGACCCGGCGGGTAAGTGTCTGCAATGCACTGGATTGCCTGCTGCTGGACAAAAGCCGACTGGGAGACCTCCCCGCCATTGCCCGGCCACTGGCCGAAAAAGGGGTGACGATTTTTGCCGATCAGCCTGCCTTTGAGGCCCTTACCGGATTTTACCCGGAAGACCTGCTTCAGACTGCGGATGAAACGCATTTTGGGACGGAATTTCTATCCCTCAAGATGGCCATCAAAACCGTGGACGGACTGGAAGCCGCTTTGGCCCACATCGCCCAATACAGCAGCAAACATAGCGAAGCGATCATTGCTGAAGACGAAAAAACCATCGCGCACTTCCTGCGGGCTGTGGATGCCGCGGCGGTTTATGCCAATGCCTCCACCGCCTTTACCGATGGCAGCCAGTTTGGGATGGGGGCCGAGATTGGGATCAGTACCCAAAAACTGCACGCCCGGGGTCCCATGGCGCTAGAGGAAATGTGCTCCTACAAATGGCTGATTCGTGGAACCGGGCAAACCCGCCCCTAGAAAACATGGTCGTGCATCCCTATGTAACGCCATTGGTCGACCAACTCAAAGTCCTGGAAAAATTCCCTGGAAAAGGGGGGTGGACCTACGTCTCCCTGCCCGAGGTGCCCTACGAAAACCGGTTTCCCTTCGGGATGTTGCGCGTGTGTGGCAGCCTGGACGGGTACGAACTGGGCACGGTACGGTTGATGCCTAAGGGCAAGCGGGAACTCTTTTTACCGGTGAATGCCGGTATCCGCAAGGCCTTAGGCAAAGAAGCCGGAGCAGAAGTCCGGGTGAAATTGTACAAAGTACCGACACCTACGGCGATTCCCGAGGAATTGTTGGCTTGCTTTCGGGACAGCCCGGGAAGCCTGGAACGGTTTCGCTCCCTTTCCTTGCAAAAACAAACCCTTTATTTGGAGGACATGGAGGATGCCAAAACCCCGGAAAAGCAAGCCGCGGTGATTCTCCGCCTGCTGCGCCTGCTCGAAAAGCTTTCTTCCTGAGATAGGAGGTAGAAAGTTGGCGAGGGATTTTTTTGGCAGACTATTTTTTGAGTGAACAAAGGTGCGTATTTTAGCTAACAGCCATCCCTAAACCTGACAACAGCCTATGCCCGTTCCATTGAGCCCCACCACCGCCCAAGAACGCATCCAATCATTGGATCTGCTACGTGGAATTGCCGTTCTGGGCATCCTGCTTATGAATGTCCAAAGCCTATCCATGCCGGGCGCCGCCTACCTCAACCCCACCGCCTACGGGAATCTCGAAGGAATGAATTACTGGGTTTGGGTACTGAGCCACCTTTTTGCGGATCAAAAATTTATGACGCTATTTTCGGTACTGTTTGGCGCAGGTATGTTGCTGGTAAGTGACCGCATGGAACAAAAATCGCAATCGCCGCTTACGTTTCATCTCAAACGCAATTTTTGGCTATTGATTATTGGACTCGTTCATGCCTATTTGATCTGGTACGGGGATATCCTCGTCGTCTATGCGCTGTGTTCATTTCTCGTGTTTTGGGTCCGGAACAAGTCCCCCCGGACCTTATTGATCATCGGCTTACTCGTCCTCTCCATACCTACCTTAATCAACCTGTTTTTCTCGGTTTCCCTCCAATTCATGCCTCCGGATGTGGTGGAGGAATTGGAGCTTGGCTGGCATCCCTCCCCCGAAATGATCGCGGAAGAGCTAGCCGCAGTCACGGGTTCCCTTGCCGCGCAAATCGCACATAATGCGCAGGCTGCACTGGAGATGCATACCTTTGTTTTCGTTGTTTTGTTTTTGTGGCGGGCCTCCGGATTGATGGTAATAGGCATGGCCCTGTACAAATGGGACATTCTAACGGCATCGCGCAGCACCTCGTTTTATCGGAAAGGAATGCTTCTAGGTTTCTCCATCGGAATTCCACTTACAGTGTATGGGATCGTACAGAATTTCCACGCTGGGTGGTCGATGGACTATTCCCTATTTACCGGAGCGTCTTTTAACTATTGGGGAAGCTTGGCCCAAAGCTTCGGCTACCTCTGCGCGGTGATGTTGTTTTCGAAATCAGCCGCAGCTGCCGGAATCAAACGCCGGTTGGCCGCCATCGGTCAGATGGCCTTGACCAACTACATCGCACAATCGATCATCGGGGTTTTTATTTTTTATGGGGTTGGCTTGGGTTTGTTCGGGCAGGTGGATCGAACAACGCAGGTATGCATCACACTGGGAATATGGATGCTTCAATATATCTGGTCGAAACCCTGGCTGGACTCGTTTCGATTTGGTCCCCTGGAATGGGTCTGGCGCTCCCTAACTTATGGAAAGGCACAACCAATAAAAAAGTCCTAGGGAATAGCTCCACATCCGGGGCTTTTCCCGGGCCTCCACCCGATCCACCCTCCCCCATCGATGGCATGGCGCCGAAACGGCATCCCCTATTACGTCGGTCCGGGATTTTATTTGCCTGACTTTGGCTACGGCGGGTGCGAAGCAGGCAGGGATCAATTATTTTCCAACCCTGCCTGGGCGATAGAAGTAACATTGTCAGGCGATGGAATACCAACGTGTTTCCGGCTGCAAGCAACCGGGCGTTTATTTTGTTTCGAATAGGAAACGGTACGCTCCCTACTTCCCTTATGCGTTGGCCTGTCGGAATCCTTCTGCTCGTACCAAGTCAATACCGAATGTAATTTTCAATGACATGGGCCAAAGGATCATCTGCCGCATCGACATGAATATCGGGTTCAACCGTTTTTAGGCCTTCTTCCCTGGAATTTGCCACATTATACACAGAGGATACCTGAAATGAGAGCGTTGAGTTCGGTAGGGTGAAATTTGCCAGCGCAAAGCCAGTAAATGAGGTTAAATTACCCGTCGGCTGCCCAACGATGGTCCCCATGTTGTAATACTTAAACATTTCAGCAAAGATAGATCCAGCCGAAAAGGTCCGGTGATTGGTAATCAAGTACACCTGTCCAGCAAATCGCTCTTCTTCAGGCAGGGGTGTTTTTAGTTCATAGTTGACTGTCACCAATTCGTTCGGATCAGCCCCATAAAAAACACGGGAATACTCGTTTACCAAATAAATTGGTGTAAACCACCGCAGGCCGATTGGGACAAACGTTCTATCAAATGCTTCTTTGAACTCGGGGGTTATTTTCCAGTAGGCTTTGGAAAGTTTTCGGTAAGGCACCATTGAAATGTATTTTGCCAAATGTTCACCATAGCTATCCGCACCTCCGCTGTGGCCTCTGAAATCCAGTAGTAAATTCGCGCAATTTCGATCCGCCATTGACTGGAAAGATTGCCTGTAAAACTCCAGAACTTCACCTTCATCCCCGTTAAAGTCGGAAATTTTCATAAGTCCAATCCGATTGGTTAGGAATGTGAACGTGTACGCAACGGTATCCGGATTTTCCGATCTCTTGCGATGTGCCCAAGGTATGCCATGGACTACGATCGAATCCAAATCGGAGTCTTCTTTTGTTCTGTAGTGAATGGTAAAATCGGGACCCCAATCGTAGGTTTTCCATAAGTAAAATCCGAAATCATCTGAAATTTCCAACCGCTTCAGGGCCGGAGTTTCTCTGGTAGCGTGTGTAACTAAATCACGTAGAAGCTGTTCACTGGTTTTTCCATTTATTTTTACGATTTCCGTCCCATTTACCAGGGGATATTCTAACGTATCGTGTGTTGAAATGCGTATTTTATCCCGGCTGACAGTAGCAGAAAAAGGAAAGAAATATCGGTTCTTTTTTACGTAATCCGCCAACACGTAGCGATCTTCTACCTTTGAATGTGCATCGTTGTAGCCGATAAGAAGTTGGTCGATGAGCCGCCAGAAATGCATCGTTGTCATACTATCCGGAAGATGGGCCTTAGTCGAATCAACCCTGGAACGCAGCCTATGTTTTTCAACAAACCGATAAGGATAGGGATGAATCCGCTCAAAGGTATGAACGAGGGTGTCTATATCCTGAGCCATTGCTTGCCTCGTCAAATACCGATCGATATCAACAAACCGTACCGAATCATCCAGCGGCGCTTCTGACCGTGAAGCCAAATAGGCTAGTATAAGGAACAGCGTTGCCACCAAAAACCATGGAATCAATTTTTTCATTGTATTCGCAATCATAATTCAGAAAGCCGCCCACGCTTTCCGGAGTGGCAAAGACCTATAGTTAAACCGAACAAGATAACGATTCCTCGCATTTGTACCAATGCATGCGGGGGAAGCATTGCGCAATTACGCAGCAATTTTACCAAAGGTCTTTCCCCAGGGCTATGGTTCTTATAGTCTCGCCAGGCGGAATCCCGAAAGCTGCGCGCGCTTCCCAGGCGAAAAGAAATACAATTACAAAACGTTCCGAACAAATACAGCTTGTAAAGAGACGAATTTCCTCATGACCGATAAGTCGCTTTCGTTTTTAAATGGGCATAAAAACTGAGTAGGATGGCCGCACTGGAAATCAAGGTCATGATCGTGCCTGGCACAAAATGGACATAGCTGCCAAGGTCCAGGAACAAAAAGTACCCCAAATCGGCAAGACCGCCGCAAATGGCTGCCAGGAAAATCGCGGGTTTATTCCCCTTCCAGATAAAAAATGCAGAAATGAAGGTAACCAGTCCAATCCACAGCAAATTGAATCCATGTTGCCCAATAACCGCCCCCGCTGCTTTTGGATAGTCCATCTTCAGACTTTCGGGATTCACCGCATCGGCAATCCCGATAATAGCCGCACTAATATCTTGGGTTAGCACGCCTTTCATGGTCATTACGCCTGCAAGGACGTGTACCAGACCCCATACGATCCAAAGTAGGGCACTTGTTTTCAGTAAAATGGTCGTGTATTTCATGTGTCTATAATTCGTTCTTTAATGGTCACATGGAATCTCGCATGGTTTATAATCATCCCGGTGTGTGACGGGCACGTCATGCCTGCCTGTCCGGTAGTCCGGTAGGCAGGCTCGATTTCATGGTCATAGCGATTACTAGTGGTCCGGAAAAAGGATAAATTGCCTGAGATATTGGTAAAATTCGGTAGTTAAAGCGTATTCAATCGTTTTGTTTCTTTTATAGCAGTGATTCCGTAAAGGAAATTCGAAATTTGATCCACTGTTTGCCTAGAAAAAGGGGAACGTAGCTGCTCACCACCCACAGTTCGGGGCGGCTTTTCGCGCTTGCCACCTGGAAGGACGCGAGACTATCCTGCCCTGTTTTTCGCATTTTTTTTTTACAGCCATGCCAGGATATCCATTGTTTTTTCGTTCATCGGTAAATCACTTTTTGATTTTGCAGTGGATGGAAATCTTTACCGTATTCCCCACAATAAACGCAGGGAATTTCTCTCCCAGTTGAAAGTCCGATCGTTGGATGGGGAATTGACCGGTAAACACGCCCTCGGAAAATTCGAATGGAATGCTCACTTTTCTGGTAACCCCCACCAGGGTACGATTTCCGGTAGCCAGGTAGCTTTCCTTATCTGAGTGGATGGAAGTAGATTGGAAACAAATTTTTGGATGCTTATCGAGGAAGAAAAAATCCTTGCTCCTGAGGTGGGCATCCCGTTTCGAACTGCCTGTATCGATGTTAGACGGGCCAGTGCTAGCCTTGAAATGGGCGTCAGTGAGGGCGTTTTTTGAAAAAGAACCGCCACCTGTAAAATCAGTAATCTTACCGTTGATGGTGAAAACCCCAAGTTTTTTCACCTGAAAGGTTACGAATGCGTCTGCGGTGTCAATGGTAAATGAGTTGGATGCCATAAGAAAATTGTTTCGTTCGGGCAAAAGTAGTGTACGCGTATCGCCGATGCATTAATGTAGGTTAAGAAGCGTGGAATGGAAACGGAAATTAAGCTTTTTGGGTACGTTTTCTGCGAACGGTAGAAAGCGCTTCGGGTGTTATTCCGAGGTAAGAGGCGATCATTTTTTGAGGCACCCGCTGCACGATATCCGGGTAGGTGGCCAGAAAATGCTCGTATCGCTCGAGGGCAGAGGCACACATCAGCATGATGACCCGTTTCTGCAGCACGTTGATGCGTTTTATCAACTTCGGCACATCGTGCGCCAGGTGCTGCGCCTTGTCTTCCTGCCAAACAATGGACGGTTCGATGGCATCAATAAACAAATCACAGGGTTCATCGGGCGCCACGCTGTCAGCAATGATCCAATCCTCCGGGGCAAACATGTAAATATGCTCTTTGCCCTTACCGCTGATGGAATAACTGCGTAACAAGCCGGACTCAACCCGGTAAAGTTTGCTGTTTACGTCTCCTTTTCTTTGGAGAATTTGCCCTTTTTTTACCTCTATTTTTTTCATGGTCGATTTCGGTGCAGTAGGTTATTCAGCCGGGTATGCAGGTCCTCCCAGCCACACAGCATTCGCAAAAGTCCAGGAAACCCTGAAAATTACGCTGCGCAATTGTAGTTGAACGACGATCAACGCGCTTGATCCAACAACATTTGGCCGGGAATATCCGTAAGTCCTGATTCACCGCGTGCTACCAGTCAGCTTTCGCTACGAGTAAACCGGCCCGTCATGTTTTTTGGCAGTGCCCGCCGGCTTCATCATCTATAGGTAATTTGAATAGGGTTGTATGCTTGCAAACCAATTGTCTTAGTATATCCGACCGGGTACCCCTCATCGTTGTACGTAAAGTCGTATCTTCCGGTATTACTGATTAAATCCCCTACTTTTTCAATCTCCCCTACCACGTTATTTCTGGAAATTAGGGTTTCCTCCCCGCCCATTACCCGGTAAACAAAGGCGATGTCCTGGTTAGAAAAATTCCGTTTAGCATCATAGCTCATCCTTTTACTGCTGGCCAGGTACGTGTATTCATCGTCAATTACATAAAAATCCATCTGGGTAATATTGCCATTGCTCCACTCGAATACGGTTTCCGTAGGTTTATGGTCGACGCCTTCATACGAATACTTTATGGACGAGACCCTCCCATCGCTGTAGCTAAATAACCCAACCCGAATCTCTGTAATACCACCATTTTGTTTCGTGGTTACCTTTTCTTCTTTTCTGAAACCATTCGCTCCATAGGATAGCTCAATCAGCTGTTCCAATCCCTGATCTCGTTCGATTTCAACCCGCGTCAATTGCTTGTCGGAATAGTAAAACTTCGTGCTGGTTTCAATCCGTTCACCAAAAAGCCGATTGAAATTTACCAGGCGCCCATTTTCATAGGCAAACAAGTCGGTATAAATGGTGGGATCACTCATCTCCTGCACAAAAAATATAGTGGGAGAAATTTCTTCGGTATCGCAGCTAAAAAATAGTCCTGCGAATAGTGCCAATAACGGGTATCTACAATTTATTTTCATCGATTCTACGGTAAGTATAGTTAAGCTATTGGTTTTGAGCCAGGCATGACTCAACTAAAAGTATTGCGGGGATAAATTAACCTTGCCACCGTCGGCTGTCTTCGCTTTTCAAAAAGCCTTTCTTTACTTTTAGGACCATGATCTCGTTGGACTTAGACGTTGATGAACGATAAAAGGTTGCTCGCAGAATGGTAGGTACCACTTTGCCGGGCTTTAAACATCATAAGGCACCGATGCGTCTGCTAGAGGTGTTTTCTCGATTTTTCATGAATACGTTTTGGGAACTCACCTTTCCTGCCATTTCGGTGGTATAATCTCTGGTAACTCCGCTCAATAAACCCCTGCGGCAGTTTCCACGAGGCTTCCTTGCCCACGGGAAGTACCAGTATCGCCCCGATTCTATGCCCACCCTCCCGATTATTTCCTCATATCTTCCCGCCAGGTGGTCTTCCAGATCGACCCTTTCGTTTTCGCCTGCTGCTACTTTTCCGGTTAGGGATAGTTTTGGCTGCTTTCATTGACTTCCCACATTAAAACCCAGCAGGATTTTTACCCACCTACAGACTCAATTTTCCGCGATTGATGCCATTTATGTCAGAAGAAACAGGATAAACGATATAAAATGCCTCGCAAATGGAGCGTTTGTACCGATAAAAACGGAGTGCCGGCCTTGGGATACTGCCGCCTATTCTATACGGTACATTGTCTGTTCAGTTCGTTGATTCCCGATAAATAGTGGATATGCCCACATTTTGCACCGTCATCCATCCTACCGCGTGCTCGTGACCAGATATGCTCAACGCGACTTATCCTCCGGAAACCACCTCTAAAACCAAACGACTGACAAACGTGCCTGCCTGTATTATTGCCGTAAAATACCCGGTACCACGCTTCCCGCAACATCAATGGGTGTTGGGGAATTTGCTCGTCCACGCATAGGCAATTTTCGTTGGGCAGGAGCTAAACATCTTTCTAAAAGATACCGAAGATGGCATTGGCTAAATTGATCGAATTCGCAGGGTTAAAAAATAATGTACCTATTCGTTGGAATTTCCTGATCGAAATCAAAAAAACATAGTATATTTAATGGTGAAAATCAACGAGTTACTTTTCCGTAGTTTGGCAGTATAGCCGACGCTAAGCTCAGAATACCGCATACCGATGGGGTTCTACACGCAGTTTTGCGCTTGTGAAGCATCCATTCGGTTGCGCGCCTTACCGAAATGCATAAACACGATTAAACGACTGACGCTATGCCTCAAACGTCCCCACTGATCAACAAAAACATGACAAGGCAGGAAACACACGTGTACCTGCACACGGGTATGGTATCCCATCAGGGCGTTCCAATTTCCTTTGCCATGAGGGGAGATGGAAGGATATTTTACAGCGTGTTGAATATGTCGAGCACCGAACAGCGGAGCACTACGCCCGACGGGAACGATCGGAACAACGATAAAAATTTCTGGTCGTCGGTTGCCTTCGACGGGCTGGGGGCAAGCCGTTTATTGTTCCCGTCGGAAATCATGCAGGTAGGGTACGGCGTCGTGCCCAATTTTCAGATAGACAGGTACAACAGCAAAAACGAAAAAATCATCGTCCGCTACGATAGCGAGGGGAAGCCGCTAGACGCGGAGGGCAAGGTCTTATCCGATCGAGCACTCAAAGACAAAACGGACGCTTTTTATTCCAGTACGGCGAGGCTCGGGGCAAAGGAGCCTTTTCAAGTACTTTCGGACGGCAAATACATTTATATTTTTCGCCAGTCTATCGGAGCGGACCACCCCGACAACGAAAGCCCTGCCATCGTAAACAATACCCTATTGGTGGACCGCTTTATCCTCAGTGGGACCGTACTGAAACTAAGCCGTGAAATACGCTATCAGCGCAGCCGCCACAAAACAGAACCCGAATCCCGAAAAGATACCCTCGCCGCCGTAGACGTCGAAGGCAACCCTTTTTACGAGCCAACCCGTGAATTGGCTTTTGCCAATAACTTATCCCTTGGGAATTTTTCGGTACTCCTGATACCCGGCGCCGATTCAGAAGAACAACGGTGGCAGATTTTTACCAGCGATTCTGCCGTTGATAAGGTAAATAGCTTCAACCTCAGGTTTGATTACAGCATCGTGTTTGACACCAGCGACTCCCAGGCAGTGGTGGCCGAGTTTATGGAAAAGTATGCGCTTGATGGCAGCTTCATTACCACGATACAAGCGAAAGTGACCGAAGGAAAAAGCGATGACGAAATCTCCAACGACTTATCGAAGACCAGCGCCTTTGACTACAACAACCTGAATGAGTATGCCCGCTTGGTGCTGAGGGATGCCCTAAGCGAGGTGGTTTACACCGTACGCACCGGCGTCAGCAAAGACGATTTTGTGCTGGAATCGGCATCCGAGTGGCCGCTGATCGAGTACGAGGCAGATGGCAGCAGCATTGCCTCCGACTATTTGAGGAATGGGGTGCTTCAGCAAAAGTATGCCTTTCAGGGGCCTGCGGATGAATTGGCTCCTCATTCCTCGCCTTACCACATCCGTCATGGTCTGACCTCCTGCTATTACTACCAACAGGAAATGGGCGCAGATGGCAAACCCATGAAAAACAAGGCCTGCGTAATGCTCGCCATGGGGCTGGCCGACAAAAATGACAACAAATACATAGGCGCACTGAATTTTGCTGCGGCAGCTTCCGGCCACTTAAGCCGCCTGACGATGGATGCGGTCAATATGCCGGACATCAATGTACAGGCCCTGGATGAAAACCCGTATAGCACACTGGAACAAATCCCCCGGGATGAAAACAACAACCGGATAGCCTGGCAACACCCGCAACGCATGCGGCTGCTCGATATTGATCCAAATGGCCTGGGCACTAGCGGCGGCGTGCTGAAATTTGCCTACACCAGCGCCGAAATCAGCGAAAGCCAAGGCTATTCGGATGCAGCCGAGGCCACCGACCCCTTTTTGTTTGATGATTCGCTGGGAAGGGTGAACCTGTACTTTAAAGGTAGAAAGAATAATTTTTTCGTGCTGTACTTCAATCCTACCGGGAGCAAAAGCGTATCCATCACCGACAGCGAATCAAAGGTCGTCTCCCCTACCTTAGCCTTGGAGCCGCGCCTCGACCGGGACATGGCCATCGAAGTGGCAGCATCTGCGGCAACAGGCAGCAATGTCTGCACGCTGACCATGACCTCAAAAGACAACAAGCAGGAAGTAGAACAATGGCGTAACCTTCCCCGGAGGTTCAAACAAATCGCAGCCATCCTGAATGGAGACGGTGACCTCCCCCTCGGTACGCTGGAGCCGCTGGGCAACACCGACGATCCCAGGGCTGCCTATCTCAAACCTTCGGGAAGCAAAGGCACCCTCAAGCTCCGCACGGCTGCGGACAACAACCTGATGTTTCGGGTAAGCGATGCTTCGGCTGCGCATATAGCCGATGGAAAAATACACGAGCCCACGCTGCGGCAACTATCGGCCTATTTAGCCGATAACCCAATGCTACGTATTGCTGGCAAGTCATTCTCTCTAAGCGGAAAGCCCAAAGTAGCAGCAGACATTTTTTACAAATCCTACCTTTCCGGCTTGGTCACTGACGAGAAAGACATCGACGGTCTTTGGGACTATTTGAAAAATCAAGCGCTACTACAAGAAATAGCTGGACAGCCAGCTGTGGCAAACCTAAAGGCTGCTGCCCTATCCGGTACTCCGGAGGCCCTCGGCGAGGTGTTGAAAGACGAGGACATCGAGGGATTAACCCTGGAATTAGTAAAAGAAGGCAACGATGCCGATAAAAAAGCCCGCCGGGCACGACTCAAACAATCCCTGATTGCCTTGATACTGGATGTGGCAAAGGTGCGCACGGTCACCTTCGAGGTACAGGATACCAATACGCAACGCATCGATCGTCTGGAAGCCGGCCTGTCCGTGAGCCTGCCGTACGATTACAGCAAACACTTCACCAGCACGCCGGCCCACCTCGGCGGGGCCAGTGCTTCAAAATGGGAAAAGGCCAGAAGCTATCTGTTTAAGGCCGGAATCAAGTACAACGAAACCACGAGCCCGACAACAGAAATCGACACTTCCTTCCACTACCTCTATTCCATCAACAATGCGATCGGCCAATGGGAAGATTGGGAGGCAAGCCTGGCACTGGAGCTGACTCCCAAATCAACAGCTAATGGAGCCGCGCTTAGTACGGCGGATGACCGCCAATTAGAGGTATTGCAGCCGTCTGAAAAAGGGCTGAGCGTGGAGGCCTGGGTGAAGCCCTCCACAAGCCTAAACCATCCGGCAAGCGTTATCTACTTTGAAAGAGGCAGTGCGTCGTATTCCCTGGGGCTTGAAACCGTCAGCGAGGATAGCTATAAATGCGTCGCTACCCTTGGCGGTAAAAAGTATGTCAGTAAAAATGCCTTCGCAGTTGAACAGGAGCGCAAGGCGCCTTGGCGGCACCTGGCCTTTACCCATGAAAAATACTGGGGCTATCAACTGGGCCCAAGCAACGATGCATTCATTGACTGTGGAAACGACAGTTCCCTGCAGCTCAGCGATGAATTCACGCTAGAGGCACTCGTGAAGATTGACGCTGCCGGAATGCTCCTGGAAAAAAAGGGTGAGTACGGTTTATCGGTCAATGGCAACCGGGAAATCCTATTCGATTGGGGTGGAGAAAATCTACTGTCGGACTGGATCAAAATGAACACGACCCCTACTGCCAGCCAACAAGCGGACAGCGCAAACTACCAATTGATCCATGGCAGTTGGTATAAACGAACCATGCCTGGCAAGCTAAGCGCGCTCAATCAGTTTTACAAAATCACCCTGATACGTTCTAGAAATAAGCCTCAGGCTGAGCCTACGAAGGCAGAATACCCCATTACGGGCAGCGATCAGGGTACACCTTCCGGAGGGGGCGCATCCGAGGAGAAGTGGTACGAAGGTGAGGACAAAGACACCGATGAGCTTCTAAAGGGGATGGCTGAAAAGCAAGACCAGATGGAAAACAAAATGGCGTTTTCCCAGGCAGATATGCTGGGCAACGTTTTTGGAAACGGTGCGGCATCGTCTGAGGCCAATCCGAAGTATTACCATACGCTCCTGGTCACGACGGAAGATGGAAGCACGCAAAAGTGGACGTCATCAACGGCGGTAGAAGTGAAAAAAGTGGAGGCCTACCAGGATTTTGTGATGGGCGGAAACGGCTTCAAGGGCACCTTTGCCAGTGTACGCATCTGGAACCGCCCCCTTTCCACGAGCGAGGGTGAAGCTTTTTCCTTACCGGAAAACAAAGCGGGGCTGCTATCCCATTGGCGCATGGAGGAAGGCAAAGGCAAGTACCTGTACGATGAGGTGAGCGAAAACCATGGCGTGGCACAAGGTGGTACCTGGACAGACAGCCCTCAAACCAACCAGGCAGGCCAATTTCAACTCTACGTGGATGGGACGCCCGAAGCACACGAGGCACCCACTGCCAGCACGGCATCCGGGTTGTCCCAGTTCAGTATTGGGGGCATCAAAACAAGTACCGGGTATAAAAGTCATTTCAAGGGCACCCTGGAAGAAATCAGGATATGGAACCTACCCCGGACCAATGAGCAGATTACGGACAATGCCTTTGGGCGCTTAAAAGGAGAATGGGAGCAGTTGCTGGCCAACTATACCTTTGATACTCCGATGAGCCAAACCGAAGGGAACGTACAAGATGCCAGCGTGAACAGCATCCAATTGACACCCCACAACCCCGACATGCTCAAGGAAGTGCTTTCTACCGCGCCGATTGCTACGGAGATCCCCCAAGTCAGGTCGGCGCTTACCGGAGTGCTCACCGACTACAACGGGTACATACGATCCCGACCAGGCATGGTGGAATATGGGGATGTACAACTAAACGACGATGGCACCCTAAACGGAATCCTGAAACGCTGTTATTCCTTCATCGATGAGGACCGCGCATGGAACCGCATGACCGGTTACAAAGTCGGCAACCTGGTAAGCCAATGGTATAGTCAGGCGCAGTTTGCTCCACAGGTCATGGGCTTTCTCGAAGGACCGCCCCCAGTGCCGGCCGAAAACTTCCCCGTCAGCAAAGACGGCGATGTGGACACCTATGCGTTTAAATTGGATAACTCGGCCAGGTTCAAGCAGGCGGAGGAGGTCGCTTATAATTACAGTACCTCCAAGGAAGCCGGCTGGAATGTGGCTGTGGAAAGCGAAGCGAAAACCGGGATCGGCATCAGCACCCTGATCGCTCCCCTGGGTTTTGGCTTGTCCTTCGATTTGGATGTACAGTTGGCAGTTGCCTCCAATTGGCAGACCTCGGGCAAACGTGCCCAGAGCTACGAACGCGGTACCAGCGTAAATACCGAACGCTCGCTGAGTGCCGCCATGTCCGGCTATGACAACGGCGAACAGGGCGACAAACGGTACTACAAGCCAGGCAATACCGGCTATGCCTTGGTCAAGTCAAAAACGGCCGATATTTACCTGCTGCGCCTGGCGCACAACCATGCCCTGGTCAGCATTTTCTGGCGGCCCAATCCCGATATTCCCGAGGATGTCAACATTGTACCCTTCCCCATCAACCCGCTGTACACCAAGCAGGGCACCCTGGACGGAAAGTTTGGCGAAACCACCGACACCCACTATCCCCAGGCGCATGGGGCTTACGGACAATACAGCTATTTCAAGCCGCGCGAAGCCTACCAACTGAAAAAGCAGATTGAGCGGGAAAAAATGGAACTGAAGGCGTATTTCGAGGATTCCTTCGATGTGGCCAAGACCAACGCCCACTTCAATGCGGCGGCGGCAACCACGGGCATCGCCCAACTGAGTACCATCATTCCCGTTTGGGGGCCCATGTTTGCCTCCGGGTTTAATCAGATCGCCGGCCAGCTTGCCACCCAGGTTGGCTACAACAACACCCAATTGAAAGACGATTTGGCCAAAATGGGTAGCCAGCGCAACCTGGTCAATACCTACGTTTGGACGGTAGAGGGCGGCTTCTACGCGGAGTCAACCGAGGTAGCAGAAACCCAGCAGGAGACCTTTGCCAACGAGACCAGCCTGGCGCTGGGTGGAGGCTTAGGGGCGGCGATGGGCGCCGAAGGCGGTGGCTCCTTTGAGCAAAAAACCATGTTCTCCAGTGGCTCCAGTTTTACCCTCACCAAATCCAAAACCAAAAAATCAAGCACTTCGTTTGGGTTGGATATTAAGGTGGGCATCCCCACTTCTCCGCGCTACAAATATGGAGGCGTGGACGGCCGCAGCCTGGCCAAGGGCCTCATCAAGCCCGGTGTGGTAGATGCCTATCGCTTTATGAGCTTCTATTTGGAGCCAAAAGGGAAAAACTTCGTGGACTTATTCACCAAGGTCATTGACCCGATATGGTTGGACGAAAGCGCCGACCCCAACGCGCAGGCCCTGCGGCAGGCGCGCGGCAATGTGGACAAGGCTAAGCCTTGCTGGCGCATCCTGCACCGGGTCACCTACGTGAGCCGTATCCTGCCGGAATTCCAGCCCGAGGCACCCCCTTCTCTGGAAAAAACCATGCGGGTATCGGGCATCGAAAGCAATTACATGCTGATCAAGAAATTCGAGCCTTACCTGACCAACGTCTCGGACCCAGGCACCTTCTTTGCAAAAATCGAAACAATCATAGATACCCAACTCCCGGCGTTCAAAACCTACAAGCAGCAAATCAGCTACTACCTGGCGCTGTATTTCAATATCGGTCAAGCATGACCGGTGAAGGAGACGGAACCGTTCTTTTTAACAAAAAATAATTGATGCAAAATGGCACTTTACAAAAAGCAAGCAGACAAAAAATCCGGTGACGGCCTGGCCCTTACCGAATGGAATGACCTCAGCAGCGCCGTGGCTGGTGATGCCGGATTGACGCTCGCCATCAATCCAACTGATAAAATAGGTATTGGCACCAGCAACCCGGCCGCTAAGTTAGATATTGTAGGCGATATAAAGGCCAATGGCAATGTATCGCTGGAGCCGGGCAATACGGTTTCGGTCAACTATGGGCCCTGGGCGACCGTTAACCGGAAATTCATTGAATTTCAAACGAATTACCAGGGAGATGGGAACCGAGGA
The DNA here is from genome assembly GCF_900109255.1 of Cyclobacterium xiamenense. NCBI lineage: Bacteria > Pseudomonadati > Bacteroidota > Cytophagia > Cytophagales > Cyclobacteriaceae > Cyclobacterium > Cyclobacterium xiamenense. The sequence continues at coordinate 13,651 of NZ_FNZH01000009.1, read as the reverse complement.
CAAGTACACGTGTATGCACCATCCAACTATCACACCAATGTCCCTGCCATTACACTGGCCGGGAATTATGGCCCAGGTGGGAACGTTGGCATCGGGACAACGAGCCCGGCTGAAAAGCTGGATGTGGAGGGCAACGTAAAAGCCGCCAAATTTATCGGCGATGGCTCCCAGCTTACCAACTTGAGCCTGGGGGAAACGGGCGTAAATCTGGCAACAGCAGCTAATTCAAAGGTGGGAATCGGGACAGCCAGCCCGCAAGAAAAACTGGACGTCAACGGCAAGCTCCGACTCTCCGCTTCCGACTCTTCCCTGCACTTTTCGGCGAATAAAACCAAGCAGTTCATCACCTTTGGATCCTGGAGTACCCATGGCTACGGCATCGGTGTACAAAGCCATACCCAGTACTTCCGTAGCAATGCAGACTTTGCCTGGTTCAAGGGAGGGGTACACACGGATGCCCGTCTTAACCCCGGAACTGGAGGAACGGCCCTTATGGTCCTCACCGATGAGAAACTGGGGATTGGCACCGACAGCCCAATCGCCAAATTACATATCATCAGTGCCGAGACGGATGCCAACGGTCAGACACTCACCCTGGGTCCGAGCTCCGGATTAAATTCCAACCTACGCCTGGGATACCACAAAGACTACAGCTGGATTCAATCACACGGCGCAAAACCACTGCGAATCAATCCACTGGGAAATGAAGTACAAATAGGTGCCCCGCTGCGCCTGACCGGTTCGGGCAACCAATGCCGGATGGCAGTACAGAGCGATCGACTTGTTTTCCAACTAGTTAAATCTTTACACGGTGCAAATAAAGGCATTTCCTGGGATGGTGACACCAACTGGGATGCGTTTTCGGACCAGCGCCTGAAGACCAACATCGTCAATGAAAAAAACATCCTTCCCCGCCTGATGCAACTGGATGTCAAAAACTACCATTGGAAAGACGAACCGGATCGAAAGCTAAAGCTGATCGGCTTTATGGCACAGGATGTACAGCCCCTATTCCCCGCGCTGGTAGGGGAAATGGAAGACGAAGCAACCAAAGAAACGACGCTGACGCTAAAATATGCTAGTTTTGGCGTCCTGGCGGTCGGTGCCATCAAGGAACTGAAGCAGGAATACGATGCGCGAATCGCAGCGCTGGAAGCGGCGGTAGCAGGGCTGACGAATGCCTAAATCGTTTCGTAACTTACCTGAATAAGCGGGGTTACTTCTCTCCAACCTAATCGAAGCACCCCCCTTTCCCAAAGCAGGAAACCAACCGATATCCATCAACCGATAAAACTTCATGAGCAATCAACCAACCCTAACCCTCCAATTCTCGCTGGAAGAAGTCAACACCATCCTCAATGCACTGGGAGGACTTCCGTTTGTGCAAGTGCATGAACTCATTGGGAAGGTGCAGGCGCAGGCCGAGGCACAACTAGCGCAGCAAAACGGCCAGTCTCCTTCGCTGCCTCAAAACCAGAAAATGCCTTCCGAAAGCGATGATGCCAGGAAATCATCCGAATAACTGCCTACACCCACCTGTATATGCATCCAAAGCCAGCGTCCTGTACGAAATCAACCACAGGCGCAGCATCTGGTTGGGTTCCGGCAACAAGGTAGCGGGCAAAACAGTCAGGCAGCTAGAAGAGCCACCGGAGTTGGCCGGTGGCGTCGCCTGAACAGCCGCACAATAGCTCGGTGCCGCGAGCCACAGGGAGTGGTAGGCCCCATCTTCAAAAAATCCTCTCCGAAAAACGCCTAAACCGACAGAAGATGTAATTTTTTTTGTAGATATAAACCAGCAGGGCTTGTAGGGGCTGTGGAGCACCCGTATAAGGCTCTTTTTGAGGGAAGCACCAGAAAAAACGGTATCGTGGTCTAAAGAAACGATATCCACTTAACCTTCTATTTTTTATCGATCTTCAATTTTATTTGCCCTTTTTAATCGATCGTGGTATTCCGGTCTGTCTTTCCATTTTTCGATATAGGGTTTGTATGCAGGAGTGTCCCACCAAAATTCGGAGTCAGGATCCGGAACAGATAACCCACCCTCGTAATCATTGCCCGCAATGCTATGTTTTACCGACTCCAACCAATGTTCATAATATTCGATCATTTCGCTGCCTTTTTCGGCGTGTGTTGACAGAATGTCTTCATTTTCATCCGTGTCGACTTTTAGGTCGTAAAGCGCGTAGTGCTTTTTTTCAATATCCTCTACCACCAGTTTGTAATCATTGTCAATAAGCGCCCCTTTGTTCCGATACTTAAACGGAATCGGCTTTTGGCGAATGGTGGTAGTCGAATTAAAAATAGGCTGGATGCTAATGCCATCGATCGGTCGCACCATCTGGTTCGAAGCCAATCCTACAATGGAATGTATAGTCGGAAAAATGTCCATGGTGGAAGCAGGGTAGTTACTTATTTGTCCGCCGTCTATCTGTGCAGGCCATTCGATTATACAGGGAACACGTAATCCTCCTTCGTACACAGACCCTTTAAATCCTCTTAAGCCTCCAACACCTTCTTTGCCACCCTGTGGTAAACCTCCGTTGTCACTGTTGAACCATAGAATGGTATTTTGGGCCAATCCCTTATTTTTCAATTCATTCCTCAAAACCCCGATACTTTTGTCCATCTCCACAATTTCACCCAGGTAGTTGCGATCCTTCTCTTCCAATTGTTGCGGTATCTCGCTTTTATCACGAGCTAAAGCACTCCAGGGGTCGTGAGGACTTCCATACCAAATCACCACAAAAAAAGGATCGTCTTTATTCTTGGAGATAAATTCCAACGCTTGCCGTACTATAATATCAGATGAACTGCCCGTATATTCCTTTATTTCTCCCTTATGACTCATCAAGGGGTCTATATCAAAAAAATTCGTAACGGAAATCCATTCATCAAACCCAAAATATCCGGGATTGCGTATGTCTTCTTTTAAAATCGGCACGCCCGGACCCTTTAGTCCATCCAAATGCCACTTGCCAAAGTGAGCGGTAGTATAACCCATCCCTTTAAGCACCTGAGCAATGGTCTTTTCTTGTATCCGCATGGGCTCGCCGTGAGCGAATACCGCGGTTCTATCATTTGCCCTACCGGTTAAAACGGACGCCCTTGTGGGAGAACAAACAGGTGCGCCGGCATAAAACCTATCCAACCGTAATCCATTTTTTGCCATCTCGACTAAATTAGGAGTTTTTAAGATGGGATGATTGTAATACCCTACTTGCCCCCAACCCTGATCGTCTGACATAACCAAGATAATATTTGGTCGGTCCTCCGATGACGGCACCGACTGACAGGAAAGTAGCACAGCAACAATCAGGGTCGATAAACATACAACGCAAAGCTTATTCCGCATGATACATACTTGATGAATTGTTCGTCTAGCGCATTACATCCGGTTTTTGTCGCAATTTCCGGATGTTCTGCTGGATTGTAGGGTGCAGGTTATTTCTCCAGGATGTTTTTATAAACCACACCGTCTTTCATAATCAGCAGAAAATTTTTCTCAGGATTTTCTACCAATTTTATATTGTCTAATGGATTTCCGTCCACAAGGATTAAATCGGCATAAGCACCTTCGGTTATTTCACCTAATCTCCCTTTTTGATAGGGGTCTCTTTTTCCGCTCATCCGTAATAATTCAGCATTGGTGGAAGTAGCCATTTTCAAAATTTCAAATGGCGTATACCAACGTTCCATTACCGATAACTTGCTTCCTTGTTGGGAAGCTACTTTTGGGTCAAACAATATGTCGGTTCCCCAGGCCGTTTTAATACCGTATTTTTTAGCCAATGCATAGGCGATATCCGTTCCCTTATTCATTTCTATTTGCTTTAAACGATTAGCAGAGCCTTCGGCAAAACTTGATTTCCCCTCGTCTAAAAACGGTTGCAAACTCCACCAAATTCCTTTTTCTGCCATGAGTTTGGCCGTTTCCTCATCGGCAAGTTGCCCGTGGTCTATACATTTCACGCCTGAGGCAATGGCCGTTTTTATCGCCTTTGGCGTATAGGCGTGAACCGTAACGTAGGTTCCCCAATTTTCTGCCGCTGATACGGCCGCCTTAAATTCCGCTTCCGTATATTGCGCAACATCCAACGGGTCATAGTTTGAGGATACGCCGCCACCTGCCATCAATTTTATTTGTGTAGCTCCCTGACGTAATTGTTCCCTGGTTCGCATCAATACATTGTCGGCACCATCCGCAACAGCAACCATCCCGTTTCTTTCCGCATAGGAAAGTTCTCCGATTTTACGAGGGACGTCGGTAGGCAGTCCAAAATCTCCGTGTCCGCCTGTTTGCGAAATAAATGCTCCACTCGAATACACTCTTGGGCCAATGACCAAGCCCCTATCAATGGCTTTTGCCAGTGTCAACGAGCCACCTCCTAAATCTCTTACAGTTGTGAAGCCTCTTAATAACTGTTTTTCAGAGGCTTTGGCTGCCATTAAATTAAGCATGGCAAAATCGCTCATCATGGCTTGCGTCTGGGGAACGCTTTCGAATAATAAGTGTACGTGCGCATCAATTAAACCAGGCATTAGAAATTTACCCTGCCCGTCAATTAGTTGAGTCGCTCCACTTCGGTCTGTGGGAATCGCATTTGCAGAAATTTTGGCAATGATATTATTGTCTATCAGCACATTACCTTTGAGGGTTTTTTGGTCTTTGCCGTTAAAAATTTCCACATTGTTGATTAGTATTTTCGTGGGTTTTACTTGTGCAACTAGTGTTGTTGTGCTTAGTTGTACCAGCCATGCAAAAATGAGTAGTGATAGTTTCATAGGTTGTCGTTTTTTTTATTCAAGTTAGTAATAAAACCTTTGATAGAACGAACACATGCGGCCGAGCCATAGCATTTTGCCCATGTTGCAGGTTCGTTGTTTTCATTCAACTAAATATCGCTCAAATGAGCATCCGTCTCGTCCGTCCGCGTTACAGCGCGTTAAATCACATCTTCCGACCTCCTAATTTTTCTAAAGGATTTTATCATTCGTTGGTGGTTTCTGATGCTGAAGCGAAACGTCCGGGCTTGCGTGCGGTTGGCGCTTTCGGAGCGCTTTTCTCCCGGATTTCCCTAACTTTATTCAATGAACTAAATTTTATTTTATTCGCTTGCTGCCCAATGCACGCAAGCCAATGTTAGGGTGTGTTTCCCCTTATTCTATGGTAAAGGATACTTTTTTACCCAAACCAATTTCAAGAATCCTGCACAATGTAGATAGCTGAATATCACTCTTCCCATTTTCAATTCTTGAAATAAAGCTCTTTTTTGTTCCGGTTTTCAGTGCCAGTTGTTCCTGGGTCATGTTCGAAAGTCTTCCTTCTTCATTAATAAGCTCCCCTATCGCAAAAGCTTTCGCCTTGGCCTCGAATGCCATTCGTTGATCTGTTCCCGGTGCCCCATATCTTTTTTTCAAATGTTCCTCAAAGGTTGTCACATTCTTTTTATCTAAACTTTCCATCTTATCAGGGGTTTTGCTTTTCATTAAAGCCTGCCTGGACGGTAGGCAAGGTAATCTGCTTTTTGTCGTAAAGCTTTTTCAATTTCTTTTCTACGTGTCTTTTGGCTCTTTTTCTGAAAACCAGATTCTCCCATCCGTACATCAGCATATCAATGAGCTGTTTTAAGGCGCTGTGACTTCAAGTCACTCCGGTCAAAGATATATGCTGTGCCGGTAAAATTTACAATTTTGACAGGAAAAACCCGAAAAAAAACCCTGCTATCGAATTACGTTTTGAAAAGGATGGAATATAAGTACGTGTTATGTGGCGTGGTTAATTGATGATATTTTTATCTATTACATCACCAAATATTTTAAGCACATAAAAGATAAAAATTGCATCGTTTTCTGTCTCTATTATTTCTTTGAATTGATTATTTATGGCAAAATGAGTATAGTTTAAAATTTCTTTTTGATTGTACCCACCATAGAAAGATCTAAATGCATCAGCATCAAAATTATATTCAGAATTGTGAAAATAACTTTTCATTTCAACTGATTGCGAAAGAGGTTTCATAAAATCATCAAGATCAATACGCTTGATTCTTATTCCTTGCAAAGTAAAACTATAATAGAAGATAGTTGTCAATTGGACTGTCACTTCTTTAGCAAACTCACTATTAATAGACTTATCAAGGTAATTTAAAAATTCTGAGATAGATGTTTGCTCTTTGAACATTTTATCTATGAGTTCATTCTTGTCAGATTGATTACACAATAAAAAGAATCTAGAAGCCTTATTTATTGATTCATTCTGAATTATTTTTTCGTTTGAATTTGATTCATTTCTTTTTTTGTATTACAATAATTTATAGGCAGCTGACTTCATGCCACCCAACGGTCCGGGCTAACCCATCGTAGCGGGGATGACCGAGAGTTTTTCAGTTAAATATAAGGTTTATTTGTTTTCAAATCTTCCCTTTACCGATTCAGCCGCTATGTGGGGTAGCCGTTGTTAGGGCTAGGTTAATCAGTCAGTTTTTTAAGGTCAGAAATTAGTTCGCTTATATTATCCACAATGATAGTCCACATGATTTCATAATCAATACCGAAATATTCATGGATAATTCTATTTCGAAACCCTGTAATCCGAATCCATTCTATTTGACTGTTGGATGCTTTGAAGTCAGGATCGATTCTATTGGCAGCTTCGCCAATGATCTCAAAGTTTCTGGCAACAGCATCAATAACTAAGTCGTTGCTGATAAAGTCGTCGTAGTCCAAACTTTCGGTATATTTTTGAATTTTTTCAGCTCCATCGAGCATATCCAAAAGCAATAGTTTGTTGTCGCGCTTAGACATAGATCAAATCCTCTTCTATGGATTGGAGATATCTTTGCTTGATTCCTTTTTTGGAAATCAAGTCCACTTTACGTCCAACCATTCCTTCCAATTCATTGGCCAAGTCTATAAATCGAAGTCCGATTTTGTCGTTGAACTCAACAATGATATCCAAATCACTATCTGCATTCTCTTCGTTTCTTGCGAAAGATCCAAAAATGGCAAGTGATTTAATTGGATATGAATAGAATAGGCGACTTTTATTCTTCTCCAATATAGATTTTATTTCATTCAACGATTTCATATTGCTAAGTTAATCAAAAATCTTTTTAATGGTCATTTTCTTAAATTGGCCCTAACGGCCCTGGCTATGGCCAGGGCGGGATTTTGAAACCACTTACTTGCCTGCCATACTGCACATTAATAATAGCAATATGTTAACTTTTAATGATTAAACCCGCATTTTCTATAGCTGATGTTGGGCTTTCGTGCTTATTTTTCTACGGTTAGTCTTAGGTGTCCTCCTAAACCTTCTTTAATTATCCGCATCAGGGTCGATAGACGAATATCACTTGCATTATTCTCAATTCGGGAAATATATGTTTTGGTTGTCCCGCATTTTTCTGCTAGTTGCTGTTGAGTCATGCCTTGGTCTTTTCGGAGTTCTTGAAGCATTGCCCCTAATTTAAAAGCTTCAAAGCCCTCTTCAAAAGTCTCCCTTTTTTCTGTCCCTCGTTCACCATACTCCTTATCTAGGTGATCGTCAAAATCCACAATTTTAGTTTTGCTCGTCATAATATTTCTTTTGAAGTTTCTCTGCTAATTTTATTTCGTTTTTCGGTATATTCTGAGTCTTTTTTTGAAAGCCATTTAACACTACCACAACTTTACCCTTGTCGAAAAAACAGAATATCCGATAGATGTTTGAACCAGAAATCATTCTCATTTCATACAAAGTGGTCCCTGTAATGTTCTTCAGGTATTTTGTGGGAACTCTTTCAACTGTTTTTAATTAGCTTGATTGTCCAGTTGATCCGCTCTCTAATTTTCGGATTCTGCTTTCGGTAGAACTCCCAAAAATGTTCACCGAAGATTATAACCTTTCTGACGTACTCACTTTCATCCATGTGCCAATGTTAGCTAAATAGGTGACATTTTCCAAAAGGTAAAGGTTCAAGGTGGTGGAATGCTCGGCTTGATGGCATGAAGCCCAACGGTTTCGGGTCGAGTAGGCAAGGGGAGTTACACCCCAAGCCTCTCACAGAACCGTGCGTGAAAGTCTCCCGTCATACGGCTTTTGTTATACAGAACTTTCGCTAACAAGAGTAACCAACCTGCCAGTGATAGAATAGGGTTGGGAATTGCACCCTTACCCTGTCTAGCCACCTGAATGCTCGGTTAAGGCTAGTCTTGTATCGCTTGTACCGTTTTCTTGCCCACCTTACTAAACGCCTCCTTAATAACTGGAAAACTTTGGAGAGTTCATAGCCTCTGAATCTGGCATAATAGTTTACCCAACCCCGAATCATAGGATACAGGATTTTTGCTATTCCCACTATGCTCTTACAACTCATGTTCACTATATCCAACTCTTCCAGCTTATCAGCTATCTGCTTTCTTGAGCCTATGCTAATAGCACAGTCAAACCCAAGAAACAGTTTATCTGTCTTCCGTGAACGGGTGGTGCGGAGTTGGAAGGAGTAGCCAAGAAAATCGAACTTGACATTTTCACTTTTCTACCTCCTCCGATAATCCTTACAGTAGACTGTCTTTGTCTTATCGGGGTGGAGTTCCAATCCGAAGTCAGCCATCCTTTCTCTGACGGCTTTCAGAGTCCGTTCAGCATGGGCTTTGTCTTTACAGTGCAGTATCGCATCATCGGCATATCTTGGGAACTTTACTGTCTTGTCGGTATTTTCCAGCCATTTGTCCAGGGCATAATGAAGGAACAGGTTGGACAACAGCGGGCTAACCACTCCTCCCTGCGGCGTCCCTTTTCCCTGTTTTTCCACTAGCTCACCTGAATTCTTCTCAACTGGTGCTTCGAGCCACCTCTTGATGTAAAGCAAGACCCATTTTTCCGGGACATGCTTCTCCAAGGCCTGCATCAGCTTGCCGTGGTCAATGTTATCAAAGAACCCCTTGATGTCCAAATCGATTACCCAGTCCAGTCTGTGGCAGTTTGTCCTGACTGACTCCAACGCCTGAATCAACGCATCGGTATTCCACCTCTAAGTTGTATTTATCGAATGTTTCCCTTTGACTGCCAGCGAATCCTTCAACGGTAGCCTTAAGACAGCCTGTCATCGTTGTACAGGTTCCCGAGTTCCGTAAATAAGCCCGGATAGAGTTCACGCCGCCTGAATGACGCCTGCCATACGGACAGTAAACAGGTTTCCTCCGTATTTATCACCGTATACTTACCTTTACGGCTTTTGACAGAATGTGGCACTTTCTCCACACCTCCTCAGCGGTTACGGTCAGTTCCTGTCCTCTATCCTTACCTGATCCCACTCTTGGTGAAATCTTTTCCCAAACGCTCAGTACCATGGCTATAGCACCTTTGGGTGATTTGAAGCCCCCTCCTGCAAGGCGACTCCGATGGGTCGGTTCCGCCATCTTTGTTACAGCATGCAGAGAATTTAATGCCGTCTCTGCTTCTTGGCACACCTACGAAACGTGGGGCATTTCTTAGCAATTTCCTGTCCACCTTAGCTAAAGTTAGTTCATGGAATAAACCTTTCCCTTGGCACCGGGCGCCCCATGTTTTCTTAGGTGCTGTTGCCAGTAGTGTCTTTATTTTCACGCTACTTTAAATTCCGATTCATTCATTTCTACACTGAACTTAACGTTAGCTTTTAATGCTTTAAAGACTTTCAAAATCGTTTCTATGGTAACATTTTTCGTGCTCCGTTCCAATTTTGAAATCTGGGATTTTTGGACACCTATAAGTTCTCCAAGTTGTTCTTGGGTCAGATTCCTTTCTTTCCGCACGGATTTTATCATTTCTCCAAGTAATTCCATTCGCAGGTCAAATTCGTATTTGTCCCTTTCTGGAGTACCGATTTCCCCAATATCCCTGTCTTTGAGCTGGTCAAGGGTCATCATTTTCATTTTTTTATTCTTTGTTGCCATAATTTTATTGTTCAAAACCTGCCTGCCGGTAGGCAAGGTATTCTTTTCTAATCCTTTATGCTTTTTCGATTTCTGCTTTCGGAACTTTATCAACTTTTTTCACAATTCCATGTGTTGAAATGACAAGTGTTTCAGATTTGTCTGTTTTGTCCCAAAATGCGAAAAGTCGATATTGCAGTCCGCTATATTTTGTCCTGAACTCCCAAATTTCATCAGTCAGTTTTTTGAACAGTTTCGGGTCGAGTCCGAGTTTGGCCTTGTCAACGTTGTAGTATATTTTTTTGTCTTGTTTTCAAATCCAACTTTTCTAAAAACTCGATAGCTTGCTCAAGAAAACTGACGTCAAAATATTAATCCATTCAGTTTTTTTAATTCATGATACAGAACAAAGATAATAAAAAGTTGAATTATATGGAAACATTTTGCGGTTTGTTCACATTACCGCCAACGTTTGACAATATGGCCAGTAAAGAATTGCGGATGATTTCCTATCAAGGTAAATGAGAAATTCAAGCGGGCTACAAACCTTCGTATATCACTGAAACCCTTATTGGCTATATTGTGTGTTACCGCTTGGCATTTCTTTCAATTCATAATTTGTACTTCGTCCACCGCTTGCCTCCTTTTGTAAAATATCTTTCTTTATCAAATCTTGAATATCTCGTAGTGCTGTATCTTGTGAGCACTTATTAATTTTTGCCCATTTCGAGGTTGTTAACTTTCCGTCAAAACCATCAAGTAGTCTGTTTATTATTTTTTGTTGCCTATTATTAAGAATTGTGGTAGAATGTATTTTCCAAAATTCTGCTTTATGAAGTATTTTCGATAAAGTGTCATCTGTGGAAACAATAGCATTTATTAAACATTGTAAAAACCACAAAATCCATTCTGTTATATCTGAATTTCCTTTTTGTGTAATTTCAAGTTTTTCATAATACTGTTTTCTTTCAATTCGAATTTGTGCAGACATACTGTAGAACCGCCTAATACTTTTGTCAGAACGTGCCAATATCATATCTGTAATTGCTCTTGTAATTCTTCCGTTTCCATCGTCAAATGGATGAATTGTCACGAACCATAAATGAGCAATAGCCGCTTTAAGAACCAAATCTATTTCATGCTCGTTTTCAAACCAGTATAAGAATTTTTTCATTTCTGGTTCTATCCTGTCTGAGCTTGGAGCTTGATAGTGAACTTTTTCTTTTCCCATAGGCCCCGATACAACTTGCATTGGACCAGTCGTGTCTTTTCTCCAGTCTGCCACTGTAATTTTATAAAGATTACTCCATCCAGAAGGGAACAATGCTGCATGCCAACCAAACAATCTGTTTTTTGTCAAAGGCAAATCATATTTTTGTGTAGCGTCAAGCATCATTTCAACTATTCCGTCAACGTGACGTTCCGATTCCACTGCTCCCGCAATGTCAATTCCAAGTCTCCGAGCAATTGAAGAACGTACTTGTTCTATTTCCAAAAACTCGCCTTCGATTTCTGATGATTTTATTACATCTAAGGTAAGAGTGTTCAATACTGCTTCATTTTGCAAATCAAAACCCAGTGATTCCATTTTTCCTAAAAGTCGACCTTGTTGATTTCTAGCTTCACCAAGTTTTAGCATCACTTTCTTATTGTCCCAAGTGAAGTCAGTCCAGTTTTCTTTTTCGTGGATATAGATTTTCATTCTCCGCAATTTATGCGACAAATATACATCTTATTCTCCGCAAATGAAATTTTCTCCGCAAAATATGCTTAGATTGTGGTTATTAATCTCCGCACTATCGTTTTTTCTGCTTGGCGGTAATCGGGTCAGGCGGGGGAATTGCACCCCTACCTTCCCACGGAACTCCCGAAAATCGGGAAAGGCTGTGCATGAGACTCTCACCTCACACGGCTCTTCATGTTTATAAATCGCTCGGTCCTCCGAAGATACCTAAGGTTGAACCAATTTCCAATGCGCAAACTGTCCCGGTGAGGACTTGTACTGACGCTTAAGCCATCTGACTGCCGCCATTTTGTACAATCCCTTCTCCCATTTGACCCATTTGAGCAGACGGTGGTTGAGTTGATTCCATACCTCACGCATAGATTCTCCTCTTAGCTTGTGATAGTAGTTGAGCAGTCCTCGGACAACCGGATTGAGTCGACGGGCAATCTCCTGAATAGGTTTGCGCCACTTGTGGATTGCCAGCTCCCTAAACTTTCCCAGTATCGATGTTCTGGACTTGATGCTCACAAACGTGCCCGGTAACAGCATTCCCCTTCCTTTGATGGTCTGCATCGATGCTTTGATGGTAAATCCCAGAAAATCGTACTTCCGTGTATATTTGGTCTCAGACCAACCCCGGAGATTTACAATCTTCGTCTTCACAGGGTGCAGTTCCAGATGACAGACCCTCATGCGTTGGCTGATTTGCCTAGGCATAAATTGGGCTTGCTTCTCCGTCTTGCAGTGTATCACTACATCATCCGCATACCGTTCGAATGGTTTCTCCGGATGAAATCTCTTCATCCATTCATCAAAAGCCACATGAAGATATAGGTTTGCCAATAGTGGGCTCACTACCCCACCTTGAGGTGTACCCGCACTTGTCCTCACAAACTCCCCTTCCGCCATGATTCCTGCCTTTAGCCATCTGGACACATACATCGCTACCCATTCGTCCTTGCAGTAATGCCTCAAGGCTTTCATCATCAGGTCATGGTTGATGTTGTCGAAAAACCCTTTGATATCCAGGTCTACCACAAAGTCATGACCGAAACAATTTCGCTCTGATTGTTTCACCGCTTGGTGGGCACTCCTTTTAGGCCGATAACCAAAGGAACTCTCATGGAAAAGTGGTTCAAGCTGTCTTTCCAAGTGCTGACGGACTACCTGCTGGGCGATACGGTCAAGAAGGGTCGGTACCCCCAATTTGCGGACACCGCCCCATCTTTCTTGGATATTTCCACCCGCTTGACAGGTACCGGAAAATAACTCCCCGAGGTCAGTCGGTTCCATAGTTTATACAGGTGTGAGGTTAGATCGCTGTCCAGTTCCTCCCAGTCCATACGGTCTATGCCCGCACTGCCCTTGTTCGATTTTACTTTCTTGTACGCCTGCCATACCATCAACTTGGTAATTGGTTGCGATTTTGTTTCATAGTAGTCTGTCGTCCCAAATTGATTGGTTGTAAACTGGTTTGAAACCAAACATGTCCCCATCCCCGCACACCTCGCTCAAATGTCCTCCCGGACATTTGCCGTGCTCCACTCCCATTACTGGAGCCTCATCACTACTACGGCTGGATCTGTCCCCCATGCCTCACCCAACCACGGGTGCCGGTTTCCTCTCTCGATTTGGCCTGACGGCATGGAGTTCACTTGTTCCTTGAAATGGCCTGTACTGCGTTCCTGCCAACTTTACCCCGGATGCGGTGTGGCCGGTATCTTCCGGGCGTCTGCCACACTTTGTCACAGGTACAAACGTAACTACCTGTTTTACACATCATGATTTGCTTTCTCGAGGCTTCATCACTGGTTTATTTTCATTCAGCTCCATCTGCACTTACCTACGGGGATCACTGTCCCCGTTTTTCCTTATCCGCTCACCACACCAGCATTTCCGCTAAATGCAGCGCAAGGCGATTTGATGGCTGCCCCGGCAGGCCGCCATCGGAGGGCCTCTCTATTGGTTGCCCACTAGTCCTCCATCCATTTCAAAGCATTCTGCCCCTAGGGGCTGATTCAA
>NZ_FNZH01000016.1:0-38597 GCF_900109255.1 Cyclobacterium xiamenense | reverse complement strand
TTCAACAGGACCTTCCGTGAGGACGTACTGGATGCCTGCTTGTTTACATCCCTTGAACAGGCGCAGCAAATGACAGACGAATGGGTAGCAGAATACAATGGGCACAGACCACATCAGGCACTGGGATACCAAACGCCAACCGACTATGCCGCATAGGGTTTTCTACAGGGATCAAGCTCCCAAAATGGTTACAAAAAAAGGCTGCCAACCAGGCAGCCTAAGAAACCATTTCGGTCGGCCGATCTTATCCCTGGTAGGTTGCTCCCCAGCAGAGCCTACGTCCGTTTCAGACCGACATGGTAAAATTCAAAACAAAAAACTACATTTACAACCTGTCAAAACTCCCAGCCATTTACCCTATTTAGCCGGGAAAGGGTGGGGAAACTTTTGGAAATATTGTTGGAGGACGTCTCACGAAAACTAGTCGCAATCAAGGAAGGAAGGAAATTTTCAAGGAAAGGTCTTGGCAAATTTACCCGAATAAGTCAACACTATAAATAATCAGGAGGTAGGCAAGGCAGAAAATTACATATCGACCAGAATAAAAACACCTTAAAACAAGGGATGGGAGAGGTATGCATTAAGCATACAAAGGATTCAACTCAGCCTTTTCCAAAAACCAAAATCCTGTTTTTAGACACTGATTAACTCAACAATTTGCTTAACTTAATAGCATTGACTTCCTACGCATTGGCAATAGAAATAACTGCACCCGTCAGATCCCCCATAAATCGTTGTCATTTGGTTTCTCTGTAGCACATCTTCAGCTGCAAGCCTTAATATATCTAAATTTAATTTTTTTATTTTTCTGTTGTTTAAATTTGAGTATTTATTTTATGAATTCTGTATACAATTTGGAATTATGTTCATTTATTGTTATAATTATTTTGGGAGCAAGTAGATAGTTTAATTCTCCTAAAAATAAAGGGTTCCCTAGTCGGGATTATGAATTTCCATTCATTCGTTTTAAACGCAATCACCTCCCCCATCGCAATATGTATTTATTGCCTCCGTTTCTTCAGCCTCTGAACAGTAATAACCCTGCCAAGCTCCAACGTGTAAATTGCATGTGCAATAGACATATTGACATCCATCAGAACCCCCATAAATCCCAGCCAGTTGGCTTCGTTGCAACACATCCTCTGCTGCCAGCTTTAACTTTTCTAAATTCAACTTTTTCATTTTTCTTTTGATTAATGAATTTTATTGTTTTCCCGGACCAGCTAAGGACACCCGGGATTTGTGCCCAATCATCGCGATAGAATACCAGTATTTACCACCTAATTTGTGATTGTCCTTTTAGTTCTTTTATGAAACATTTCTTTGATAAAGCAATTTTTCAACAATTTTAGGATCTTATCAGAGTTGTGGACCCGATTATTCATGCGGTTCAATTAGTTTAGTAGTTGGTAGATTACCTGAAAAGGCAGTATCTATCTGTACTTTTGGTTTTATTTCTTTCCAATCTAAAGGAAAAAATTTAAAAATAGAATTGAATAATTGTACTTCCCGTGAACTGACCTGTATTTCCCGTGAACGGGCAGTTTTATCCCGTGAGGAACGTGATTGTCAGGAATGATGTGATGATTCGATGGTTCGATGATCTGCTGATGAGGCTTCTATAGTCCAAAAGGCCAAACTATAATCCTCCAAACACATGATCCAGCTCCAGCTCAAATCCAGGCAGGGCTTCAGAAATTACCCTGTCACCCAAGGTGAATAAACGGGAGGCGCGGTATTTCCGCTCATCCAGGGTATAAATAAGAAGCGTTCGCTCATCCGGATGGATGACCCAGTATTCTTTCACTCCCGAAGCCTCATACACTTCGTATTTCAACTTCAAGTCTTTTCGATTATTGCCGGGAGAAAGTATTTCTATGATCAAGTCTGGTGCACCAAGACAGCCACGTTCGTCTATTTTCTCTGCATCACATACGACACATAAGTCTGGTTGGACCACCGTATCGATATATTCATTCTTTTTGGAAGCCACCGGCAGTCGTACATCAAAAGGTGCTGAGAATACTTCACAAGACTTACCCTGTAGGAAATCGTACAGCGAGTAGAAAATTTTTCCGGAAATCCGTTGGTGTATCACTCCTGGTGCGGCTGCCTGTCGAAACACCTTTCCACGGATCAGTTCTACCATTTCATCCATCTCCCAGGTAAGATAATCCGCATATGTGTAGGAGCCGTAAGCAAAGTCAGGTTCTTTGGCTAGGTTTTTTTCAGGTTGCGTTTCCATAGGGCTAACAAAACACGTGAATGATTGATAAAAATAATAAAAACCTATCAATTCTGCGAGAAATACCTATCGGTAACGGAAACATGGACTGGAGGCCTGGAGTTCGATACAAGACCCCAAAAGGCTACCTGGGTACTTTGCTGCCCAAGTCACTATAATCTGACGAAATCTAAACAACCCTTTTCCTACCCGTCCTATCAAATTGCCGTAAAAGAAACACAGAATATCCCTATTTTTGTCAGCTTCCAAAGCGTTTCCGGCCCTTTAACCCTTAACCACCACCATGGCTACCGCAAACGAGTACAATCCGGCATACGAAAAGTCAAAACTCCGATTGTAAAATTACGGAAACAATTGATTTTAAATGGGGTAAGTCTTTTTGGATAATTTCCCAAACGGCTGTCATTTTGATGTTGAAATAGTCGTGAGCGATCATATTTCTAAAGGACTTAACCTTATACCATGGATAGTCATATTTAACCAATTTTTCGTTTTCCACGTAGTCGATTGACTCCCCGATAATAATAAATTGCATCAATACAGCATCCTGAACAAGCCCGTTTTTGCAGAAAGCAATCCGATCCAACCCTTCTACATATCGGTCGATGGTAATTATGGCCTTAAGGATTTGCGCTAATCTCCTCTGGCTATCCCAATGCTTATCTTTCATATATCAATTTTAGGTCCTTTTTTACCTGCTCAAAAATATAAGGTTTAAATGAATCGATAAATCCTATATCCACCTTGCGGTCGATGGTTTTTTCCAAGGCATATTGGATATCCACCAGATCAAAATAGGAGAAAGTGGGATCAGCTTGAACCGCAATGTCCACATCGCTTTTCGGCCCATCTTCTTGCCTGGCAAATGATCCATATATCCAGGCCTTTTTTACCTGCTTGAATTTGCTGATTCCATTTTGTATTTTTCTCAGAATCCGATCCCTGTCAATTTTCTGAAATGCGGCATAAGCTGCCCTTTCTTCAGCCATTTGCAATGCTTCCAAAGCGAGCTCTTCATAACCAAGCTCATACGTTATTTTGTCTGCTAACCAGGCCAGCAATAAATCTTTTTCGGAAATTTGAAAATAAGCAGCCAGTCTGACTACCAGCCCCCGCTTTGGTCTTCGGAGTCCGCGTTCGATCTTACTCAAAATAGCCTGGTCAATACCGAGATGATCAGCCACTGTCCGAAGTGGAAGTTCCCTTTCATTCCTTAATTCCCTGATGGTTTCTCCCAGACTACGCATACAATTTTTGGATTTTGGATACTTAAAATTTGACAAAATTTGTCAAAAAAGCAAAGAGTGATTTGAAAAAAACAAAGGTTCCTAGTAATTATCTGCATTTTATTGGTAAATCGTGCTGTTCGGAATTTGCAATTCCGAACCCGGATTAGCAGGATTTATAATCCTGATTACGTTATTTCAAACGATTACATGGTTTTACGAAAAAATAACTAAATTTCATTTACGTTTAGCGATTTCAAATGGCCTTTTGGAATATGGTTTTCCAAAATGTATTGTCGTAAATATCTGGGAGAAAATGCAAATTTCACCCAGCACAAATTGATCATCTGATTATATGATGGTACAATGGTTTGATGAATGATTGGCTGATAAATTGATTTGCTAATGTGCAAATGGTTCGATTTCGGATTTGTCCTAATTTTTTTCCCTAATCATTTTCAAAAATGCCACCAATCCTATTACTTCAATACCGCCTTTCATAGGGAATTGGTCGGAACCGGAATAAATCACAAGCTTTCTTGTGGCTTGGATGTCTTCACAAGCATGGTAAAATCCTGAACTCAAGGTTGGGGAAACCGATTTTTTTATTTTTATCGCCCAAACCTCCCGGGCAGGTCCTTCCAAAACCAAGTCTATTTCACTTTGATTGCTTGATCGATAATAGCTGCTGACCCAATCGGGGGTCAGGAGCGTACTGATATTTTCTATAACAAACCCTTCCCAGCTAGCGCCAACCAAGGGGTGTCCCATCAATTGTTCGAAACTGGGGATCGTTAATAGACTGTGTAACAAACCCGTATCCCGAATATAAATCTTCGGGGACTTGACCAATCTTTTTCTGGTATTCCCAGACCAGGGCTGCAACTGCCTCACCATAAAGAAATCCTGAAGAATGTCCAAATACGTCCGAATGGTGGTGTGACTGACTTCCAGACTTTTAGCTATTTCGCTAAGCACGGCTTGTTGGCCATGGTAATGCGCCAGCATGGACCAAAATCGTTTCATGCGGGTAGCTGAAACCTGGGCTCCAAATAAGGGTATGTCCCGTTCTACGTAGGTAGTGATAAAATCGTATCTCCAATCCCAACTGTCACTATCCGTTTCGGCCAGATAGCTATCTGGAAACCCACCTCTAAACCAGAGTTTCTCATAGTTGAATCCCGAAGGATCATTGTTACTTAAATTCAGTAGGTTTTTATAAAATTAACCAGAAAGTATGTAATTTGAAAGTTTTACTTTCAAATTACATAAAATTAAACAGTAAACCTTAACCACCTCTTTTCCTACTCAAAGCAATTCCAATGACAAAAAATCAGGTCTGAACAATCCAAAACCCTCCCGACCCTTTAGCCCTGAGAGTGTTGGATTACATTGAAAATTACCTTGATATTTTTAAATAATCTCAAATCTTCGCTATTTTTAGTAGTGAAAATGACGGGATGCAGCCGCTTAAAATGAAAACGTACAAAGCAAAAAAAGGACGCCTGGTGCAGGGGATACTGCTTGTCCTACTGGTATTGCCACTGGCATACGGTTTTTTAGGTACCAAACCGATGAAGGAAAAGCTGCGAAGGGTCATCCCCCTGGCCGCTCCGGCCTTATTTATTATTTGGCCGTATGTTGCCACCCGGTATCAGATCCGGGGTCATAGCTTTTACTACAAGTCAGGCTATATCAAGGGAGAAATTGACATAGGTAGCATCCGGACCATACATAAAGGCAAAACCCGCTGGGTGGGAGTGAAGCCTGCATTGGCTACCGGAGGCTTGATCGTGGAATACAACCGATATGACGACGTATACATAGCTCCGGAAGACAGCGAATCCCTGATCGCCGACCTGCTCGCCATCAACCCCAACATCCAGGTGATCCCACGCGGGAGAGATACCTAAGGGGCATAAAAAAGTGTTGAGCATATCGAAATCCAGGAACATACTTGCAAATTTTGGAAAAGTTAAATCCCCCTTTTTACCTTAGATTTTAGTTACACTACCCGAAAGCGCTAGCGGTCCACTAGTGCATGTAAATCTAATGGACAGTTAACCAACTAAAACTGAATAGGTGCCATTTAAACGGACTGAAAAAAATTCCCCTAACAGCAGCAAGTAGGAAGCTTTGCTTTGTTTTTTAAAACCAATAGTTTTACTTTTAATCATGTCGAATCTTCGCATAGTCCTAATAACACTACTAGCAACTTGCCTGCTTTCCTGTTCCCGCTCCCAAAAGGAAACTACCCATTCCCCCAGCTATTCCCTTCTATTGGTAGACTCCGTTCGCATCGACTATATGGGCAGCCTGGAACTAAAGGATTACGATCGGCAAACCAACCGCTACCTTGCCTATAACCAACAGGAAAAGGAAGTCTTAATTTTTGATACCTCAGGGGCTATCCAACACACGTTTATCCTCCAAGACGACGGTCCGGAGGCCATCAGCGGCTATGGGTTGAACCCCAGGTTCTCCGCAGGAAACATCTGCATCTTTGGCGATAAAATCTACACCCTGAGCCGAGAGGGAAAGGTATTGAACCGGACGGAGATACCCTATCCCTATTTTTGGATCGTGGGGGGCGCGCATGTAGCAGCCTCTTCGCTGGGGGATAAATTGCTGTACTACAAACCGGAACCGGCGGAAGAGGGGCAGGACCGGCAGGCAGCCTACCAACGCATGTTGGGCGGAGGACCCATGATGGAGGTGCTGGATACGATCAGCGGCGAATATTATCCTACCATGCATTTTCCGGAAACCGATGCCTTTGAAGAAGGGCTCTTTTACGGGTATCCTACGCCACTTATTCAAAATAGCGGCTCCCAGTGGTTCCTTTCGGTCACCAATGCCCTGGAGTTTCATGTTTATAGCGAAAAGGAACAACAGTTGCTCTTTGAGCAGACGGTAAAAATTCCGGCGAAGAACGCCTTCACGGACCAGCCGGTGCCATTGGAGCAGATGGATTCCTTCTTTGAAAAAAACGGACTGGTGTATCGTATCCCCCAGATCCACCGGTTTTTACCCCTGAAGGATCATTTTATCGCCTTTTACAGCAAGGGGGTTTCTCCCGAAACGAAAGCGGCTTATGATGTGTCGGATCCTGCGCAGCGGCGGGAATTGGTTTACTCCTTTCCCATGGAATTCGCCGTTTTTGATTCGGAGTTTGGCCTGCGCGCAGTGGACCTACCCATTCCGAAAAGCATCGTTCCTTTTACAGCCCTGGTGGACAAGGAAGGCCAAATCGTGGCTCTAAAAGACCAGGAACAGGCAGGTGTGGAAGAGGATTTTCATACCTTGTATCAATACAGCTTGGATTTTGGGGAAGAGTAAAAAATTTATCATTTTATAGGTAGTGACATCAACTTCTTTTTCGGAGTGCATGCGAAAAAACCTTCGAGGTCCCGAAGCCCCAAAAGGTTATAGCCATTGACCTTTGGGGTTTTTCGAACCCCGAAGATCTTTCCTGGTACGTTTCCGAAAAAAACCTTCGAGGTCTCAAAGACCTCAAAGGTTTTAGATATTGACCTTTGGGTTTTCCCAACCCCGAAACTTTTTTCTTATAGCGTGCGAAAAACCCTCGAGGTCCCGAAGACCTCAAGGGTTATTTGCCTTCCGAACTTTCAAATAAGTCTGAAATAGTTAATTTAAAACCTGTAATTACCTGAGAATGGACCAGATCTCCATGGGTGAGTAAGCGGCTGGGCTGATAGGCACCATTAATTAGCCGGTAGACCAATAAAGTCTGTTCATCTGGATG
Organism: Cyclobacterium xiamenense; assembly: GCF_900109255.1. Taxonomy (NCBI): domain Bacteria; kingdom Pseudomonadati; phylum Bacteroidota; class Cytophagia; order Cytophagales; family Cyclobacteriaceae; genus Cyclobacterium; species Cyclobacterium xiamenense. The sequence goes on along the minus strand of NZ_FNZH01000016.1, from coordinate 31,360 downwards.
AATGATCCAGTATTCTTTAACCCCACTTTTTTCGTAAACGTCATATTTTTGCTTGAGCTCTTTCTGGTTATTGCCTGGAGATAGGATTTCCACCACCAGGTCGGGTGCACCCAAACAGCCCCTTTCGTCCAATTTGCTGCGGTCGCAAACCACGCAAATATCCGGTTGTACCACGGTATCTATTTTTTCAGGCAGGTTGGAGTCCTCAGGAAGACGAACATCAAATGGGGCAATAAACACCTTGCAGGGATGTTGATCCAGATGGTCAGCAAATATCCTGGCCATTTCCAGCAAAAGTTCCTGATGGATCCTTCGCGGTGCAGCAGCTGCCCGGAATACTTTTCCCTTGATCAATTCCACCATTTCATCCATCTGCCATTGGAGATAGTCCAAATAGGTATAATGGCCATAAGAAGTGAATGGCTCTTCCGATTGGTCAGATTTTTCATGGGGGATCATAACAGAAAATTACAAATAATATTTCAGAATTACAGGTTGATAGGCAGGTGATTCATGGAAAACTATACAATCAAGTTGATGTGCTGATGATGTGATAATTTGATGATGTGGTGATGTGCTATTTTTTTTCCGACATCAATTTCAAAAGCTCAACGAATCTCCATATTTCTAGGGAAGAGACTTTTCCTCCTAAATTCGGTAGGGATTTAGAAGTGAGTTTTAAAATGTAAAGTGCAGTGTTACTGAATATTTGCGAAAAAAATCCCCCAACCCTCTTAAGAGAAAGGGGGATTTTGTTTACGGAGGGATTTACGTTTACATTCCTGGTTTATATTGTCCCTGGACCTGGTGGTTTTCATTGACTTATTCCGATAAACTCATTTCCAATTCGGAAAGATTATCAAAGCTTCATCCTGTGGATGACAAAATATTTGGTATTTTGGTCGGCGTAAGTCAAAATCCTTATTGCCCAAAACACCCATCCCCTATGGACCAATCGGGTGGGCTACATGGATTTTGAGAAAACGAGCGACTCGGTGGCAGCAGATATTGCTATTGCCAAACAGGAACAGCAGCTATAACAACAATACGCAATGAAACTGATTGTACGTTTATTACCCCTGCTCATCAGCTTACCATTCAGCTTGGTTGCTCAGGATTCTGGCCATGTCACATTGAATGACTCCCTGGTTTTGAAGCCTTCTTTGATTTATTCGGAAGCATTCAATGACCTAAACGCTTGGAAAACCGAACAACAACCCGGAGGAACGGTTGTTTTAAACGGGGGTAGAATGGAAATCGAAGACAAAGCGGGCTGTACCGTATGGTTTGAACAACCGTTGCAGCAACCTGTTATGATCGAGTTTACCGCTACGGTGATTGATGAAGGAGGGCCGCAGGACCGGGTCTCGGACTTAAACTGTTTCTGGCTGGCCAGCGATCCCTGGCGCGGGGATTTTTTCGGGGATGCGCATCCCCACAGAGCGGGTAAATTCAGTCAGTACGATAGCTTACAGCTCTATTACGTGGGACTTGGCGGTCATAACAACACCAAGACGAGGTTTCGCAGGTATGCTGGAAATGGGCAAAAGCCGCTACTCCCGGAGCACGATCTTTCGGATGAAGCCTACCTGATCGTCCCGAATGTACCCAACCGGATACGCATTATCGTCTACACTACTACGATCCAATACTGGAGAAATGAACAACTGATTTTTAATGTATACGATGCGTCACCGTATGATTCCGGCTATTTTGCCTTTCGAACGGTGAATAATCACCTTTTTATTGATGATTTTAACGTGTATGACCTTTCAAAAATGGATGTTCCGTAGTACCAAAAAAGAAAAAAAAAGTGGATAGTTTTAACACTTAGGAAAAAATGATCGAAAACAATCTTTTATATCGTGCAAAAATGAAAAAATATATCACTGGGGCCTTCCTACTGGTTGGCGTTTTCCTGATTTCCTGTTCGGAAAAGCAACAAGAAACGGAAACGAGGCAACCCAATATCCTCTTTATTGCCGTGGATGATTTGCGGCCCGAACTCAATTTTTATGGGGAAGGGCACATTCATTCCCCCCACCTCGATCGGCTGGCCAGCCAAAGCCTGGTATTCGATCGGGCCTATTGCAACGTGCCGGTCTGCGGGGCATCCCGGGCCAGCTTGCTGACCGGGGCCAGGCCCACCCGCCACCGGTACCTGGATTTTAAGACCCTGAAGGATGCGGACTACCCGGAGGCAGAATCCCTGCCTATGCGCTTCAAAAATAACGGCTATACGACCATTTCTAATGGGAAAGTGTACCACCATGCCAAAGACGATTCCCTGGCCTGGGACGAGCAATGGCAGCCGTCGGGAAAATATACCTATGCGACCGATGCCTACCGGGAAATTCGGGCAAGCACGTACCGCGGCATGCCTATGGAAAACGCCGATGTACCGGATTCCGCGTACAGGGACGGTAAGTTGGCGCTAAAAGCCATTCGTGATTTGAACAAACTCAAAGAAGGAAACAAGCCTTTCTTTCTGGCGCTGGGTTTTTACAAACCCCACCTACCCTTTACCGCACCCAAAAAATATTGGGATGCCTACCGACGGGAGGACATAGCGCTTCCCGAAAATTACCGGCAGCCGGAAACTACGCCCCGCAAAGCCTATCATAACTTTGGTGAGCTCAGAAATTACGAGACCATTCCCAAGAAAGGTGATTTGCCGGAAGCACAGGCAAAGGAATTGATCCATGGATATTATGCCTGCGTCAGCTATACCGATGCCCAAATCGGCCTGGTTCTGGAAGAACTGGAGCGGCTGGGCCTGGCAGAAAACACCATCGTGGTACTTTGGGGAGATCATGGCTGGAATCTGGGTGACCACAAGCTTTGGTGCAAACACGCCAATTTTAATTCCTCCCTCCGGGTTCCCATGCTGGTGAAAGTCCCGGGGAAAACCAATGGGCAGCACACCCATTTCATCACCGAGACCATCGACCTGTATCCCAGCCTATGTGAGCTCGCAGGCATCGAAAAACCTGCGCACCTGGAAGGTGACAGCTTCGTTTCCCTGATCGAAACCGGAAAACGGGAAAAGGACCATGCGGTGGTCAAGTTTCACGATGGAGTCACGCTGATATCCGGCTCGTTCCAGTATACCGAATGGACCGATGATCGAGGGGTAGCCTACGAACGCATGCTGTTTGACCAAGCCTCCGATCCGTTGCAGCTAGATAACCTGGCCGAAAAGGAAGCGTACCAAAGCAAGGTAGCCGAATTGTCCCGGGAACTGCGGGAGCGATGGGGATCGGATTTCCTGACTAAAAGAGATCAACCATGAACAGGTCGAGGTGGTGGCTGGTTCCGATGTTGGTCTGCCTCTGCGGCACGCTTCCCGCGCAGCAAAAGCAGCGACCATTCATCTGGGTGCGTGCACAGGACAGAATGGCCATTCTGGAGAAAGTTGAGAAGCAGTCCTGGGCCAACGAAATTTATACGGAATTTATCGGTCAACTGGACAAGACTATCCAAATCCATGAATCCGACCCCGTGCAGTTCCTCGGCGAATTGCCTTTCGATTGGGAGAAGGGAACAGGCGACCAAATTCCGCCCTTTCATCGGACGTACCACATCGAAGACGGAATACATAAAAACCTGGACAATGCCACAGAAGCCGAAATGGCCCATGCCAGAACCCTAATCCGCTACCTGCAAGTAGCGGTGGACTGCGGCATCGCGTATTACCTGACCGAAGAAGAAAAATACGCCCAATGCGCCGCAGATATACTGTACGTTTTTGTAACGGCCGTGCGCCAATCACCGGTGTCGGAATGGCGGGGACGCGGGGGCTGGCTTTTTCCGGACGATGGATTCCGGGAGGTTCGGGAGATCGGGTACAAGGTACCCCTGGTGTACGATTTTATCGCCGACTACCTCAAAGATGGCGGAAAACCCTTTGATCCGGTGAAAAACTCGAAAACCGAATTTCCAGTTGCAGCCGCGCAGGAAGTATTCCGTACCTATGCAGCGCTGAGCATACACTATGGGCAGACCGGGTCGAATCACCCCATTCTGGAAGCTCCCAATTTGGTCTACAATGCCCTGGCCATGGAGAACGAGCAGGAGCGGGACCGGTTGCTGGCCTATTTTCTAACCGAAAATACCGAGAATCAGGATGCATTATCGGAAATGGCAAAAATGTATAAGAAAAAGGGAGACCTCTGGCCCGAAACCTCCCAATACCTGAATGCCGCCGCTTCCATTTTGACACGGCTCATGCTGGTCGTCAACCGCTACGATCCCACAAATAGGCTGGGACAACGGTACGCGCCCATCTTGTATTCCTTGCCGGCATTGGATTACCTGGTGTATCCAAACGGGCAACTGATTCGCTGGGGGGATGGAAAGCGAACCGGAACGCCTCCCTACAGCAGCTACGAAGAAGCCTACCTCCTGGGGGCCATGGACGGTTCGGAGGAAATCACCCGAGAATTTGCTTCCTTATTGGTCAGCGCCATGCAGGAGGGTGCTTACCATCGGTCCGGAATATTGGCCGTCCTCTGGTACGCGCAGGAATACAGTGGCGAGGGAGAAGAATTGGTATTGCCCAGAACGGATAAAGTGGACCACGCCGGCATCTTTCTCCAACGCAACGAAAGTGACACCGGAAACCCCGAAGACGGGCTGATGGCTTTTGTGGGAGGAGCCCACATGGTACACGGGCACGCGGAAGGGATGAACATCGAGCTGTACGGTAGGGGCGAGGTGCTGGGTGTGGACAACGGCCGGGGCCGGTACCAACAAGACATTCACGAGAATTACTCCCGCCTGTTTGCTGCCCACAATACCGTAATCGTCAACGGAAATTCCCGGAGTGAGGGCGGCTGGGTAAACCTGGGCATCAACACCGTTACCCAAATAGCCATGGAACCGCAGCCCTGGGAAAAGGCCCTTTCTCCCGATCATTCCTTCTCCATTACCCGTTTTGTCGACGACAAAGGCGAGCTGGCTAAGGCCGTTCAGGAACGTACCCTGGCGGTGATTCGCACTTCGGATACCAGCGGGTATTACGTGGATGTGTTTCGCTCCCGTTCCGAATTACCGGAGCAGTACCACGATTACCTGTACCACAATATCGGCGATAGCCTGGTGTTTCTAAACGACGAGCTGACCTTGATACCCACGCCAGATCGCTACACCGCCAACGCTGCTTTGCCCTGGATACAAAATCGGCAGTACCGGCACCCGGGTTGGCATTTTTTTGATGCGGTCCAAACGGCAGAAAATTACCAGAAAGGCGTCCGGGCCAGGTTTGTTGCAGAGAAATTCGATCAACCCATCTACATGGACCTGCACATCCCCCCACAGGACGGCCGGTCCTATACCAAGGTGCTCGCTCCACCCACGTTCGAAGCGCCGGATCCCTACGAAAACCAGGCCACGCCAACGCTGCTGATCCGCCAGCAGGGGGAAGCCTGGCACCAACCTTTTGCACTGGTTTTTGAACCATTTGGAGGACCCGCTGCAACCCCCAGCTTGCAGTCCGTAGAAAAGCTAACGCAGGACGGTGCATTTGCTGGCTTTTTCATTCGTAGTAGGGTGGCAGCGCAGGAACGCCTGCAGTATGTGCTGATACCCATGCCCGGAAAAGGATACCGGGACAAGGGTCAGGGCATTTCGTTTACCGGATCTTTTGCTGTCATTACCACTGATAGTGACGGTATGCTGCAATCGATCTATATTGGGGAAGGGGAGGAGTTGAGGTACGGTGCCCAGGTCATTCGTCCAGCTTTCGGTAAAAAATCCGTATACCGGCGGTACTAAATGCAAGCACATGTCGTCCGAGCAGGGAGTTAAAGCAGTCACATTCCTTTTGGGGGGATTTGCCCAAAAATACAGCTATTCGGTAGGATCCCTGCTGCGGGTTTTTTGTTGGGATTTTTCTAAAGCAGTCCCAAAAATCAGCCCGGGGCTGGATATTTTCTCAAAAAGAGGTATCTTTCCTATTCTTTTTTCGAACAGACAATCACCAAATACAAAATAACCAGATACATGCATAGACCCATGCTCGTCCTGTTGTTTTTCCTGGCCATCGGCCGGATACACAGCCAGGCACAATCCAATTCCAAGCCCAATATCATCTTTATCCTGACCGACGATCAGCGTTGGGATGCCCTGGGGCATGCCGGTAATCAGTTGATTCACACCCCGGAAATGGACCGGCTGGCAGCCGAGGGAGCCTATTTCAAAAATGCCATGGTCACCACACCCATCTGTGCAGCCAGTCGGGCCACCATTTTCACCGGCCTGTACGAACGCAGCCATGCCTACACCTTTCAAACCGGCCCTATTCGGGAAGCATACATGGAAACCGCCTACCCCAAGCTGTTAAAGGAAGCCGGATACCGTGTCGGTTTTTTCGGAAAATTCGGCGTAAACCACAAGGACCTGGCCGGGCAGTTTGACGAATACGAATCCTACGATCGGAACGGACAATTTAAAGACCGCCGGGGGTATTTTTACAAAACCATCGGCAGCGATACCGTCCACCTGACCCGATACACGGGGCAGCAGGCGCTGGATTTCATTGAGCAAGCCAATCCGGAGGAACCCTTTTGCCTGTCGCTCTCCTTCAGTGCTCCCCATGCACACGATCCGGCTGAAGACCAGTATTTTTGGCAGCAGGAAGTGGATCCCCTTTTACAGGGCATTACAGTTCCGGAGGCCGACCTTTCGGAAGACCGTTACTTTGAAGCCCAGCCGGAGATTGTCAAGTCCGGCTTCAATCGCTTGCGCTGGACCTGGCGTTACGATAACCCGGAAAAATACCAGCATAGTGTCAAGGGCTATTACCGCATGATTTCCGGTATCGACCGGGAAATCGCCAAAATCAGAAAACAGCTCGCTGACAAAGGATTGGACCAAAACACGGTCATTATCCTGATGGGAGACAACGGGTACTTTTTGGGCGAGCGGCAATTGGCCGGTAAATGGTTGCTGTACGACAACTCCATTCGGGTGCCGCTGATCATTCACGATCCACGGGTGGACAAACCGGTAGAATCGGCCGCATTGGCTGCCAATGTCGACGTGCCGGCTACCATTTTGGATTTGGCTGGGGTCCAGGTACCCAAGGCCTACCAGGGCAAAAGTCTGGTTCCGGTGGTTCAGGGACGGGAGGAACTCGGCCGGGACACAATACTTATCGAGCACCTCTGGGATTTTGTGAACATTCCTCCCAGCGAAGGCCTGCGTACGGCAGACTGGAAATATTTCCGCTACATCAACGACAAGTCCATCGAAGAACTGTACCACCTGGGAACGGATCCCCGGGAAATAAACAATTTGGCCACCGACCCTGCTCATGCCGCTACCTTGCAGGCATTCCGCAAAAAAATGGATGCCATGGGCGAATCGCTTTCTGATGAGACTACGGCTGCCCCGACAAACCTGCACGTGGAGATGCTGCGAAAGCCATCCGGGCTGCCCCTGCGCGACCGAACGCCGGAATTTGGCTGGCAGGTACCCGAGGGACTGGTCTTCCAGACCGCCTATCAGGTGCTGATCAGCAGTACTGAGGAAAAAAGCCGGCAGAATTTGGGCGATGTCTGGGATAGCGAAAAAGTGCCGGGCAAAGCATCGATCAACATTGCCTACGAAGGGCCTGCCCTGGAAGAAAATAAGACCTACTACTGGAAGGTGCGCATTTGGGACGGGGACAACCGTACCGGAAGGTATTCGGCTTCCCAGTCATTTCAGGTAGCCGGCAGGGAGCAAGGCTACCTGACCACGGCGAATCGGTTCATGCAGGAAGACATCCTGCCCGAGACCCTGAAAAAAGTAGGCAACGGGACCTGGCTCGCGGATTTTGGTAAAGCCGCTTTTGCCAACCTGACTTTCCGTTACCAGGCGGATAAACCTGAAACCCTGACGGTTCGTCTGGGCGAGCAGCTGGAAGGAGGTAGGATCAACCGGGACCCGCAGGGCCATATCCGCTTTCAGCAAGTGGAGGTAGCGGTGAGCCCGGAAAAAGACCGGTATGTGCTGCAACTGCCACCCGATGAACGGAATACCGGGCCTGCAGCCGTGGCCCTACCGGATTCCTTCCCTGTGTTGCTTCCCTTTCGCTATGCGGAAATCACCGCAAACAAACAGCCGGAAAGCCTGACCCAAAACGCCTATTTTGGGTATTTTGAGGAAGATCAAAGTAGTTTTAGTAGTTCGGATACCATCCTGAATCAGGTGTGGGACCTGTGCAAGTATTCCATGAAAGGGACTTCCTTTGCGGGGATATACGTGGACGGCGACCGGGAGCGCATCCCCTACGAGGCCGATGCCTACATCAACCAACTCAGCCATTATGCGGTGGATTGGGAATACCCCATTGCGCGCAGGAGCATCGAATACTTTATGGAAAACCCCACCTGGCCCACCGAGTGGCAGCTGCACGTGGCGTTGATGTTTTACGAGGATTACCTGTATACCGGCAATAAAGAATTGATCGAACACTATTACGAGGAGCTCAAGCACAAAACCCTTATGGAACTGGCCCGGGAAGACGGGTTGATCAGTTCGGAGCGTGCCACGCCGGAATTCATGAAAAAGCTGGGCTTTAGCGATCCTGAGGTGCAGATGCGCGACATCGTGGACTGGCCACCGGCACAAAAAGATACGGGTTGGAAGCTGGCCACGGAAGAGGGCGAGCGGGATGGTTTTGTGTTTACGCCCATCAATACTGTCATCAATGCCTTGTACTTCCGCAACCTGCAGATCATGGGCGAATTTGCCCGGATACTGGGCAAGACGGCGGAAGCCATGGAGTACGAGCTGATGGCAGCCAAGGTGAAGAAATCCGTCACCGAGAAGTTGATGGATCCCGAAGCTGGCATTTACCTGGACGGGGAAGGAGCGGGCCATTCCTCCCTGCATGCCAACATGATGCCGCTGGCGTTCAATATGGTTCCAGAGGAACATATCCCCTCGGTAGTGGAATTTATCAAGTCCCGGGGCATGGCCTGTAGTGTGTACGGATCCCAGTACCTGATGGATGGGCTTTACAATGCCGGAGAGGCAGATTATGCGTTGGACCTGATGACAGCTACCCATGACCGGAGCTGGTGGAACATGATTGCCATTGGCTCCACCATGACCCTGGAGGCCTGGGATATGAAGTACAAGCCCAATGCCGACTGGAACCATGCCTGGGGAGCCGTACCCGGGAATATCGTGGCCCGGAAAATGTGGGGCATTGTCCCCAAGACGCCGGGCGCCGTCCTGCTGGAGATCAAGCCCCAACTAGGCCGACTGACCGAGACCTCCATTCGGGTCCCTTTTCTGACCGGTACCGTGGAGGCCGCTTACAAACGGGTCAATAACCGCCTGCAGCGTTACACGTTCGTTTTGCCTGCCAATGTCTCGGCAGAACTTTCGCTGGAATACAGCCCCAACGATGCACTATCCCTCAATGGTGAAAAGGTCAATACGCAGTTTGGTACTCTCCGTCTCTCGCCTGGCCTGAACGAAATTGAGTTGCAGGTGAATTCCTTTTAATGTCCTGGAAAAAGGTACTCGTATGGTTCTTTTGATCAATCGCCTACTGCTTCAGCTATAGGCAATTTGAAGCTCTGTCCTACCCCTGGCTTTAGCCAAATCATACCAAATTACAGGCAAAAACCCTGGAACGTCAGAAAGATCCTTCGTTCCCGGCAATTAACCCATCGCGCAGCAGTTGTTTCACGACCGCCGTGGCAAAGGAGGCGGAAAACTTTTGCAATGAAGCGGGGTTGGTGGTTTCGGATTGAGAGGACCAGACCAATTGCTCCGTTTCCGTATCGTACAGGTTGGCCTCCAGGTAGTAGTTTTTATCGGTGGTATAATAGCCCGGATCGTACATGTAGGGATTGTAGGTGCCGTAATACGACCAAAACCGCCCACGAAAGCCAATGCCCATGGGAGCATAGACCGTTGTTCCGGGAACGTAACGGGTCTCGCTGGTTTGATCCAGCAGGGTGACCGTCAGGATGGCTTCGCTCCCCAGTTTCCGGATTTCCTCCAGTATTTTTTCCTTGTCAGCTTCTTCTGATTTAAAACCCGGGGGGATGACGGTAAAGCTTCCGGTGACCGATACGCCCTGGGATCGGATCGTCTCTTCCAGTTGCGCTTCCACCGTTTGCCGTGCCAAAATATTTTGAGTCAGGGCCGTGACAAACAGGCTGGAATAACCTTCGGTTGTTTTCTTTTCGGGACTGGTCCAGGACCCGATGATGCGGACACTTGGAGCACAGGAAGTAAGCAGGAGCAGCAACACCCCTGTAAGTATGGACAATTTTTTCATGGGTGGTGGTGTTATTGTTTGGTCATTTTTTGAAAGAGAAGCTCGACTACATCGTCGATGGTGGCGGGCGTATTTTTTGCTTTCTCGGGAAGGGCGCGCTGGATGGTACCCACCCAAAGGGCTTCCCCGGTTGGATTGTCTACCACATGCATCGTAAGGGTACCTTCCTGGTAGGTGCCTACGGGGATTTCTTCCACCTTCCAGGAGTAGGAGCGTTGGCCGATGTACAGAAAAGGGTCGGTCGCCAGGTTGGTTTCGCGGGTTTGTACTTTGTCTTCCACGACGATACCCAGGTTGACCTTCAGGTCGGGATTGGTGGAAGTTTGTCGCAGGCCGTAGGTTTCCATTTTTTGGCTGATGGCCTCTTTCAGGTAAGCGATGTTTTGCGCAAACTCCGGCGTACCGGTGTCTTCTGCGTCGATCTGGAAGAAATCAAAGGTTTGGTAGGCGCTGAGGTCGAGCGCATCGTACCGTTCGGCGTCCACCAGCACGGGGCCGCTACCGCAGCCATAGGCGATTGCGAGGATGAAGAAAGACAGGATTTTTTGTGCTTTGTTCATGGCTAGCTGGGGTCAATTGATCAAAATTCGTCAATAAAAGGTAGTTCTTGCAAGGTAATGTTGCGGAGAGTGCTGTGGATGTAATTGTCCAGTTGCATAAATTTTGCCGCATCGCGGGCTGAAGTAATTTTCTTGAATTGCTTGTAGTACTTCTGGTGGAGTTTGTTGCGGGCCGCAGTATTTTTCATGATGCCTTTGGCGAGCGAATCGGAAAGTTCATTACCCAGATTTGCGTAGTTTTCCAGGTAGTTGTTGATGAGCAGAAGGCGTTCCCGGGCGAGGAGTTGGCGTTGTCCCTCGTACTGCTGGTAAATGATCCAAAAGCCGGGTGCCACCGATTCAGGCAGATCCATTACGGCTTCTACCAGTTGTTTTTTACCCATGCCAAATTCTGCCTGGATAAGCGTGATTTCGTCGTTGATGTCCTGAGCGATTGCCAGGCTGCCCAGAGAAAAGGAGAGCAGAAAAAGGAGCGCTGTTTTTTTCATGAGGATTTTGGTTTACGTAGCTTACTGATTGGTGAATGCGTGTTTTGTTTATGCTTGGGTAGGGCCTTTACCAGCAGGTACCTGCGTTTCGCCCGTCGGAAAGGGAGTCAGGACCTGCCGGGAAAACCGTCCGTATTTTTTTGGTTACTGCCCGACCCGGAAGACCAGCCCTCCGTCAAAGCCAAACTGGAACATGCTGGAATAGGAGTTCAATCCAACTCCCGATCCACCGGTGCCGAAGTAAAAGCCCCCACCCATGGATTGCACGGCGGAAAACAGGGAAGCTTGCGCCCGGAACGCCAGGTTTTCCAGCAACCATACATTGATGCCTCCGCGTGCACTGTAAGCAAGTTTGGTGGTCGATCGTTCGTTATTGTTGCTGGGATTGGTCAGCGAAAAGATCCCCATTCCCAGGGCAGCGCCGGCGAAGGGTTCCAATTGTTCACTTACCCGGAAATAGCGCGTCCCGTTTAACATAAGCCAGTTCAGTCGTAAATCAAAATTGGTTTGCTGCACCTGTCCTCCGGAGAGTATATTGTCCAGGTAGACCGTGGGGGCGTTGGTGTTTTGCCGGAGGTACTGTAGCTCCAGGCCGCCTCTATCGGGGATGAGGTATTCGATACCGCCCCCAAAGCGCCCTCCGTCTTGAATCTGTCCGTCGTAGTACGAGCTACTGGAATAGTAGGAGTCTACCCGGTCTTTAAAGACATAGCCTCCATACGTATTAATGCGGATCTCCTGACCGAACAAAACCGAACTTAGCCCGGTGAGCAGTAAAATAAATAGACATTTTTTCATGGTAGTTGCATTCGAAGGTTTTGGTTAATTTGTTTGCGTGGATCCGTTTTCAGAAAGCGGTCCCCCACCGACCACCTTGAAATACCGGATATGGGCCGAAAGCAGAGATTGCCGCAGCTGTACCAGGGCCAGTTCTGCATCGAACGCCTGTCGCTGCGATTCCAGGACTTCCAGGTAGCTGGTTACCCCCTGCGTATACCGCTCTCCGCTGAGGTATTGGGCGTTTAAGGCCGATTTTCTCCGTTCCTCGGCCGCAATTATTTCCTGATTGAGCGTGGTGATTTCCACTTTCACGTCTTCTACTTCTCGCAGCGCATTCAGCACCGTGTTTTCGTAGGCAAATAGCTGTTGAAAGGCGCTACTCTGCTCGATGTCCACCCGGCGCCGGAGTTGTCCCCAAAAGAACAAGGGCCCCATGAGTTGTCCGCCGATGTTCCACAGGGGATTGGAGAGATCCCAATTCCGGAAATCATCCGTGATGATGCCGAGGGTGGCATTCAGGCTGATGGTGGGAAGTCGGCTTGCTTTGGCGGCGCCTACCCGCGCATATTGGGCCATGAGTTGGTACTCTGCTTCCAGAATGTCGGGGCGGTTTTCCAGTAGTTCTACCGGAGAAAAGCGATCCGTATCCACATCTACCGCGAGCTCGGGTAAGGAGCGTCCTTTTGGAAGGCGGGTGGGGTTTCTGCCGATCAAAAAATTGAGGGCATTTTCCAACTGAACCGATTTTCGCTGAAATCTTGGTACCGCACCTGCCGCGATGTTTTTCAGGATATTCGATTGATCCACGTCGGTTTGCTGGATGATGCCTTCGTCAAAGCGCGCCACGATGATGCGGTGCATGCTGTCCCTCAGGGCCAGGTTGCGTTCGGCGATTTCCAGTTCTTCCAGCGCCTGCAGCCAATTGAAATAGGTAGCGGCCACGTCTGAAATCAGGGATAGTTGCATGCTTTTTAGCCCGTGCTCGCTTGCCAGGAGGTTGTACCGGGCGGCATCGGATAAGTTCCGCAACCTGCCCCAAAAATCGATTTCCCAATTCAGACCGGCGCCGGCAATAAACAGCTCGTTTACCTGCCCAATTTGGTTGAATAGAAAGTTGCCCCTCTCTGCCGAAGCCTGCGCACCGATTTTGGGCAGTAGCTCTGCATTCTGCAGACGCAGTGCGTAGCGGTTCTGTAGCAGCCTTTCTGCCGCAATATTCACGTTTCGGTTGTAACGCAGGGCGGAACGGATGAGTGTGTCAAGTAAGGGATCGTCAAAATAGCTCCACCATTCCAGGTTTGCATCGCCGGCTTTGGCCAGATCCAGGGTATTGACGCTATCGGCGTCGGCCAGTTCCGCTGGCTCCCCAGATGCCTGGAAGGCGCCAGGGACGACCAGGTCCACGCCGGTATAATTTTTCCCGGCTTTGCAAGCGCCAAGCAGCAGTACGAGGAGTAGGACTTGAAAGATCGTTTTCATTCGTCTGAGGGATTTATGGTTGCAGCCAGCGCTCTTTTTTTCTCGTAGTTGAATACTTTGCCTACCAGCACGAACAGCATGGGGTAGAGAAATACGCCCAGGAAGGTGGCCATGCCGATGCCTCCTAAAAGCGCCATTCCCATTACTTTCCGCGCTTCCGCACCCGATCCCGAGGCCAGAATCAAGGGGAGAATTCCCAGCACAAACGAAAATACCGTCATCAAAATGGGACGGAACCGCAATCGGGCGGACTCGATCGCTGCATCAAACAGGGACAGCCCCTCATCAAATTTCATTTTGGCAAATTCCACAATCAGAATGGCGTTTTTGGCTGCCATGGCGATCAGCAGGATAAGCGAAATCTGCGCGAAAATGTTGTTTTCAAAACTCAGGCTAAAGAGGCGGGCTCCCGCCAGAAAGAGAAAGGCGCCAAAAAGCGCAAATGGCGTCCCCAGCAGGATGCTGAGCGGCAGGGACCAGCTTTCGTACTGAGCGGCCAGTATAAGAAATACCAAAAAGAAGGAGAAGGCGAAAATCAGTCCTGCCGAGCCCGAGGAGGCTTTCTCCTGAAAGCTCATCCCGCTCCAGCTAAATTCCATGGTTTCCGGCAATACCTCCGCTGCCACTTCCTCCAGGGCATTCAGTGCCTGAATGGAACTGTACCCGGTCGCCGGAATGCCCGTCACTTCCGCCGAGCGAAACAGGTTAAACCGGTTGGTGTATTCCGGCCCGCTTACTTCGCGGACGGTGAGAAAGGTACTAATGGGCACCGACTCACCGGCGTTGTTTTTTACGTAGAAGAGGTCCAGCCCCTGCTCGTTTTGGCGGTATTCCGATTCGGCCTGAATGTAGGCCCGGTAGGTTCTTCCAAATTTGGAAAAGTCGTTGACATAGGCGCCTCCCAAAAAGGCGCCAAAGGTTTGGTACAACTCCTGCAGGTTCACGCCAGTTTTCAGCACCTTGTCGGTATCCAATTCGATAAACCGCTGGGGTACGGAGGCCTGGTACTGGGTGGAGGCCCGGGCAATTTCCGGTCGCTGCCGGGCTGCTGCGATAAATGCCTGCGTTTGCTGAAAGAGGTACTGCGGATCTTCGCCCAGTTTGTCCTGGATCATCAGGCTGAACCCCGCGCCGGAACCCAATCCCGGGATGGCCGGGGGGCCAAAGGCAAAGGTAAAGGCATCTTTGATTTCCCGGGAGAGCAAAACGTTGATTTTTTGGGCCACATCCTTGGCTGTCTGATCGGGTCGTTCGTCCCAGTCTTTTAGGGAGATAAACATAAACGCGGCATTGGTGCTCAGCGCATCGGCCAGCATGTTATAGCCCACAGCGGTAGAATAGGTGTCGATTTCCGGTATTTCCTTCAGCAGGCGTTCGATCTTCTGGGAGACCTCGTCGGAACGCTGCAGGCTCGCCGCGTTAGGAAGCTGTGCACTCAGAAATATATATCCCTGATCTTCTTCGGGAATGAAGCCTCCGGGAAGCCTGGATCCGAGAAAGCCTGCGGCCAGCAGGGTAAGAACAATGAATACCGCCCCGCGCTTTAACTTCCCGGAAATAACTGTGGTAAAGGACGTATAGGAGGCGGTGGTGCGGTCAAAGGCCCTGTCAAACCGGTCGAAAAACCGACCCAAAAGTCCTGTCCGGCTTTCTCCTTCCTTTTTTGGCTTGAGTAGCAGCGCACAAAGGGCCGGAGAGAGGGTGAGCGCGTTGATGCTGGAAATGATGACCGACACGGCGATGGTGATGGCAAATTGTTGATACAGCTTGCCGGTAATTCCCGGGATACCGATTACCGGCACAAATACGGCCACCAATACCAGGCTGGTAGCAATGACGGGCGCTGTCACCTCTTTCATGGCTTCGGTGGTGGCCCGTTTTACGCCCAATCCCTGCTCCATTTTGACCTGTACGGCTTCCACTACCACAATGGCATCGTCCACCACGATGCCGATCGCCAGGACTAGCCCCAGCAGGGAAAGTACGTTGATACTGAATCCGAGCAGGGGAAATAGCATAAAGGCCCCGATCAGCGAAATGGGAACCGCCAAAGTGGGAATCAGCGTGGCCCGCCAGTCTTGTATGAACAGAAAGACCACCAATATGACCAATACCAGGGCGACAATAAGCGTCTCAACAATCTCGTCGATCCCGGCTACGATTGGCTTCGTCGCATCCAGCGAAATGCCGTAATCAATTCCCTCCGGAAAGCCTTGCGAGAGGGCTTCCAGTTCGTTTTTCACATCCTCGGCCACCTGTACAGCATTGGATCCGGGCGACTGGTAGATGGAGATCAACGCGGCGTCCGTGCCGTTGGTCCGGGTAAAGGCACTGTAACTTTCTGTACCCAGTTCTACCCGGGCAATGTCTTTGAGGCGAACCTGGGAGCCATCGGGATGGGTTCGGACCACAATTTCCTGAAAGGCCTCCTCGGTCTGTAGCCGCTCCGGTAGCCGTACCACGTAGGTGAACTCGGTGCCCGGCGGTGCGGGTTCGGCTCCCAGCTTTCCTCCCGGCACGATGGTGTTCTGGGCGCGAATGGCTTGGGTAATTTCGGCGATGGTAAGCCCCATCTTCGAAAGGCGGTCCGGTTGCACCCAGATGCGCATGGAGTAATCCGAGGCGCCGATCACGCTCACCCGTCCCACACCGGGAATTCGGGCCAGTCGGTCCTTGATATTGATCATGGCATAATTGCCCAAAAATTGCTGATCGTAGGACTGATTGGGGGAAATCAGGGAGATCAAAAGCAGGGTGTTGGACATGGACTTTTCCGTGGTGACGCCCATGCGGGTGACTTCCTCCGGAAGCTTGGCCATGGCCGAGGACACCCGGTTTTGGGTAAATACCGTATTCATGTCCGGATCCGTACCGATATCAAAGGTGACCTGAATACCCATGGTACCGTCGTTGGAATTGGTGGACTTCAGGTAGATCATGTTTTCCACCCCGTTGATTTGTTGCTCCAGGGCGGTGGCTACGGATTGTTCCACCGATATGGCATTGGCACCGGTATACTTGGCACTGACCCGTACCACCGGCGGAGTGATGTCGGGATACTGCTCGATGGGCAAGCCGGCCAGGGATACCAGTCCTACAGTAACGGTGATGATGGAAATGACAATGGCGACTATGGGCCTGCGGACAAAAAAGTGGTGTTGCATTTCCTTCATGGGTTTTCCGGGTTGAATGACACAAGTTCAGCTGTCACTTTCTGACCCGATTGCACGGCCATCAACCCCTCCATCAGCACTTTTTCGCCCTTGCTTAGTCCGGATTGGATGACAAATAAGTCCTCGAAATCGTCCAGTATTTCCACCCGTTTCTGGGTGACCAGACCGTCGTCTCCCACGACAAAGACGTTGTAAAATCCCTGAAGCTCTACCACGCAACGCTGCGGCACCAGCAAGGCCTGATCCAATACATCCACGATGCTTTTCACTTTGGCATACAAGCCGGGTCGAATCAGTCCCTCGGGGTTGGGAAAAATGCTTTGCACCAGTATGGTGCCCGTACCCGGATCCACGTTTCGGTCCAAAAAGGTGATCTTTCCGGTGTAGGGAAATTTCTCCCCATCGGCCAGGTACAATTCCAGGGGATGGCTGATGCGGTTCCGTCCAGTTTCACCGTCTTCCAGCAATTGTTTATAGAAAGTAATGTAATCTTTTTCGTTCAGAAAAAATTCGACTACCACACTGTCTATTTGGGAGATGGTATTGAGAATGACGGGGTTGGGGCTTTTGCCCACGTATTCCCCTTCCTTTGCTTTGGTTTTACCGATGATACCGCTGATCGGGGCGCGTATCTGGGCATAGCCCAGGTTGACCTTTGCCAGGTTTAGGTTGGCTTCGGCGGCTTTTACCGCATCGGCGGAAGCATCCCTTCGGGCGGTGGCGGCATCCAGGTCCCGCTTGCTGATGGCATTGATGGAGACTAGCGGCTCAATGCGGGCGAGTTCGTTTTCCGCGTTGACCAAATTGACGTTGGCCTCGGAGAGCATGCTTTCTTCCCGGCTCACGTTGAACCGAAAGGGATCGTCGTCGATGCTGTACAGGAGTTGCCCTTTGGCAATCCGGCTGCCTTCCTGGAAATGGAGCTTCTCGACAAAGCCGTCTACCCGTGCCCGGATGGGGATGTCGGCCTTTCCGTATACCTGCCCGACAAATTCTTTAAAGAGGGGAACCTCCCGTTCCACTACCTCTACGGCTTTTAGGTTTGGGGGAGCGGTCTGTTGTACCTGCTTTTCCGAACAAAAGGCGAGAACTAAAGGCGCAAAGAGGTATAACAGCAGAAAATTGTTCTTCATGGTGCTTAGGTTGCGTGATGAAAACGTGACGGCAAAAGTTTTTTTCAAGACACAATATACCACTCATCAAAAAAATATATCCATTATTTTTCATTTTATATAAAAAAAATTGGTGCGTCCGGTCCCAAATGGAAGGAACAGGACCGGGTTATCAACCGGATGATCCCATCGAGCTTGCTTGCACCGGCATTCATTTTCTTGCAGTTGGAGGATTGGGTTTAGGGCACTGATAATCCTTGGGTTATCCCGAACGGATGGGTAGGGGAGCCGGCGGCGATCCTACGTTGATCGCATCCGGCTGCAGCGGGAAGGGCTTGCTGCAGGAGGAGGTTTTTGCGGAAGCCGGCTGCTGATTTTCTTTTGCCTTGCCAAATGATAGCCTACCGTTCGTACTAGTTTCTATACGTTATATGTATTATTTTATACGGTTGATTTTTTTGAGTTTTTTATGGGGCGGATGCCGTCGCTAGCTTCCCGGCCTGCTTTTTGTTTGTTTGAACACAGACAAAAAGCGTTTCCCATGAAAAAATCACCGTATACCTCCTTCGTTTTGATGCTGGCTTGTTCCGCCATTTCCATGTACGTCACCATGTACTTTAATACGTATGCGATCAGTCATGTATTTTTTAGCTGGACCCGGATGTACATGACGCTGATCGGCATTGGAGGCATGGCGATCATCATGTTTTTGTTTATGCGAAAGATGTACGCCAATAAGAAAAAAAATGTGGCCGTGATCCTGTGCAGCCTGTTGCTGATGGCAAGTGCCACCTTTTTGGTGCGGCAGCAGGTACCTATCGCGGATGTGAAATGGATGCGGGCGATGATACCGCATCATTCCATTGCCATCCTGACCAGCAAGCGGGCAGACCTGCAAGATCCCGAAGTGAGGCAGCTTGCCGATGAAATCATCAAGGCCCAGGAGCGGGAAATCGCCGAGATGAAGGCGATGATCAGGCGATTGGAAAATAAGGAATAGGAAAGCATGGAAAATAGTTGGTTTGATAACTGGGAAAGCCTGATCCGGACGATTTGCTTGACAACACTGGGATACGCCGCTATGGTGCTAATTTTACGGATTTCGGGCAAAAGAACCTTATCCAAAATGAATGCCTTTGATTTTATCGTTACCATTGCCCTGGGCTCCTGCCTGGCGACTGTGGCGTTGAATAAAAATGTCCCTCTGGCCGACGGAGTGACGGCTATTATTCTATTTATAGGCTTTCAGTTTTTGTTGACCTGGCTGTCTGTCCGGATAAAGACCATTAAAAAATTAATTACCAGTAGCCCTTCCTTACTGTTTTATAAGGGAGAATTTTTATATCCGGCGATGAAAAAGGAGCGAATCACCGTTGAGGAAATCTATAGCAAAGGCCGGCAAGAAGGTATCGCCACTTTGGACGAGGTCGATATGATCGTTTTAGAAACTACCGGTGATATCACCCTCATTAAAAAGGCAGTGGGAGGCAAGAAACCGACCTATGAAGACGTTAAGGTTGGCACCTGAAACAGCTCCTTTTTCGCAGGTTAAAAGCTTCTGACGTTGAAGGGCTATTGTTCCGGACGCTGAAGAATAGGCAGTTTCATCAATTATCTTACAAAGGGCAAAAGGATCCGTACCGGCAATGGCGGCAGGTAAGCGGAAAAGACCTTCATGCGTTTTTTTCTGTTTTCATGTAGGAGAGCCTCATTTGGGTTCGTTCCCAAATCCAGCAACAAAAGCTAACGGTATCTAACCTGGTTTCGAGTCCGACCCGCCACCGCTTTCATGCAGATCAGGTCAGCCCGCCACCCAAGCCAGTTGCCAGTTGCACGTTTTCCAAAGGCTGTCGTTCGGAAAAACCGCTACTTTTCCAAAAGCCCTTCGGTGGCCAGATAGGCTTCCAGCGCTTCCAGATCGGTAACGTCCACCCGGGCATTTGCCATGCGCGCCATGACCGATCCACTGATCATGACATAGCGCAGGGTATTGGTGGGCACCGTCCAGTTCCGGATGTCGGGCATGGTGCCCTCGGTATTTCGGGTAAAATAAAAGTTAACCGTGAAGGTATTCAGGCTAAAGCCACCGGTATAATTGGTGGTATAAATTTGATTTAGGTGTCGGTAGGTATAGGGCAAACTGGTCCATTGACTCGGCTCGAAAGCCAATCCCAGGGGCACGCGGATGTAGGACAGGACCATGCCGTTGTCTATGATGTCCGCGGTAATATCGGGATCGGTGATCCGTGCAATTTTTGCCGGGAAAAAGAAAAGGGTATTGTTGGAATGCCTGGCTGAGAGGTAATCATCGGTTTAGCTCTCATTGGCGATGGTGACGGTTTTTATCCGAACATTGGCATTTCCGTCGGCCCCGTCCTCTCGGGGCTCTCCTTTTTCACCCTTTGGGCCGGCCTGTCCGTCCTCACCGGGGATTCCCTGCTCGCCCTGTTCACCCGGAGTACCTTGTTCTCCTTGCGGTCCTTGATCGCCCGGAGGTCCTTCGGGGCCTTCCAGCAAACTACAGCCGGCCACCAGGAAAGCCAACGAAAGCAGGTAAATACGGGGGAGGGAAAATAGCGTCGGCTTCATGGCGAATAAAGATTGGATTACCTAAACGGGAAAGCGGGATTTTATCCAAACAATATAGGGTATTTTTTTATTCGTTGCAAAATATATTTTTGTGTAGTCTATAAACGTTAAAATTTGACTTCGTTTTACAGGTGTATACAAGTATTTGTTAGGTATATGTAGGCCCCGTCGGAGAGCCACTGAAAAGGGGCTTCCGCAGTTCTGCGTGAATTCCCGGATGTGTTTTTTTCCAAAAGCAGAACGCTACTTATCGAATTGGATCGACTTTTTTCCGGCATCCCCAAATAAGTTAGAAGAAAAAATCCATTAACTTACGGAATCTGTTGCCAGGCAAGGTAGAGGTGCCCTCGCACAAGCCGGAAAAACCAGCATGGCGCCACTATCCTGCGCGCGACCTATACGGGTAAGAAAGGCTTACGAGCAAATTGGCCGGATAGCCCAGGATTTTGCCTGGGTTAGGAGCAACTGAACAGCAAACAGATGACCCGTCAACTCCTACATCGAATGGTTGGCGGGGTGATCGACCTGGGGACCGTTGTTTTGTACGCCCTGCTACTTTTTGCGGTGACGCGTGGGATCTTTGCGATTGCGGAAAAAGTAGTACCTTGTATGCCCTACCTGCTAACAAAACATAACCACCAAACTCCGGCGACCGTGAATCCTTTCCAGCGCAGCTACCACACCGACCAAACGGACAGCGAACTCATCCAACAGATTTTAGACGGGAACAAAGCAGCGTTGACAAACCTTATCGAGCGCCATCAACCCTTTATCTACAACATCGCCTGGAAAATGACAGGAAGTACCGCAGATGCGGAGGACCTTACCCAAGAGACCCTGATAAAGATTATTGCCAATTTGAGTACGTTTAAACACGAAAGTGCTTTTCAGACCTGGGCTTACCGAATTGCTAAAAATCAGTTTCTAAACGATCAAAAAAAGGCACCTAACATCTTTGCCAATAGTTTCGAAGAACTAGGAACTCGTTTAGATGCTGCTCCCAACACGGATTTATCTGAAAGCGAAAAAAAGGAACAGCAAGAAGCCATTCGAGAAGTAAGGCTGCAATGCCTTTCCGGTATGCTCCTTTGCCTGACCAAAGAACAACGGATGGTGTACATAATCGGCGAGATTTTCGGGGCGGACCATAATATCGGTTCTGAAATTATGGAAATAAGCAAGGATAACTACCGAATGAAGTTGAGCAAAGCCCGAAAAGACTTGTATAATTTTATGCAAAACAAATGCGGTTTGGTCAACAAAGCCAATCCCTGCCGGTGCCATAAGAAGGTAACTTTTGCCACCGAAAATGGGATGGTGGATGCGAAGAATCTGCTTTTTAACCGAAAAGAGTATTCAACCTTCAAAGAACAATTGGCGCCCGATGCAGATTTTTTGGTAGATGACTCGGAAGTAAAATATGCGGAACTGCATCAGGAACACAGTTATAAAACCAAGTTCGATAAGAAAAATTTCCTGATAAAAATTTTGGAAGATGCCAATTGGCGGAGCCGCTTGAACTTGAATTAAAAAATCCGTAAAAAGTCTTTACACATGCGCGCTTTTCTTGTCCAATAAAATAAGTTGATAGTTTACCTTTGGTTGTGGGTAATTTTATATTCAGAAAGGTAAAGAAATAGGCATGAGAGCATACATTGAACAAATCACCGGAAACTTACCGGATGAGGATTGGACGCTTTATCAACAGCACCTGAAGGGCATGCGGGCGGAAAAGGGACAACTCATCCTTGGCCTGCATAAGCCTTGCCAAACCATTTGGCACATGACCAAAGGTGCAGTAAGAAAGCTTGAAATGGATAACGGTGTTGAAAAAACCACGCACTTTTACGTCGCTCCAAAAGTATTTACCGTTTTGCATAGTGCCCTTACCGGTGAGCCAAGCGATCTTTCGATCATTTGTGAGGAGGATTGCGAGTTCCTAACGCTTGACATAGCGCAACTCCAAAATTTGTATCAACAATCCATCTATATAGAACGCGTCGGAAGACGAATGGCGGAAGAGGAGTTCATCGAAGAATTTAGCATGCGCAGGATGTTTCTCAAGCTGGATGCCTTGCAACGTTATGAATACATGGAAAAAAACCATCCTGAAATTCTTCGACGATTTCAGTTAAAGGATGTAGCTACTTTCTTAGGAGTAACGCCAGAAACATTGAGCAGATTAAGAAAGCTTCGGTATTCACGGCAGTAATTGGCGAACTTATCATTTATCAAGTGGATTCCGAAACGCGAGTCTTACTTTTCGAAAAAATGATCTACATGCCATGAATACGCGTTCTTTCAAAAATCCGCTAGACAAGAACCTACCCCGGCCGATACGGACGGGCGTATGGGCAAGCGTTGTCTCTGCATTTATGCTTATCGGTATTGGCCTGTTTTGGGTAATCCACCCGACTTCGGCAGAGGCCTCTTTTTCTATTGTTGCCGATTCGGATGCCGCTATTCGGTTCGCTAAAATCACGGCCATTTTTAAGGCAGTGGGCGATGTACTCCCGCCCATTTTCGTGTTGCTTGCCATTGGCTTCCATCAATTTAGGCTGGCGGGACTGTTTCATGTGGTGACGCTCCTGCTGGTCATTGTGGTGGATATGCTTACCTGGGGGACCTATGTGCCCCAGGTACAGCCGCTGGATGTACTGCAGCATATCCCATTTGCCATTCCCATCATCGTTGCGGCTTATTGCTTTCTAAAACCAATCGCTAAAACTTCATAACAATGCTGCTCTTTATTCGTATTTTCCTGGTGCTCTATGGGCTGATTGCTGTTGCCACCGGGTTTATGGGCACAACCGCTGCCTACAATCCGGCTGCGACAGATGCCCTAACCGATAACAACCATCGCTATGTGGCCGCGATCTGGATGGCTACCTCACTGGCGTTTTTCTATGTGGCCTGGAATCCATCAGAAACTGCTTTATTCCGTTTTTTGATGATCGCCATTTTTATTGGCGGCATCGTCAGAGCCGCCGCACTTACGAATTATCCAGCGACTCCCTTTCTCATTTTCCTGATTGCAATTGAATTGATCCCAACCGTTTTGTTGCTATGGATGCACACTAAACTTTTGACTGCCGGGTCACTTTAAAACGAATCATTTATGATTGATCGTTTTTTTCAAAGTCTTTACACATTTCCCGATCCCCTGTCTAACTAAAAAAAAGCTAAGAAATGGTCATATCCAACCAAAAAGTACTTATCACAGGGGGTGGTTCGGGCATCGGGCTTGCCCTTGCCAAAAAATTCCTGTCCCATCACAACACGGTGATTATCACCGGTAGGAACCTACCCAAACTGGAAAAGGTATCGGCGGAGCTCCCTGGCATTCGTGTTTTCCAAAGCGATGTCACCCAAGAGGAAGACGTCAAAAAGCTGGCGGATGCTATTCAAAATGAATTTGGAGGCATCGATGTATTGATCAACAATGCGGGAATCATGCTGCTGCGGGATATGGGGAATGAACGCAACGATTGGCAAAAGCAATTGGAAGAAATAGCCATCAATTTTCAGGCACCCATCCGGATGTTGCATCACTTTTTGCCGCAACTAAAACGGAGCAAAAATGCCGTGCTGGTCAATGTGTCTTCCGGCTTGGCATACGTCCCTTTCGCGCAAGCACCGGTGTATTCGGGCACCAAGGCGGCAGTGCATTTATGGACACAGGCCATTCGACCGCAACTCAAGCCGCACGGCATCAGGGTGGTGGAATTGCTTCCGCCGGTAGTGGATACCAAGCTGGCGAAAGACGCCAATTTGAAAGACGATAATCTCAAACCCATGGCCGTCGAAAAATTGGCCGACAGCTTCTGGAAAGCGTATGCCAGGGGTACGGAAGAAATCACACCGGGACTTTCGACTCAACTGAAATGGTTGGCCCGTGTCGCACCGAAATTTATTTTCAACCAACTGAACAAACAACCCATTCCTTTAAACTAATACCATGAAAAAGATTCTTCCGTACATTTCCCTCATCGGCATTGCCGCATTTTTGGGCAATATGCTCGTTATCGGGTTTGGCTTTGGCAGCTATTGGCAAACGCTGGAACCCATGGAATTTATGAAGCAATTTACGCTTCAATTCCCCAACCTCTTGCCCCCCACCATGGGCATTTTATTGCCGGCTTTGATTGCCACCATCGTCTTGGTTGTTCAATCGAAAGGGCAAAAAGAAGTCCGCAAAAACTGGAGCATTGCGCTGGCCGGCTTGGTCATCGCCTGTACCATTACCAGTGTATATCACCTGCCCGCTAATTTGGGTTTTATGGAGTCGGCCTATTCCGCCGAAGAAGCGGCAAGCAAACTCAACTGGTGGATGCGGTTACACTGGGTACGAACGATCACCGTCTTTGTAGCGGCCATTTTCGCGGTAAAAGCCTTTAAATTAGCTTCGATCACAACGTCCTAACAAAAATCCATGGACAATTTCACGATTTTCAATCTGCAAACCGTTGCCGGTTTACTCACGTTTTACTTCGCGTTCAAATGGTATGTATTCCCAAAACTGGCCAAACTTAGTATCAACGATGCCTTGGTGCCGATGGTGCTTATTCACGGACTCCGGTATCTGGGAATGGTCTTTATGGTCGATACGCAAGTATACGACGAATTCCCGGACGACCTGGCGTTTACCATTGGCGTCTGGGATTACGCCACCGCCATTCTTGCGGTGATTACCGCTTTTGCCTTGCGCCACCAATGGACCTACGCCATCCCACTCGCCTGGGTTTTCAATGTGTTCGGTTTTGCCGACCTGATCGTCGCCTTTCCTCAGGTATTTGCGATTGAGTTTTACAGGTACGACTTAGGCACCATGTGGTGGGCCTTTTCGACCATTGGGCTGGTCAATGTAATTTCGCACGGGTATATTTTTTACAGACTTATCCTCCACCGTAGCCGGACCCGGCCGCCTGTTCTGGCAAAAACGTAGCAATGGCGGGAAAAAAATGAATGCAAGCAGGATGCGATAGATCGGAATGGTTTGACTTTTTTTCGCCCTCCTTGGCACCTATACAAAAAAACGTACTATCTTTCCTAACAATCTGATAAACAAGCTAGTTAGCCATTCACGGAATCCGCTGCGCGCACCAAGGCTACCGGATTCTGGCAGTGGGCCAACGGGCAGCCTGGCGCGGGGGGTATAAATCAGGGGGGAGAATTCTTTTGGTTTTTTTGGGAGATATACGTGATACCAGTAGTAAACGATATAATGACACTAACCATGAAATGCATCGCCATTATCCTGGCATTGGTACTAGTCAATGCCTGCGGTAATGAGGAGGGTACCACATCCAAACCGAAAAGCACCTCGATTAACAAAATACTTCCCCTGGGAGCTTCCAGGGTGGAGGGTTTTCGGCCGCACTTCGAGAGTTACCGGTATGAACTTTGGAAAGCGCTGAAAGAGAACGACTGGGTATTTGATTTTATCGGAACGCAGTCGGATGCTGCTTCCTACCCCACGTTTGATGGGGAGGCGTTTGACATTGACCACGAGGGAAGAGGCGGTTTTACCTCCGGTGAGATCTTGCAAGGCCTGGACGGTTGGTTGGCGCAAACGGGGCCGCCGGACATCGTGCTTTTTAGTTCGCCGGGGGGCAACGATATGCTCGACGGCCGTCCCTATGACCAAAGCCTTTCAAACATTCGCGCCATCATCGACCGGCTACAGGCAACGAATCCGAATGTAACGATCATTATTGAACAGCCCGCACAGGGTCGGTCCGATTTT
Organism: Cyclobacterium xiamenense; assembly: GCF_900109255.1. Lineage (NCBI taxonomy): Bacteria > Pseudomonadati > Bacteroidota > Cytophagia > Cytophagales > Cyclobacteriaceae > Cyclobacterium > Cyclobacterium xiamenense. The sequence goes on along the minus strand of NZ_FNZH01000016.1, from coordinate 5,148 downwards.
ATGACCGCGACCACCACTGCTGCTTTTGGGCAAATGCGGCAAGACGTGCTGAGGATTGCCGCAGAACGAAGCACCGTCACCTCTCGGGTACTGGCCGTGGATATGTTTACCGGCTTTACCGACGGGTTGCTGGCCGATGAGGTACATTACAACCAGGCAGGGGCCGAATTTATAGCCAGCCGCTACTACCGGGTATTGGAAAATGTGCTGGAAGCAAAAAACGAGTAAACCAAACCAACGCCCCGCCCCACAACAAAAGGGCTTGCCTTGTGCAAAGGGAATGGATCGCAACGTCCCCGGGTAGGACCGAGAAATTCCAAAAGCCTAAAAAAACAGAACTTCTCCTGTGCTTGTTCGCCAACTGCAACCTGGCGAATCCAGAGCTGCCAGACACCAGCGATCCATCCAGTCAGCGAAGGAGAAGTTGCCTCGCTAACTGGATGGATTGCCTTTCAATTTTCTCTTGGGCGCTTTTTCAAAAACGCCGGTATTTCCTCCCAGCCTTCAAATGGGGCTTTCAGCGTGTCGGGAACGGGGTAGTCCCAGAGGATTCTGCTTTTTTTTATATCCTTTATCGGGACTTCGATAAGGTAGTTTTTGCTTACTATTTTATTTGTCCCTAAATAATTTGAAGCTTTATTCCTTTTTCCATAATAATCAAAAATAAAATCAATAGACGTTCCCTGTCCATAAATTCGATAAGTCTTTTCTAATTCTCCGACAACATAGTTTTTTTCAAAAGCATTATATCTGTTTTCATACCATTGATTTCCGAAATATACAGCCAGTAGTACGAGTACTATCTTTATTGCGGTTATAAATTTAGATTTTCTGTTCATTTCACTGTTGTATTTTCATTGCTTCACCAACTAATACTCTAGAAGATCCGTTAATGGAAGAGACAAGTTTTATTACACTTTTATTTATTTCAGAAATATCCAGCAATTGATTAAAACTACGATTGTATCCCCCAATTCCCATATCTATTGTTGTTTCGTAGATTGACTTTTTATTGCCTATGCCAAAGGATGTAGAGAATCCTTGATCTGGTTTAATATCAATTAAGGCACTACTTATGAATCCCCATTTCCCAAACAATCCTGCAAATCCAATATCGGCAATATCCACGCCTGATAAATTGCCCCTAAAAATCAAGTTTGCTCCCATCTGCAACCCTGCCTCCATCCCCATTCGTTGAACGACCTGGGCACCCAATCCCTCGACCATACCCCTAACCAACGCCGGGGAAGCGGCTGCTGCTACCATGCTGCCGCTAATGCCATAAGTAACCATTTTGCCAATCCCGTCTAAATACCGGCTGTTCCTGGATGCCAGGGCTTCCGTTTCGCTGAAGTGTAACTTCCGGCCCCGCTGGTACAAGTCCCGGGCGGCTTGTAGCCCCTCCCGGTAGGCCGTTTGCCCCAGGTTGCGGTAAACGGGGTTTCGACTCTGACGCATAAGCTGCAGTTGGGACTCCAACATCATCCGGTTACTATGGTTCGGATTGCTGCTTACCGTCACTAACGGGAGCTGGAATTCGGGGCAATCCTCACAGTTTGGTGCCAGGCCCGTGGGGTCCGCAAACAACAAGGGGTTGTTGAATCCAAATGCCATCGGGCTGACGGACGCGTACAGGTCGGAGAGTTTGTCCATGCCCCAAAACCTCCCCAGAACCGGATCATACATGCGGTGAGGGGTTTGGTATAGGCCCAAACGATCCAACCAATAACTCCCGGCGTTAAACCTATACTTGTTCTCCTGCCGATCTTTCTCCCGGTACTCCAGCCCGCTATGCTGTAGCCTTGCGAATCCAGAGTTGCCGGATACCAGCGATCAATCCAGTCAGCGAAGGAGAAGTTGCCTCGCTAAGCGGACGAATTGCATGTCAATTTTCTCTCGGGCGCTTTTTCAAAAACGCCGGTATTTCCTCCCAGCCTTCAAATGGAGCTTTTAGGGTGTCGGGAACGGGGTAGTCCCAGAGGATTCGGCTTTTTCCAATGTCCTTTATTGGTACTTCAATAAGGTAGGTTAATTGATTTTCGGAAATCTCATTTTTTCCAAGAAAGTTATCGGATTGAAATTTTTCACCCCAATAGTAGAAATAAAAATTAATCCTACTTCCTTGGTTAGGAAGTCTATATTTTTCCCCCAATACCCCAATGGTATAATTTTTTTCAAGACTTGAATAGTAGTTTTCAAATATCATATTCCCAAAATACACAGCCAATAGTACCAATATGATTTTCGAAATAGCGATGGTTAGTTTCTTATTCATTGTTACTATTCGTTTGTTGAAACCTTTCCAGTTAAAATCCTAGCCGTACTATTGATGTTTGAAATGATGGAAATTACCTCCCTATCTATTTCAGAACTATTTAGAAGTCTATTGTAACCAAAATTAAACCCACCCACACTTAGATCAAGTGCAGTTTCTGAAATCCGTTTATGATTTCCAATTCCAAATGAAGAGCTAAACCCATCGTTTAAATTAATATCAACAAGAGCTTGCGAAAAAAAGGCGGATTTCCCAAATAAACCAGCTAATCCAATATCAGCTATATCGACGCTTTTCAGGTTTCCGTTAAACAGAAAACTCATCCCCATCTGCAATCCTGCCTCCATCCCCATTCGTTGAACTACCCGGCCACCCAATCCCTCGACCATACCCCTAACCAAAGCCGGGGAAGCGGCGGCTGCTACCATGCTGCCGCTAATGCCATAGGTAACCATTTTGCCAATCCCGTCTAAATACCGGCTGTTTCTGGATGCCAGCGCTTCCGATTCGCTGAAGTGTAATTTCCTCCCCCGCTGGTACAAGTCCCGGGCGGCTTGCAGCCCCTCTCGGTAGGCCGTTTGCCCCAGGTTGCGGTAAACGGGGTTCCGACTCTGACGCATAAGCTGCAGTTGGGACTCCAACATCATCCGGTTACTATGGTTCGGATTGCTGCTTACCGTCACTAACGGGAGCCGAGATTCAGGAAAGCCTATGAAGAATGTTGAGCGTATCCGGAACAGGATTAGCATTTATATCATAGCCTTGCTTATGCTTTTCCATTAAGGAAGCGGCGGTAAAAGGTTGAAACTATAAATAACCAAGGCAATTGTGCTAGCTACAAATGCTAGAGACAATACCCCATATTTTCGTTTTTCCTGCTTTGATCGTTTATCAAATTTTTTAAAGTATTTTATGTATTTTTCATTTTGAAAAACAAATAGATGGCTAATGAAGTAAGCCCAAGCAAAGCAGAAAACGAACGGATGCCAGGAAAAATTTAAAGGATAACCCAATAATCTATTCACAAATAGAAAGCTCGCCCAAATCACGAAAAAAAGAAATACGGTCAACGCTGCACCAGATATCATTATCCCGAAGCCATATCGTCTATCTGTCCAAAACTTGTTTCCAAATTCTTTTAAGCTCGTGCCTTGTTCTCTAAAATTCCTTTCCACTGACGGAATTTTTCCTATAAGCAAAAATGGATTTATTTTATTTGATAGTAGGTGAATCTTATAATCCATTTTATATATGCAGTAATGTACAATATTTAACCAAAGTTCTATTTTTGCCATCATTGTTGCTTTTTTTATCACCAATATTTAGCTTTATGAAGTTGATCAATTGCGGCCTCGCTAGCAAACTCGCCTAAATAACTTCCTCCCATTCCTAATCCAAAACCACCAATTACACCACCGATTACAGCACCAGGAATTGCTCCCGCCCCTCCAAAGAAAGAACCTGCTGCCCCTCCAATCAATACACCTGCTTTAGCTCCTGCTAATCCTCCCAATATACTTCCTGCACTTCCGGCAGCCGCCCTCTGGGTATTATAGCCAAATTCTTCTCCGTCAACTTGATATGCTTTTAAGGTTAAATAAAAACCAACCCCTAATGATCCAATTAAAGTAGCCTTGCCCGCCAATCTATATGATCTTGCTGCTTGTAAAGCTCCAGCTCTGCTTCCAGTATACTGGTTTCCGCCCCACTTGACCGAATAATACTTTTCGTTTTTGCCAAGCCATAAACCCTGACTTGTTGCCAGTCCCTCGAATCCCCCATAAATGCCCCCTCCAATAGTCAATGCGAGGTTTACCTGATCAAGCGCATTATTTTCTAACCTTGAGGCCTCAACATTAACTCCGTCAAGCATTCCTCCATCTCGGGTCCATTGCCCATTTCCAAACGTATATTCGGCACCTCCACGTGACTGATACACCTGCCCCTCGCTTGGATTTTTCACTTCTTCTTCACATTCAGGACATCTCCCATCGGGGTCATTGTACGTTATCGGGTTGTTCCACATAGCAGCATACGGTGATTTATCGAGTTGTTTCTGATGATCGGCCAGAGGGTCAACTGTAGACCATCGTGCAACACTTGGATCATAAAGCCTGGCACCAAAATCATATAGATTAAGCTTAGCGTCAGAGATTAAATCTTTACCATTAAATCCGTACCTACTCTCCTGCCGATCTTCCATCCGGTACTCCAGCCCGCTAAGCGCTAGCCCCCAGGGGTCGTAGTGGTCTTCCTGCACCACCAGGGGACTCAGGGTCTGTACCCGGAAGTCGTCAAACCAGACATCGGTCTCGGTCTCGTTTACCAAAAAGGCTTCCATATACCCATCCTGTTCAATATAAAAATTTACCTCCAGAAATTCGTGTTTTCCGGCCGCTTTTTTTGATAAGGCCCTTTTTCCCTGGCGGTAGAGTTTTCCTTCGCTATCGTATAACGCGTACAACAGATAGGCCTCGGGTACCGGTTTGCGCTGGAGCGACTGGATCAGCAGGTCCGCCAGCGAAAGCCAAAGCACCGGGTTACCGGCTGCCGCGGGAGCATTTCTAAATTCGGTCAGGCGGTCGAGCAGCTGGGTTTTGGCGCCACTGGCGATAAAGGTCTCCGGCTTTACTGACAAGCCGCGCCTATCCCGGTATTTGCCGCGGACCGAAAGGAGTACCTGCTCGCCAATTGCAACCTCTTGCCTCCTGGCAGGACCGAGAATTCTCCCCCGGCCGGCATTCAGCCAGGCCGAATGGCTGCCTCCGGGCGTGCTATTGTGTTCGACACCGGATTGGCGGGTTTGGTGTACGCCTTCAAAGTTGTTGGTTTCCTGGCTGCTTCGTGCCGGCTCCATGCTGGCCGTTACCGTG
>NZ_FNZH01000006.1:0-220883 GCF_900109255.1 Cyclobacterium xiamenense | reverse complement strand
TTGAATCAGCCCCTAGGGGCAGAATGCTTTGAAATGGATGGAGGACTAGTGGGCAACCAATAGAGAGGCCCTCCGATGGCGGCCTGCCGGGGCAGCCATCAAATCGCCTTGCGCTGCATTTAGCGGAAATGCTGGTGTGGTGAGCGGATAAGGAAAAACGGGGACAGTGATCCCCGTAGGTAAGTGCAGATGGAGCTGAATGAAAATAAACCAGTGATGAAGCCTCGAGAAAGCAAATCATGATGTGTAAAACAGGTAGTTACGTTTGTACCTGTGACAAAGTGTGGCAGACGCCCGGAAGATACCGGCCACACCGCATCCGGGGTAAAGTTGGCAGGAACGCAGTACAGGCCATTTTAAGGAACAAGTGAACTCTATGCCGTCAGGCCAAATTGAGAGAGGAAACCGGCACCCGTGGTTGGGTGAGGCATGGGGGACAGATCCAGCCGTAGTAGTGATGAGGCTCCTGTAATGGGAGTGGAGCACGGCAAATGTCCGGGAGGACATTTGAGCGAGGTGTGCGGGGATGGGGACATTTTTGGTTTCAAACCAGTTTACAACCAATCAATTTGGGATGACAGACTACTATGAAACAAAATCGCAACCAATTACCAAGTTGATGGTATGGCAGGCGTACAAGAAAGTAAAATCGAACAAGGGCAGTGCGGGCATAGACCGTATGGACTGGGAGGAACTGGACAGCGATCTAACCTCACACCTGTATAAACTATGGAACCGACTGACCTCGGGGAGTTATTTTCCGGTACCTGTCAAGCGGGTGGAAATATCCAAGATAGATGGCGGTGTCCGCAAATTGGGGGTACCGACCCTTCTTGACCGTATCGCCCAGCAGGTAGTCCGTTAGCACTTGGAAAGACAGCTTGAACCACTTTTCCATGAGAGTTCCTTTGGTTAACGGCCTAAAAGGAGTGCCCACCAAGCGGTGAAACAATCAGAGCGAAATTGTTTCGGTCATGACTTTGTGGTAGACCTGGATATCAAAGGGTTTTTCGACAACATCAACCATGACCTGATGATGAAAGCCTTGAGGCATTACTGCAAGGACGAGTGGGTAGCGATGTATGTGTCCAGATGGCTAAAGGCAGGTATTATGGCGGAAGGGGAGTTTGTGAGGACAAGTGCGGGTACACCTCAAGGTGGGGTAGTTAGTCCACTATTGGCAAACCTATATCTTCATGTGGCTTTTGATGAATGGATGAAGAGATTTCATCCGGAGAAACCATTCGAACGGTATGCGGATGATGTAGTGATACACTGCAAGACGGAGAAGCAAGCCCAATTTATGCCTAGGCAAATCAGCCAACGCATGAGGGTCTGTCATCTGGAACTGCACCCTGTGAAGACGAAGATTGTAAATCTCCGGGGTTGGTCTGAGACCAAATATACACGGAAGTACGATTTTCTGGGCTTCACTATCAAAGCATCGATGCAGACCATCAAAGGAAGGGGAATGCTGTTACCGGGCACGTTTGTTAGCATCAAGTCCAAAACGGCTATACTGGGAAAGTTTAGGGAACTGGCAATCCACAAGTGGCGCAAGCCTATTCAGGAGATTGCCCGTCGACTCAATCCGGTTGTCCGAGGACTGCTCAACTACTATCACAAGCTAAGAGGAGAATCTATGCGTGAGGTATGGAATCAACTCAACCACCGTCTGCTCAAATGGGTCAAATGGGAGAAGGGATTGTACAAAATGGCGGCAGTCAGATGGCTTAAGCGTCAGTACAAGTCCTCACCGGGACTGTTTGCGCATTGGAAATTGGTTCAACCTTAGGTATCTTCGGAGGACCGAGCGATTTACAAACATGAAGAGCCGTGTGAGGTGAGAGTCTCATGCACAGCCTTTCCCGATTTTCGGGAGTTCCGTGGGAAGGTAGGGGTGCAATTCCCTTGTCTGACCCGATTAGCGGTCATTGTAATGACAGACTATACAAGACATTGAAAAGACAATGATATATAAGGTTATAGAAGCAGCAATCGGACATTTTCCTTCTGAAAATAGGACAATGTTAGAAGAAATATCTACCGTGTGTACTATTGACAAGGATAGTATTATTCTTGAACAAGGAAAACATTGTAACCATTTATGGTTCATAAATAAAGGTGCAGTAAAAGCTTATGAAATGATTGACGGAAGTGAACGAGTTACTCACTTCTTTTTAAGCAATATGTTTTTTACTAATTATTACTGTTGGGTTACAAAAAAACAATCCGATTTGACTTACAAAGTCGTTGAAAATTCCGAAATCATTGAGATTGACTATCCAAAATTAGAAGAACTGTGTACTCATTATCATATTTTCGATACGATTGGGAGAAAAATGGCGGAAAAAGTTTTTGTACAAGAGTATTTCAATAAAAAACTTCTACTGAATTGTACCGCAAAGCAGAGATATGAATACTTTGAAAAAGAGCAGCCTGAAATTTTTAAACATTTTACCCTTAGAGATATAGCCTCATTTATAGGTATTACTGATGTTTCACTAAGTAGAATAAGAAAAGAAAGAATGCGAAAATGACGAACTTATCATTTGTTAAGTAGATTGTTTTTGTACTGTTGTAATTTTGCCTAATCACAAACGAGTTAAATTTTTACATCAATGCAAAAAATAATCACGACATTTACAGTGTTGCTTTTCCTTTTACTAACTGGGTTTAAACCTAACGGAAACACAACCTTAAAAGTAGAAGTAAGCAACTTTGAAAATAAGGCTTCTACAAAAATCTGGGTAAGTGTTTTCTCTGAAAAAGATTTTTTAGAAAAATCTATTCAGACACAATCTGTTATCATATCAGGTAGCAAAGTTATTGTAGAGTTTGATTTACCACCAGGAGAGTATGCGGTTTCTACATATCAAGATGTAAACAGTAATGGCAAGTTAGACAGATATTTTATTGGTAAGCCAAAAGAACCTTATGGTTTTAGCAACAATGTTAAACCATTCGGTCCACCAAGTTATAAGGACTGCAAATTTAACCTTACTAGTGCACCAAAGTTAATTTCTATTTCTTTAATAAATTAAACAAATGATAACCGCATCTTTAATTCTGAATATTGCCGTACTTATTCCTGTCTGCTATTTTATGCTGACAAACAACTTTAGAATGGTAAAAACTATGGGTGAATTTAGTCCTTCTCGAGGAATTTTACTTGCTATTTATACAACAATCCTTTTAGCTTCTATCTTATTAATATTCTTTGCAGATGTCAAACTTGCATTTGCACTTTTCTTTATGCAGATAGTGTACAAGCTACTAAGTCCGTTTACAGTAAAGACTCTTAAACATCCGTTTGTTATCAGCAATATTGTTATTGCGATTTTTCATCTTGTGACAATCTATACGATGATAAAGGCAGACGCACTTCATTTTGACTTCTGACCGAAGGAAAATACTATAGCATTTTTTTGTAATGTGGACTAACGTGCTTAATTGGGCGTTGGTCTTTTATTTTTACATTTGTATGGGTAATAAAATATGATAAAGAATTTAATAAATGTAAAAGTTGATATCGAAGAAAACAACGAACAGCTAACAGCACCTACCCAAAAGCTGCGGATCAGCGGTTAAATCAAGCTCTGTGCTTGTAACAAAGTTTCTGCTTGGTTGACAGTGAAGTGCTTCGAAATAGCCACCTGCAGGTAGCTGCAAACTGTGTGTGACTTGAAGTCACTGCGCCTAAAAACAGCTCATTCCCTTGCCTGACCCGATTCGGCTCCAGCAAAAGAATCGTTTAAAATCAAGTCGATATCCAAAATTTTGATAAATTTAAGCAATGAAGCATATAACTTTAACTATACCCGATCATCTTGACCTGGGTGAGACGGAGACCAAAAGATTCCTTGCAGCAAAAATGTATGAATCCGGAAAGCTGTCACTTGGACAGGCAGCAGAATTGGCTGGGTTGTCAAAAGTGGCATTTTCGGAGATTTTGGCGGATTAGGGTGTTTCTTTAATCAACGATCCACCTTCGGATATTCCAAAAGGTGGCGCACAATTCTGATTGTATCATTTCCGATACCAGCTGTTTGATACTTTTGGATAAAATTGATGAACTAAAAGATAAAAGAGTCGCCGAGAAACTTAATTAAAGGTATTCTGGAACCGTTGGCTTCATCCTTAGAGCCAAACAAATTGGTAAATAGCGTAAGACTTATACTCGAAAAAATAAAATCCACCAATTTCAGATTTGATGACAAGCGTTTTGAAAAAGTTTTGGAACAAGGAGGGGAATGAAAAGAAGCATGCCAAAGCCTAACTTCCCCTTTGATCCATCGGGAGTCCCGGTAGAGGTTTTATTTTGAACGTGTAATACTATCCGGCCAGAAAAGGAAGGGAACGGCTCCGAATGCCCGCCGTCTCCAAGCTGAATCCCGATTGGCGGTAATTAGAAAAGAGGTGCTTTTATGCGAGATTTACAAGCATATTTGGAAAGAGTCTCACCCCTCACCAAAGAGGATTGGAATTTAACGGTACAATCCTTCAAAGAGGAGAAGTATAAGAAAGGTGACTTTTTTATCAATGAAGGAAGGCACTGCAACAAAGTGTCTTTTGTATCCAAGGGTTTGTTCAAGCTATACTACCTGACTGAAGGTCAGGAAAGGATCATGTTGTTTTTCGTTGAAGGACAGTTTCTAACCGACTACTTCGGTTATCTGACCCAGACTCCCTCCATTCGGCCGATACAAGCGCTGGAAGACTCGGTTGTCTATACCATCACGCGTGACGAATTAAACCACCTAATCAAAACGTCCCAAACATGGTCAAACATAGCAAGGGTTATGGCAGAGAGGGCTTATGTTTTCGCAGTTCAAAGGGCCAACAGGTTGCTCCACGATGACTTTGATACCCGATTTATCACCTTTATGACCGAGTATCCCTCGCTCCTGCAGAGAGTTCCTCAATATATGATAGCCTCTTATCTTGATATGACCCCCGAAACGCTGAGCAGGGTAAAAAAAAGGACATTTAAGAACAATCCATCCTTAAAGTCTATACACGAAGGTATTGATCCCCAATTACTTTAACCGGAAACGAGATCATCACTTCTTGATTTGAATCAATGAATTGAAATGATGTGAGATAGAATTTTGCATCAACAATTTCAAATTCAAAATCTGGAAAAAAATGAAACGTATGATCATGATGATTGCTTGTTCCGTAGGTTTAATTGCCTACGGTTATGCTCAAGATAGTAAGCCCAAATCAAAAATTGAAAAGGTAGTTATTGAGTATAACGGGAAAAAGGTTAAAGCAAGGCAATTGACGGTTAGCTCTGAAATCCCGATACACATAGATAGTGCTTGGGCAAATTTGACACCCGCATTATTGGAATTTGTCGCCAAAGGAATGATTCGATTCAAAGCCGTCGAAGGTGAATTTCCAAAAAAATGGGAAGTCGGTCAAACTTATGGAGCAAAAATGCGGATTTTCGGATTTATTCCGTTCGGTGGTACCCATTACCTATTCATTGAGAAAATTGATGATAACAACCATATAATCTCTACCAAAGAGTGGGATAAAGTAGCAAAAGTTTGGAATCACGATGTGGTATTGAAAGATTTAGGTAATGAGATAATTCAATATGAAGACTCCATAACCATTTATGGGGGAGTCATGACAGGTGTTATAACCTCTTTTGCAAAAAAGTTCTACAAACACCGTCAAAAAAGATGGCAAATAGTGGCAAAGGAAAACCTCAATTTCGCAGAATAAAATACTACTGTCATCAGCTGTCTCGCAAAAGCGGGGGTTTCGCGCTTCCATGATAGAGAAGTGCTAAAACCCCCACTTTCGAACGAGTAGCTCTCTCGCTCTAGCAGAGAGTTCCTCACTATATGATTGCCTCTTACCTTGATATGACCCTCGAGACGCTGAGCAGGGTGATACAAAGGACTTTTAAAGAAAACCCATCCCCAAAGTCTATACACGCAGGTAGTGACCCCCGCTTGTTGTAACCGGAAAGGAAAACATAAATTCTTGATTTGAATCAATGATTTAAAATGATGTGAAATAGAATTTCGCATCAACAATTTCAAATTAAAAATCTGGAAAAAAATGAAACGTATTGTTATGATGATTGCTTGTTTAGTAGGTTTGAGTACCGTTGCCATAGCACAAAACCAGAATCAAACCGACATAGAGGAAACCCTCTACTCCAACCTTACTACATGGAAACAGATCGAGTCGCATTTACCCGAAGGTTTTCGAACATCCCCTTCCACAATGCCCGAGGAGTCTTTTACAGATTGGAATGGCTGGAAAATTCACCTGGATTCCTACAAAAATGAAGATGCCCCGGCAAAGGTAATCCTCTTGCACGGGGTAGGCGGTAACGGAAGACTGCTGTCATTTATTGCTGTTCCCTTGTTCAATGCGGGTTATGAAGTCATTGCCCCGGATTTGCCCGGATACGGTAACAGCATCGTGCAAAAACGGAAAGTGGTTTATGAGGATTGGGTCAACCTCGTTTCCTTCCTGATTGACCAGGAAAAAGCAAAAGACCAGCGGCCAGTCTTTGTTTTTGGGCTGAGTGCCGGAGGAATGCTGGCGTATCATGCGGCTGCTAAAAATCCGCAAGTAGCAGGCGTCATTGCCACCAATTTGCTGGATCAGCGCGATAAAAGGGTACGGGATGCCTCAACCGGCAGCAAACTCAAGAGTCGTGTGCTGGTACCCATGCTGAAATTCACCTCTCTTTTTGCCGGAGGAGCCATGCTCCCCATGAAAAAGGTGGCCAATATGAAAGCCATCGTCAACGATGAAGAAGTACTTAAGCTGTTGTTGAATGATGAAAAGTCTTCAGGTACCAAAGTTCCGCTGAGATTTCTGACTAGTCTGATTAAAGCAAAACCTGCGGTCGAGCCAGAGGATTTTCAGATTCCGGTATTGTTGGTTCACCCTGGAGATGACCTCTGGACACCCACCTGGACCAGCGAAGTATTCTTCAACAGGCTAAGTGGTAAAAAAGAATTGAAAATTCTGGAGAATGCCGGTCATTTTCCCATCGAACAGCCCGGAATCAGCCAACTGCCGGAATACGCTATCAGGTTTTTACGTTTTCGCTAACGCTCCTTCTCCGCCGCGGTGGACGAGATACGGTAACGAAGTCGGTTTCTGAGCCACTTATCGATGGCTGTCAGCTTGGCGTGGATACGATCAACGCAGTAGTTATTCGCCGTATGCATTCCACCAAGTACGTGCTAAACCTTTTTTTGAAGTGCTATGCGTAACGATCCCGTACGTTTCTGCGGTTTGTTTGCACCGGGTTTTCAAGTGCGTACGTGAGCGACTCCGATGGATTTACTTCAAGTGGAGTAATGGACGAGCCTGTTCCGCCCCTACAGGGCTTGGGAGGCCGGGATTGAGGGTATTTATCACAGGACTACACCCTGTGCTGGGGTATTTCGCGCTTTCAGTGCTTGGAGTTTTCAATAGAGAATGGTATTCGTTGCTAGATAACGGTCAGGGATTCGGTTAGTAATCAGCTCTGGCGCCGGACTCCAATTGCCTACTTTTAGCCCTGAAAGCGCGTCATCTCCCAGCGATGGGTGCCGCCCATCGTCGCGATGTCACTATTTTTTTGGTAGCCCTGTAGGGGCGATATAGGTTTCTAATCAACGATTACACTTGCAAATAGAACAAAATTCAAATATATTTAACGCGCTGGTTTTTTGATAATTAGAATAGTTGTACAATCGGCCAGTCCCTTGTTAAAATTTATATTCACCTAATCTTCTATCCAAAAAATCGTCTCCCACATGACACAGGATTTGCGATAATGCTCCCTAAAGGGTCGCAAGACGCTTATTCTAACCTTTGTGCGCAATAAAACCAATGTAGGATGAAGCAATTTACACGTAACGATTGGCTACTAAAGAACTTCCTGGGATTTGCTTTATCCTATTCTATTTACAGTCTACTGGCACATGGTTATACAGGAGGGCATGATTATGAACTTAGTTTTGCTCAATTCTTGACGCATACGGTAGCTCTTCTTGTAGTAGGATCGATCGTTGGCGTTGCCCAATATTCGGCGCTATCAGAAAGCTATAACCTAAGGTCTTCAAAAATCATTGTTGTCCCGCTGTTTTTTGTAGCTTTTTTTTGGATAGGATATTATCTCTCAGGGCCACCACTTGACATAATTCTTGGGTTTCCTGTACTTGGTTCTGTATTGTGGATTTTTGATGACAAGATTAGGAAATTAACCATGCCCTATAAAATTCTTGCGTATTGCGGTTTCTTCTGTGGTGCTTTGGTGGGAGGAATGGTATTAACCCTCATTGACACACAAACCGGAATTATTGGTAAAATGCAAGACAGTATTGGGCTTCATACGATCATGTGGCTTATTTTGGCGTTACCGACAGCTGTGATCGGAGGATGGATAAGTGGAATTTCGATAAAAAAGTCTCTTTAAAAGTACGGAATATAAGGATGCAAATAAAAATAGGCGAAACAGTAGTAAACGGAAGGCTTTTGGCTCGTATCAAAGCAAGTGCTTATCCGCAATTTTTGTGCTTCGAGATCGCCGGCTTTTTAGATACCAACCGCTGTGCGGCAGCAAAAACGTAAACCGCAAAACGTATACAACAAGCATGAATTTGTATTAACATCATCTACCAGGTATTGTCGACCTTTGCCTGTACATGTATTTGACTTGTATGAAGCCAATCATCCATTTAAAAAGTATCACTGACATCAACAACTTTTCTCAATGCACTACCAAGCATCCGCTGGTTGCTGTTTTTGATTTTAGTAAAGCCGATGAATTTAACGAAGGGGACGTTAGAATCAGCGCAGACTTTTATTCCATGATTTTTAAAAATTATTGTGCCAATACCATCCGATACGGAAGGCAGTCTTTGGACTTTCAGGAAGGTAGTTTGGTTTGTATTGGGCCGAAACAATTGATTACCCTGGATAACGAGAAGGATAACGAAAAAGAGAAAGAAATGAAGGGATGGGGGTTGTTTTTTCATCCCGACTTGCTTTACGGCACTTCGTTAGGGAGCAAGATTCAAGATTATTCTTTTTTCTCCTATGCAATGGCTGAAGCACTGCATCTCTCTCAAAAAGAAGAACAGACCTTGTCTGATTGTGTAAAAATGCTTGAGATAGAGTTGAATGAAAATATCGACCACCACAGCCAAACGCTTCTTGTTTCAACCATTGAATTGCTGCTTAATTATTGCTCACGCTATCACGATAGGCAATTTATTACCAGAAAAAGAAGTAATTCTAAAATAATCGTTCAGTTAGAAGCCCTTTTGAAAGCCCATTTTCATACTACGGAAAGTGCAGCGTCGTCTTTACCAACGGTTACATCTTTAGCCGAAGGAGTACATTTATCGCCAAGCTATTTGAGCGATTTGCTCAAAAAAGAAACAGGTATGAATGCGCAGGATTTTATCCATTATCATTTAATCGAAGTGGCTAAAAACAGGCTGCTTACCCACGATGCCGCTGTTGGTGAAATAGCGTATTCGCTTGGCTTTGAGTATCCTCAGTATTTCAGCAGACTCTTTAAACAAAAAACGGGACAAACCCCACTGGAATTTAGAAACAAATCGTAATAAAATGGAAAGCATTGACAAACTGCCCCACCAGAAAGGCCGCACCATACTTGTAACCGGAGCCAACTCAGGACTGGGTTATGAAACAACCTTGGCATTGGTAAAGAAAGGAGCAAAGGTAATTATGGCTTGTCGAAGTTTATCGAAAGCCGATATCGCCAAAGAAAAAATCCAACAACACGTTCCAAATGCTGATTTAGCGGTTATGGAAATTGACTTGAGCAGCTTGCAATCGGTGAGGAAATTTGCCAAAGATTATCAGCGTACGTACGATACACTCGATGTGTTGATTAACAATGCGGGGGTCATGGCACCTCCCTTTTCCAAAACAGAGGATGGCTTTGAATTGCAATTAGGAGCTAACTATTTAGGACATTTTCTTCTGACAGGGCTTTTGTTAGATACGATCGTAAAAACGCCTCAATCAAGAGTTGTTACCTTGAGTTCTCTTGTGCACAAAGACGGCAAAATTAATTTTGATGATTTGCAAAGTGAAAATAAATATGATGCCATGAAAGCCTACGCGCAATCAAAATTAGCTTGTTTGCTTTTTGCTTTTGAGCTTCAAAGAAGATTGGAAAAAGCAGGAAACCATCAAACTATTTCAACTGCATCGCATCCAGGCATTGCGGACACAGAATTGAGCCGCAATATGCCAAAGGTTATCTACTATTTAGCGAAATATACCATTGCCCCATTTTTTACACATGCACCAAGTGAAGGGGCAAAGCCCACCCTATTGGCAGCTATTGGTGAAGCCAAAGGTGGCGAGTATTTTGGCCCGACAGGATTTAAAGAAATGAAAGGGAAGGCAGGTAAAGCAACCGCTTCAGATGTATCAAAGGATGAAAACCTGGCTAAGAAACTTTGGGAGGTATCGGAAAAGTTAGTGGGTTTTTCGTATCTCTAAAAAATGATTCGGAGCAAAGCCAAGCGGTAATTGATCGGGTCGGGCAGGTATCCGGGTACTTGCGAGCTGCGGTATACCCCTTCCGAACCCCGGCGCAGCGGTTCCGAGACACCACGTGTCGATTCGGGCACGCAACGTTCCGCTTCTACCATTCGTCCCCCGGCCTATTTTAGTCAATGTGGCTCCTTTAAGGCGAAACGATCCGGCTAACAGGTGCAACTGCCCACCAAAAACTGACAACGGTCCACCTAAAAATCGAAACGTTGAATAAAATAAACTGACACGCCGAGTTCTGTGCTCCGTGATCGGACCTCTGAAGTACCCCTTTTTCGCCATCCAGCAAAAATTTTCGGCAAAAATGTCAGGCTTTTTGTTTTTTGAACCAAAGGCCTGTCATTTTTTAGCGAAAATTTCCGGTTTTGAGGTTCTAAAGCCGACTTCCGAACCGCAACGTTGAATATATTTTATTCAAGCCTGTCAGTTTTCGGTCGACGCGTGTCAGTTTTTAGTCTGTTTTTGCATGTATTAACTGCGTGCGAGCACCTCGGAAGTGTGCCGCAGGGGGGTAGGAGGTCCCTGGGAGGACTCAGGAAGTCCCCTTCAGGAGATTAAGTCCTGTCTGGATTTGCAAAAAAAATGGGACAATGGATTAAGCTACTTTTGATTGATTTGCTTTCAAATCTCAAACGAAGTAATTCACGGGAATGGTTTGAGCAAAACAGCGGCTGATACGAAAATTACCGTTGTAAGGGTTCGGTTCCGCTCAGTCCCGAAATAGGCCAGAACAAGAAATAAAATTTGTTTGGAAGGGGCATTCGCTGTATATTTAACTTCATTCCAAACCAGCAAACCATGAATTACACCCACTACTTGTACTCCTGTTTGGTCGCCCTGCTCTTTACTGCCGCCTGTGGCAGTCCCTCTGAGAAAGCGGCGGCCCCCACGCCCTATTTTACGGCCGATGAAGATCAGGGCGGATTGAATTTAGGTTCCGGACTTCAGGCCTACGTGGTCGCCGAAGACCTGGGACGAGGCCGCCACCTGGCGGTGAATGAAAACGGCGACATTTACATGAACCTGCGGGAAGCCACCGATGAAGGGGGTATTGTAGCCCTGCGGGATACCGACGGCGATGGACGAGCGGACGATATCCAATACTTTGGTGATTTTGGAGGCACCGGAATGGCCTTTTACAAGGGTAACCTGTATGCCTCGAACGACAGTACCGTGTTCCGGTTTACCTTTTCGGGAGACAACCTGATTCCGGATAATGCCGCTGCACCCGATACGATCGTTTCCGGTCTGCCCGTGCAGACCTCCCATGCGGTAAAGCCCTTTACCTTTGACGAAGAGGGCTACATGTATGTAAATGTGGGCGCGCCGTCCAATGCCTGCCAGGAACAGGACCGCACCCAAGGTTCCCCCGCCATGGATCCTTGTCCGCTATTGGAGCGGCAGGGAGGTATCTGGCGTTTTGAAGCCGAGACAATCGGGCAAACCCAATTGGAGCACGGGTACCGCTTTTCCACCGGGATCCGAAATGCAGTGGCACTGGACTATAACTCTGCAGACGGACACGTCTACGTGGTACAGCACGGCCGGGACATGTTGCATGCCCTGTTTCCGGAGATGTATTCCGAAGAGGAGAGTGCGGAGCAACCCGCCGAAGAAATGTTTCGGCTAAGCGATGGAGCCGATTTTGGCTGGCCGTATTGTTACTACGATCCGTCTCAGGACAAGCGGCTGACCGCTCCGGAATACGGAGGGGATCGACAGCAAGCGGATCGCTGCGAAGGGACGGAGGACCCCGTCATGACCTTTCCTGCCCACTGGGCGCCCAATGACCTGCTGTTTTACACGGGTGATCAGCTGCCGGAAAGCTACAAGGGTACGGCTTTGGTGGCCTTTCACGGTTCCTGGAACCGGGCTCCCCTGGAGCAGAAGGGATATTTTGTCGCCGCGGTTCCTTTCGAAAATGGCTCTCCGGCGGGCAGTTACGAGGCCTTTGCGGAAGGATTTGCCGGGGTAGCGACGATCGAAGCACCCAGCGATGCCCAGCATCGGCCTACGGGCCTGGCACAGGCGCCGGATGGTACCGTACTTATTTCCGATTCGGTGAGCGGAAAAATCTGGCGGGTATTCTACCAGGAAGACGAAACCGTAGCCATGAACTGACTGCGGATCAGCAGCGGGGGAAACTAGCGATTCTTAGCTGAAAAATCTTTTTATGCCGGCTTCCATTGAGGAGGTTGGCATTTTAATTTTCCCTAAAGGGCCTTTTTTTGAATAATTGGTAGTTGATGGACTGGTGCCTGAAACAATCAATACGCCCGCAATGGATGGTTTTTACCGCCATTATCCCGTTTACATCCGCATTCTATTTTGGAAAACAGGCCTGCTGACCGAGCCTTTTATGAGGCCTGAAAAATAAAAAATACATACTTCCTATTTTTTTAAGTTTTAATCTTTAAACTTGCGTTCAAATTTTCTAGAAGACGGTTGTGGTGTTGAAAGGGGTGAAGACTGGAGCGATGAATTTTTTAAATTTTTGATCCAAATTTTCTTACCCGGGTACGATTGGGGCTGAACGCACCCAGGGACTCCAGAACTTTTTTCAAGAAGATTAATTTAGGAACCGATGTTTTATTTGCGATGAAAACAGCCAAATTTTTGATTATTGGCATTTGCTGCTGGGTTTTTACCTATGCGACGGTACATGGGCAAGAGGCTCCGACCGATTACATTATTACAAACGATGGAGCAACACGTACGGGTACCATAGCGCGGTCCTTCGATTTCAACAATGCCCGGACCATCACATTTCTGGACCCTGAGGGAAAGGAGTTCCGTTTTGGACCCGAGGACCTGAAAGGCTTCGTTTTGGCCAACGGGAGAACATTTGAAAGCCGCTCCTTGCCCGGAAAAGGGGAGAAGGAGTTGTATTTTTTGCAGGTGATCTTACGTGGGAAGGTGAGTCTTTTTTCCTATAACAGTCGTTTTTTTGTAGAAAGTGAAAAAGACTATTTGGAGTTGTCAAAAACGTCTGCCCCAAAAACCATTCAGGGCAATGTGATCATGACAAGGCACAAGCAGATTACCGGAATCCTCAATTACATGTTATACGGACCTTGCGGGTTACAATTAAGGGAAAGGATCGCAAGAACCGTTCATTCCGAGAGTGGATTTATTGACATTATCATGATGTATCATGACTGTGAAAATCTGCCCTATGAATTGTTAGTAGAAGAGATTCCGGTACTAAGGTTGTCTTGGGTAGGCATGGCGGGGGCTTCTTTGTTCCAAACCTATCCGGTACCCATGAGCGACCGGACTGGGCATGTATTTGCAACCAACGTGGCGCCATTTGTCGGGGTAGGAATCAAATTGGATCAGTGGCGCCGCGCCCCTAGATTTGCTTTTGACCTGGGGATTGGCTTTTCCTGGGTCAAAAATACGCTAAACGCCCAGTTGAATCGGCAAAATTACTTCTACACGGCAACCGAGGAATTTTCAACCACCACCGTATCGGTACCTGTATTTATTGATTACCTGGTGTTTCGGTCTTCAAAGCACGAATATTACCTGGGGGCGGGCGCCAATCTTCGGATTAATTCCTTTCAAAGCGCAAGCAGTATGGTCGATTTCAAGACTAAATCCGAACCGGTCGTGGTTGAGTTATACGAAGAGCCGATTTACATCCATTCGCCGGTTCAGTTTTCACCGGCTTTTAAAGCAGGAACGCATTTATTGTACAAGGAAAAATGGGGGATCGTCTCGGAATTTCAGTTGGAGTATACCCATAAAGGCTACGGCCTATCGCTTGGTTCAAATCAGTTTCAATACAATCAATTTGTATCCACGTTTATCCTGGGGTTTCGGTTATGAAAAAGCACCTGCACCATTTGGCCACGATCCTGATACTGCATCTGTTTGGCTGCGTAAATCCAGAACTGACGCCCAGGACCAATCCACGCTTCAGTGTGGCTTTTATCCAGGAAATCGACGAATCCGGGGCGCAATTCGCCGCAAACGTCTATGATTTTGGCAGCGAAGAGATCCTGGAATACGGATTTCTTTACAGTACCCATTGGAATCCAAGACCGCCCTATGCCGAGGAGTTGAAACAAACCGGAAAGCCGGAAAAGTATTTTGTCCTCAAGGCCGAGCACTCCATGGCGAAGGGTGAGATTTACTACGTAGTGGCGTACGTAAAAACCTTGTCAGGGGTGGTGTATTCGGAACCCCATCGCTTTGTCAGTAAAGGAGCCGTTGGTTTTATTTTTGAGAAATTTGACTATGCTCAGCCCGTGTTTTTTGGCGATACAGTGGACGTGTATGGAGAGAATCTAAGCAGCGTTATCGCTAATTACAAGGTCACCTTTCAGGGCGAAGAAGCGCGTGTAATTGAGGTACAAAAGCATTTCTTTAAATTTATTATCCCGGATTTTCAAAATTTTGACCGCTACAGCGAACCGGATGTTTTTCGCATTTCCATGGAAATCGTGGACAAGGAGATGGAGATGAACGTCCTCATGCCGTTTCGTGAGCCGGAGTTTGCCGAGATGGCAATTCAGCAAATCGACTATAGAGGTACGGTCGAAATCCTCGGGGATTATTTGGTCGACCCTAATTTGGTTGTGACCTTGTCACCTCAACCTTCCGAATATCCTATTCGCGGTACCGTGACCTTGGTGTCTGCAGACCGGAATAAAATTGTATTCAAACCCAATCCGGTCTATGCAGGTGAAGAAAATGTCGTCGAGCTGGAAATACGCGGGAAAAAATACAACCTGGGATCCGGTGTTTTCACGTACAATCCGACAGAAATAGACCCTGGGCAACATATCGTTACCCGCTACGGGGATCAATTCAGCATCACAGGAAAAAACATCAATTACGCGGCGCCTTACTACCACAAAGGTGTATTGAATGGTAAGACCTATGAAATAAACTACGAGCAATCGAACAGTGAAACCCTATCCCTTCGTTTTGTTACCCAGGGCTACCTATTCGATCGAATCAACGAATTCCGGATTCAAACATTTGCCAACGTTTCTCAAAACTCCGCAACGATTGAACTGACCGATCCAGATATCCCCTTTCTGAGAAAGCCGATCCCTTCTATTGCGCTAGCAGAATACCTACAGTATGGTAACATGACGAGTTTCGAAGGAAAAGGATATGCACTTGGGAATAAGGAGATCTTCGAAGTAGACGTAGCAAGCAGATCGATGACTCCCCTGCGTGCCCTTCAACTTGGAACCTATCGTCTTTCGTTTACTTTTTCGGCTGCACATGGAGAAAATTGGTACCTTGGCGGTGGGCAGACGACCGATTTAAATCCGTCCAATCGGGCGTTTTTTGTCTTTAATCTACGCAGTGGTGAAATTAGACGGCTTCCGGATTTGCCGCTGGACCAAAGAAACCCCATGCTGGTGCATGTCGTCAACGAACACTTGTATGTGGAGGGGGGGCATACGCCTGAGAGAGGGGAAGACCACCGCCAACGGTATAAATTCGATATCCGTTCTGAAAAATGGGTGCGCCTACCGGATAAAGAAGAAGGCCGGATGGTCGTTGGCAGGACCGTTCCGTTTACGTTTAATGGACGCCATCTTGCTTTTGGTGAGCCGGATGGAACAGGAGACGAGCATTCCGGACTTTTTGAGTTCGATTTGACCACCGAACGGTGGAACCTAGTGAAGCGGTTTTCGGACATAGGAAGGGTGGGCGTAAAAACAGATGAGGTGTTTATCGTTGGAAACAAAGCCGTTCTCATGGGTATCGAAATCTTTGTTTTGGATTTAGAAAGCATGGAAATGAGCCAAGTGACCAATCTGTCCCATCCATCCTACCTTACCTGTGAGTTTTTACGTGTAATGGCCTTTATGGCCAATGGAAAGATCTACGCATGGGATTGCAACGAAACGTTTTGGGAAATTGACCCCGAAAGGTTCGATAATTGGTAAGCCCTGGATTTTGGATGAGGATTTGCCGGTTTTCGATCGGCTAAAATCGAGAACAAACCGATTTTAGCCGAGATTCGCTACACACGAACAAAAATTCGAGAACCCTTTTCCGCTTCTTTGTTAAGCCGGCTTTTTCTGAACGAGTGTCCGGGAAATTATGTCAATAGATGTACCTCGTGAACCTCCTAACCTACCTATCTTTTGATAAACGGCTGCATTTTTTTGTCACCATTCGTTTATTTTTAAGCGAATAAAAAGAGGAAGGTGATAAAAATTAAAACATGGTTTATTTTTCACCTATTACTTCCATTTAAAACAAGAAAAAAATTAAATTTGGTGGCAAATGGGGGTGATGTTGATCTTGTTGTCAGGTATTCCCGCCTTCACCACTTTCGTATACTTGAGCCCTACCTAGGTGTAGTTTGTAACTACACCTTTTTATCCTTGGAATTTGTAATTCCAGTTTACAACAATTATTTTAGATCATGGGCGAAGCTTACCAGATAAGAGATCAGGAAATGCCCTATTTCTTCACCTTCCAAGTGGTTGGATGGGCAGATGTGTTTTCAAGAAAAATGTATAGGGATTTTATCTTGGAAAATCTGACTTATTGTAGAAATGAGAAGGGGCTTTTTTTGTTTGGTTATGTCATCATGACCAATCACCTTCACTTGATTGCTCAACAAAAAGATGGAAAATTATCAGACTGGGTTCGGGATTTCAAAAAGTTTACAAGCAAGAAATTGCTCAAGATGATATTGGAAAATCCACAGGAAAGCAGAAAGGAATGGTTGAAGATGATTTTTGCTTATCATGCTAAGTTTAATAACAGGTCTGGAGAAATGCAATTTTGGACACATGAAAACCATGCCATTGAACTTTATCGAACCGAGATGATCGAAAGTAGAATGAATTATATTCATGAGAATCCGGTAAGGGCGGGAATCGTGGAAAAACGGGAAGACTACATGTATTCAAGCGCGAGAAATTATGCGGGATTAGATAGTTTGATAGAGGTGGATTATTGGTAATGACGTCCATTTCCAATTGCAAATTGAAATGGATAGAAGGGTGTAGTTGCAAACTACACCCAGATGAGGTTTTTCTGAATGAATGTATGGGAGATTGTGGCAATACATGTACCTCGCGAACCTCCTAACCTACCTATCTTTTGATAAACGGTTGCAATTTTTGTCTATGGGTGTTTATTTTTAAGCCGAATAAAATGGAAATGGTATGTAAAAATAAAGAGGTGGTTATTTTTTTACCCATTAACTCCATTTAAAACAAGAAAAAAATTAAATTTGGCAGCAGATGGGGGTGATGTTGATCTTACTGTCAGGTATTCCCGCTTTAACCACTTTCGTATATTTGAGCCTACAGACCTTACCAAGCACCCCTTATCGCATGATGCGTTCCGTTCTCCTCTTTATCGTACTTTTCGTACACAGTTCGTTTCTATGGGGCCAATCGACTACCGAAACCCTGGTGGACTATCGGTTTCAAATTCAGCGGGCAGTAGATCCCTTGGTGGTGGACGGAAAACTGGACGAACAGTCCTGGGCGGAGGCCGAAGTGGTGAGCGACTTTTGGATGCAGCAGCCGCTTGACGGCATCAAAGCAGGGCCCCGCACCGAGGTGCGCATGACCTACGATGCCGACCATGTCTACATCGCCGCCACCTGCTACGACGTGCAGAACTACGTGGTACAGACTCTGGAGCGCGATAAGAGTTTTTTTGAAGGAGACGGTTTTGCGGTCATAATCGATCCCGTTAATAGCCGGACCAACGGGTTTTTTTTCGGGATTAGCCCGTTTAACGTACAATCGGAGGATCTTTTGGGGCCCAATGCACCCCGTGAACTCACCTTTAGCTGGGACAACCGCTGGTTTTCGGCCGTAACCCGGCTTCCCGACAGATACGTCGTGGAATTGGCCATTCCCTTCAAAACCCTTCGGTTTAAAAAGGACATAGCCACCTGGGGAATCAACTTTATCCGGAACAACATGGCGAAAAATGAGTATTACAGCTGGACGCCCATGCCGGTTAATTTTCGCCTCTACGACCTTGGCTACACAGGCGCGATGCGCTGGGATAAGGCTCCGGATAAAACGGGAACCAATATTTCGCTGATTCCCTACGTCACTTCTGGGGCGGTGCAGGATACCGACACCGAAATGACCACCGATCTGGGCATGGACGCAAAGGTAGCCATCACCTCTTCCCTGAATCTGGATTTGACCTTGAATCCGGATTTTTCCCAGGTGGACGTGGATGTGCAGCAAACCAATCTGACGCGATTCAACCTGCGGTTTCCGGAACAACGGGATTTCTTTCTGGAAAACAACGACTTGTTTACGGGATTTGGGCCGAATTCGGCCAAGCCCATTTTTACCCGCAGGATCGGCCTGGACGAGGATAACCAACCCATTCCGATCGCCTACGGTGCCCGCCTGAGTGGTAACCTAAACCCGGACTTTCGGATCGGTCTGATGAATATCCGTACACGGGCAACTCCCTCCCAGGCGGCTCAAAATTACAGCGTGGGGGTATTCAATCAAAGCCTTTGGGAACGATCGGTTCTCCGAGGCTATGTGACCAACCGGCAAGCACACACGGCCGGCAATGGAATCGATAAAACGGATTTTGGCCGAAATGCCGGAATGGAACTCAACTACCTAAACGAATCCGGGACCTGGAATTATTTTGGGGCTTTTCACCTCTCGGAAAAATCGCAGATTGGCATGGGGAATTACCGGCAACTTGGCTTTGAGTACGGAGGGAGAAAATGGAATTTCCGGCTGAATTACTACGGGATGGAAGACGATTACTACGCGGATATGGGCTTTATTCCGCAGATGCGAAATTACGATGCGCTAAACGATACGGTTTATCACCTGGGGATGGAGCATTTTCACGGGCGGATCGGCTATATCATCCGGCCGGAAAATGGTAGCCGAATCGTGGCGCACGATATTCAGTTGCGAAATACCATCAATTACTACACGGATTGGTCCTTTATGGACAACGAATTGCGCCTGGATTACCAAATCCGTTTTCGAAACACCAGCAGGATTGATTTTCAGGCACAGGGATTGGATACCCGCTTGCTCTTCCATACCGGCTTTACCGAAGGGGAGCCGCTGCAGCCGGGGCTGTACCGCTACCCACGGGTAAGTTTGTCCTACAGTTCCGATGCCCGAACCGGCCTGCCCTTTCGCGGGGAAATTGGATCGGGGCGGTTTTACAACGGATACCTGACCTCGTATTTGCTCGAGCTGAACCTTCGACGGCAGCCCTGGGGCTTGTTTTCGCTCTCCTGGGAGCAAAATGACCTTTCCCTCCCGGAGCCCCATGGGACATCCACGCTCACACTTATCAGCACCCGTAGCGAGATCAATTTTAGCACCAATATGTTTTGGACCAGCTTTTTGCAATACAATACGCAACAGGAAAACTTCAATATCAACAGCCGCCTGCAATGGAGGTACCTGCCCATGTCGGATTTTTTTGTGGTATATACCTACAACTATTCCTTTTCGCCCTTTATCGAAACCCGAAGAAACCAAGCTCTTTTATTGAAATTTACGTACATGTTTACCATCTAGCCGGCAGCCCGCCTTGCGCGACAGAAAGCCAACGCCCAATTCGTGGCGGAGCTGGCGCCGGAACCTTTCTTCCCTTGTAAAGGGGTATTTTTCCGGCTGGCACATTGTTTGCCCGCTTTTTATCGTATTGATTTACATAAAACAACCGTTACCCATGATCCCTACCCGCCTCTTATTTGCCTGCAGTTTGTTTGCCGCCTTTTCCGCCTGTGTGCCGGAGGATTCCGAACCCGCTCCCGATCCGGTTGAAACCGGTGAGCCGCAATTGGTCAATGCCTTCCCCAGCCTTTCCTTTGACCGGCCCCTGGAGATGGTGCATGCGGGTGACGGATCCGATCGCCTGTTTGTTGTGGAGCAACGGGGAGTGATTTCGGTGTTTCCCAACGAACCGGCTACGGGGCAACGATCGGTTTTTCTCAATTTGGAAAACCAGGTGGACGACGCGGGCAACGAGGAAGGGCTGTTGGGCCTGGCGTTTCATCCAAACTATGCCAGCAACGGGTACTTCTACGTCAATTATACCGCATCCAATCCGGACCGGACGGTCGTTTCCCGATTTTCGGTGGCGGCCGCCGATCCCAAGCGGGCGGACCCGGGGACGGAACGGGTCTTGCTGGAAATCGAGCAACCCTTTTCGAATCACAATGGGGGGCACCTGGCCTTTGGGCCCGATGGCTTTCTCTACGTGTCGGTAGGTGATGGTGGCTCCGGGGGTGATCCCCAAAACCACGGTCAGAATCCGCAAACGCTGTTAGGCACCATCCTGCGACTGGATGTGGACCGGGAGGAAGGGAATTTGGCCTATGCCATCCCTGCGGACAATCCATTTGTCGGTAATCAGGAAGGGTTCCGGGAGGAGGTATACGCCTATGGGTTGAGAAATGTGTGGAAGTTTAGCTTTGACTCGGAGACCGGCGCATTGTGGGCGGCAGACGTGGGGCAAAACCGATTTGAAGAAATCAGTCTGATCGAAAGCGGTGGCAACTACGGATGGAATACCATGGAAGGCAACGCCTGTTTTTCTCCTTCGTCCAATTGCGCGCAGGAAGGGCTGGATTTACCCCTGTGGACCTATGACCACAGTCAGGGAGACGTGTCCGTGACCGGCGGCTACGTATACCGGGGAACGGCGCTTCCTGAATTGGCCGGTCGGTACGTCTTTGGCGATTTTGCCTCGGGACGTATCTGGGCCCTGGATTTTTCGGAGACTGGTGAACCCAAGGTATCTGAATTGGTGCAAGCCACCTTTCCGGTAGCTTCCTTTGGTCTGGATCAGGAAGGCGAACTTCTGATAAGCGGCTTTGATGGGAGGATTTACCGGATCGAATACGCAGGGGAGTAAGAAATAGTGGATCGTGTTTGGTTAGGGGATCGTTTGGTAGGTAAACCAGCCCTTGTACCAGATCTGCAGCAAGGGCGCTAACGGTACGCTTTGATCAACAGTTACCGGCTCATCAGATCCGCTTTGTTTGATTACAGCCCAATTGCAGAACGATTTCCACCTATCCTTTCCGCAGAATTTTCTCCATTTTCCGGCCTTTGGCCAATTCATCGACCAGCTTATCCAGGTACCGGACTTTCTGCGTCAACGGATTTTCGATATCCTCGATGCGGTACCCGCATATCATTCCGGTAATTAGGTGGGCCTGTTGGTTGAGTTGAGCTTCCTGAAAGAAGGTTTCGAAGGTGGCCTTTTCCGCGATAAGCTCCTGTTGCTTTTGCTCGTTAAAGCCGGTGAGCCATTCAATGACCCGGTGCAATTCTTCTTTGGTTCGGCCTTTTCGCTCAACTTTGTTTAGGTAATGCGGATAGACGGAAGCAAAGGTCATGGTAGCCATGCGCCGATCGTGTTTTTCTGTGGTAGCCATGCGTGTAATCGATTTCTGACAATTTCGAATTTTATTGTTACTTTGTTAAATGTACGATTTTTCCGGCATACCTCACAGGCCACAGGCCCTAGGCGCCCGGAGGAAATCGGTGCAGCAGATCCATTTGTTTACGACATTGAAAACCCCGGTTGCCATGACCTATTCTAATAAATTCTTTTTGTTTCTTACCTTCCTGCTCGTTTCTTTTGGTGCGTTTTGCCAACAAACCAGTAGCCCCAGATTGATTGTTCGTGGGGACGACATGGGTTCCTCCCGTTCGGCGAATCTGGCCAGTATTGCGGCGTTTGAGGAGGGTATCGAGACCTCCATCGAAGTAATGGCCGTGGCTCCCTGGTTTCCCGAGGCGGCGCAATTGCTGCGGAAACACACCGGTGTGGAGGTAGGCCTTCACCTGGCCATTACCAGTGAATGGGATGGCGTCAAATGGAGGCCCTTGAGCCATTGTCCCAGTTTGACGGACGAAGAGGGGTATTTCTTTCCAATGATACGACCCAACCCCAATTATCCGGAACGGGCTATCCTGGATAATCGCTGGAAGCTGTCGGAGGTGGAACAGGAATTCCGGGCCCAAATTGAAATGGCCCTGAAACACGTACCCCAAATCAATCACCTTTCCGGACACATGGGATCGACTGGTTTTGATCCTGAGGTAGCCAAGATGGTTGCTGGGCTGGCGGCCGAATACGGATTGTTGCTGATCGATAGTGATTTTATGCAGGAGTTGGGGGTACACAGGGCCACGTACGCTGGTCCCAAAGGAACCTCCGAAGAAAAAGAGGCCTCTTTTATCCGCATGTTGGAAAACCTGGAACCGGGAAAAACCTACCAGTTTGTTGACCACCCGGCCTACGACAACCTGGAAATGCAAGGGGTGGGACATATCGGCTACGAAAACGTGGCCAGGGACCGGCAAGGCGTGACCGATACCTGGACCAGCGAGAAGGTTAAGGAAGCAGTGGCCCGGAAGGAAATCGAACTGGTAACTTTCAGCAGCATCGCCAAGGCATTACCCAGAAGCGATCCTGACTCGGAAAATGTGAATCGAACGGCCATCCGGAGCTACCTTGAAGCCGTAAAAAATCAGGATCAGGACCTTCACAGCCTGATGATTCTAAGAAACGGCAAGGTGGTATTCGAAACCTGGTTGGGAGACAACGCCGCCACGAAGCCCCACGTGATGTTTTCGGTTAGCAAGACGTTTACGGCAACCGCCATCGGTTTTGGCGTTCAGGAGGGGCTGTTGGATGTTTCCGACCAGGTTATTTCTTTTTTCCCAGACAAATTACCCCAAGAAATCAGTCCGAACCTGCAGGCATTGGAAATCCGCCATTTGCTGACCATGACGGTCGGTCACGATGTGGACCCTACCGGCATCCTTCGGGAACGTAGCGATTCGGACTGGGTGGAGGCTTTTTTGGCCTTTCCCATTCCCCA
Organism: Cyclobacterium xiamenense; assembly: GCF_900109255.1. Taxonomy (NCBI): domain Bacteria; kingdom Pseudomonadati; phylum Bacteroidota; class Cytophagia; order Cytophagales; family Cyclobacteriaceae; genus Cyclobacterium; species Cyclobacterium xiamenense. The sequence continues at coordinate 197,473 of NZ_FNZH01000006.1, read as the reverse complement.
CAAGCCTGGCGAGCAGTTTGTCTACAACAGCCTGGCTACCTACCTGCTTTCAGCCATTCTTACGAAGGTGACGGGAGAGCGGCTGTTGGATTTCCTGCAGCCAAGGCTTTTCCGGCCCCTGGGAATAACTGGGGCTACTTGGGAGGAAAGCCCCCAGGGCATCGCTATAGGAGGCTGGGGACTGAAAGTAAAGACGGAGGATATGGCCAAATTGGGGCAGTTTTACCTGCAAAAAGGTGAATGGAACGGCAAGCAGCTGCTCGCGGAATACTGGTTTGACGCTGCCACCGCTGCCCAGGTGCCTTCTCTGCCTGCCGGTGCAAAAAGGGAAAACCTAAGCTTGGCCGTCGAGGATTCGGATTGGTTGCAGGGCTACGGTTACCAGCTCTGGCGCAGTCGCCATCGTTCTTACCGGGCAGATGGGCGCAACGGGCAGTTTATCCTGATACTGCCGGAGAAAAATGCGGTAATTGTCACTACGGCCAATATCCCGAACATGCAGGCGGAACTTAACCTGATTTGGGCGTATTTATTGCCGGCTTTTGAGTAGTAGTCCGTCTCGAAACGGTTTCGACCAAACCGTTTTGTTTATTAGGAACCCGGCGAGCGCTAGCCAGGTAGTTCTGGATTTCAAGGCGTTGCGCGTTTGACTTCTGGAAATAAGAAGGGGGGGTAACCACCCAGGCACATAGGGTCACATAGTTTTTTTTTGGGGAAAGTATTTTTTCGTTGATCTATGTGGACTGTGTTCGCTAGGTGGTTCAGGAATTTTCGGGTGTAGTCCAGACCAGTAGGGGGAGGAAAGTCGCGAACGCTAGCTAACCCTTTTGGAAAAAAACCATGACCCTAACTAATAGCGAGCATAAAAAAAGGTTCACCTAACTATTCGTTATTTCAAATCCCATTCAACGTCTGTGGATCCCATGGGAGGCGATGTTGGAGCAAATCTGCATCGATTTTTGGATTAATTCGCAACCTCCAGTTTAACCCTTGTTTTCTTTAATTTTTTTCCGGAAGTATTCTGAAGCAAGGCCAGCACTTTTTCGCGAGGGACGGCCACGTAGGTAGCCGTTTCGAGAATGCTAATCAAGCCAATTTCCTCACCTTTCAGTCCGCCCGTTTTGGTCAAAAAACCGAGCACGTCCCCTTTACTGATTTTGTCTTTTTTCCCCCCACTGATGTACAGGCATTCCATGGGAGCAGGTCCCGGAATACTAAACGTTTCCGGAACTTCGTATTCGGGTAATTCCTTCGATAGGTATTCCGGAAGCTGTTCGTCATGGGCCAATACCAGGTAACCGGTACCCGAAGCCTGCATGCGGGCGGTTCTGCCATTTCGGTGGATGTAGGCCTGCTCGGAGGTAGGGAGTTGGTAATGCACCACCTGCTTAATTTCGGGAATATCCAGGCCTCTGGATGCCAAATCCGTTGCGATGAGCACCTGCTGGCTACCATTCCGAAAGCGAATCAGGTTTTTTTCCCGATCGATTTGTTCCATTCCGCCGTGCAATAAGGCATGGGCAAAATTGTTTTCGGTGAGCAGCTGGCTGATGCGGTTTACCGCTTCCCGGTGGTTACAAAAGACCAGGGTGCTATCCTGATTCAAATTTGCCAGCAGCCGCAGGAGCGTATCTGCCTTTTCGACGCTGGAGGTTCTCACCAGTTTTAGCGCCAAACCTACGGCAGATGTATCTGTCAAAAAATCGAGGGTCACCCATTCTCGGGATGGAAGCATATCCGGTAAGGGATTTAGCGGTGTAGCAGAGGTTAGGAAAAACCGTGAATGACCGCTTAGTTTTTCAAACAGGATCTTCAATTGTTCCTGGAAGCCCAGTTGCAGCGATTTATCAAATTCATCCAGGACAATCAGCGAAAAATCATCGGGATTGAGGTTGCCATTCAGGACATGATCCGAGAGTCTTCCGGGTGTCCCCAATACCAGGCCGGGATTTTCCTTCAGTCGATTCGTTTCCACCTTCATTTCGTGCCCGCCGTAGCAGGTACAGGAGGAAATACCCGTCTTCAGGGATTTGAATACCTGTTCGATCTGCAAGGCAAGTTCACGAGAAGGTACCACAATCAAGGCCCTTTCGGAAGATTCATTCCGTTTCAATCGTTGCACGAGGGGGAGGAGATACGCCAGGGTTTTTCCCGTCCCGGTCGGCGCCAACAGGATGAGTTCGTTGCAGGACGCTGCCTTCTCGAAAAAGGCAAGTTGCATTTCATTAAAGGCGGAGAAGGGAAGGTTTTCCAAAAAGGTCTGAAATTCCGTAGGGGATGCTGCAGTCATGGGACAAAGGTACGGATTGTCTGGTCCATTTAGTGCATCCGTAAAAGATTCATTCATCTCCACAGCATTTTTGGTAGTTCGATTCGAATGCAATCGAGGAGTTTTCAAAAAAAAAGCACCCGACCAATCGTGATCGGGTGCTTACCAACGTTCACGTGGAAACGTATTAGTTTCTGGTCAAGATCTTAAACTGGTCCATGACCTTATAGGTGGCACGGGTTAGATCGATGTGGATATTGGGAGAGCTGTAGTCGAAATAAGCAGAAGTATATCCTTGCCAGATGGTATTTCCCTTTTTATGGTCGATGACCAATACGACAAGCATGCCGTCGTTTTGGGTATATTTGACCGCATTGTAATTTTCGCCCCGCTTTTGCCGTTCCAGACTGTCTAAAACGGACTCTTCTACCAGTTCAATGCCTTGTTTCTTCAGCCAGTAATCGAAATTTGGTTGGTTGTATCCCCGGTATCGAACCTCACTCATGTACAGCTTATGGATAACCAATAGGTCGGGATTGGCATCTTTCTGTCGGAATCCCTGGGATCCCAGGCGGGAACTGATCGATTTTTCGATGATGCCTGTGAATTCGGCATCGTTTTTTCCTTCCTCCTCTACAAAACCAAAGGTTTTGTATTTCTTAAACGCTCCCTTGTAATTGTAATCGTACTCAGCAATAAAGTCTTTTTGAGATAAACAGGCTGAATTAAAGATCAGCAAAACAAAGATGAAGTAGTTGATGTTTTTCATACAGATTTGTTTTGAAATTGTTGGTGATTACACACGAAGTTTCATGCTAACTAAACGAACATGTATTTTGAACAAACAAAATCGATTCGTATCGTTTTAGAAATAAACTTCAAAATAAAATTTTTGTTTGCCGGGGTTAGGAACGAATCCGAGTTAATGTTAGCAATTTTCGATTCTATTTCCAAAAAAATGCCCGGGAAATACATAAAACTTATCTGCCTGAGCCTAAGAGAGATGTATTTAGTTGTGTTACTGGCGGCGTGTCGCCGTTCGGATTAAAAAAAATGGCAACCAGAAATGATTGCCATTGCCGAGACCCTGCGTTTAAGCAAAGAAGTGCACCTCCCGATTAACTAAGATTCTTTTCAATAAATTCTCCCAACTCCAGGTATCTTTGGTATTTTCTTTGGTACGTATTGCGGTTTTCCGCCCTGGGTTTGTATACCAGATTGAATCCATTTCCCATGTGGGCAATGGCATCCGCAACCGTCGGATAAATACCGGCGGCAGTGGCTGCATACATCGCTGCGCCAAGAGCGGGGGCCTGTTCCGATTTAGCTACCTTAATGGGCATATCCAATATATCTGCCATGGTTTGCATGACCAGCGTGGATTTTTTAGCGACCCCACCCAGACCAATTACCTGCTGAATGGAGACCCCTTCTTCTTGGAATCGCTCGATGATCCGCTTGGAACCAAAGCATATCGATTCCACCAGCGCTTTGAAAATCTTTGCTGCATCGGTACCCATGTCCAGCCCGGATAATGCGCCCTTTAGATTTTGGTTGGCATCGGGGGTTCGCCGTCCATTGATCCAATCCATGGCAAGCACCTGGGTGTTCTCAGGAGACACCTGTTCCGCCTGGCGGGAAAGCGTTTGGATTAGGTTTTCCTCCAGGTGGCTGCGGATTTCTGAGAGGGTATTGGGGTTCATGCCGGCGTCGGAAAGGGTATCCAGCAGGGGTTTTTGGAGCATTTGGACGAACCAGGCAAGTACGTCTCCGAAGCCGGATTGACCTGCTTCCAAACCGATTTGTCCGGGTAGCACCGATCCGTCCACCTGACCGCAAATTCCTTTTACTGTTTTGTTTTCCAGTGCTGCGGGTGAAGTGACCATGATATCGCAGGTAGAGGTGCCCATGACTTTCACCATTGTGCCGGGAGACACCTCACCGCCAACCGCTCCTGCATGGGCATCAAAGGTGCCTACTGCCACCGCAATTCCTTCCTCCAAGCCAAGTTTTTGTGCCCAATCAGCAGCGAGGTATCCGGCTACGGTATCCGAGGTGAAGGTATCCGTGTACAGATTTTCCTTCAGGGAAGCCAGTCGGGGGTCCAATCGGCTCAGAAAATCTGAATTCGGGAGCCCTCCCCAGCTTTCGTGCCATAGGGCTTTGTGCCCGGCGGCACAGCGACTTCGTTTTGCCTCCTGTATCTTTGTTCCTCCTGTTAATAAAAAGGTCAGGTAATCGCAATGCTCCATCCAGGAATAGGCAGAGGCGGCTACTTCCGGATCTTTCCGAAGTATGTGAAGGATTTTGGCCCAAAACCATTCCGAAGAATAAATCCCTCCTTCGTAGCGGGTAAAGTCTTCTCCACCCCAGGACCGGGCCAGCTGATTGATTTCATCGGCTTCTGCCACAGCCGTATGGTCTTTCCACAAGATCATTTGGGCGTTTGGATTGTTCGAAAAAGCCTCCGACAGCGCAAGTGCCTGGCCGTTTTGGTCCACCGGGAGGGGTGAAGAGCCGGTGGTATCCACGCAGATGCCCTTTATTTGCGCTTTCGGCAGACCGCTATTGGCTACAACCCTCCGGACGGTTTGTTCCAATCCCTCCAAATGGTCCAATGGATGCTGCCGAAACTGGTTTTTTTCGGGATCGCAATACGCGCCAGCTTTCCACCTGGGGTAGTAAAATACCTCGCTGCCTTTGGTGCTGCCGTCATCGGCGTTTACCAAAAGAGCCCTCACGGAATCCGTTCCGAAATCAACTCCCACTACGTAATTGTCCATGTGTGTTTTTTTTGGGTTAAAAAAAAATCGCTAAAGAATGTACTCTGGATCGTAAAAATAGACGCAATTATCCAAAAAAAAACCAAATAACAGGAAATTAAAAAGGGGCTGGAGTCAATGAAGCTCTGACTCGGAGGGGTCTTCCTGGTGCCAGGTCTGAATTTCCACAATGGAATCGTTTTCCGTTTTTACGGCCATGTGGTATTCGTACTTAACTGACTTTAGTGTGAGTCCATCCAAGGCCGCAAAAGTAGTCCATACCAGGGTCCAGTCTCCCTTTAGTATCCCCCGGTTTACCCGGATACTTTTCAAAACGGGGTCGCTAAACGACAAGTGACTTAATTTTTCATGCTGCGCCTTCCAATGGGCCAACTCTTGCATGCAATCCCGGATCGAGTCGGTGTTGGTATTGATGCACTTAAAATCCGGGTGAATAAATTCTTTGATATAGTCATAGCTTTCCAGCTGTAAACTTTCCAGATAGCGACGGATTAATTTTTGGTCGGAGTTTGCTTTTGGGTTGGTCGTAACGGGAGGCAAGGTGTCGCCTGTGTTTTGTTTTTGTTGTTTTTCGTATTGGCTGGAGAACAGATAGCCTGGTAAAAAGGCCAATGCCAGTGAATTTTGTATGTTGGTCATTTTCGTTCGCTTAAGGTGTAAAAATAGAAAAGATGCCTGGAGTAGGGTGATAAATCCAGTATCTCTGTATTGTTCCTACAAAATACAAAAAAAGGCATGAGAAATCCAACTATTCGGCTAGATTTTAATTTTATTTTTTATTTGGAGGGTACTGTTCCCCAGTTCTCCCGAAGGAGATGCGTATCGGTGAAAATGCCAGAGCCGGAAACCAGTTATTTTTGTTTTGCGGCCAGTCCAGGGGAGTGGGAAAAATGGGCCGGCATGGGGATTTACCGGCCCATTTCCTTAAATGCCGGCTATGGCGTTACGAAGGAGTTGTTCCCATTTTTTCGCCAGAGGCCATTCTCCGCATAGGTCGGAATGCTTGTCCCCGTCAAAAAAAACCAAACTGAAGCACGGAAAAACAGCGGGTTCGCCCAGCAGATGGATTTCTAGTCGGTCAACAATTTCTTCTCGAGATCTCCCCCTGCCCGTTAAATGACTGGTTTTATGAAACCGTACCTCCCGGATGTCAGGTAGGGAGATGCACTGAATTGTCGGTTCGGATGAAGTGTTGTAATAAACCACTGTTTGATTGGCTGTATCCAGGCCGATTCCGTATTGTCCTCGCCAAAAATCGGTTTGGGATAGGTGGAGGTCACGCGTTTTCGCTTCGTTGAGAAACGCCGCACGTTGCAAAGCCCGTTGGGCTTTTTGTCGGATGCAGGCTCTTAGAATCGGGAAGATAAATGCACAGATGGCCAGCAGGGAGATTCCTGTACTGACCGGGTCGATAGGTACCATGTAGGATGAGATGAATTGGTTAAGAAATGAAGGTACTCCGGAAACGATTCCCAGGCGCGATGCGGGTGCGGTTGAATAAGACCTGCCCGATTGCCGGCCAATTAGTAGAAAAAATGGTACGGAAATAAAATCAACCGCAAACGGGCCATTGCATGTACGGCAAAGGCCGTTTTCCGTACACCTCTTGCTCCAAAGGCGTCGAAGCGTATTTGCAATCCTTCGTAGGGATGCTCCCGGACCGGTACCGGGGGTGGATTGGGTGCATCTACCGTTACCTGATCTGCCTGGTGAATCGGTGTAAGGCTGGCCGGACTACCTGGTTTAAAAGATGCCTCTGGCAGTCCTTCTGGTTGGGATTTATCGTTTGTAGCACCATTGCTGGTAAAAAACGCGATTGCAGCAATCCCGGTTAGGAGTAGCATAGCAAAGAGCAAAGCCGCAGATTTTGCTTTCATGTGTATCAGAAGATGTAGTACTAACGGAAAACCGAAAAAAGAAATGGTTCGTTTATCATCATTTTAATTTTCAGCTGTCATGCGTTTCGCGCAAGCAATTCTTCCTACCTTTGCTACCGTACCTTTTCAATTTCTATGCTACTTTCCCTGATAGTGCTTGTATTTGGTTTTGTACTGCTGGTGTATGGAGCGGACAAACTGGTAGAAGCAGCCACTAGCATTGCTGCACGGCTATCCATTCCGAACAGCGTCATCGGACTTACGGTGGTGGCTTTTGGCACCTCGGCACCGGAATTGTCCGTAAACGTGATGGCGGCCATCGAGGGCTCGGGAGAAATGGTAATGGCAAACGTTTTGGGAAGCAACGTTTTCAATGGGCTGGTCATACTGGGTCTCTGCGCAATGATTTTTCCGCTGACTGTAAAATCTGCCACTACCTGGATAGAGGTGCCGCTTAGTTTTTTGGCTGCCCTGCTGGTGTGGATCCTTGCGAGCGACCAATGGTTGGACGGGGGAGACATCAATCTGGTAAGTAGAAGCGAAGGATTGGTTTTGCTGCTGTTTTTTGCCGTTTTTTTGGTGTATACATTGCTTGTTTCCAAAAACCCCCAAAGCCCTACGGAAGAGGTTTCGGTTACCGAGATGAAGCTCAGCCATGCTGTTTTCTGGTTGCTACTTGGCCTGGCAGGATTGGTTGTCGGCGGAAATTTTATAGTCACAAACGCGATTTTCTTAGCCCAGTCGATTGGATTATCCGAGCGAGTGATTGGACTCACGGTCGTTTCCATTGGTACATCGCTTCCCGAACTGGCCACCTCACTGGCCGCGGTAAAAAAGAAGAAAGTGGATATCGCTATCGGTAACGTGGTCGGGTCAAACATCTTTAATATTTTCCTGATTTTGGGACTTTCTTCGACAATCCATCCGGTGCTTGTGAACGATGGGACATTTGTGGACATATTGGTGAATTGTGTGGCGGGCTTGCTCTTGTTCGTATTTATTTTTTCTGGAAAAGGGAGAATGTTGGAACGATGGGAAGGGGGAGTATTCGTGTTGTTATATGGGGCCTATCTGAGCTATTTGCTTTTTTTCTGATCGTACTGGCTCAAACACCAAAATAAAAAGAGCTGCCCTCTTTTGAAGGACAGCTCCTGGTAGCGCGTGATTTACAAAGCGATGGATGCTGAGTCGATTTCCAGCTGCAGGGAATCTGCCGTCGCCGGCATTTCTTCCAGAACTTCTTCCTCCGGTACTACTTGCACCTGTTCGGAAGGGGTGAGCAAGGCGGGGTCAGCGGGCTTTTTGCCACAGGAAACCAGAATGCCTGCGATGCAGGCGATTGGAATTAAGATGCTTGTTTTCATTTTTTTATTTTGCTTTTTTTACGTCACAAGGACAGTCATCGCACCCTAAATTGCATGCCAGTTTTTTCAAATCCGGGCCCTTGCTAAAAATAAATTTTTGACATTGGTGTTCCTTTATTGCGGAGGGCTTCGGTGGTCGTTTTTTAGCCATCAGCCTGGGGATTTTTCTGGCATCGTACGGTTTGGGAAGGTAAAACAGGAAGGGGAAAGGAGGTTAGAGAAGCGCATGGGAAGGATCTAACGGGCAAATAAAAAAAGGGTCCGCTGTAGAAGGACCCTTTGACCGTTTCCGGAATGTTTTCAAATTAATCTTGAAAACGAATGTATTTCTCCCTGCCCTGAGAATCGGTGACTTTCAGCGTTAGTTCTTCCACCGGAAATTTATCGAATACGTAATTTTTTCGAAAACCCTTCGGTTCGTCGATGGTTTCCTGCATCAACAACTTGTTGGAGGCGTCGAAGAATGTAACCCTGGTTCCGGGCTTTTCCAGGCCAACTACCAAAAGAGAAAGAGTATTGGGGCCGATTTTTTTACCGTAGGCCATAAGCGGTAGGGACGCTTCTTTCCGGTTTTCCAATTCGTATTGGTTGCTTCCGTTTTCGCCAATTACGTGCAGTACGTAGTTGCCTTCCTGGATCTGAGACAAGTTTATGGGAATTACTACCGGTTCCCTGGTTGTATAATTGGCTTTGAAAAGGGTTTTTCCATACCTATCGGTGAGGCGCAGCACCACGTCTTCCATGGCGGATGTGAAATGTACCTGTACCAACTGCCCTTTGGTTTCGATGCGGGTGTTTTCTTTTAACATTTCTACGGTCGGGCTGGCCAGAGAAGCGAAAGATAGGGTACTGCTGAGAAGAAGTGTGAGTAGCGTTTTCATGGGATTTACGGTTTATACGGTTAAATGCTAAGGATTTAATGGATGCATTCGATTTGTTTTGCTCCTTTGCCAGCTGCGAACGACAGGCCAAAACCACAATCTAGCCGGTCTGGCGTATGTACGGTGAGTCTGGCATGCGGAAAAATGCGGGTAGGTTGTCCGCTTTTTGAACAGATCTGAACGAATCTGTCCGGTACCGAGCAGAAATGGGGCGCCCTACGGGCCATACATTCGTTTCTGCTCGAATTGTTTTTTTTTCAGAAAAAAGTTACCGCTTTTTTTTTCGTTGATTTTTCCGTTTTTGGTGTTCGTTTACGAACAGGCGCTGTACGGATACGAGGTTGCCGGATCCGACTAACCCTAGAAAAGGAGCGATTGGATACGTTACGAGCGGTCGGGATTGTGAAAGGCGATTTGGTTATATTTGTAATTCACAGGTAATTGCCTAATTTTAAACACATGATTGGAGGGATTACACGTATAGCAGTTTGGTTTGGCTTGAGTAGTTGGATGCTCAGTTGCAGCAGCGATTCCAGCCAAGGTCTTGCCGACATTCCGGAAACGGTTAGTTACAACCTGCACATCCGGCCTATCTTATCCGAAAACTGTTTTGCCTGCCACGGGCCGGATGCCAACAAACGGGAAGCGGGCTTGCGACTGGACCGGGAAACGGATGCCTATGCTGCCTTGAAAGAACAACCCGGGCGACATGCATTGGTTCCGGGCGACCCGCAGGCATCGGAGGCGTATTTGCGGACGGTCAGCACCGATTCCTCCGAGCGGATGCCTCCCCCTTCTTCCAATTTGAGTCTCACGGACCATCAGGTCCGTTTGATCGAAAAATGGATCCGTCAGGGAGCCGCTTACGAACCGCATTGGGCCTTCGTGCCCCCGGTCAAGGCAGCTTTGCCCGCAGATGATCTGGGATGGGCGCAAAATGAAGTGGATTATTTTGTGTTGAAAGGCATGCGGGAACAAGGGTTGACGCCGAATCAATCGGCAGATAAACGGAGTTTACTACGTAGGGTGTATTTGGATATCATTGGATTACCGCCACCGCCTGCGGTTTTGGATCAAGTTGAAACCGCCGAACTGGATCTGGATGCCTTGCTGGATAGCTTGTTTGCCAATCCGGCCTTCGGAGAAAAAATGGCTATCCATTGGATGGACCTGTCCCGCTATGCGGATTCTCATGGGTATCAGGACGACTATTACCGTACCCAATGGCCCTGGAGGGATTGGGTAATCCATGCGTTTAACCAAAACATGCCGTATGACCGCTTTGTCACCTGGCAACTGGCTGGGGACCTACTGCCGGATGCGGGGAAGGAACAGGTGCTGGCCACTGCTTTTAACCGAAACCACAAAATAACCGAGGAGTCCGGAGCCATAGACGAGGAATACCGGGTCATGTATGCCGTGGACCGGACCAACACCCTCGGTAAGGCACTGCTGGGAATTACCCTGGAATGCGCGCAGTGCCACGATCACAAATACGACCCCATTTCCCAAAAGGAATATTTTCAAACCTATGCCTTTTTTAACACCGTTGCCGAATGGGGCATGGAAGAGTCTACGCCTGGCTTCTCCAAGAAAAGTCCGGCGAAATTACCCATGCTGGAGATTTCAGAGGCGGATGTTTCCGATATTCTGCATTTTGTAAACCTGCCCGATAGTTCCCGAAGGGTGCAGGCCTTGCTGGCCAATATGGGAAAAGGGGCCAACTACAATTCCCTGCTTGCGGAGTCCAATGTTCTAAAGGTGTCGGTAATGGGGGAACCTGACAGTACACGACAAACCTATTTGCTGGACCGGGGCATGTACGATGCCCCATTGGAAAAGGTGTCGCCGGGAGTACCCGAAGCGATCTTGCCCTTTCCGGAACAGCTACCAAAAAACCGGTTGGGTCTGGCAAAATGGCTATTTGATCCGAAAAACCCATTGACCGCCCGGGTGTTTGTAAACCGCATCTGGCAGGAGCTATTCGGGCAGGGACTCGTAAGCACCCCCGGCGACTTTGGGATGCAGGGGAACTTACCGGTCAACCAACCATTGCTGGATTGGCTGGCAGTGGATTTTATCGAAAGTGGCTGGGACATACAGGCACTGCTCCGAACGATCGTTCTTTCGGCGACCTATCAGCAGTCCTCTCAGGTCACGGCAGAAAAACTGGAACGGGATCCCGAAAACCGCTTGCTTTCTCGCTTTCCCCGGCAGCGCCTTCCTGCCGAAGGAATTCGGGACCTGGTACTCGCCAGCAGTGGGCTGCTGGTTCCGGAAATTGGCGGTCCCAGTGTAAAGCCTTACCAACCCGAAGGACTTTGGGAAGCAGCAACCTCTGGCAGGGGAAACCTGTCCAGGTATCAGCAAGATACCGGTAAATACCTCTACCGAAGGGGATTGTATACGTTTATCAAACGCACGGTCCCTCCGCCCAGCATGATGCTGTTCGATGCCAGCAACCGGGATGCCTGCGAAGTAGAGCGATTGAAGACCAATACGCCCTTGCAGGCACTTGTCATGATGAATGACCCCGTTGTTTTGGAGGCATCCCGGGTACTTGCCGAGCGCTTGCTGGAAAGTCAGCAACCGGTACCCGAGTTGATTGGAAATGCATTTTACCGGATTCTGGGCAGAAAGCCGGAAACAGCGGAAAGGCTCATCCTTGAGGAGAACTACCGGACTTTTTTCGAGGCATTTGAGGCCGACGGAGCACGGGCAGAGCAATTGCTCGCCGTTGGGGAGTATCCCTTGAGTCCGTCCTTGCCCATTACGGAAAGAGCTGCCTTGATGCAGGTAATTTCCCTGCTTTACAATTTAGAAGAAACGATCACCAAATCCTGAGGTATGGAAAAGGAACTATTGGAACACCGGCTTCACATGAACCGCAGGCATTTTCTTTCCAAAATGAGCCTTGGCTTGGGAAGTGCCGCTTTAGGATCGCTGTTGATTCCGGATTTATTCCGGGGCAATGGTGGTATTGGCGAATCCCCGGGCTCCCTGGGGATCCCCCACTTTGCACCCAAAGCCAAACGGGTTATTTACCTGTTTCAAAACGGAGCGCCCTCCCAGTTGGAATCCTTTGACTACAAGCCAAAACTCCGGGAAATGTGGGGGGAGGAGTTGCCCGAGTCCATCCGGATGGGGCAGCGGTTGACCGGTATGACGTCCAGCCAAAATTCCTTTCCTTTGGTTGGATCCTTTACCAATTTCCAGCAATATGGCGAAGCAAGGGCCTGGATTAGTGAACTTTTTCCCCATACAGCGGGCATTGTAGACGATATTTGCATCATCAAGTCCATGCATACAGAGGCCATCAACCACGATCCGGCGCTTACGTTTTTCCAAACGGGAGCCCAGCAGGGCAATCGGCCGAGCATGGGTTCCTGGCTGAGCTACGGGTTAGGGAGTGAAAACAGCAACCTTCCGGCGTTTACCGTCTTGCTCTCCAAAGGCAAGGGCAATGGGCAGGGCGTGTATTCGAAACTTTGGAACAATGGCTTTTTGCCGGCTACTCATCAGGGCGTACAGTTTAGCAATGGGGAGGATCCGGTGCTCTATCTGAGCAACCCGGAAGGAATGCGCCCCTCCGAACGGAGAAAAATGCTCGACCATCTGTCCGAGCTGAATCAAATGGCCTTTCAACGCACCGGCGATCCGGAGATTCAGGCCCGGGTGGCCCAGTACGAGATGGCCTTTCGTATGCAGACGGCCGTGCCCGAAGCCACCGATCTTTCCAAAGAACCCGACCGCATCTTTGATATGTATGGAGCGGATAGCCGCAAACCGGGAACGTTTGCAGCCAATTGCCTGCTGGCCAGAAAATTGTCAGAAAACGGTGTCCGTTTTGTGCAATTGTACCATCAGGGATGGGACCAGCACGGAAACCTTCCTTCCGAGATGACGGTGCAGGCGAAAGACGTGGACCAACCCTCTGCGGCTTTGATCAAGGACCTGAAACAACGGGGGTTACTGGACGAAACCCTGGTAATCTGGGGAGGGGAATTTGGCCGCACCAACTATTCTCAGGGGAAACTAACCAAAGAAAATTATGGCCGCGACCATCACCCCAGGTGCTTCAGTATCTGGATGGCAGGAGGGGGCGTGAAGCCCGGTATGGTCTACGGCGCCACGGACGAGTTTGGGTACAACATTACCGAAAACCCAGTACACGTGCACGACTTTCAGGCAACCGTGCTGCACCTCCTGGGCTTGGACCACGAGCGCTTGATTTACAGGCACCTGGGCAGAAAGTTCCGCCTGACGGATGTTTCGGGAAAGGTAGTTCCGGACATTTTGGTATGATGCCCGAGGGGCGCCTGTACCCCTTGCGTCCGTCAACAGGAGCGATTTCGAGCCAAAAATCAAGCGGTTTAAATTTGGGATTGCTCGAAAAAAGCCGCATTTTACCCGCTTAGAAACCATCTTATCTGCTAATTTTCAGAGTACCAATTCATTTCATGAAATCGAGCCTGCCTGGCGGGTAGGCGGGCATGATGAGAACATCACTCCTTGGAGTGGGCCGAAGGGTATCGACGTGACACCAAGGGAGATTCCATATGGACTATAAACATGCAAATTACAAACTTATGAAAAAACTAGTATTTGCCAATGGCGATGCCATGCCTGCGCTGGGATTGGGCACCTGGAGATCCAAGCCAAATGAAGTATTCGAGGCCGTGTTGCAGGCGCTGAAAGTCGGATACCGGCACATCGACTGTGCGTCCATTTACAAGAATGAAAAAGAAATCGGGGATGCGCTGGCGACCGCATTTGATGAAGGCTGGGTCCGCCGGGAAGAGGTATGGGTTACCTCCAAGCTATGGAACGACAGGCATCTCAAAGCGGATGTGCTGCCTTCCATCGAACAAACGCTGGTCGACCTGCAACTCGACTACCTGGATCTGTACCTGTTGCATTGGCCGGTAGCCGTCCGGAAAGGGGTGGATTTTCCGTCCAAAAAAGAAGATTTTTTGAGCTATGAGGAAGCACCCCTTACCGAGACCTGGGAGGGCCTGGAAGAAGTGCTGGAAAAAGGCCTTACCCGGCACATTGGTGTTTCCAATTTTAATACCCAAAAACTGCGTGAAATTCGGGAGTCGGCCAACAAACAACCCGAATTGAATCAGGTGGAATTGCACCCGTACCTGCCCCAAAATAAACTAAAAGCTTATTGCGACGAGCATTCCATGTTGCTTACCGGCTACGGTCCGCTGGGAGCGGCCTACCGGGTAGCTGCCAAGGAGGTAGATTTTCCCATTCTTCTCGAGGATAACACCCTAAAGGAGATCGCTTCTAAACATCAGGCAACAGTGGCGCAGGTGGCTTTGGCATGGGCTTTGGAGAGGAACACCTCAGTGGTGCCCAAATCGGTTAATCCAGCCCGTATTGCGGAGAACTTTGAAGCCACCAAGCTGCAATTGGATGAAGCGGATATTGCACGGATCAACCAGCTGGAGGGCCCTTATCGGTATACGCCCGGGCCAGCCTGGGTAAGCAACGGCAGTCCTTTTACGTACGCCGATCTTTGGGAAGAATATTTATAGACGATCAGATAATTACCTAAATCGAAAAAACATGAAATACGTAACGTTTGAAAACGGCGATCAAATGCCTATGCTAGGACTGGGTACCTGGAAATCTGCTCCGGGAGAAGTATACCAGGCGGTCTTGTGGGCGCTTGAAGCCGGCTACCGGCACATCGACTGTGCCGCCGTGTACCAAAACGAGAAGGAAGTAGGAAATGCGTTGAAAAAAGCATTTGGAGAAGGCCTGGTCAAACGAGAAGAGGTGTTTGTTACCTCCAAATTGTGGAACAATGCGCACGAAAAGGATCAGGTGGCAGAAGGATTGAAGCGCACGTTAAGTGATCTGCAACTGGACTACCTGGACCTGTACCTCGTTCATTGGCCCGTTTCGCTAAAGACCCATGTCATGTTCCCGGAAAAAGGGGAGGACTTCCTCAATTACGAGCAGGTTCCTCTTGCCGATACCTGGGCCGGCATGGAAGCCTTGAAGCGGGCAGGGAAAGCCAGGCACATCGGTGTCTCAAATTTTAACCAGAAGAAAATCACCGAAGTGCTTGAATCCTGTCAGGTAACGCCCGAAATGAACCAGATTGAATTGCATCCTTACCTTCCCCAAAATGAGTTGGTGACCTTTTGTAAAGAAAATGGACTACAGGTAACCGCCTACTCCCCGTTGGGTTCCGCAGACCGGCCCAAAGCACGAAAGAAAGCCGATGACCCCGTGTTGCTGGAGCACCCGCTGTTCCGGAAACTGGCAGAAAAGCACGAAGCGACCGTCGCACAGGTACTGATCGCCTGGTCGCTTCATCGCGATATTGTGGTAATCCCCAAATCGGTGAATAAGGAACGGATCCACCAAAACCTGCAAGCGGCCTCGCTTCAATTGGATGCGGCAGACATGCAGGCCATCGCGGGAATCCTTGAGCGGCATCGGTACATCGACGGAACGTTTTTTACCGAGGTCCCTGGAAGTCCCTACAGCCAGTCTGATCTTTGGGAACCCGTTTGATTTAGGTACAACAAATGAGCCTTAAGGTATCCCGGATTCGGAAAATGGGTCGTTGGTACCCAAAGGCTGAATAATGCGTACGCATCCATCCTTTCCTCGGGTGGATGCTTTTTTTGGCCGGTGTGGGGAGCAATGAAATAAACGCTGTGCCGAAAAATGACCTCAAGGGTTTCGCACAGCAAACCGACTGCGGATATAACGTTGCAATTAGATGAAAATGAAGAGCCTGTTAGGGAGCGGCTCCCGCGCTCCGGGTATCGAACAAAGCACAGGCACAGGTGCCAGCCAACGAGCAAGCTGACAAGCACCTGGGAAATTTGTGCGTGAGATCTTCGGGATAGGTAGTTGCTTTCTGGATGAACGGCACAAAACCAATGAAACCGGTAAAAGCAGCCGACACTAACGGGAGCTGTTCAGGATGTGTCTTGCAAAGGTGGACGGATGCGGAATAAGCGTATCAGCGATCGATCTTCATTTATTTACCGATCAAGCGCGATTCCGGGTCCGCTAGCGCACCCGTTGGGTCTACTGAATTTTTTATCAAATCAGTACATCTAATCCCTTATATTTAATAGATTTGTAAGGAGCGTTGAAAAAAATCACTTTGACTACTATATGCTGAGGAAGAGTCGATACTACACGATCATTTAACACACTTGGATAACGTTATGAGATTGGTGCACGTTTTATTGGTAGAGGATAACGAAGGGGATATTTTTTTGACGACGGAGGCGTTGGAAGAAAGCAAGTTTATCGATCGGATAAGCATCGCGCGGGACGGTCAGGAGGCGCTGGATTTTGTCTGTAAAAACAGAGGCTTCGAAACCTGCCTCACGCCGGATTTAATTCTTCTGGACGTAAACCTACCAAAAAAAAGCGGCCACGAAGTTCTTGGAGAATTGAAAAATCACGAATTGTACAAGAAAATTCCGGTAATCATGCTGACTACTTCGTCCTCGAAAAGAGACATTGACCTGTCCTACGAGAATTATGCCAACTGTTACATTACCAAACCTGTAGAGGTGGGGGATTTTTTAGATGCCATCAGTACGATTGAGCAATTTTGGCTCAACATCGCTGCATTGCCTTCCGTTTAATTCGCTAAACAGGCTTGTATCGAGCAGCGTTGGGTTTTGTTAAGTCGTTTGAGATTGCTAAATTTTGTCAATCAACCATATACCCATGACGCAAAACAAATTCACGACACGCTTGCCCCGGTTACTTTTACTCTGTTTTTTAGTGGCCTGTGGCAGTCAAAACGAGGAGTCCGGTACGGATACGTCGCTTCCCAATATTGTACTTATTTTTACCGATGATCAGGGCTATGCCGATCTTGGTGTTTTTGGGGCACAGGGTTACGAGACCCCGAACCTGGACCAACTGGCGAATGAAGGGACGAAGTTGACCAATTTTCATGTGGCCAATGCGGTCTGTTCGGCTTCCCGGGCAGCCCTGCTTACCGGTTGTTATTCGAACCGGCTGGGAATATTCGGTGCGTTGTCCCACGAGAGCCAGCATGGGCTGAATCCGGAGGAGGAGACCCTGGCCGAGGTGCTAAAGCCACTGGGATACGCCACCGGAATCATCGGAAAATGGCATTTGGGGCATAAGCCTCCCTTTTTACCCACCAGGCAGGGGTTTGATGAGTTTTTTGGCTTGCCGTATTCCAACGATATGTGGCCCTATCATCCGGAACGGCCTAATTTCTACCCCCCGCTTCCCCTTTACGAGAACGAATCGGTCATCGATACGCTGGACGATCAAACCATGCTCACCACCTGGTACACGGAACGTGCGGTGGATTTTATTGCGCGTAAGCAGGATGGCCCCTTTTTCCTTTACCTGGCGCACAGCATGCCGCATGTTCCCTTGTTTGTCTCCGATAAATTCAAAGGCAAATCCGAAAATGGATTGTACGGCGATGTTATTATGGAAATCGACTGGTCGGTTGGTCAGGTGATGGCGGCGCTGCAAAAGCATGGCCTATCGGACAATACGCTGGTGATTTTTACCTCCGATAATGGTCCCTGGCTTTCATATGGGACCCATTCCGGTAGTGCTGGACACCTAAAAGAAGGCAAAGGCACCTCCTGGGAAGGTGGAGTTCGCGTACCGGGAATCATCAAATGGCCCGGAAAAATCCCCGCCGGAAAAGTGATGGACCAACCGGTCATGACCATAGATTTGCTACCCACACTTGCCCACCTCACCGGCGCCGATCTACCGGAGAAAAAAATTGATGGAAAAAATATCTGGCCCTTGCTTGCGCAGGAACCGGGAGCAGTTTCTCCCCACGACGCCTATTACATTTACTATAACCGTAACGAACTGCAGGCGCTGATTATGGATAACTGGAAACTGGTTTTTCCCCATCGTTACCGATCTCTTCCGGCAAGCAGCGAATTGCCGAACGACGGCACGCCGACCCGGTATGAAATGGTGGAACTGGACCAGCCGGAATTATACGATCTTTCCAGCGATCCTGGTGAAAGCCAAAACCTTGCCGGGCAGTATCCGGAAGTAGTGGAAGAAATGATGCAGCTCGCCGAGCGAGCCAGGGAAGATATGGGAGATGCCCTGCAAAATAGGACCGGAGCAACTAATCGCCCACCCGGCCAGCTTACCGCTACCGATAACTAGCAGGTTTGAAGGGTGGCTTGCCTTTAGAAGATTAGGCACACTCATTGCGGTCGGGTAACTAGAAAATTAACAGGAACCTTTAACGAAAAAAAATTTTATGGTAAAACAGCAGGAATACAGTCTTTTTGAAGATGTGTGCAAAGTGGTGGACCACGCTGCCAGTCACATGGATATCCATCCGGGACTTTTGGATCAGATCAAACAATGCAACAGCGTGTACAAGTTTAATTTCCCCCTTCGAAACGGGGATGGGACCTACCAGGTTATCGAAGGATACCGCGTGCAGCATTCCCATCATAAATTGCCTGTGAAAGGGGGAATTCGCTACAGCAGTTTTGTGAATGAAGAAGAGGTAAAGGGCCTGGCCGCACTGATGACGTACAAATGCGCGCTGGTAAATATCCCGTATGGCGGTGCCAAAGGAGGCGTCACCATTGACCCAACAAAATACACCACCGATCAACTGGAGAAAATCACCCGAAGGTATACCTCCGAGTTGATAAAAAAGAAATTTATCGGTCCGGCCATCGATGTTCCCGCGCCGGATTACGGAACCAGCAGCCGGGAGATGGCCTGGATAGTTGATACATTTGAGGCGTTTAATCCCGAGGTGATCAACGCCAAGGGATGCGTGACGGGCAAACCCCTTTCCCAACACGGCATTGAGGGTCGGACAGAGGCCACCGGTATGGGAGTGTTTATTGGAATCCGCGAAGCTGTCAGCGTGCGTGAAGATATGGAAGCACTGGGTCTCGGCGTGGGATTGGCCGGAAAGAAAATCATCGTTCAGGGTTTTGGAAATGTCGGGTACTATTCGGCAAAATACTTGCAGGAAGCCGGCGCCAAAATCATTGGCATTGCGGAATACAACGGTGGTATTTGGAACGAAGACGGCATTGATGTAGAGGAAATCAAAACCTATCAACTGGTGAACAAGGGGTTTTTGGGTTATAAAAAGGGAACGTTTGTTGAGAATGCCGCATCCATGCTGACCTATCCCTGCGATATTTTGATACCGGCTGCCCTTGAAAACCAGATTACCCTGGATAATGCGGATAAGGTTCAGGCGAAAATCATAGGCGAAGCCGCAAATGGTCCGGTAACCCAGGATGCCGACAACATTCTCCTTGAAAAAGGGATCATGGTCATTCCCGATATGTACCTGAATGCGGGAGGGGTGACCGTTTCCTATTTCGAGTGGTTGAAAAACCTATCCCGGGTTTCTTTTGGAAAACTCGAAAAGCGGTACGACATGAAGAAATACGATGCGCTGTTGGAAACCATCGAAAAGGCGACGGGGGATTCGTTTAGCGAGCAACAGAAGGAACTGATCGTTCGGGGAGCAAGTGAGCGGGACCTTGTCAATTCGGGTTTGGAAGAAACCATGGTAACCGCCTACCATCACATGAATGGTGTGCGCAAGGAAAAAAATATCAAGGACCTGCGAACCGCAGGCTTTATCGTCGCGCTGGAACGTATCTCCATCTCCTACATGGATCTGGGAATTTTCCCGTAATTTTTTCCCGGATGAAAAAAAGGAAATTCTTAAAAAACACCTCTCTTGTCCTTGGAACCAACCTGATTTTGCCCATGGTAGCATGTGATTCGCAACCCCGTTCGCAGACTGATCCCGAGCGGTTCAACTGGGCGGGAAACCTGCGGTATAGTACCGCCAATTTGGACAAGCCCACGGACCGGGATGCCCTCCGGCAACGTATCAAAACATCGTCCAGGCTAAAGGTGTTGGGTACCGCGCATTCCTTTAATGCTATCGCGGATAGCAAACACCAGCAGGTGGCGCTGGATCAGCTGGAGGCGGACATTCAAGTGGATGCTGCCCGGGGCACTGTTAGCATGAATGCGGGGGTGCCTTACGGTGTCCTGGCTCGAAAGCTGGAGGAGCAGGGCTTTGCGCTGCACAACCTGGCTTCCCTGCCGCATATTTCGGTCGCGGGTGCCTGCGCCACCGGTACGCACGGGTCCGGTGATGCCAATGGCAACCTGTCTACCGCCGTTACGTCCATGAGCCTGATGAAAGCCGATGGGGAAATCACCGAACTCAGCAGGGAGAATAATCCGGAGGAATTTCAGGGGACCGTTGTCCATTTGGGCGCCTTGGGGGTTGTTACCCGAATTTCGCTTTCGATTCAACCTACCTTTTCCATTCGGCAGTACGTTTACGAAAACCTGCCATTTGAGCAATTGGCCGGTAATTTTGATGCCGTTTTTTCTTCCGGATACAGCGTAAGTTTGTTTACAGATTGGCAAAAAAATCGCTTTAATCAACTCTGGATCAAACAGAAAGCAGGGGATCTGGAAGAGGATGCCATGCGGGAGGAACGTTTTGGGGCAACATTGGCCAGGGACCATTTGCATCCCATCAAGGAAATCTCTGCGGTAAACTGTACCGAACAAATGGGCCTGTCAGGACCCTGGCACGAGCGTTTGCCGCACTTCAAGATGGATTTTATGCCCAGCAGTGGAGAGGAACTTCAATCGGAATATTTTGTTCCCCGGGACCGGGCAGTGGAAGCGCTGGCTGCATTGTTTGCGATGGGAGAAACGATTTTTCCGTACTTGCTGGTTTCTGAGGTAAGGTCCATACAAAAAGATTCGCTGTGGTTAAGCCCGGCTTACGAGCGGGACAGCATCGCCCTGCACTTTACCTGGAAACGGGATTGGGAAAACGTGCGGAAACTCCTGCCAAGGATCGAGGAAAAGTTAAGGCCGCTCCAGGTCAGACCTCATTGGGGGAAATTGTTTACCCTGGATCCCCGCTACCTTCAGAATCGGTACGAACGCATGGATGACTTCCGCGCGCTGATGAAGCGAATGGATCCTTCCGGCAAGTTTGTAAATGCCTTTCTTCAAGAAAAACTGCTGAGTGAAACATAAAGCAAGCGGCATTTCAACCGGAAAAAAGAGAGATGGGACGCACTGCAGGTATGCCAGGTAAAAGTCAACATACAGCGGTGGTCTTTCCGTGGGAGAGACCGCCGCTTTTGCTTTTTGAAACCCCTTATTCGACTGTTTTTAATAGATCCAACACCTCTGCGAGTTTTTCGGGATCGTCCTTGTAGGGAGCCAAATCAAAGATTTCCACCCGCCTGAAATCAATGGGATGGCTTTCACTCTGGAGCGAAATGAATCCCTCGGAAATCAATTGGCCATCTTTTTTTATCTCGGGATTGTGGTTGCTTACGTTGCCTCCGCCCATTTGGGGCTGCTGGTAGGTGAGTACTGTGTCTCCTTCCACAATGTGGTGAATGATGGAATCCCCCAACACCAGAAAATCGGCAGTTACCCACTGTTCGCCATGATAGGTTTTAGAGGAAGAACTGGTACAGTGCGGGGTAAATAGCTCTCCGCTCATGACCACGTTGGTACCCGGGGTGCACAAGTTGCTCGTGGTGCGCGGATTTTCTCCGTCTCCGCCCAGTAATTGCCCTTCGATGGAAATCGGAAAATCCTGATCCCGGGTCATGGTTTCGGGATCCTGACCGTGCAGCATCACGCCGGAGTTTCGCAGCGCCCAGCCTTCTCCCTCGGGAGCTTGCTCGCCCACAAAACGGTATTCCACCCGGTACAGGTAATGGGAAAAAGACTCATCGTAAAAAATATGCCCGTATTGCCTGTCAAAGGATTCGTAGCCATCGTAGCGGACCTTGAGCAAACCGTCCTCTACCCGAAAGGTATTGGCATAGTTTTCATCGAGTTCGTGTTTGGCTATTTTTATTCGCCAGTTTTCCATATCCTTCCCGTTAAAAAGGGAGCGCCAGCCGGAAGTGATATCCAGGCTTTCTTTTTCGGTTTCGGTGCGCGGCGAACAGGCCAGCACCAGGCTACCGGCAAAGAGAAATGCCAGCAATTGGGTTTTGGTACGTGTGGGTGTCATATTGGTATATTAACTGCTTCACAAGCTGGGTTGAACATGTAATTTAAGAATCTTCATTTCATTTATCCGATCTGGAAAATAGCCCGGATCGAGTAGTACGTAAAACGGCTGGTCCGGTCCCTCAAAATTCAGCAGAAACAACAGCTCTTTTGGCAGGGCGAGTGGCTCGGACCAACCGCTTTCCGGGAAATACCATTTCACTACTTGTCCGGGCAGGGTAGCGGCTGGCGGCAGGCTGTCCCGGTACAGGCCCTCAAAGTAACTTACCGCGAAGCCGTTTTCCAGGCCAAACAGCCCCGTAATCTCCCCTTCGGCCAGGATGGAGCCATCGTTGCCCAGGGGAAGGGTTTGGCCCTTTATCCGTGCAAATGACGCGGCCTCTAGCGGTACACTTTCCTCCCAAGCCCCTTCCTCGGCAAGGTTGTATCGGTGGATCAATGGCTCTTTGTTGAAAGCAAGGTACAGGTGATCACCAGCCCGGCTGATTAGCGGAGTGGAGGGTTCAAAATGCAGGTCCTGCTGGTATTGACTTTCGGGGGATAGCCGTAAAAATGGGGCCGTTTCGCCGGTCACCAAATCTAACTTTTCCAGCAAGTGATTGTCCCGGTAGTATCCCTTCGCATAGGGGCTTTTGTTTCCTCTTCCGGGAAAAAACAATAACAGCTCGTCGTTCCATTTCTCCATGATCTGTACGTTCCGTTTCAGGTCCACCACCCCATTTGGGAACGGCATCAGCCGCTTTTCCCGAAGGCGTAGGTTTTGGTCGAGCAGGCCGATTTCTCCTTTGATCGAATGGGCGAATAGCTCCCCGTTGGGTAGTAGTTTTAAGCCATTGACGTAAAACAGGCCGTTATCGCCTTGTGGAGGCAACGAATTGCTGGCCAGCACGGCTCCGGTGCTATCGAAAGCCAGGTAGGTCCCGGAACGGTAGTTGTAAAGCACACCCCGGTTTCCCAAAAAGTCTGCGGCATGAATTTCTCCTTCAAAAGGAATCGACAAGGTATCTAAAACGGCCAATGTATACCGGG
This sequence comes from Cyclobacterium xiamenense, assembly GCF_900109255.1. Taxonomy (NCBI): domain Bacteria; kingdom Pseudomonadati; phylum Bacteroidota; class Cytophagia; order Cytophagales; family Cyclobacteriaceae; genus Cyclobacterium; species Cyclobacterium xiamenense. The sequence goes on along the minus strand of NZ_FNZH01000006.1, from coordinate 174,199 downwards.
ATTGCTTCTCAAAATCTCCAGGCCCGCAGGCCACGACTACGAACGCAACCAACCCGTGTAAGATAAAGGAACGAATAGAATTCATGTCGAAAGTTACGTGCATTTTTTAGCCTTTTCAAACATTTCAGGGAAACTAATCGGTGATTTTTACCCGAAATTCTCAACAAATGGTTTATCTTCATGCGTCCTTTTCCGTTTCTTTAGAGACGGGGTGCAGGGATCGTTTGAGACGAACAGATCAAAATAACCAAATAAATAAATGAACGATAAACGCAGACAATTTATCAAGTCCGGGCTCCTCGGAGCTGCCGGTATTTCCATTATCCCATCCTTTGTTTTGGGCAAGCCTCTGGGGTACATTGCACCAAGCGAGAAAGTAAACCTCGCCTGTTGCGGTATCGGTCACCGAGGTGGAAGCATCACCAAATCGCTTTACCAAACAGGACTGGCCAACATTGTGGCCTTGTGCGACGTGGACATGGGAGCGCCCCACACGGAGGAGGTCATGAAAATGTTTCCCAATGTGCCCCGATTCAAGGACTTTCGGGAAATGTTTGACAAAATGGGGAAGGACATCGAAGCGGTCAGCGTAGGTACGCCTGATTTCTCTCACTTTCCCATTACCATGCTGGCCATGTCGCTTGGCAAACACGTGTACGTAGAAAAGCCGATGGCCCGTACCTTTCAGGAAGTGCAGCTAATGATGGACGGTGCCAAAAAATACAAGGTGGCCACCCAAATGGGAAATCAGGGCCATTCGGAAGCCAATTATTTCCAATTTAAGGCCTGGAAAGAGGCAGGAATCATCAAAGATGTCACCAATATGACGGCCCATATGAACGGTCGCAGGAGGTGGCACGGTTGGGACACCAATATCATCTCCTTTCCCGAAAAGCAGCCCATACCGGATACGATGGACTGGGATACCTGGCACACCACTGCTCATGAGCACGCCTATAACGAAGATCTGGTGAACGGACAATGGCGCTGCTGGTACGATTTCGGCATGGGTGCCTTGGGCGATTGGGGCGCGCATATCATGGATACCGCCCACGAATTCCTGGATTTAGGGCTTCCGGAAGAAATCATTCCTACCCGATTGGATGGTCATAATACCTTCTTCTTTCCCATGGAAACCACCCTGGAGTTCAAATTTCCCAAGCGAGGAGATATGCCTGCCATGACCATTACCTGGTATGATGGGCAAAATAACATCCCGCCGGTACCGGAAGGATACGGTGTATCCGAATTGGACCCGAACATCCCTCCTCCGAGTGACGGACAACTGCAGCCGGCCAAGCTCAACCCCGGAAAAATTATTTACGGAAAAGACCTTACCTTTAAGGGCGGATCGCACGGCAGCACGCTTTCCATTATTCCCGAGGAAGCAGCCAAAGACATGGCTTCGAAGCTCCCGGAAGTTATGGAAAGCCCTTCCAACCACTTTGCCAATTTCCTGAAAGCCTGCAAGGGAGAGGAGAAATGCCGGTCTTCTTTCGATATCGCCGGACCCTTGAGTCAGGTATTTACCCTGGGTGTTCTTTCACAGCGACTCAAGGCCCATTTGACGTTTGACCGGGAGTCCAAACAAATCACCAATCACGCACTGGCCAATCAGTTGCTGGCAGGCGTTCCGCCACGAAAAGGCTGGGAGGAATATTACAAGCTATAAATTGGCTTGTTGATGAATCGTTTTCAGCAATTTCTGCTGGTTACGCTAGGCTGCTGGGGAGGGGTTTGCTGCAAGCCCTCCCCCCAGCTTCCATTGGAGGTTTCTATGGAAACCATGCAGGAGGTGTACGAACGGATCAAAACCCCTTATAAATACGGCGTGGTATTTCAGCACAGCGATACCACCAAACTGGTAGACAGTCCCACCGTCTTCCGATACGACGATCAGTGGTACATGAGCTACATCGTCTTTGACGGAACGGGCTACGAGACCTGGCTGGCCAAAAGCAGTAATTTATTGGATTGGGAAGAGCTGGGTAAGCTGCTTTCCTTTACGAAGGATACCTGGGATGCCAATCAAAAAGCCGGATACCTGGCGCTCGTCGACACCGAATGGGGTGCCGGAAACGAAGTGCATCGCCATGCAGGTACCTACTGGATGTCGTATCTCGGTGGAGCCACCGCGGGGTATGAAGCCGGTACGCTGGGTGTGGGTATGGCCAAATCGGAAAATCTGGTCCTTGCCGAAGAATGGGAGCGGATCACTAGTCCGGTACTGTTGCCTGGCGACTCCCCCGCGCGCTGGTTCGAAAACGATAAAATCTACAAATCCCACGTCATCCGCGATGAAGATCAATTGACCGGGTACCGGTTTGTCATGTATTACAATGCCAAAGGGGACACCGCCGCCTATGAAAGTATCGGCATGGCGGGGTCGGAGGACATGGTAAACTGGACTCGGATCGGCGAAGAACCAGTTATCACCCGTGGAGAGGGTATTTGCGGAGATGCGCAGGTAGTAAAGATAGATGACCTATATGTGATGTTTTACTTTGGCGCTTTCTGGAAACCCGGGGCTTTTGAGCGCTTTGCCTGCTCCTACGATCTGCTGCATTGGACGGATTGGGAAGGGGAAGACCTGGTGGCGCCCTCCGAGCCCTACGATGCCGTGTACGCCCACAAACCCTGGGTGATTCGTTGGGAGGGTATTACCTATCATTTTTACAATGCAGTCGGAGACCGGGGCCGGGTGATTGCACTGGCCACTTCCGTTCCTTTAAATTGAGAACCCATGAAAAATTGCTTGAATTTTAGCTTTTTCCTGTACCTGATCCTTTTCTGGGGAACAGATGTCCTTGCTCAGGGTCTGGATGCGAGGGAGAATCCCCCCAATATTGTCATCATCTTTGCGGATGATATGGGGTACGGGGATATCAAGGCCCTGAATCCCTTGTCCAAAATTGAAACACCTGCCTTGGATGCACTGGCTGCGGAAGGCATTACTTTTTCCAATGCCCATGCCAGTGCCTCCGTATGTACGCCCTCCCGTTTCGGCCTGCTTACCGGGGAATACGCCTTCCGAACGCCCGCAGCAGCCCGGGGAATCGGAGGATTTACTCCCCCGGTAATGGACACAGACCGAATGACCATGGCTACACTTCTTCAAAATGCCGGGTACCGCACCGCTATCGTCGGGAAGTGGCACCTGGGTTTGGAATGGGTCACTAAGGACGGCAAGGCTGCGGTATTGGATGTGGAAAGTGGCCATTCCAATGTGGATTACAGCCAGCCGGTTCGGACCGGACCCAACGACTTTGGTTTCGATTATTCGTTTATTCACCCGGCATCTTTGGATATCCCTCCCTACGTTTTTTTGGAAAATCACCGGACGGTGGATCCGGAAGTGATTTTAACGACAGACGTGTACCCCAGACGCAAGGAAAATACGGAATTTTCCTGGGATAAGAAACACAGCAACGATCAGGCCGTGTATTGGGAAAAAGGCGTATGGTGGCGGCAGGGAGAGATGGCCCCTTCCTTTCGGGTGGAAGATTGCCTGGATGAAATTACCAGTCAGGGCCTGGCCTTTATCGAACGTCAATCGGCGGACACCCCGTTTTTTTTGTATGTACCACTGACCGGGCCCCATACCCCCTGGCTTCCCTCGGAGGAGCATACAGGTAAATCGGGAGCTGGCCTGTACGGAGATTTTGTCATGGATATCGATCAGGTGGTAGCCCGCATAAAGCAGCAGCTCCACGCGCAGGGCTTGCTGGAAAACACCATTCTGATTTTTTCAAGTGACAATGGGGCCTATTGGCCGGAAGAAGAGATTTTGTTGCATGGTCACGATTCGAATAGGGGTGTACGGGGACAGAAGGGCGATGCTTGGGATGGTGGCCACCGGGTTCCGCTGCTGCTATCCTGGCCGAAGGGCATACGGAAAAAAGCAACTTACCCCGGGCTAGTCAGTCTGACCGATCTTTTCGCCACGGTGGCCGGCTTGCTGGATCAAAAGATACCGGCAGGAGCGGCCCTGGACAGCTACAGTTTTTTACCGGTAGTGCAGGGAGACAAGGAATACCTGGCTCGTACTGAGATGGTCCATCATTCCTCTTCCGGTGTGTTTGCTATCCGGACGTCGGAATGGAAATACATAGATGGGCTGGGTTCGGGGGGCTTTAGCGCTCCAACCCGGCTTAAGCCCGCGAAAGGCGGGCCCAAGGGGCAGTTGTACCGAATCCGGGAAGATCCCTATGAAAGAGACAACCTATATGCGAATTATCCACAGGTGGTAGAAGAGCTTAAAGCCCAGCTGGAGGGGATCGTCGATCGGTGAGCCGCCGGGACTCAGATAGGGTTCGCCTAGAGACAACCCCAAACGTAAGAAGTACCTGGAATACAATGAGTAGGCGCTTCGCATAGTGTTCAGCCCGGGATCATTCAGTGAACCGAAATGGTAAATCTACCGAGCTGAGCGTACCGAATATTCCGAACCCACCGCTTACATTTGACAAAATGGTCACTGGCTCCTGAAAAATCTGGTTGGCGTTGCTGTTATCATAAATAGATCTGGCATAATCCATCATGGATTTTGAGATTTTGGACACCCGGACGGTCTGCGCGTATTCTATTTTTACAGTTTCGTTTGGGAAAGATACCTCGTAATCCTCAAAGTAATCCGTTGTCAGTTGTAATGTGATATCCGGGCTGTCGGCAAACGCTTCGTTACTGAAGTAAAGCGCTTTCCTATTACCCGTGTCGCCGTAGCAGTTATCCAGGCAAGTATAATCCTTCAGGAGCGGATTAGCGGAGGCCAGTCTGTACCAATTGATGGTTTCCTCACGCTGAATTTCTTCGTTTGAATAATGTATGGCCCGGATATCCAGACTGATTTTGTAGTATGCTGTCTGACCTGGAGTATTCTCGAGCGTGAGGGTATGCTCAACTGAAGGATTCGGACTGTTGGTTAAGGGGCTGTTTTTAGTATAACGGTGATCGTTGACTTTGGGCTTGGCTGGTAATACCTCAACATTGGTGGTTACCTCTGGCAGTCCTTCAGCCTTCACCGAAATACTGTAAATGCGATTTTCCGTGGGAATTTGGTCCAACACATATACCCCCGCTCCCTCATGGGTCATGGTTCCCAGCAGCGCGTCGTTCTCAAACACGTTTACTTCGGCATCGGCAATGTGGTAACGTGCGCGGTCGTAATCTACCTGAGCAGGAACGGGAATGGATCGTACCAGGTCCACGGTCATCGGCTTTTCTTTTTCAAAATAGGCATGCAATACTACCTTGGGTTCCTCCCGGATGATAGCAATACTGATGTCGTCCTCGCAGGATAACAGTATTGAGCTGCACAATAAGAGATATAGCATTTTTTTCATATCAGAAACTTCTTCTATAAGAAATACTTGGGATCAACTGAAAGAGGCTGTACTGGACAAATCCTGCATTCTCCCCACTTAGATACTCCAGAAAAACCGGATTTCTTCGGGCATAACTATTGTAGATTCCGAAAATCCAGCGACGCTCCCCATTTTTCTTTTCTCTGATGAGGGAAGCGCTAAGGTCCAAGCGATGATAAGCCGGCATCCGATACGCGCCTCTTTTACTAAATGCCACAATGAGCTGATTATCTGGATTGAGGTATTGTACTTCCGGTAAGGTCACCGCCTGTCCCGTTCCAAGTACCCACACCCCTGAGTAGACAATTTTTTTACTTTTATTGAAGTTTACCGCCAGACTTAAATCGTGTCGACGATCAAAGCGGTAAAAATATTCCTTTCCCAGGTTAAGGTCTGGAGATTTTCTGAAAGCCCATGCAAGGGTATAACCCAGGAATCCGTCCAATTTTCCGGCTTTCTTCTGAGCGAGAAATTCTACGCCATAACTCTGGCCTTCCACGGCAGTTACTGTTTCCTGCCAGTCGGTATTGATATCGGCGTAGTTGATTCCTTCCTTGTATTCCAGCAGGTTATCCATTTCCTTATAGTAGCCTTCGAGAGAGAACTCCACATTAGGATTGGGGGTATAAGCCAAACCTCCGGTTACCTGATACGCATCCTGGGGAGGTATATTTTCGGTAGTCGGCACCCATAGATCGGAAGGCAGTCCGACGGTAGTCGTTGTTAACAGGTGCAAAAACTGGGTCATTTTTGCATAGGCCATCTTGGTAGATAGCTTGGGGCCTAGCCGGTAATTCATAGAAACCCTTGGTTGTAGCGAACTGTAGGTTTTTTCTGGTAGGGAAAACGAAGAAAAATGCAGCCCCATGTTGATGTCGAATCTGTTGCCCAGCTTGACAGCATCCTCAAAATAGCTGGCAGTTTCCAAGGCAGTAATGGGTTCGGTAAACAAGCTGATTGCGGAGTTGAAATTAGCGGTGGACAGCGCTTTGGGCGTAAACGTATGATAGGTAAGCATGCTGCCAAACTTGATGGATTGGTTTGGAAGCGGGAAATAATCGAAATCGGCTTTAAAGGCCACATCTTCAATGCCCGAGTTGAGTGAATTGCTATAAATTTCCGGTTCAGGGGTATTTCCTGCTACGCCTTCAAACGTGCGCACATAGGCATTGCTAATGTCATAATAAAACCGGCTGTAGGTGATGCCCATATTGCCAAAAAGCTTTGAATTATAGGTGTGATTCCACCGGAAGGCGGAGATGAAATTGCCCCATTTGAGTGCATTTCTTTCCTCATTACTGACTACCTGACTACTGTTTTCAGCGATAGCGTCATTCATCAGGCTTAGTTTGTCGTTACCCAGATACGTACTGAAATAAATTTTATCCCGATCTGACAGCGAATGGTTTATCTTGGTGTACAAGTCATAGAAATGGTAGCCGATATCTTGGTTCAGGGACCTCAAAATGGGCCTGGCAAGCACATCCCAGTACGTACGGCGGCCCGAAACCATAAAGGAAGTTTGTTCATTTATGGGTCCTTCCAGCGTGATTGCGGAGGCGAGCAGCCCTACCGTGGCATCTCCCCGAAACTCCTGTCGATTTCCTTCTTTCATTTGAATGTCCAGTACCGAAGATAACCTACCGCCGTAGCGGGCCGGAAACCCGCCCTTGTAAAGATCCACATTGTTGAGGGCATCGTTGTTAAACGTGGACAGAAAGCCAAATAGGTGCTGCGTGTTGTACAGGGGAACGCCATCCAGAAGAATTAGATTCTGGTCAGGCCCGCCGCCTCGCACGTAAAAGTTGCTAAAGCCCTCCAAGCCACCACTAATGCCCGGTAGCAGTTGAATGCTCTTCATCAGGTCCGTTTCTCCCAGTAAAACAGGTAAGTTGCTCATCTGCCGTATCGGTATTTTCAGGCCGCTGATTTGTGAGGTCTCAACGAGCGACTGCCCGCCGTGTACAAGTACTTCTTCCAGGTTACTGGTGTTTTGGACCAGCGCCACATTAAGTTTTACATCCTCGCGTAGCTCCAGGCTGTGCTTTAACCGCTCATATCCCAAATAGCCTACCCCGATGGTATGGGTACCTGCCGGCAGGCTGGCAGAAAAGAAGCCGTACGCATTGGTCACGACACCTGAATTGAGTTCCGGAAAGAAAATGTGCGCACCAATAAGCGATTCGCCGGAAGCGCTGTCTGTCACATAGCCGCTAATGCTAAACCTTTCTTTGGATGCCTGTTTTACCCTTTTTTTCTTTTTGACTAGGACTTTCTTGTCGCTGATCTGGTGTTCGTGGGTTTGGGAAGGAAACATAAGGTTGAGAAGTCGTGTGAGTTCATATCTTTCTTCAGGGGTGCTGACGATCTGCTCTTCGTCTACATCAGAAGACGGATAGATAAACGAATGCTGCGTCTGCTCGTTGATGATCTTCAGAAGATTACGGATCCGGTATTCCTGCTGAGGTAGGCTTATGCCGAAGTGATCCTGTGCTTTTATATCGAATGCCGATAGGAAAAAAAGCAACATATATACATTTTTCATATCATTTACTTACTTTTTTGAACTTGCGAAGGGAAGCATGATGGTATCGCTGAAATCCGCCGGCCTTATTCATTACAGTCAATTTTTTCAATAATGACCAGCTGCGCGTTTATGCTGTAGTTGATTCCCAGGATGAAATCCAGGTGTTGCATCGTTTCTTCCAGTGTTCCGGCATCCAGATTTCCGCTTATCTCGCAGCCGGGCCAGGCGCCATCGTAGAAGAATTCTACCAGATAGGTTTCACTCAGAACACTGAATACCTCCTCTAGTGGGCTATTTTGGAAGTTCAGGGACTTTGGATTCTCCCGAAAGTTTTCTTTCTCTAGCTTACTTCCCGTTAAAATTACCTCTTCACCGGGTTGTAGTGTTACAGAGTCACGGGTAGTGGTAAATAAAACTTTTCCTTCGTAAAGCCTCAGACGGGTAGACGTTTCATTTTTATCGGTATTGAGCGTGAAGGCGGTTCCCAGTACAATGGTTTGACTGTTGAACGTATTGACGATGAAGTGCTCAGCGGCATTTTTTTTCTGAATCTGAAAGTAGGCTTTTCCAGCAAAAGATACGTTCCGATCCGAGGACTGAAAGCTTTCGGGCCTATAGCTTATCCAGGAGTCGGGCTGTAGGTAAACGAGGCTGCCATCGGGAAGATAATGGGATTCAGCCTGCTCTTGGGCGGCAATTGTGACCGTTTGCTGTCCAATCCAAAAATCGTATCCCAGCCAGGCAAAGCTCAGTGCAAATACCAGTACCGCTGCTACTTTCCACCAGGTGTTGTGGACTGACCTGCCCTCACCCCACTTGGATTGTGTTTTAAACGTTTTCCAGTTTTTGTCAAGATCAATCGCCCGGTAAATTTTGAAATCCATGGACTTTTCCCATATTTTCTGTGTCTGCTCCGCATACTGTCGATTTACCTCGCTACTGTTCAGCCAATCTCCCAGCGTATGTAGTTCTTCCTCAGTCGCGGTACCGCTGAGTTTTCTGATGATGAGCGTATCGATATTTTTACTTGTTTTCATAATTTGTCGTGATTTAACGGTATTGGCTCGGTCTGTCTCCTACGGGTTCAATTCGAAGAAAAGAAGTAGGAATGCCAGGATTGTGTACACCCTTTCCCGTAGTAGCTTCAGAGCTTTGCTAATTTGGGTTTCTACGGTTCTGATAGAGATATTCAGCTGAATGGAGATATCCTTGTTACTGAGTCCATCATTTCGGCTCATGGTGAAAACGTTTCTGCAGCCCTGGGGCAGCGCATCTATGGCCACCTGTATTTTTCGCTCAAATTCCGCTTCTTCCATCAGATCGCGGAATTCTTCTTGCACCATTTCATCGGTATGTATACCCGATATTTTTCTGGATTCACGCTTTAAGACATCCATGGTCTGATTATACACCGCTCTGTATAAGTAGGATTTTAGAGAACTATGTATCTTCAGGTGGTTTCGGCTGTCGTAGAGGGACAGAAAAACGTTCTGTACCACATCCTCCGCCAACTCCAGATCGCGGGTGTATTTGTGCGAAAAGACCGCCAGGGGCTTAAAAAATTGCAGGTACATTAGTTTAAACTTTTTATCGTAGTCATTCATTGCAAAGTAGCCTGAGAATAAGTTGATACTAATGAATTTCCGGAATTTAAATCAAAAGTGCTTGATCCTGCGCGTTTATCGATGATTTATTCTTTTTATGGCAAAAGCCAGAGACAGGCTAAAAGCTGCATTATGTAGAACAGGATTGGCATTATCCAGCGCATTTGAAATCAGGTTGCTCAGTCCTTTACTGTATTGAAAGCTGAGCGTACCGGTATCGGATAGCCGATAGGCGATGCCTGCCATGAAGCCAAAATCGCTTCTCCGGAACCCTATGGGAATCAGTGGATCATCCTCAGCTGCCGGTGTATCGCCGAAAGTCAGTGATTGCTCATTGACAAATTTTCGAGGTTCCCCCAATTCCAGGTACTCAAAGATTGTGGTACTCCTGCCGCTGATCGTGTAGGCAGCGTATGCCCCAAGTTGTATTTGGAATTTGTTGACGTTGTAATAAGCCATCAGTGGCAGTTCCATGTAATTGAGGGCAAACGTTGCCTCACCCTTTCCAACACCATCTCTCAGCTGCTCAAAATCCAGTTGGAATCCTTTCCCTGAATAAAGTAGGCCGGTATGCAGGCCAAACTGATCGTGGAATCCCTGGTCCAGTGTCAGGCCGATTCTGGGCGAAACCTGCGCACGCGCACTTCCACCGATGTAGGATGAGGAAAATGAAGAATTGCCAGAGGAATAGTTTAGGCCTCCCATTATACTGACCGTCGTCTGGGACGTGGCAGCATGTACAGAGAAAAAAGAGAAGAACAGAATAATGAGATTTTTCATAGTAGTATGATTTTTCTCTATGTCCGTTAAGCTGGATAAAACACGTACGCGAAATGAAAAAAAATACCAATTTGAGGACGATCGGTCCTTCCGAAGAAATTTATCGGCTTTGGATGTTACGTGAACAAGGTTTCATCAGGTACCCGGGCAGCGGGCAGTTTAACTCGTTCTCTACGGTACGGGTAGATCCTCCATTACCTGCCTGCTGGAAGCTTTGACAAACTGATGAAGATAAGAATATTTTCCCTAATTGGTAGGGTGGCGAATCCGCCGAGCCAACGCTCACCAAACTCAACGCAGGCACCTAGCTGACTCAACACGCAAAGGACCAGATGGTGATAGTGAGCTGGCCGGAGGTCTGCGACGCTCCGGATCCGGCAACCCCATTGCTTTGCTGAATCTGGCCAATATACTAGCCGGTGACCTGCAGCGAAAAGATGCTCTTGAAGCCTATCTCATCTATGCACTATATGATGCCGATAGCAACAGATATGAAGTTGAGGACTGAGCGTTAAGAATTAGTCTTTTAGGACTAATTTTAAAAAAACAGGGTTTTCCAGCAAGCCGCACCGCCCTCTGGGTCTTCGCTACGCTCCGAGCCTGCCAGCGCTTATGCGCTCCTTCCGCTTACTCCCTGATTTGCTCAAATACAAAAACCCCCTTCTTGTTGCCGACTACGATATCCACCAACCCGTTGCCGGTAAAATCCTCCGTAACCACATGGACCCCCACACCGGAATCGGTATCGATCACATGCTGGATCCATTGGGGGTCTGACCCCGAAACAAACTCGTACCAGGACAGATACGGCGTGTCGTATTCGCCGGGGTCGTTGCCCATATGGGCGAAATAGCGTTTGCCGGTAACCAGATCCGGATGTCCGTCTCCATTGATGTCCACGAGTTCCAGTCCGTGCGTTTGCGTAAAAGAGTCATCAATAAGGTGGGTTTCCCATTGCCCGGATTTTCTTTGCTCGTGCCACCAGACTCCCAATTGATGGGCAGAGGAAGAAACCACATCCGCAAGACCGTCCCCATTGAAATCGTACACGTACATCTGTGCGGCCGGTTCACCCAGGTCGGCGGGATGAAATTTCCAGGGCCCCTGGCGAGGGTCTTCCGGGCCTTCCCACCAGCCCTCGGTGATGATCAGGTCCATTTTTCCATCCCCGTTGATATCTCCCATGCCCATACCGTGGGCAAATCGCGCCGTGCCCGGACTCTCTTTTTCACTGATTGGGTATTTTTCCCAGGCCAGATCATCCGGATCCCCGGGGGCTTTGAACCAGACCATTTCGCCCGTCTCGGGAATACTGCCGACAATATCCTTGATGCCGTCCTTATCCATGTCAAAAAAGCCCGCCGACTCGTTGCCGAGCGATCCGGAAATCCGATGTGTCTTCCATTGTCCGGCTTGGTTTTTTGGGTTTTCAAACCACTGAACCTCCTTCCCCGGAAAGCCTATCCGCACAAAATCTACCCAGCCGTCCTGATTCACATCCATGCCGTAGCTGATAAAGGCATTGCTGTATCCTTTGTCGTAGTAAAACTCCTGCGGTTCTTCCAGTTCGTGCGGTGTCCAGTCCGGCGCTTCAAACCAATAGGCCCCGGCCATTACGTCCATTAAGCCGTCCCGGTTCACATCACCGATGGCAGCGCCTTCTGCCAGAAAGGTACTGCTGAGCGTATGTTTCTGGAAAGAAATCTTGGACGCGGGAACTCCGGACGTATCCTGACGGGCCATACAGGGTGGAAGCAAAACCGTTCCAACCAGGGTGATTAGTGATGCTGCAATTTTGTTGGGGAGGTGGGCTGGAATAATCATCTTAACGAAGGCTAAGTAGGTAATTCATCAAATCATTGAACTGTTCCTGATTCATTGTGGTGCTGAAGTAATCTGGCATCAGGGTAATGGTAGAGGCGGTTTGTTCGGCAATAGCGCTTTTGGGAACGGAAAACTCCTGTCCAGTCTGGTCTGCCATTACCAGCAGCTGTCCTTCTTCCCGCCGGAAAAGACCGGAGCGGGTTTGCCCATTTTTGAGTTTCAGGGTATAGGTCCGGAAGTTCTCGGAAATATTTCGGTTGGGATCCAGCACTTTGGTGGCCAGAGCGGAAAGGCCCCAATTACCAATGCCGTCTAGTTGAGGGCCAATCATGCCTCCGTCTTCCTCGATTCGGTGGCACATGCTGCAATGCTGTTCGTAAAGGGATCTACCGGTTAGCACCTGTGCTGCGGACTGTTCAAAATTCTCCACACGCTCGGCAATCAACTGTTCACGTTCCTGACTGATGGGAAGAAGGTTTTCGGTGAGGGCCTGGAAGGACTCCTGCTGCGCGCTGCTGGCACCGGAAAGGAAGTTCTCTTCCACGTTTCGGCGCTGTAAAATTCTCGCGGGGGCCATGCCCTCCCGGATAAGCCTGATCAAAAGGTCTTTGCCTTCATCCTCCGCAGCGAGTAACGCAGCAATGGTTTCCTGTAGTTCAATTGGTGCATGCCGCATTCCCTCACCCAATGCATCCAGGCTGCGGCTGGATGAGAAAAGGGCCATGGATTGTGCCATTTTGCGACGAAAGTCGAGGGCGTTTTCCGGATCGGTCATCCAATCCTGTAAAAATGTCAGTTGCGTCTCCGGGTCAATTTCCATCAAGGCTCTGGCAGCTGCTACCCGGATCTCCTCCAGCAGATAGGGCCCGCTTACCAGTTGCCGAAGTTGGGGAATAGTGGACCTAAGCCGCAGCATACCAGATACGCCGGTCGCGTAGTGCAGTTCGTCGATTTGGGCTTCGTTAAGGGAACTGGAGTTCCCAGCCTGTTTTTCCAGCAGCTGTTCACACAAAGACCGGTTCCAGGTGATCAGTTCTTCGGGCCATTCCACATCCTGCTGGGTAAGCCCGGCGTTGATAGCGATGGCTTTCCGATACAGGGGTAATCCTGGCTGTTTTTGCTGGGCCAGCTGGATCAGTCCACGTATTTTGGAAGCAGGTAATGCTTGTGCGGCAGCTGTCAAATAGGGTAAAAAACGATCTTCCGATACGGGGTTGGTTCGCAAGTGCGCCACCAGAAAGGCTGCGGAAACGCGGGAGGTGATGTCCGAAAAAACCAGGGCCACTTCGGCTGCTTCCTCTTCGTTCCAGGATTCACTGGCAACGGTATTGGCGATCTCAGGATGGCTTGCGTGGTGATAAAAGGCATGCTGCAAGGCATATCTCAGGTGGCTGTCGCTTTCCGGGGTTTCCAAAAATGCCTGCATCAGGGGGCGGACCATGCTTCTGTCCTGATGCCGGATGAGATTTTCGGCAGCCACGCGTCGCACGTGGGGGCTGTTGTCCACCAGGGCTTCTTTGGTCCATTCATAGTCGGTTGAGTCAAATTTGGTCTGTTCCCCCAGAATCCGGTGCAGGTGAACCCGAACCAGGGGATCGGGATGCAGGCGTGTTTTCTCCAGGGTCTTCTTCGGTAGGGCCTCCAGGCGTGATAGTGCCCAGAGGGCTTGTACCAGTTGGCGCGAAGGGCTACGCCGGTGGTTGACAATCTTTTGAAGGGCGGCGGTCGCTTCGCTTCCGTACCGATCCACCAGCTCGTCCGTAGCAACCAGCCGGGTTTGGAGCACGGGATTTCCTATGGCTTCTATGAGTCGTGCCATGCTGGCCCGTGACCAGTCGGTAACGGTTTTTTGCTGTCCGCGGTAGGTGATTTTCCAAATGCGCCCGCTGTTTCGGTCCCGATCCGGGTGATCCAGAGGAACCTCGTAATGCCCGATAATGGGGTTATAAAAATCGGCAATATACAAGGCACCATCCGGTCCCACTTTGATATCTACCGGACGGAACCAGGGATCTTGGCTCACCAGAAAATCCGCCTGCCGGGTGGCCTGCGGCGTGGAACCATTAAAACTCATGGTGCTCCTGCTGATCCGGCAGGTGACCACGTCTCCCGAATAAAAACTGTTTTGGTACGCTTCAGGAAACTGGGTATCTGTGTAATATACCAGTCCGGACAGTGCCGTGGAATTCAGCCCGTAATCCATCATGGTAGGGGCAAAGCCCCGGTTGGGTTCCTTTTTCCCCCATTGGGTATAATTCCCCTCCCGGATTAATTGGTAAATGGGCAGGGTATGGCAATCGGCCGAATAATGGTACCCCAACTCGTCCAAATCGGAACCGAAGGGGTTGATCCGTCCGTCGCTGGTTTTTTCGGCACGGCTGCCGTCCATGGCAAATCGAAACGTGTTTCCCGAAACCATGCGGATGGAATCACCATCTTTTCCGGCCACGGTAGAAACATTGCTAAAGCCATGGGAAGCGTGGATCCATCCGTCAAATCCACGAAACAGGTTATTCACCATCCCATGCGTATCGCGGGTCTCAAAAGGCCCCAATAGTATTTCCCGCTTGTCCGCTTTATCGTCTCCGTCGGTATCGTAAAAGCGATAAACGTGCGGAATGCTGAAGCCAATGGCTCCACCCTTCACCGGTTGGACACCGATGGGGATATTCAAGTCCTCGGCAAAATGGGTGATTTTATCGGCCCTGCCGTCCTTGTTGCTGTCTTCCAGAATACTTATTCTATCTCTTCCCTGTCCCTCACCGGCTTTAATGGGGTATTCCGAGGACTGGCTGACCCACAGCCGCCCTTTTTCGTCAAAGGCCATGTTGATGGGTTTGGTGATGTCCGGTTCGGCGGCAAATAGCGTCACCTCAAATCCCGGTGGAAGAATAAAATCGGCCTTCTCTTCCTCTGGCGTCTGGAAGGGGCTGGTTCGCACATGGGCGGAATAAATGGGGTCTGGATCTTCTTCCACGTAGGTGGAAGGTCTGGGTTCCGATAGGTCGGCCGATTGCGTGAATTGCCTGGGCTGCTGGCAACATACGAGTAGCAGGAGAAGTCCAGCGGTAGGAAAGTGGATTTTCATTAATTGATACGGGATATAGGTAGTAAACTATCCCTTAACATACACTTTATTCTCCAAAGATACAACCAGGCGGTATTTCCTTTACAGGGAAGGAGCTACAGGTAGCGCTACAGGTACGCCTAGCTCCGGTCTTTGATTGTTTTTAAGAGTCCCAGGCCCGAACTGAAGAAAACGAACCCCAATACGAATACCACCAGAAGTGTTTTCCAATCGGCTTCCCCAGGCCCCAAAAATGCGTAGGCTCCGTAAATAAGAGCACCCAACCCGATCAAGGTGAGAATGGGTCCAAAAATGCGTTTAAAGTTCATACCGTTTTTTACCGGTAAGGAAACAAAAACACTGCCAGACTGAAAAACAAGTTCTGGATTTCCGATTTTGTTTATCCTCGTCGCCGGGGATTAGAAATCGGTATCCGATTCTTCCAGCTTGAGCCGTTGGACCCAGATATTGCGGAACAGCACTTCGTGTCCTTCGGCTTGCAGTTTGATGCCTCCTGGGCGATTGGTGATGCCTTTTCCACCATCCCTGCCTCCGTCCAGGCCGGAGTTTGCGCCGCCCCATACCTGCTGAATGGCCACATTTTCGTGGATTTTTTCCCCGTTAAAATAAATGGTGGTCATTGCTTTTTCCGACAGTTTGCCGTTCTCATCGAAACGGGCACTTCGGAATTGGATGTCGTAGGCATTCCATTTGCCTACCCCCCGGTAAACGCTATAGGGAGCCGCTTTCTCGTTGATCACTGCCGCCATGCCATGATCGGTGCTGTCTCCATCGAGGATCTGTATTTCGTAGCGATTTTGCAGGTACACGCCGCTATTACCCCCCGGTTCTTTGATCAGAAACTCCACATGCAGGCGAAAATCCGTAAATTTTTGCTTCGTGACAATGTCGGCCGCACCGTATTTCCCACCGGCGCCGTCGGGATCGTTGGAACTGACTGCGGTTCCTTTGTCGACCGGATCCGGTACAATTTCCCATTTGATGGGCAGTTTGGCAGTAAGCCGGGGGCCTTCCCAATAGGTCCAGTTTTTATGTAGGGATTTTTTCTTTCCGTTGAACAGCTGTTCCGCGCCCTTAGGAGCGGCGGCGCCCACGTCCAACTGCGCCCTCGCGGGTACTTGAAGCAACAGGAACAGCAGGAAGAAGGCCGATAGGCAGAAAGGAAGTAAACGAGGGAAAGAAAACGTTTTTAGAATCATAAGGAGGTTGTTGACAGGCCTAATGGATTATTGATGAACATCACGCAGGAGGTCGTTGATGGTTTTGACGGGGTTAAAAGTAATCAGCGGTACCTCTACGAAGAGGGAGTTCCAGTGAGCCATGGATCCGTTCCACAGACCGGGAAGTTCCTGGGCTTTTAAATCCCGTCCGCTTTTGGATTTTTGGGTAATGAACCCGGTCTTTGGGTCCCGGTAGGCCATCAGGTCGAAGGGTTTGCCCCTGTAGTCTTTGATGCCACAAACCAGGTCGGTCGGGTTGAAATGCGTCGCTGCCTGAAAGATGGCTTTTTGATCCGGATCATCGAGGTCTAACTGGGCCGTTTCGGCGATCTGCAGGGAAAGCGAGCCATCCAACTCTTTCACCCAAAAGGGGCCGCCTCCGGGCTCACCGGTATTTTCTACCATCCCACAAACCCGAATGGGACGGTTTAGTTTGTTGTGCAGGAAACTGCCCTGTTCGTCTAGTGTAAGCGTTTGAAATGCATCCGGGAGTTTCCCTCCGAGGGTCTGCGTAAATACCTGCCGGGCATTTTCTACGGTGGCCTCGCTGACCGCCTTATCGAGCGCTTTCAGCGCCTGAAAGGCCTCAGACTGTGCCCGAAGGAGCAAGCCGCCAATGGCTTTTTTATAGGTCGTAGTGGTCTCTTTCAGGCGATCCGGTACCACGTTGTCGATGTTTTTGATAAAGACCAGATCTGCATCGATTTCGTTTAGATTCGCCAACAGCGCCCCGTGCCCTGCGGGCCGAAAGAGCAGGTCCCCATTGTCTTCGACAAACGGCTCGTTGTCCAGGTCTACGGCAATGGTGTCGGTGGTCTTTTTTTGCTGAGAAAAATCGACAGAAAACGTAACACCAAACCTTTTCTCCATAGCGGGTCGTACCTCGGCTACTTTTTCTTCAAATTTTTTCTGATGCTCGGGCGATACGGTAAAATGAAGCCGTACCGTTCGGTCCTTTCCTACGCCATACTGTGCGCCTTCGACAAAATGTTCTTCTACCGGCGTGCGGTTTTCGCTGCCGTACGCATGGAATTTTAATAGGCCCTTGGGCAAATTTCCGTATCCAAGGCCCTCGTCTTCCAAAAGGACAGTCAGAATACGTGCATATTCCTTTTGGTTTAGTGCAGTGGGCAAATCGTTGCCGCTTTTTTGAAGTTCCCGGTTCAGGTCTTCATAAAAGGCAAAGGAGTCGATGGACGCGAAAAATTGGCGCACAAAGGCATCGTCTTCCAGGGAGTCGGTTCCTTTTTCGAGAAAGCCGAATAGGTTTTTAAACATGCGGCTGGCGGCACCACTCGCAGGAACAAATTTCACCAGTGCTTGCGATGGGGCAGCGGATTCGTATTCATTCACCGCGGTGGTTAACTGCTCCTCCGTCAAAACCTGGATGCCGTCTCCGATTTTAGCAGCATCTTGAATTTCTAAAAATGGGAAGCCCTGTTTAAAGTTTTGTAGTTGCTCTTCTACCGTTTGTAGGGGCATTCCCAGTGCGCTAATTTGTTGCTTTTGTTCGTTGGATAACATGAATGGATATCGGGTTAATCAGATTTTTTTGACGATCCAATATAGCAATTTCAATTGTGAAAGGCCCTATTTTTTTGGGAATTTAGCCCAATCTTATCTACCTGTGGGAAGGAATTTCTTGCACGTTGCCTATCTACAGAATTCTTTTCCTGGTTTTGGTAAACAATTTTCCGGGGAGGTGTAGTTACCAACCGAAACCTACGCTGCAATGATAAAAAAAAGAGACCTGCCTCAGAAGACTTGCCCGGTTTGTGGAAGGCCGTTTGTCTGGCGGAAGAAATGGGAGAAAAACTGGGAGGAAGTCAGGTATTGTTCCGACCGTTGCCGAAATCAGAAATCAAAATCCCCAGGATAATCCGGCATGTACATCCAGTCGACTGCTATCCGCCAGGAGTCCGGTGATAAGGGATTGGCTGCCAACAAAGAAGCCGCCGAATTGTATACCGAGTCCGCCTGCCAGGCCAGAAACCTGATGGTGCATCCAGGGTGAGTAAATCTCTAGTTTGCCTGCAATAAACCGGGGCGTGATGACTAGCAAATCCGGGGCGCTCAATTGCCGGTTGTGGCTTTCGTCGTCGATGCGTTTTTGTCCGTAGACCGCTACCTGAAAATGGCGTACGGGACTGAATTCTACATAAGCCGCGAGTTGTTGGGGCAGGTGAATACGTGTGGCGGTTTGCTCACGGGAAACTGAAAAGAACCCGCTATTCACCAATTGCTGCTCGATTTCTTCGATGCTTCCTGCCAGGTTGTCGATCCGAAAGGATTCACCTTGACCAATGTCGATCTGGTAATTTCGGGTAATTTGGCTGCTAGCTGTGGTCATTGCGCCCAGGTTTTTCATGGACATGCCCAGATTCAGGAAGCGTCTCCCATTTCGGTTTATAAGGTAATTGGCGCCCAGGTCGACTGCAAAGCCACGGGGAGAAAAACCCGACCAAAGGTCGGTGTCGAAGCCCAGTCCACCATTGCGATTGATATCCCAGCGATCGTCGTACGATAGGTTCAATATACCCCGTGCGTTGGCAAGGCGTATTTGGTCGGGTCCGGTTAGCAGGGTTGCCTGGATTTGGTCCAATCCCAGGTTGGCATAGGTGCCGGGAAAGAGCACTTTGAAATGCCCACCCAGCGATAGAGACTGGGTTTCGGTTTCCCAGATACTGGTGCCCGCCATTAGCCCAAGTTCCAGCCAGCCGACGGCATTGATACGCTGATTGTAGGGTAGGTCCAATTGCGTTTGGTTGGTTCCGCTTGCCGTCGTTTCGTTGACGATGGCGTCGCCCAGCTTGGGGTTAAAATCGATGACATCCACCTTTGCCCGGGCCTGGGAGGTAAATCCCAGGGACCACTTTTTTAACCGAATGCCTACGGATGGACCCATTACCGTAAAGTCTGTTCGCACGTTGACCGGCTCCGATATGCGCGCAAAGATGCTTTCGAATTGGTTAAAGTCGGAGAGCATGTCTTGAAAAGACAAGACATTGTTATCCAGGGTTTCGCCCACTGCAAAAAACGACACTTCCACTTTTTTGTGCAGGTGGTTCAGTTCGGCTGGGTTCATCATGGCATTGATCATGCCTTTCCGCTGGCTGTTTTGGATGCCTAAAAAGCTTTCCTGACCCTGGCAAATTCCTCCCAAGCCAAAAAAGAGAAGGAAAAGGTACAAACCCTGTTTCATCAATCTTCGTAATAAAAGTTAACCGCTATTGCTTGATAAATTAACACAAAAATACCTGGAATATGAATCGGAAGGTTAGATTTTTTTCAGATTTTAGTACTTTGGCGGACCAATACTATTTTACCAGAGACGAAACCTGATGCGGAGTACCTGTAACCATTTTTTATTTCTTTTCCTGTTGACCTGCATGGTCCACCTGAACGCCTTTTCGCAGTCGTCAGGGAATCTATGGTTGTCCACCGGCTTTCAGGCATTCACCAGTCGTGACGCCGGATTTTCTTCCATGAAGTACAGCGGGCCCCGCAGTTTCAGTACGGGCGCGTTCGCGCTTCAACGCCCCCATAAGACAGAGACCTTCCAAGTTGAATTTGGCATTGGCCCGCTAAGCAACCAAATCGGCAACTCCCTAAACGCTTTGTCTGCGGGCTTTTGGAACAGTACCTTTTATCACCGGGAAAAAGACGCCGACCGGGGTCTGCATTGGGGCTGGTCCAATCAGAATTTGTTGAATCTCCGTCGGCACAATGGATTTACCAATTACAGTCTCCGGTACGATTATTTCACCTCCATTGGACCGGCGCTTCGGTACCAGTACCCCTTTCAATGGAAAGGGCAGCAGTTTTCCTGGCAAACCCTGGCCCATTGGCAGGTAGTGGGCTTTCAGATTAAGTCCGGCTTTATCGGAGCCGACCCGGCAGGAGTCACCGAGGATGGGGAACCCTTGGATAATTTTCTCCGGGCGGTGGACCCTTTTTACGTAGGAAGGGATTGGAACCTGGGACTGGAATCCACGCTGGTTTGGACATTGCCTGCCGGTAATGACCTGGCACTGCGTTACCGACCAGAGTTCGCTGTCTTAAAGGGAGGCCAACCGATTCATCGAGTTGGACATGCAGTCAGTCTTTTAATAAATTTTCGCATATGGTAAGACCGGCATCGTTTAGTTGGATCCTTGTGGTTTTTTTGTTTTCCTGCGACCAATGGCTGCTGCCACCCGACCCCGCGTCGGACCCAACGGCTGTATTCGACACCTTATGGGAAGACGTAAACCATAGGTATTCGTTTTTTACCCACAAAGACATTGACTGGGAACAGGTACGCGCGGATTACCGGCCCAGGGTAAACGATCAGATGGGCCAACTGGAGCTGTATGACCTGTTGGCCGAAATGCTTTTTGAACTCCGGGACGGGCACGTAAATCTAAGTACGGGATTTAACCGCAGCCGAAACTGGGATTGGTATCGGGATTTCCCCGTGAATTACGACGAAAACCTGATCGAGCAGGAATACCTGGGAGGAGATTATTGGATCAGCGGGCCATTACAGCATCAGGTGGTGGACGAGGTGTTGTATGTCAATTACCGATCCTTCGGGCAACGGATTTCCGAAGCCAATCTGCAGGTGGTCGTCGAGCGGGCAAAACGAAGCAGGGGGGTAATCATCGATGTGCGGAATAACGGCGGGGGCAATCTGAGCAATGCTGAGTTACTGGCTTCTGCCTTCGCGGCAGAAGAGATTGAGTATGCAAGGCAACGGATCAAATCGGGCCCGGGACCGGATGAATTTGGCCCCTGGGAGCCGATGACAATTCGCCCCTGGGAGGAAGGAACGTATACCGGCCGCGTGATCGTCCTTACCAATCGCCGGTCCTATAGCGCGACCACTTTTTTTGCCCAAATGATGAAGGCCCTCCCCAACGTGTCCCTGGTAGGAGACCAAACGGGTGGAGGCGGAGGGACCCCGGTATTTGGTGAGTTACCCAACGGGTGGACCTACCGCTTTTCGGCAACGCAGACCATCGACCTGGACGAACGGCAATTGGAAGATGGTGTGGTGCCTGACCTTCGGTTGGACCTAAACCCGGCAGCGGTAGGCAGGGGAGAAGACAACCTGATCGAAACAGCCATTTTTCTGCTGCGTAGGTAAACGTGCGTTTGCCGTTTTAAGGGTACGAGGATCCTTTAAGAAAGGACAGCAGGTTAGCAAGGTCTTGCCGAGTCATGGTTTGTTCCAGTCCGTCGGGCATCAGGGACGTGCCCGGGTTTTCCATGCGTTCAATTCGGGAACGGAGCAGGGTTTCTTCGGTTCCGAAAGAAGTTTTTAACCGGATGGAATGGGCCGACTCGGAGAGAATGCGGCCGCTTAGCTGCCGCCCATCGGTGGTCTGCACGGTGGTGGTCTGGTATTCCGGCAAAATTTCATAATTCGGTACCAGTGTATGCAACAGGATGGCCGAAGCCGGTTGATTGCCAATACCGGTCAAATCGGGTCCGACTTCGGCTCCCTCCCCCGAATGCCTGTGACAGACGGCACATTGCTTGCGAAAAACGGCTTTGCCCGCAGCGAAATCGCCTACCAGGGTCAACACCTCTTTGTATCGACTGAATACCTCCATTCTGCCGCCTTCTTCCAGGAAATCAAAAAGGGAATCGGCGGCCGATTGTACCCGCGGGTTAGCCGATTTCATGAGCGCCTGCCGGGTGGTTGACGGAATGTCGGCGGCTGGAATGGCGCCCGTTTTCAGCGCGTGTATCAATTCCTCCAGGAGTACCGGCTGGGATACGAGGCGATTGATCACGGCGGCCTTGATCTGGGGGGTAAACGTTTTCCATTGCTGGGCCTCGGTGAGCAATTTGCCGGCCTTGGAATGATTTTGGCGGGTCAGCGCAGTCACAGCTTCCAGCTGAACGGCATTGGATTGATCGGGAGTCAGCAAACTACCCAGCAAGTTTTCGGTCTGACCGGGAGGAAAATACCCCAGCGTGCGTACGGCCCGAATGCGGTCGTCTTCCGCAGTGGAGGCTGCGTTTAGAAGCGTTGTCAATTCGGCTCGCCATGCTTTTAGCTGATTTTCGGTAAGCCCCAATTGATCCAGATGGAGGAATTGCCCGTCTTTTTCTGCCAGGCCCTGGCAAAGACCGGCAAGTAGGGCGGCTTCCGCGAGAGTGGTCTCTTCTGCCCATATCGAAAGAATCAGGTTTTTGGACGTTTCAAAGGAATGGCTTGCCGCCAGAAGTTTCCCCAAATCGGAAAAAAGCTCCCGCATCCCGGCCGAAGCGGGTTCATTACTGCTTTCCCTCAGCAATTGCAGAAATCCCAGGGTTTGGTTGTTTAGACCAGCCAGAACGGCCGTTCGCAGCCAGGAATCAGCGGCATCCTGATAGGCAATGTGTGCCAGAGGAGCTACTTTACCCTCCCCGGACTGCTCTCCCAGAACCAAGGCCGCCGCAAACCGGACTCGGGGCTCGGGATCTTCGGATCGCTCAAAAATTTGGGCTTCCACCTGTGGTATCAGGTTTTTGGACCGGGCTGCCAGCCATAGGCCCTGTTCCCGTACACCCGGATGGGGATCCTGCAGGGCGGCGCGGAGAAGCTCCGGGCTCATGCCGGCTGTGTGGTGAACCAGCCAAAGTGCCCGCACCCGGGTTTCCGGTAGCGTCGCCTCCCTCGCCAGGGAGCGGAGTGCGGCCAGGCTTTCGGCTGGTTTGGCTTCCAGCAATAAGCGAAAGGCGGTTTCTCTGGACCAGGCATCCCCGTCTGATAGGGCCTTGAGGGTTTCCGAGAGGCTGACCGGATCTTTTTTTGGAAAGACGAAGGAGTTCACCGGCATTTCGGGTCCTTTGGCGCGTATGCGGTAAATTCTCCCCTGATTTTTACCGCTGCTAAAGTCCAATGCCGGGCGGGTTTCTTCGGGTACGTAGGCGGGGTGATCGATGGTTTTTCGGTACATGTCTGCCAGGTATAGGGCGCCGTTTGGCCCGTGGCCCAGAAATACCGGATTAAACCAGGTGTCGGATGAGGCTAAAAACTCCCATCCTTCGTGTACCCGTTGCGATACAAACGTGGCACCTTTTTTTTCCAAGCGTTGCCGCTGTACCAGGTTTTGCGCCGGCTCGCATATAAAGGCATTTCCCACATGAGCTTCGGATAATCCTGGGCCCTGAAAAATTAAGGTACCACAGGCCGAGGTAAAGGTGCCCTGGTGGGAGCGGCCCATCAGCCGGGGGATGTAGTCCGCCGTGGTTACGGATTTGCTGATCGGAAAAACGAGCGCTTCTGATTCGACCGGCGAAACATTTTGAACGGTGTTGGAAAATGGGAGATGAGGATTTCGTTCCAGGTGCCGGGGTTCCAGTACCAAGTGCTGCAGGGGGTGCCGGTTGCTGCTGCCGAACCTTCGACCGAAGGCATCAAAGGCCAAACCAAACTGACTGCGGCCCGCGGTACGCTCAAATTCCAAGGTTTCCGGGTGAAAGCGGCTATCAGAGGCGGTGAATTCCACAGGTTCTTTGTCTGGACGGGAAGGCGCGTGCACCTTTCCACCGGTCAGCCCGGAGGTAAGGTAGACCCATCCATCCAGGCCCAGTACGGGATGGCTGACCCGTATCTGGGCGGTTTTGCTGTCGTCAAATCCCCTAAGGACGATTTCCCGGATATCGGCCTTGCCGTTTCCACTGGTATCTTTGAAATAATACAGGTGTGGCGCACAGGTAACAAATACCCCGCCTTTCCAGGGCAAAATGCCGTTGGGATAGCTAAGGCCCGTTACGAAATCGGTTCGGTAATCAAATTTTCCATCCCCATCCCGGTCTTCCAGCCGCGCTATTGTCCCCTCCATTTCGCGGGCAGTCCCGTCAACCGGATCGGGATAGCCGGTATTTTCAGCGACATACAACACCCCGGTTTCATCAAAAGCAAAGGCTGCCGGGTCCGCCACGAGCGGCTCCGCTGCCAGTAATTCAATTTGCAATCCGGGCTCCAGCTGGAAGGCTGCCAAGGCCGCTTTTAGCGGAAGCGAGTCCTGGTAGCTATAGAGGTAGGAATTGACCGGGCTTTCTTGCCGTTCAAACAAGGGGCCGATGTCTTCGGTATCGGTTTTTTCGCTACAGGCAGTAGAAAGCAACAGCAGGAAAACAAGGAAATAGGCGTAAGGCATACGGTAACGAAAGTTCATGGCATAGACGGAAATGGTGCAGAAATGGATCACAGTTCCCGGCCTCGTTCTGGGGGCACATTCCCGTAGTCCCAGGGTCGCCCCAGAAAAGGCGGAGCCTTCGGCGCTTCCGGAATGGCCCCCGGTTCGAGTTGCCGGATCAACGCCAGACTGGCCGCGACAATCTTGGGACCGGCATCTATTTCCAGGTTGCTGTAGGAGGTAAGGCGGGTTTCGTATCCGCCGCCCTGGGGACCGAAGGCCTCCCGGCTGGGTACGTAGCCCACGCAGTCGTTGGCCATGGTCACGGGAAAGGTACTCGGGAAGGGACTTTCTGCTTTGATCTGTAAGCCAAGGTCGCAGAAAAATTCAGCAGGATTGGCAGTCAATACTGCGGGACCTAGCTGGATTACCTGCAGCGGAACATCATGGATGGGGTTTTGCTTGCCCCAGCTGTCGAGCAACAGGGTTTCTTTGGCGAATATCCAATTCGTTTTGCCTACCTGCTCCGGTGCCTGTTTTACCAGTTGCAAGGATTCCCGTACCCTGCCTTCGGTAGGCATCCTTCGCTTCAGGGGCAACAGAAGCTGCTTGCTGTCCACCCTCATCCGGTTGGACCGGGACAGGTGGAGCATGGTTTTGACCACCTCCGCACCCACGCTGGCGCCCACCAATCGGGCCCAATCCTCTCCGGAGGGGTTCGGGCTTGGGTTGCGGTTGTTTACCTGAGTTATGTCGCCGCTAGCGCCTTGCAAAAAAACCACCACGCAATCCGGGCCGAATGCTCCCCGAATGGTTTGTTCCATGTAATACACCCAATTTGCGGAAATACCTCCAGGGTTGGTGGTGGTATGGCAGGCGTAGTTGACCAGGCAGCCCATGCATTTACCGTCGGCATCCCAGCTGCCAATGACGCCAACTTCCGGATCAATTGGTCCGGCAACCTGCAAAATATCCGGATTCAACTGCCCCGGATGGGTATAGGTCCTTCCGTTTTTCATGAGAAAGCGCCTATTGAAGGCCACCTTCTCCTCCTTGCCGCTACCGATCCCAATACGCGCTTCCTGTAGGTTTTCCAGGGCCCGCAGGGCTGTAGCCAGGGTTGTTTCCTTTACCTGATCCAGGTAGGCCGGGTCTGCGCAAGAAGAATGGGTGTAAGCAAGCTCCTGAATGAAGGCATCGGATTGTTCGTATTGCCCCGGTTGCACCATGGCTGTTGGGCCAGAGGAATGGGAGTGTGAAGCTGTCATCAGTATTTTTTCTACAGCGATGCCGCCCTTTTCCTGAATGGTCCGTTTGACCTCATCTACCCAGGGTCGGTATACCGCCAGTGCATCCAGCGAAACGATCAGCACCTGTTCCGTCCCCGATTGAAAGGCAGCGATGCGTACCTTGCAGGGGTCATGAAAAGATCGGTGGTACTGTTTGCCGTAATTTCCCGGCTGTTCCATGCCCAGTGTAGGAGAAATGTCTCCCTCTGCAAAAGCCGCTTTTACGAGGTCGGCAATTTTGCTCGGGAGAACCGCTTTTGATCCCGTAAAGTCGTTCGCCAGGTTTTGCCCGATCAGTGGAGGCGCCAGACTCAGGTATCCGGCAGCCAGGCTGGAATTTCGCAAGAATTTTCTTCGGGAGGAGCTCGGTTTCTTTTTCATGTGCAATCAGGAGGCAGGTGGAAGGTTACCAGGTGGTTTTCTTTGGATTTTATTTCCGTTCTACCGGAAAAACCTGTTTTTAAGATACAGTAAATCATCGGTATTCCCAGTTAATCCTTGTTTTTTTTGCACATTGTTCGCTTCGGAAATGGGAGGGGCAGGTAATTTTCTTTTGTGAAATTATTTCTATTGGTTTGGAAAGAGTAAATTTAATTCAACGAAAAATCTACAACGAATGTCAGATGCAATAAAAAGCCTGGAACTTTTCGAGGGAGGACTGGAAGAAAAATCCCTGCAAGCTTATTTTAACCGAGTTGGGTATGGAGGGGAACGGGAACCTACTCTGGAGGTGCTCCAGCAACTTCATTACCTGCATCCGCAGGCCATTCCCTTTGAAAACATCCATTCCTTTTTGGGACTCCCCGTTGCCTTAGGCCTTCCGGAATTGGTGCAAAAGTTGGTGTTGGAAGGTAGGGGAGGGTACTGTTTCGAGCAAAACCTACTCTTTGGGCAGGTATTGAGGACCATGGGATTCCTGGTAAAGGGATTGTCCGCCCGGGTTTTTTGGGAGGTACCGGAGGGGGAGATCAAACCCAGAGACCACATGTTGCTATTGGTTCAGGTAGGCGGAAGGAAATACATCGCAGACGTGGGTTTTGGAGGAGCATCGTTCACGGCACCTCTTTCTCTGGACGATCCCGATCCGCAGGATACACCCATCGAACAGTACCGGATTTCCAAAGAGGCGGACTTTTATTACGTGGAAATTTGGGTAAAAGAGGAGTGGAGGCTTATGTACCGGTTTGGATTGGAACCGCAGTTATTGCCGGATTACGAGGTCGTCAGCTGGTACCTGTGTACCCATCCTTCCTCACTGTTTGTGAAAGATTTGATGGTTGCCCGGTGCATGCCCTGGGGAAGGTATGCGCTTTATAACGACCGTTTTACCATTCACCGAAAGAATGAGGCAAGCCAAAAGCGAACCATAACGAACTATCAGGAGTTAAAGGAACTATTGGAAGAGATTTTTTTGATACAGCTACCCCAACACGAGAAGTTGCCGGAACGGTTGAAGAAATTGATTTCCGAAGAATAAGCGAATAAGGGAAGCGCAGGCTTTCTGTCTTTTTTTAAGAAATGGCTACTACAATGATGAAGAAGTGTTGGATGATCGTTTTCCTTATGGGAAGCCTAGCTATTGGGAACCCGGCAGGCGCGCAGGGATTTATTAAACGGTATATCCATTCCTTTTTGAACGACACCAGCGATATTTCCAAACCGCAGTTTCTTCTGTACCCCACGCTGGCTTATGCGCCAGAGACCAGTTGGGAAATCGGATTCAGTGCCCTGTATGTGTACTATGCAAACCGTGACACCACCCATCGACTGAGTGAGATCAATGCATTTACGTTCTTTACCCTAGAAAATCAATACGGATTATGGATGGACCACGCCAACTATGGACCGGGAGATCGCTGGTTTTTTCTGGGTAGAATACGCTTCCAGAGTTTTCCACTGCTGTATTACGGCATCGGTAACGACAGTCCGCCAGATTTTTTGGCCAGAGTAGATGCCAATCAGGTATGGGTGAAAGAACGCGTACTCCGTAAGGTACGGGATAATCTGTTTTTTGGGCTTGAATTCGATTGGCAACGATTGCAGCAGGTTCGATTTGTCCCTTCGGAGCCAGGGGCGACACTGGAGCTCCCCGCTGGATACCAGGGCAGTTCGAACCTGGGTCTGGGGCTGGGCCTGGTTTACGATAACCGGCACAACGTGTTGAACGTACGGGATGGTCACTTCTCCGAATTGGCCGTTATGCGGTACAACCCATTTTGGAAAAGCGAATTTAATTTTACCACGGTTTTGTCAGATAACCGGATCTACCGGCCCGTTGGAAAAAACAACGTGCTGGCCGCACAGCTATTTGGTCAGTTTCAATCCGGGATCGTTCCCTTTAACCAACTATCGCTGATGGGTGGGGAAAGCCTGATGCGAGGCTACTATACCGGGAGGTACCGGGACCGTAATCAGGTGGCAGCTCAGGTAGAAATGCGGTTTTTACCTTTTCCGTTGAGATTTACCGATCGAATCGGCGGAGCGGTGTTTGCCGGAACAGGCCAGGTTTTTCCGGAAATCAGGGCTTTTGATTGGAATAGAATGGTTTGGTCCGCTGGCGGGGGACTGCGGTTTTTGCTATTTCCGAAAAAAGATATTTATACCCGATTGGATCTGGCGTTTACAAGCGAAGGATCCGGGGTCTATTTTTTTATCGGAGAAGCATTTTAAGAAAAGCTACCGTCGTACGCCTGAACAGCCCTTCCGGTTAGTTTTGGCTCAATTGCCGGTAGTCAAGCTTGAAGTCGATCCGAAGAATTTCCCGGACGTTTTTTTTTTCGATAGCCTTGGGCATTTTTCCAACCTTCCAGTTGGCCGGCTTCCGGAATTTCTCTCCTTGCTGGAAATGGTCAAACGTCTCCGGATCATCGGCCGCAGATCGAACTGCCTTGACTATATACAAGAGGCTCAAACTAATTGCAAGTATTACCGACACTACGATGTACGTTTCCATAATTTCCGATCAGTTAAAAATCAGGCCTATTTTTTTGGCTTCCGAACCGCTCTCGGTACCCATTTGGTTTTAGAGTTCCGAATGATTGATTAACATTTCAAAATTAGTAAAATTTAATTACAAAAATTAATAAAAATAGGTTGTTTTTATGGGTATTTTTTTGTAAATATAAAATAGTATTTTGTTGTATTATTTTTGTATTTCATGCGCGGTAGGTAGGTTTTTCTGGGAAAAACGTCAAAATGCTTACAGGAAGGCCAGGCCTGCCGCACTATTCCTGCTTGAAAAACAGGTAGAGAAGTTTGGGCTTTCCCGCTTTCCAACTTGTTTCTAAACCAAATTTTCTCACGAATATAGGTACTGATATTAGCTTTATGTTTGGTTGGAAGTGGTTCGTAAGAAATGCGGGAGCTTTGCTATGGATATTCTCATCGGTTTGTTGGGCACTGTCTCTTGGCCTCGTACCATTTGACACATCCCCGAAAGTAGTTTACGAAAGTAAGCAGTGGAAACAACTGCCAACATGCAATGCGGTTCTGGAACGAAAATTCGATGAGCAGGTAAAAGACTTTCGAAAACCGAGTAAGTGGAGTGATTTTATTTGGTGCGAAGGCTGCTGGTTTCATATTTTTTTTGTTATTTGTACCTGCTTCACGGACACCTGAATACAGATGCTTGCTTTGAATACCTCGAACCTATCGAATACAAACGGCCTTTTTTCCTCGTGGAAAAATACAAGCGAACCGTTTGGGTTCCCGAATCTTAGACCGAAGGATTGCTTTCAAACCCGTGCATCAAGTTTTTCAGCGGAAGCAGTGGAGCGACGTTTTTCGGCTGCATCCCCTAAACTAGCGAGGTCTGAACGAAGCCAGAAAGGTCGTTTACCAGCAAAATCTGAAGTCCAGACAGGTTGTGGCCGGTGCGGAAAATTTCGAAAAGATTCGGTTCGGGAGAAAGCGTTGGGACCAACCTTGTTTTTTATTGGTAAGGTTCGTGAAACCAATACTTCCTTTTGTAGTTCTTTCCTTAGCCGGAATTTCCCGGGACAGGATGCCGGGTTTCTGTCGGCTAGTCAACCTGTTTGGATCCGTTTTCAGGTACCTTTTGTGGGAAGGGTTGCGGTTCGTAGGACAACTACTGGGGGTTCCGGCGTACCGGTATCTGAGAGAGCGTCCGTGTATCGCCCCGGCTTTCTCGAGAAAATGGGAATAGGAGACTGGATTCCGTACTACAGCCCCGAAAAATCGAAGAAGCGGCCACCGTTGCTCGCCCTCCATCGGTACGTTTCAGTTAATAGAAAAGTCAAGCAATAAATCGAGTATCATGAACAAGAAAAAAAAGAACCTACTTTCCCGAAGAAAATTTATGGGAACGGGCCTGCTGGGAGCAGCAGGCATGGGAATGTTGAACCAGGCCAGTTACGCCAGAGGTCCATTGGTGGAGGGAGCTATGGATCAGCCAATGCAGCCAGGAAAAACAGGGGTAGAAACGCTTCGGTTGGGTTTTATCGGGCTAGGGCGGCAAGCCAACGGGTTGTTGAGCAACTTTATTGCCCTCCCAGACATTGAAGTTATCGCCGGATGCGACGTGTACGGGGCAAAACGACAACGTTTTTTAAACCGGACAACTGCCTATTACCAGGAGCATAACCGGGACGTGGAGGTGGCCGTTTACGAAAATTACCACGATCTCTTGGCCAGAAAAGATGTGGACGCGGTGGTTATTGCCACGCCGGATCATTGGCATGCGCTGATTTCCATTGATGCTTGCAGGGCGGGAAAGGACATTTATCTGGAGAAACCGCTTACCTATACCATTCGGGAGGGACAGGAATTGATCAAAGCGGTCCGTTCCAATAATATAGTACTGGCGACCGGCTGCATGCAGCGCTCGTTTGCCAATTTTCAGCATGCGGTTAAAATGGTGCACAAAGGGAGAATTGGCCCGGTTAGCAAGGTCTATGCCTGCGTGGGTGGTCCTCCGAAACCATTTGACCTGCCCAAGGAAGAGGTGCCGGCTGATCTAAACTGGGACCTTTGGCTCGGTCCGCTGAATGCCCCCATTCATTTTAACCACGAGTTGAATCCGCCCATTTCTCTGGATCCACCGGAAAACGAGAAAATGTGGGGCGGATGGCGCTGGTACAAAGAAACCGGAGGTGGATTGACCACGGACTGGGGTGCCCATATGTTTGATATTGCCCAATGGGCCATTGGAATGGACCGTAAAGGACCGGTTTCCATTATCCCGGCAGGGTATCAGGATACCGAATACCTCACGTTTACCTACCCAAATGGTGTAACAATAACCGAGCAGCCCTTTGACAAAAAAGAAACCAGGGGATGCAAGTTTTTTGGCAAAGATGGCTGGATCGAAGTATCCCGCTCGCATTACGAGGCATCGGACCCTTCCCTGTATCCGTCACTTGCGGAAGGAGAAAGCCTGCAGGGAGGTGGATCAAAAGATCATTACATCGACTTTATCGAATCGGTGAGGCGAAGAAAAGATCCCATTGCTTCGGTAGAGATCGGCCACAGCACCTGTGTCACCTGTACGCTGGGTAATATCGCATACGACCTGGGCAGGCCTTTGAATTGGGATCCGGATACCGAGCAGTTTGTCAACGATCCGGAGGCAGAAAAACACCTGCATCGGGCATATAGACCGGGATACCGATTGTAAAAAACTCAAAAGAGGCACCTCTATGGTGCCTTTTTTATTCCCACGTCCTTCGTAGGAGGGGTAGGCCGCAGGTAAGTACGCCGGTGGTAGCAAGCGTACGTCCTAAAGGAGATCGGTATTTTCAGGAAGACACGGATCCGGTCCACAAACGGGTGGACTTATTTTCTCCGGGGAACCCCCGTAACGGCTTGCGCTTCCCAGGGGTTTTCGGGCCACAGGTGTTTGGGATACCTGCGTTTCAGTTCTTTTTTAACTTCGTGGTAGGTTTGGTTCCAGAAATTTTCCAGGTCCTGAGTCACCTGAACCGGTTTGTATCCCGGAGACAGTACGTGCAGCAGTAACGGCACGCGATTCGCATTAATTCGTGGGGTCTGTCTCCACCCAAATAGTTCCTGCAAGCGGGCCGCCAATACCGGGGGTTCTCCCGAAGAAAAGTACCGAATAGCACCCCAGGACCCGCTCGGCAATTGGATGCGTTCGGGTGCGAGCTTGTCTGCTTCCGCTTGTTGCGAAAAGCTGAGGCTATGCCGGAGGATTTCACGTAGGGGCAATTTTTTCAGGTCGCTTGCGGTGCGTGCCCCCTTCAGGTAAGGAGCAAGCCAGGTTTCCGCCCAGGCCAGGAGTTGATCGGTGCGCACGTCCGGCCAATCGGCATCCGGATTCCAGGTTTTAAGGCTGAGAATTCGGTTTTGCCATTGGATGACCGCCTCGTCAAACGGCAGCCATTTTTCTCCTGAATTAGCGAGAGTTTCCAGGAGCACTTGTTGAATTGCCTCGGGATCGGGGGACTGGATGGTCTTTTTTTGCAGCAGAATTTGTCCGATTTTCCATTCTTCTACTGCCTGCACTGCCTCTTCCTGGGCATCCCAGTAGATTCTGGGCCGTATTTTGACCATGGGTCTCAGGTCACTTGGGGAAAGGGGAGATGCCAAAAAGATTTTCCCCGTTCGATCGCGTTCGTTTACCTGGGCGATGGCGAGCCAGGTTTCCCTGGCCAGGTCGTCTCTGCGTTCCATGCTGGCCATTTTCCCGTTGGCCAGTTGGAATAGGCCCTGATTTCCCGGTCGTGCGGATGCAATTCTCTCCGGAAAAGCCTGCGCCAGTAGCAACCCCGTTTGGTGGGGGTCTACCGCTCCGTTTGCGGCCTGTATACCGATCAATTGCCGGAAAGATTGGGCTGCTTTTTCAATTTTCCGGAACTCCTGCTGACCCCGGCTGCTTTGCCGAAAGCGGCGCAAGCCCTCTATTCGCAGGTTGATGTCCAGGCCTGTTCCTGCGGGCAGGGGATCTTTTTCCTCCAACACCGCAGCCAGATCGGTTGCCAGCGCCTGTAGATCGAGTTCCTGACTAACCACCAGCAAGTGGGCAATTCTGGGATGGCTGGGAAACGCGTGGAGGGCTTTTCCATGAGGCGTGATTTTTCCGGATTCGAGGGCGCCCAGGTGCTCCAGGGTCGTTACGGCTTCCTCCCAATGTCCCTGTGGAGGAGGGGTAATCCAGTCCAATTCCCTGAAGTCCGAAATGCCCCATTTGTGCAGCTCCAAGACCAGTGAGGCGAGGTCGGTTTGCTGTATTTCCGGTTCCCGGAACGGAAGTAATTTGTCCTGAGTGGCCCGGCTCCACAGACGGTAGCAGGTTCCCGGCCCCAGGCGTCCGGCTCTACCGGCTCGTTGGGTGGCGGTATCCTGGGTGACGGGGAGGGTTTCCAGCCGGTTGAGTCCGGAATTGGGGTTGTACCGGGAGCTTCGCATGAATCCCCCGTCCACCACGATCCGAATGCCTTCGATGGTGAGGCTGGTCTCGGCAATGGCGGTGGCCAGAACAATTTTACGCTTTCCTTCCGGGTGCGGCAGCAGGACTGCCTGTTGTCGACCAAACGGCAGCTGTCCATATAGGGGAAGAATTGCCAGTTCCGGGTAGCGTGTTTGGAGTATTTTTGCGGTTTTCTTTATTTCCCCCTGTCCCGGAAGAAAGGCCAGGATGTCCCCTTCTCCATTGGCAAGGGCATCGCCAATCACCGAGCTTATGGTGGAGGGGAGTGCGTAGAGGTCGGTCCCTTCGCAGTAGCACAGGTCGACGGGATACTGCCTTCCCAGGCTTTCCAGTAAGGGAATTTGCAGCTTTTCGGCCAGCAAGCGGCTATCCAGGGTAGCCGACATGACGAGCAATCTCAGGTCCGGTCGGAGTACCTGCCGTACCTCGCGGCAAAGCGCCAGGCCCAGGTCTGCATGGATGCTGCGTTCGTGAAACTCGTCGAAAATCACCAGCCCGGTATCGGACAGCGAATTATCTGCTTGCATCATGCGGGTAAGAATTCCTTCCGTGATGACTTCGATGCGGGTGTTTTTTCCCACGCAGGTATCAAAACGTACCCGGTATCCCACCCGTTCGCCTGGGGATTCGCCCAGCAGCTGTGCCATGCGCTGGGCCACCGTTTTTGCAGCCAATTTGCGTGGTTCCAGTAACAAGATTTTTTTACCTGCCAGCCAGCTTTCTTCCAGCAAGGTGAGTGGCAAGAGGGTGCTTTTTCCGGCACCGGGTGGTGCGTGTAGCAACAGGGAAGGCTGATCTTGCAACAAAGCCTTCAGCCGGGGAAGGACTTCCAGTATGGGTAGGGAAGGGAATGACTTCAAGACAGGTGGGGAAGGAAAATTCTGGCTAAAAAAGTAACCTACGGCCGAAAATGGATTTCCGGCCGTAGGCAAGGAAATTTACTTGATGGTTGCTTTGGCACGTCCGTATTCCCATTTCACCTCCATGCCGTCCGCGACGATGTCGTAGATCAGATTTTCGGTGAGGGTTTGGGTTTGGCCGGAGGGTACCTGTACCCGAAGGGCGTCCTGACTTTCGTCGTATTGGGTGCCCCATTGCCCGGTTTGTTTGTTAAAGATAAAGGTACTGTTGTACTCATCCGGGATGATAAAGAAACTGTATTTGCCAGCAGGCAATGTTTTCCCCTGGATTTGGATGTCTTTGCTGGTTTCGAAAATGGTTGCTTCGTTTGCCCCTGCTCGCCAGACTTTGCCAAGCGGCACGAGCTCGCCGAAAATCGTGCGGCCCTTTACGGCGGGGCTGCTGTAATTTACCGTGATTTTCGCTCCATTAACGGTGCCTTCTGCAGTTTTTGGGGGACTGGCTCTTTCCTGAGCCTGGGAGAAAAAGACAACAGCTAGCACAAGTACTCCGGAGAGACCAAGCATTTTTAAGGTTGATGTTTTCATGTTGGTATTGATTTTTTGGTTTGAAGTTGAAATACGTAACGGTATAAGGTAGGAGATGGTTAGTCTTTCCAACCTTAAATTTTAACCCAGGCCTGTTTTTTATGACTTTCGATGATGCGTTCGCAAATCAGCAACTCCCGGTATCCGTCCTCAAACGTAGGGAAGCTGGGTTTTTCGGGTTGCTTGCCTTCAGCGATCGCGGCGTAGACCTCTTTAAACATTTGCTTGGAGGTATCCGGAAATCCTTCGTTGTGGCCTCCCGGGAAACCAATCAATTTGGCGGCCTCGGGGCTAAAAAGGGAGGGGTCTTTCATCAGGTGCTGGTTGGCTGTTTCTCGTTTTCCAATCCAGAGTTCGTTGGGCTTCTCGCTGCACCATTCGAAATTGGCCTTTGAACCCGCGATTTCGATGTTGAGACGGTTTTTTCGACCGGCATTTACCTGACTGACGGTGACCGATCCTTTGTTGCCGTTATCAAACCGCAACATCACGGTGGCATGGTCTTCGGTGTTGATGGGCACCTCTTCGTAATCCGATTCCTGAAGCATTTTTCCGCTGTAGGTTTCGATGGCCTTAAGGGGCTTCAGGCGGGTCTTGTGCACGGTAGAAAAGTCGGCCATGACCTCCGTTACTTTCAACCCCGTGACGTATTCGGTGAGATCGAGCAAATGAGAACCGATATCCGCGATGGCCCGGGAGTCTCCCGACTTGTCCGGTTCCAGTCGCCAGTTGTAGTCTGTTTGCAGAAAAAGCCAGTCCTGCAGGTAGGAACCCATGATGGAGTAAATGTCTCCAAGTTCCCCGCTTTCTCGCATGGTTTTCATTTGCCGCACCATGGGGTAATAGCGCAGGTTAAAATGAACGGCATTGACCAGGCCTGTTTTTTTGGCCAGGGCTACCAATTCTTCCGCTTCTTCTATTTTGGTAGCCAGGGGCTTTTCACAAATCACGTGTTTTCCTGCCTCCAAAACGGCCTTGGATTGGGCGTAGTGTAGAAAGTTTGGGGTGCAGATATGCACAGCGGTAATGGATTCATCCCGAAGCATGTCTTCAAATACCATGGCTTTTGCTATGCCCAGTTGCGCGGCTTTGGCCCGGGCCAATTCCTCGTTTACCTCACAGAGCGCCGCTACTTCGATATTGGGATTTCTTCTCAGCGCTTCGATATGGGCAGGGCCAATGAATCCTGTGCCAACTACCGCTACATGTACTTTTTCCATAATGATTGGTTTATTGTAAAAGATAGCCTTAAAGATAGAAGGTACTTTTGTATTTTTCAATGCTCTCTCACTTTTCCCGGTGCAGGACCGGCAGCAAAGCGTTCCCGGCGACGGCTATTTTTCCAATTTTCCACCAAAAGGCTGGTAGGGAATGCCTATTTTTAGCGCATGAACACGGATCGAAAAACAGCACTGGTTACAGGCGCCGCCCGGGGCATTGGGCAGGAAATCGCCCGGATATTGGCAAGGGAGGGGTATTCGCTTTTTCTTGCCGACAAGCTGCCGGAAGCAAACGAAACGGTACAGGCCTGCAGGGCGCTGGGAGCTACGGCTGCTTTTGTCCCTTGTGATATCACCGATGCCCAACAGCGGGAGAACCTGATTCAGACCGTTTCCGCCGGTACCGGCCGACTGGATATCTTGGTTAACAATGCGGGGATCAACGTGCGGGAACGACGAGACCTGTTGGAAGTGGAGGAAGGCGACTACGACCGGGTTTTGGATACAAATTTACGGTCTCCGTTTTTTCTTACCCAAAAAATCGCTAGTTGGATGATTCAGCAAAAGGAAGCGTTCCCTGAGCGAAACCCATGCATCATCAATATCGCGTCGCTGACATCCTATGCGGCTTCGATTCACATGGCTCCTTATTGTTTGTCAAAGACCGGGGTGAGCATGATGACCCAGCTTTTTGCGCAGCGACTGGCGCCGCATGGGATTGCGGTCTACGAGATCCGTCCAGGTATCATCCAAACCGACATGACCACGGCGGCCAGGGAAAAATACGATCGGTTTATTGCGGAAGGAGGACTGCCAATTCCCAGATGGGGTACACCTGCCGACGTGGCCCAGGCGGTATTGGGCCTGGTTCGGGGGTTTTTGCCCTATTCTACCGGTGAAGTGATCAACGTAGATGGAGGCTTTCACATGCGCAAACTTTGATAGCGGCTCAGTCTCCGGGTAGGGGCTGGCTGCTTGGGAAATAGTCCGGAGTTTTGGTAGAATTTTTCGGTCTCTCTCCAGAAGCAGCAGCGGCGAGTTCTGCTAAAATAGAGTGAGTGGGTACTGCGCTGGCAGGCCCGCTTCCTTAGGCTGAGAGTTGGACCCGTCGATATCCAGCATCGTCGCAGTTTGCGAAGGAGCACGGTAGTGGGTCCCTGTTTTTGTGGCTTCTTTGGCCGGAACGGGAAGCGGGAATCCCAGAGCGTTTGCCAGAACTGCCGCCACAACGAATACCCGTGCTTTAAATAAAAAGAAGAAGAAAAGTTGCTTTTTTCGGTTCATCGAGTAATTTTGTTACTCTTAGCCTGTGCCTCACGTGGCGAAGCTGTATACGGTTTTCCGCACCCAATCAACCAGTCGCTACTTTAATGAATTTCATGGCTATTTTATCGTTTTTCGTATCGTTTTAACGCTTTTTTAAGCGGCACTTCCTTCCCTTGCTGGATTCCCTGATCACCTCCAAAACGAGGATTAAATTACTGGTTAAGTTCTTTTCCAATGCCGGAAACCGCGGATACTTGCGGGGCCTTGCGGATGAGTTTAACGAATCTACGAATTCGGTTCGGGTCGAGTTAAACCGGCTGTCTGAAGCGGGCCTGCTGCACTGGCAAAACCACGGAAAGACGAAGCGCTATCAGGCGAATGAATCCCATCCCTTGTACCAGGAAATCCGAAGCATCGTCAGCAAGTACCTGGGCTTTGATCACTTGATTGAGCAGGTGGTACACAACCTGGGCAATGTCAAAAAAGCCATCATTCTGGGCGACTATGCCAGGGGCAAGGATTCCGGGACAATTGAGTTATTGTTGGTAGGGGAGGAGATTAATTCCGACTACCTGGACTTTTTAATCAAAAAAACCGAAGAAAAGATACAGCGAAAATTACGGGTAGAGGTAAAAGACTTCGTGCCGCAGGAAGCATTGTCTGGATTAGTGGTATTTGAAAAAGAAGAGGCATGAACGAAAAATCGGGTATTTTTCTATCGGTAGTCATCCCGGTATACCAATCGGCCTCCAGCCTGGAAGCGTTGATTCGGCGCCTGGGTTCCGTACTTCAGGGGATAAGTGCGCAAGTGGAACTGATTCTGGTAGACGACGGTAGTTCGGATGGCAGTTGGGATTTGATCCAAAAAGCCGCGGATACCGATGCCCGTATACGGGGATTGCGGTTGAGCCGAAATTTTGGACAACATCATGCCATCGCGGCCGGATTGGATGCGTCGGTTGGAGAATGGACCGTGGTGATGGATGCCGATTTACAGGATCTACCAGAGGAGATTCCCCACCTGTTGAGCAAGGCCCAGCACGGGTACGAGGTGGTATTGGGCAGGCGGATGCATCGGAAAGATGTCTGGCATAAAACGTTGCTTTCAACCCTATTTTATCGGGTTTTTCGGTATATGAGCGGTTTTTCCCAAGATCCGGCGGTTGGTAATTTTGGTATTTACCACAGAAAAGTGATCGGGGAACTGGTGCAAATGCGGGAATCGATCCGCTATTTTCCTGCCCTGGTCCATTGGCTGGGTTTTCGTCAGGGCACCTTCGATGTGCAACACGGGCACTCGGTCACTGGAAAGTCGAATTATGGCTTTCGCTCCAGGGTTCATTTGGGGGTAAACGCTGTGCTGTCCTTTTCGGATAAGCCCCTGCGCTTAACGGTAAAATTGGGTTTTGTTATTGCCTTAATGGGGTTTATATTTGCATTGGTCACCCTATTTCGGTATTTCTCGGGAAGCATTGCGATACAGGGATATGCAAGCCTGATCGTTTCTATCTGGATGTTGTCGGGCCTTATCCTGATGACGCTGGGAGTCGTGGGTTTGTATGTAGGAAGAATATTCGACGGGGTCAAAAATCGTCCGCTATACGTAGTGGCCCAACGAACCTGATATGATACAGTTTTTACCCTTTGATTCGTCCTTGTTTGGTTACCGGGTTGGTAAGTTGCTCCTTGAAAAATCGCTTCCCGATATGGATCGCATCCAATCAGCAGCACACGGTTACCAGCTAATTTACGTAATGGGAAAGCCCGGCCTGGTAAAGCTGGGAGGCTGGCCGCCCATCAGTACCCGGGTGGACCTGGTGAAAGCGATTTTGAAATCGGACCTGGAAGCCGATTCCGAGGATCTGGACGAGGTGGAGATAGGTGAGCAGGATCTCTCCGGCTCGCTCTCCGATACCGATCAGCAGCAACTGCGGGAATTGGTCTTTACCAGCGGCCAATGTTCCCGATTCCGGCAGGATCCCTTGCTTGCCAATAAGGAATACGAAAAACTCTATAGTACCTGGTGGGAAACCATCACGAGCCAAAACCACCGGGTGATGGTGGCCCGAAACGGTGACCGCCTCCTCGGTTTTATCACCTTTCGCCTGCTGCGGGGGCGTGCCTACGTAGACCTATTTGCCGTAGAGGGCAAATCTCAAGGAAAAGGAATTGGTAGAAAATTGATGCGCAAGGTATTTCAGGAAGTATACGCCACGGGCCTGGTACAAGTGGGATTGTCCACGCAAAAAGCCAACCAACGGGCCATGGCATTTTACCGAAGTGCTGGATTTCAGTCCCTGAAGGAAACCTTGATTGCGCACTGGCGGCCGGAAATCCCCGGATGAAAGCA
Organism: Cyclobacterium xiamenense; assembly: GCF_900109255.1. NCBI lineage: Bacteria > Pseudomonadati > Bacteroidota > Cytophagia > Cytophagales > Cyclobacteriaceae > Cyclobacterium > Cyclobacterium xiamenense. The sequence continues at coordinate 134,695 of NZ_FNZH01000006.1, read as the reverse complement.
TCGCTTACTTGATCACACATACCGATACAGGACTACAGGTAGTTCCCTACTCCCCCCGGTTTGCCAGCGCATGGCAGGAGGTGCTGGTTGCGGCTCCTAACGCAACCCTCCTGCATCGGCGATCGTACCTGGAATACCACGAGGAGCGTTTTCGGGACGTATCGGTACTTGTTTTTTCCAGGAACCATCCCCTGGCGGTTTTTCCCGCACACCGGGAAGGAAGCGAGGTGTATTCCCACCGAGGGCTTAGCTACGCGGGGCTTGTTCACCGTGGCTGCTCGTTTCACCAAACCATGCAGCTTTACCGGCACCTGCTGCAGTACTATTCGGAGCAGGGAGTGTCGGCACTTGTCCTCCACCCAACACCAATCGTGTATGCAAGCGAATGCGCAGACCCGCTTCCCTACCTGATGTACCTGGCCGGAGCGGAGACAATCGATATGAAAGTAACCCAAGCCATTGTGTTGCCGCTCGTCCTGGCCCACAAGGGGCGGAAAGCTACCGTTAGCCGGGCAGGCAAATCCGGCCTGGAAATACGATTGCAGGAAGATGTAGGCGAGTTTTGGGATGACCTCCTGGTACCCAACCTGCTGCTACGCTACGGCAGGAAACCCACCCATACCCGGGAAGAAATGCGTTACTTGAAGTCCATGCATCCGGATTCAATTTACCAATACACCGTATTTGAAGCGGAAACTCCGGTGGCTGGCTCCACGGTGTACGAAACACCTACCTGCCTGCACACCCAGTATCTGGCAAGCAATGCCCGAGGCAGGGAGTTGCATGCGCTGGATTTACTCGTATACCACCTGGCTACCGAGGTAGCCGGAAAAAAACGCTACCTGGACTTTGGCCATTCCCATGAGCCAAAGGGCGGTGCGATCAATCGGTCTCTTTTTCGGTGGAAACAAAGCTTTGGCGCCGAGCCCTTCCCTCAGGTACAATACCGGGTACCCACCGCAGCCTGGAAGCAATTGGCCGAAGCAGAACGTACAACGCCCCGGTAAATGCCCAAACGATCCACCCCGGATAGGGAACGACTAACACAACTTCGTAGGGAAGACTCTTACTACCACATTACTTGTTTTAAGGATGAATTTTACTGCAACGATCATCCGGATGGTAGATGCATGAGAGGTTTTTTCTCGCTTTTTATACAAGCGCTCAACGGAATGACCTTCGCGATAAAATACGGTTTGCCATACAAGGTAGATTTTTCAAACGCTACTTATCCCTATAGCAATGCCGGGGAGGAAATTCCTACCAATTTTTGGGAGGAGTTGATGGTACCCCAAGCGCTTTCTCCAGATCGCTCTCCTGTCTATAACCTTAGGTACGAAACCTACCCACTTAGAATTTGGCATCGGGGTTTCCTTAGAAGTCTGCATCAAACCTTGCGGTCTGAAATACGCTTTCAGAAAAATCTGACTGAAAAAATTGCAACCCTAAAGGAAAAATTCAAACCTTTCCGGGTTTTAGGACTACATGCCCGGCGAACGGATCACTATTTAGAGGTTCCTTCGGTTGATGAGGAGGTATTTCTGCTGAAAATTAAGAAAAAAATACAGGAATTTGACCGCTTGTTTGTGGCAACGGATGATGCGGTTTTTCTGGAAGCACTGAAGCGGTTGTATCCAGAGAAGGTACTGGCACATGACTTTTACCGATCTAACGACAAGCAAGCTGTACACGATCATAGGAGTGGAAAAACTGGCCTTTTATTGGGCGAACAAGCACTTTTGGATTGTCTGTCGCTTTCTTTTTGCCAGGAGCTAATCCTATCCCCTTCGAATTTGTCTTATGCAGCCTTGGTTTTTCAGCCCGACTTGCCCTATTCCCTGGTAGAAAGCCGGGCGGCTGCCTGGTCTCGTCGAAAGACGCTGCTGGCCTACTTGCTAAACCGGTGGGGAATCCGAAAATGGTAAGGAGTGATTGAGCTGTATCCGCAAAGCGATCCGATTACCGCCGACTGTCCCCGCTGTGCGGGAAAGGAAATGCCGGGTACAGCGCTCTTTTTTCAGGGGCCTCATGTGTTGGGAGAACATGCCTGTACCGATTGTGGGTTGGCGTTTTATGCGACCTTGCCCATTGGTCATGCCGCCCTTTTTCCCGTTGCTTTTAGCCGGGATGGAAGATTTACCCACTTTGACAAAAAGGAAGGTTCCTGGATGGCCCTGCCGCTGATCCGTTCCGTGCGCGAGGCTACCGCTGTAGCGGCCGGCATGCAACTGTTGCAGGCAAATCCCGGAGGAGACCTGGTAGTGGTCAACTGCCTGGACGGGTGTTTTGGGCACGTGTTTACCAAACTCTGGAACGTGTATTTGCTACAAAAGAAATTTCCAGCCAAAACCCTGGCGGTGCTGTTGCCTTCCCGTTTTCACTGGCTGCTGACGGATCCGACGGTGGAGATTTGGTCGGTAGACCTGCCCTTGGAGGAGCTGCACAAGGGCGTAAAAGGACTGGATGCCTGGGTAAGGAAACAGTTTGCGCGGTTTCGTTCGGTGGCCTTGAGTCGGGTTCCGGTACATCCAAACCCAGCAGCGTTGGATCTTGGAGAAATCCTGCAGGCCAGGCCCTTTGATCTGGAGGACTTTATGCGGGTCCCCTTGCAGCTAACCTTTGTCTGGCGTTCCGACCGCTTTTGGTTGAATAGCCGGCTTCTTGCCCTGGTCGACAAGGCATCCATCAAGTTTGGTTTGCAGTCCTGGGTACGCGGCATCCTGTGCTACCGGCAGGGCAGGTTGTTGGGACGGCTGAGGCAAAAGCTCCGCGAAGCCCTTCCGGAGGCCCGTTTTTACCTCACCGGCCTGGGCAAGCAGGGTAGGCTTCCTGCAGGCTGGACGGACGAGCGGGTGGAGCAGATTGATCTGGAAGTGGAGCGAGGCTGGAATGAGATTCACCGGCAGAGTCATCTGGTGATGGGGGTACACGGTTCGCACATGATCATCCCTACCGCCCTGGCTGCCGGCTTTGTAGAAATCCTGCCCCGGCACAAGGTGCGGCATCTGACCGAGGACATTGGCCGGCAGCACCCCGGGCGTATGGGGCAATTTCTGGGCAGGTTTGTAGACGAATTTTCCTCCCCCGATCTGCTTGCGGAACACGGGGTACGTATGGTAAAGGAGTTTGAAAGGGTGTATGCGGGCTGGAAAGGGGATGTACACGAAGCAATGTGAGGGAGGACTTGTGCAGGAAAGCGAGTGGCAATTTGCCCCTCGGTTTAGTGCAGGGTTCATCCCGGTTTGGTAGCTGATCGGCCGGGATGCAGCATGATTTCCGCCAGTTTTACCTTACCCGAATAGGTTTTATGTTGCCAAAATCCAGCACCTATGTACGGTGAAAATTTCGTGCGATTGCACCGATTTTTAATGCAAGGCTCATGAAGAACCTGCCGAAAATGTATTGCCTCGTTTGCGGAAGTATACCGAAAAGTTGATGCCTGTGCTCGTTTGAGCGTACCTAAAATGATAAACGAACGATGATTCCCGTTACCAAACCATTTTTACCTCCGCGGGAGGCGTACAACCGATACCTGGATGGTATCTGGGAAAGAAACTGGCTAACCAATAACGGCCCGCTTGTCAATGAACTGGAACTCCAGCTCAAGGAACACCTGAACCTGGACCATTTGCTTTTTGTGTCGAACGGTACCATTGCCCTTCAGTTGGCGATTAAAGCCCTCGGACTTCGGGGTGAAATTATCACCACTCCTTTTTCCTACGTGGCTACGACCACCTCGATTATCTGGGAGGGATGCAAGCCCGTATTTGTGGATATTTTAGAGGATAGATTGACCATGGATCCCGATTTGATCGAGGCCGCGATTACTCCCGATACTTCGGCGATTTTAGCGACTCACGTGTACGGAATTCCATGCGAAGTTGAACGCATACAGCAGATAGCAGATGCGCATGGGCTGAAAGTCATCTACGATGGGGCACATGCGTTTGGTGTGCAGGTAAATGGCAAATCGATCTTTGAATACGGGGATATCTCCACCTGTAGTTTTCACGCGACCAAACTCTTCCACACCATTGAGGGAGGGGCTGTAATGACCAAATGTCCGGAAATCCTAAAAAAGATGGCCTATTTAAGAAATTTCGGGCACGATGGATTTGAAAAATTCAATGGGATTGGCATCAATGGAAAGAATTCGGAATTTCATGCAGGAATGGGGCTGGCGGTTATTCCTTATTTGGACGAAATTCGGAAGAAAAGGCAAAATCAGTTTGTATACTACAAAGAGCTATTGAAGGGCTTACAGGTGAGGTATCCCGAGACCAGTCAACTAGAGAACTACAATTACGCGTATTTTCCGATTATATTCAATGACGTGATTTTGTTAAAAAAATGCATGCACCTGTTGGAGGAAAATGGTATCGGAAGTAGAAGGTATTTTTATCCCGCATTGAATAATATTGGGTTCAACGAGGGAATTTGCCCTGTTTCGGATCGCATTTCTGAGCGGGTTATTTGTTTACCCCTGTACCATTCGTTGACAAAGGAAGAGCAACGAATGGTTGCGAGGTTATTACTGAGAGTTCAGAATAACTTATAAATCAGTCAGTTAAATTGGTTCAATAGAGGACCACACCGGATAATAAAATGGGGTTAAACCGGTACTAAGACAAAAATATAGCTACAATTTTTCGACTAGCCATGACATGCGAGCATTGGTTCAGCATTCGGTCGATCTTAGTTTCCGCATGGGTTAGTTGGGTAAAATAGAAAAATCTACCGGGGAATGAGCAGTTTAAAGAGAATACTAAATAAAAATTTATCAGATTTTAGCTATTTCTACGGCTATTTAGGAAATAAGCTGATTATTTCTTTTGTGTTGAATATTTTAGTGGCTATCCTGGATGGTTTTGGCATAGCGATGTTCCTACCGCTAATGAAAAGCCTTGGCAGCAATGAGGAAATAGCAGGTTTAGGCAATTTAAGTTTTATTCTAACCTGGATGGAAACGCTTCGCATCCCCATGACCCTTCTGGGCGTATTGTCTATCATGCTATTCTTTTTTGTTGTCAAGGGTTTGGTAAAATATGTAGAAGGCATTTATAAAACCATTCTTCAACGACAGTTCATTACGAGTCTGAGGCTGTCTCATGTTGAACTCTTGAGTCAATTAAGTTATCGGTCGTTCGTAGAAGCGGATAGCGGCAAAATACAAAACACGGTGACCGGGGAAGTTCACAGGGTCCTCACGGCCTATACAGCTTATTTTCAGACGATTCATGGTGTTTTAGTGGTAATGGTGTACATCGTTTTAGCGTTTACGGTAGATTTTCAGTTTACGCTATTGGTGGTAGTGGGTGGATTGTGTACCAACTTTATTTACAAAGTGATTTATAGCAAAACGAAGAAGTATTCAGTGGCATTTACCGAGTCAAACAGTGAGTTTCAAGGCTTACTGATTCAGCATGTTGCCTCCTTTAAATACCTCAAAGCTTCTGGTTTGATTAATCGGTATAAAAGAAGATTAATTAGGAAAATTACCGACATCGAGGTTTATCAGAAAAAGATTGGTGAATTAAATGCCATAATCAATGCATTAAGGGAGCCCTTGGTAGTTACGGTGATATTTATTGTGATTGTCATCGAAGTCGAAATTTTTGGCGGTCAATTAAGTTTGATTGTGCTAAGTCTGCTGTTTTTTTACCGGGCCTTGACCCACTTGATGAATCTTCAGAATTATTGGAATACTTATATGGCCACCTACGGTTCCCTGAAAAATATGAAGGCATTTAATCAGGAGCTATTGGAGGGTGCGGAGCGAAGAGGAGCGTTGGTTTTTGAAAAATTTGAGAAAAGTATCGATTTCAAAAATGTCACCATTCAATTTAACGGAAGAACGATCTTAAGAGATCTCAGTTTTTCCATCAAAAAATTTGATAACGTTGCGATACTTGGTCCGAGTGGAAGTGGAAAGTCTACCTTGATGAATATGATTTCCGGGTTGATTCGACCGGATGAAGGTGAGATCCTGCTGGATGGCCAAAGGTTAAGCGATTTTGATATTTCTACCTTCAATTCCCATATTGGCTACATCACACAGGAGCCGGTTATTTTCGATGATACGATATTTAATAACGTGACCTTTTGGGCCGAGAAAACAGAAGAAAATTTACGTAAATTCAATCAGGCATGCCGAAAGGCGTTAATTGATGAGTTTGTCAGCGGTCTGGAACTTCAGGAAGACACGAGAATGGGGAACAATGGAATCATGGTAAGCGGCGGTCAAAGGCAGCGGATTGCAATCGCACGAGAACTGTACAAGGATATTGCCATCCTTTTAATGGATGAGGCGACTTCTTCGTTGGATTTTGAAGCGGAGTCGTTGATTCAAAAAAACATCGAGTTCCTAAAAGGGACGTTAACGATGGTTATTGCCACACACCGGGTCAAGACGATTGAAAATTGCAATAAGGTGATTTCGGTAAAAAATGGTAGTGTGACCGTTCAGGAACACGCACTGGTTTAATGGGTTTGGACCCATCCTGACGGATACGCTTCAGAAATGACCATTTTGCGCCGCTGAGCCATCGCTATTCATCAGGGAAATGCTATGCTGAAATGGCTTAGAAGGACCTTGTCTGCAAAAGCCTCGTTAAGGGTATTGGAAAGTAGGTTTGTTCTCTTGATGTTTACGTAAAAAGTATAAATGCTGCGGCTTCATTAGCAATAATTGAGAGAGGTGATTTGAAATCTTCGAGTGCACACCCGATAGGCGTAATGTAGCGGGTTGATACGCCCGCTAAAGTGATTGTTATCAAACGCAGCACAAAAAAGCGAATTAGGTCAGTGAATTTTAGGAGAAAAATAAAAAGAATATTTTCGACGTTCGGATTTGAAATTCTTTCCAACAAAAACGAGCAGTTTTTACGAAAGAATCCATTTGAGGTCAAACGAAGGTTGTTGCGTGGTATAGAATGCCCGGTAATCATCGACGTTGGTGCATTTATTGGGGATATTACTGAACTGTACCGGGAGCTATTTCCGAATTCTACCATTTATTCCCTTGAACCCTTCGAAGAAACGTATTCAATTTTAAAAGATAGATTTCGAACGGATACAAAAATAAGGACCTACAACGCGGCATTGGCCGAGAAAAGTGAGACAGCAAATTTTTATGTAAATAAAAATTTGCGAACAAACTCACTATTGGCATTGGACGCGGAAACAGAGATAAATTGGCCTACATCGAACCTGGAGCACCGTAAAGACGCGTTGGTGCATTGCTACTCATTTGATGATTTTTCTCGTGCCGAAAATATTGATCGGGTTCACCTACTAAAAATTGATGCGCAAGGTGCTGAATTTCTGATTTTGAAAGGAGCTTTTGATGCGCTGAAACACCGAAAAGTTAAAATTATTTACTTAGAAGTACTGTTAAAACCTACGTATAAACAGCAAGCGAAATTTCAGGATATACTTGGCTATTTGGCAGATTTGGACTATTCCCTCTATGATGTTTACAATCCATCCTATGCGGGAGATGGTAGTTTACGCCAGATTGACGTGATTTTCGTTGCGCGTAGATTTTTAGAAAACGCGGTGTTAGCGTAGCGGGTACCGTCTGAGGATCGACAATCTATGTGCTAAATTAGAAAAATAAACTTTAAAACTGTCCCCAAGTAATCGGTTAGTTGTAGCCAGTAGCTTAATTGAAATCAATTTTTGAGTCTATGTCTTTGTTTTATTTTTATTCAATTATAAAAAAGAAAATATTAAATTATTTTTTTTATCACCTATTAAACAGAAAGTATGATTTAATTATTTTTGATAACATTCTACCTTTATCGTTTTCTCCCTGGAGAAATTTCGAGTTTGAATGGTTAGTAAAATTGATTGATAACTCGAAAATTGTATGCAGTCTAACTGGATTTAAAAAGTTTTCTAACGAAGCCACTATTTCACATTCAAGAAATGAATTAGTTGAAGGTTACCCCAATTTGCATAGGAAATTACATATGAAAAGACTATTCAATGGATATAATACGAAATTATTTTATTGTTTATTCTATGATAATCTATTAGCAAACCTTTCTTTTCTAAGAAAAAGCAAGACACCTTTTATTTTTACTCTTTATCCGGGTGGTGGCTTTTTATTCAATAATCCAATTGTAGATAAAAATTTACATGAGATTTTTTCACTTTCTAATTTTAAAGGAGTGATTGTAAATCAATACGCAACAAGAAATTATATTGAATCGAATTTTACTATTAAGAAAGAGAGTATATTTTTGATACCGGGGGTTCCTTTCAATGATACTGTTTATTTGGATAAAGTGAATTTTCTCAAAGAGTTTTCGGGCAAGCTGAAAATTCTATTCATGGCACAAAAGAATATGGCAGGAGGAAAGGACAAAGGATTTGATTTTTTTATTAGTATTTCTAAAATTTTAATCAGAAAAGGATACGATGTCTGTTTCGAAATAATTGGAAATTTTGACGAATCAGATTTGGATAGTCAAACAGACCAATCATACTATTTCTTTCATGGTAGGTTAAATGAGGATCAATTCCCGGCTGTTCTAAATGAGACCCATATGATAATTTCACCAAATAAACCTTTTGTTTTAAAACCGGGAAGTTTCGATGGTTTTCCTTTGGGTACATGTGTGATAGCAGGATATTTTATAAATGGTCTTTTTTTAACGGATTTTTTAGAAGAATCGCATTCGACTGGATGGATAGATGGGTACAACTTTTGTAAATTAGATGGGGATTTAGACAATAGTTGTAATAAGATTATTTTATACATAAACAATAGGGAGAAACTAAAGAAGATTGCTCTAAATGCTAGAGAAAAAGTAAAAAATGATTATTCGTTTCGAAATCAAATAATTCCAAGAATAGAATTGTTTAAAACCATACTTTTAAGCTAATGTTCGTTTTTAATAACATACTTGTAAGGGGAAAGTCAAGTTATTCTCAATGCGGTGAAGATCTGATTGTTGACTTTGTATTTAAAAATTTACTAAAAATTGAGAAACCTAGCTTTTTAGATATTGGTGCAAATGACCCGATTTTATTTAACAATACCTTCAAGCTTTATCGGAATGGGTGTAGCGGTATAAATATCGATCCCAATAGGGAGTCCATTAAATTGTTCAATAAAAAGCGGAGAAAGGATATCAATGTACATTGCGGTATCGGAAGTGAAAAAGGAATAAAAGATTTTTATATTTTCGGCAATTCCATGTTGAATACGTTTGATAGCAAAGTAGCGAATATTCAAGGTGGTGTGGTAGCTACGGAAAGGGTAAAGGTGGAAACCATTGCAAACGTCCTTTTCCGTCATCAATATTCAGCAATACCAGATTTTTTAAGTTTGGATACGGAAGGGATGGACGAGGAGATTTTGAAGTCTATTTTTTCAGTAAGTAGTCAATTTGGTTTGCCGAAGGTCATTTGTGTGGAGACTATTAGGAAACTTGACGACAGCGAATGGCAGAAGAATCTGGAATTAATCGAATATTTAAAGGATAATGGTTATACACACCATTCCGATACCTTTATAAACTCAATCTTTTTTCATCCCCACTATTTAAAGGTGAAAATTCGTTGATCATCGTCAGGCTGAAGAGTGGTTTAGGAAATCAACTATTCCAATATGCGATGGGGTTGAGCCTATCCAGGAAAAAGAATACTCCGCTCCTTTTCGATAGTAGTCTCTTCAAACAGGGCAATAGAATATTAAGACTAAATTACTTTAATCTTAACTATAATTCTATATCGAAATTTACATTGTGGTTTCTTTCCTCCAATTTCGTTTATTCCATTTCAAGATTATTTCAATCTAATTTTTACCACAAAGTAATCAGGGATCCGATATGGCGGCCGCTGGAGTTAAGCGGGAGCGGTAACTTAATTTTGATAGGGTACTGGTCGTTTAATAGGTACTTCGAAGAAATCCGTGGTGAACTTGTTGCGAAGTGTACTGTTAAGGAGATTTTTTTTAACATTTCTTATGTGACCTTTAAGGAGCGAATTCTGGGTACCGAAGCGGTAGCTATTCACATTCGGAGAGGGGATTATGTATCGGATAGGGAATATAATAGTATATTCGGTGTTTTGCCAATCCAATATTATATAGACGCAATCGAGGAAATTAGACGAAAAGTAGGCAACCCTTACTTCTTCGTTTTTTCTGACGATCCGGATTGGGTAAATGGATATTTCTCTATTGATCAAGCATACACCCTGGTTAGTGATGTAGAATCTTTGGAAGACTACCATGAATTTGATTTGATGAGATGTTGCAAACACCAAATTATTTCCAATAGCACATTCAGCTGGTGGGCAGCGTATTTAAACGACTATGAGCACCGCGTGATTATTCAGCCGCAGAGATGGTATCAATCGGAAACTGCACAAAGCGTGTACGAATCAAATGAGTTCTTATTTATTAAAGGCGCCATTCGCATCTAAATGGTACCTAGGATGATTATCGCTGGTGCTGGGGGGCACGCCCTGGAAGTCTACGATGCGTTGCTTGTTACGCACCCGGACTCGTCACTTTTTTTCTTTGATGACGTACGAGAGAACCTGCTTTCGCTTCGTAACCGTCCGGTATTGAAATCAGCGGCCGAAATTCAGGCCAATTTTAGGTCGGAATTTGCTTTTGTTTTGGGTGTTGGAACGCCCAAAATAAGGTATGCATTGCATGGGTTTTTATCCGGTCTCGGTGGGCGGTACCGAGGTATCCTTGGTCAGCATACTGTTCTCAGTGACCGTAGCCAATGCCAAAACTGTGATATCATGCATTTTGCCTATATCGGGTCCTCGGTGGCTATTGGTACAGCAACGCTTGTAAATGTAGGTGCACAGGTGCACCATGAGGCAATTATTGGGAAATTTTCCGAAATAAGCCCTGGCGCAATTATCCTGGGGAGGGCAACCATTGGTAACTTCTCATTTGTAGGAAGTGGGGCGGTCGTACTGCCAAATGTTACCATTGGCGATCATGTGGTAGTTGGCGCGGGTTCGGTTGTAACCCGTGATATCCCGGATTTTTGTAAAGTAGTTGGTGTTCCGGGCAGGGTTGTGGGTAAAATCGATCCCATCAAAAATGGCGACCAGTAGGGTAAGTGTTTGCATGATTACGTACAATCATGCGAGATATATTAAAAAAGCCTTGCAGGGGGTTTTCAGTCAAAGGGTTAACTTCCCCCTGGAGCTGGTGGTTGCGGATGATTGTTCCACGGACGGTACAGCGGAACTAATTCAGGAGGAAATCTTAAAATATACGGGTACGATTCAAATCCGTTTTATTCGAAACCAGCGAAATGTCGGCGTCAATCGAAATTTTGTGAATGCATTGTATGCGTGCAATGGCGAGTATATTGCGATTTGCGAGGGAGATGACTGGTGGACAGATACTTCAAAGATTCAAAGGCAATTCGATTTTTTGGAAAATAACCCCCGGTTTGTCATGAGTTTTCACTGTGCACGTGCGGTGTCTGCAGACGGACGTGACGAACGCGTGATACCTTCCCCGCCTACCAGGCGGAATTTGGATTTTGGTGCGTTACTAACCGGGCAGTATACCATTCCTACGCTTACTACTTTTTTTAGAAATACCATTGGTAATAAGCTGCCGAAGGAATTTTTTGAAATCACGAATTGTGATACGTTTTTGTTTTTATTCGTCGCCCAAGGCGGCGATGTGTATTTTCACGCCGATATTTCCGGAGCCGTTCATTCGATTCATCAAGGAGGGATATGGAGCATGAAGGATGCATACGCGCGATCAAAAATGAGTTACACCACCTACTCCAAAATATATGCCTACTTTAAGGATCGACGTGGGATCGCAACCATGGCAGTGTTTGTTAATTCCATCATTATTTTCGCGTTAAAACAGGGTGACTATTCCGTTGCGCTTAGGTTTTATTTAAAAAACATGTACCTCTCGCTTATCAATAGGCATGCGCTGAGAATCTTTTTCATGAAACACGTAAACTACTTAAAATGATGGCAAATCGGTCAGAAGATGTGCCATTGGTAAGTGTCTGTGTGATTTCCTACAATCACGAAAAGTTTATTGAAGCTGCCCTGGACGGTATTTTAAGGCAGCAGGTAGCGTTCAACGTGCAGCTGGTTATTTCCGACGACTGTTCATCGGATCGTACAGCTCAAATCATCCAAAAAATGTCTGAGAGTCTCGGTTCAAAAATGGACGTTGAGGTTTACTACCAATCGCAGAATCTCGGAGTTATCGCTAACTTTATATTTGCGCTAAAAAAGTGCACCGGAAAATACATTGCCATCTGCGAGGGGGACGATTTTTGGACGGATGCTGAAAAATTAGCCAGGCAGGCAGTTTTGTTGGAGGAAAATCCGGAACTAGCTGGATCTTTTCATCGAGTAGCCGTTCATTACGAGGGTAAGCCCTATTTAACCGGTGAGTACGGCAGTGCGGTTGCGCCCATTTTAGCTACGAAAGATTTAATTTCTGAGAAGTCATTGATGCATACCTCATCACTTTTCTTTCGAAGGGAAGCGTTGGTTTTCCCGAACTGGTACGGAACCATGCTCAGCGGAGATTTTGCCCTGGCTTCAATTTTGTCCGCATATGGTCCATTTAAAAGGATTGATCGATGCATGAGCACCTACCGGGTTCATGATACCGGCATTACCAATTCGGACGCTTACAATCGGAACAATGTATCCTTAAAGATTCGGATTTTAATACATCTGAATGAATTTCACGGGTTTAGGTATTCGAGTGAATTTGAATCCGTTATTCAGGAGCTACAGGCAAAGAAAGAACGAAAACCTGGTGTTGTTAAAAGCATTCGCAGGCGGTTGAAAATAGGACTTTTATTTAAACGCGTTACCTATTGGTTGCAGCGGGTATGAAAGTGTCCATCATCGTCCCAACCTATAATCGTAGCGCGCTCATCCGTGAAACGATCGAGAGTATTATTCATCAGACGTATACCGATTGGGAATTGATTGTTGTTGACGATGGGTCTTCCGATGGAACGGATTCTGTCGTCGGCGTTTATTGCGATCGGGACGACCGAATACGCTTTTTTCAAAGACCATCGCGCGTACCCAAAGGGCCAAATTCCTGCAGAAATCTCGGATTCAGGGTTTCCTCAGGCGAACTTGTAAAATGGGTCGATTCTGATGATTTATTAGCGGAGGATGCGCTACGTAGTCAAGTAGAAGTTTTTAAAACGAACCCTGGAACTAAGTTGTGTTTGGGTTATGGATCCATTTTTTTTAATACCCGCTCTTCTATGCAGGGATTGTGGTCCAGAAGTACTACTTCTGACGATTATTTTTCTGACCATATTAGAAGTAAGATTCGGTGGCCTATCGGGGGGATCTTGTGGAATAGAGCTGTTTTCGACGGTGATCCGTTTCGCGCGAATTTGAACAATTCACAGGAATGGCTGCTGCACGGTAGGTACTTGTTAACTGTTGGGCCCCACGAAATTTTCAATCTTACCGAAGTCGTCTATTTCGTTAGAAAGGGTCATTTGCGGTTGAGTTCGTCGAATACGGCTGGTTACAGTTTTCACCAAGCTAAGGCGCGGTTGATCTTGCTCGTGGAGATGTTTCGGAAGAGACATCCTCATTTTTCGAATTATTCTGAAGTGGTCAAGCAAATTGGTATACATTCTTTTTATGGCGTGAACGCTATGTTTCGGGAGTATAAATTTTTCTATTCGTGATCATACACATTCTAAATGATGAAAAATTTTCGGATTGGGTCATCGATGCTTTTGAAAAAGTTAATCCTTCCAAAAATATTTTTCTAATGGTGAGTGATTCGAATACCTCCGGTTACCTGGATGATCCGAGGATTGAATTTATTCCCAAAAAGCGGTTTTTGGATGAGGTTATTCCCAGGGAAAGCGACTTGTTTATTTTTTATTACCTACATCGGCATTCCATTGATTTTTTAATAAAGCACCGGAAGCGTAGGTTTAAGAAGCTTTGGATTGGCTATGGATCAGACTATTATTATTACCTGCTTCGGCCTCCCTACTACCGATCATTGTATCGGGAGGAGACGGAGAAAATTTTTAACCAGCATTACCGGCGAAATTTGGTGAAAAATTTGGGATTGAAAGTCTACCAGTTTATCTATTTCAACCTTTGGGTTCGGCGAGCCATTCTAACATTGGACTATTTTAGCCCGATTATTCCCAATGAATTTGATATGGTCGCAGAAACCCATTCGTTTTCCAACTTGACAAACGTCGGCTTCACCTTTGGTGATTTGGATTATTTGTTTGCCGATTATGCTCCGACCAAACAAAAAAGCCACATACTGGTGAACAACAGTGCAACCTATGCTGGCAACCATCTTGATATTTTAAAGCTATTAAAAAAGCTGCGAGTTGCTCAAAAAATCATTCTCCCGCTAAACTACGGGGATCAAAATTACCGAAATCATATCGTGAGGTATTGTGAGCAGCATTTTTCGAATCAAGCTGAGTGTATAACCGAGTTTTTGCCGCGGAGAGCTTATTTTACCAAGGTCACGCAATGTGAATTCACCATCATGGGCCACTTGAGACAACAGGCCATGGGTAATATCTATGCACTTCTTTACGCTGGCTCCAAGCTTTTTTTATACAAAGATAACCCGGTTTACGCCTTTCTGCGGGAGCTAAATATGTCGGTGTATACCATTGAGGATTTAGAAGACAACCCAAGCCTGATAGAAATTCCTTTAGAACATGATCAAAAGGAAAGGAACCGGCAAATCATTTCTTCGTATTACTCCTGGCAAGCATCCAAGGATCGGATTAAAGCGATTTGTAGCCTTTGAACATCGTTAGAATCGTACCAAATCTGGATTTTGGAGGCGTTGAACAGCGGATCGTACACACCGCGTCTGGTTTTCGTGACTTCACTTCGCACTCCCTACGGGTATTGGTTCTTGGAAACGAAGGAATCGTTTCAAAGGATCTCTTGCAATCCGGAGTGGAGGTGTATCATTTTCATGAGCAAATAAGGATTCCCAATTTTAGGCTAATTCTTAGGTTGTATCGTCTGATTCGGGAGATTCGTCCGGATGTGGTACATACGTCTGCAGCGGAAGCTAATTTTCATGGCTTGATTGCCGCAAAATTAGCGGGTGTATCGGTATGTATTGGTGAGGAGATTGGCTTTCCAAATCACGATTGGAAGTGGCGAAGATTGTTTAAGCTGGTATACGGTTTGGCAGATCGGGTGATTGCCATTTCCTATTCGGTTAAATCCAGGATCGTCGCTTTGGGAGAAGTCGAAGAAGCTAAGGTGGTGGTGGTAAATAATCCGGTTGAGTTGCAAGCAACAAGTTTGGGCAAAGATGCACGTACCGACGTAGGCCCGAACTTCCGCTCCAAAATCGGTAACGAGGGGTTTCCCAGAGACGGTATTTCCCAAAATGTGAGGAAATCTGATCGAAATCTCTCCAATGAATTCGTCTTTATTACCGTTTGTCGGCTTGTTCCGATTAAGAATTTAGATACATTGATCCTGGTTTTTTCCAGTCTTCTTGGAGAAAATCAGGGATTCGAACCAAGGCTTTGGATTGTTGGGGACGGTGCGGATAGGGCTCGGTTGGAATCGCTTTGTGAGGATTTGTCTATAAACGAATATGTTGTTTTCTGGGGATTTCAATCCGGGGTGGGTTCATTTTTAAAGCAAGCAGATTGCTTTGTTTTGCCCTCATTTTCCGAAGGTTTTTCCATTTCATTGGTGGAAGCGATGCTCAGCAGCTTGCCCTGTATCGTCACAAACCAGGGCGGGCCTGCCGAGATCGTTGAAGATGGCGTAACGGGTCATTTAATTGATCCTCGGGACTCGCAGGATATCAAAAAAAAGATGCTTGAGGTATTGTTGACATCCGGGCGGGAACGAGCAATGATGGGGGAGCGTGCGAAACAATCGGGGAGCAAGTATTCCGTGGAAAATTACATCAAGCGTTTGGAAGAGGTATATAGCAGGGGTTAGCGATATTGGCGCATTTGCCAGTAATTCTGGTATTTGTCCAACACAATCCAATGCAGATTTTTTTTCGAAGTTGCGTCCATGCGCTAAACAGAAATTCATTTCTCGAGGGTTTGGTTGGTGTTGTTTCTGAGAGAACCAATGGAAAAAATTCGGCTATTGCACTGTATTGAAACGATTTCCTCTGGAGGTGTGGAGCGAGTCCGGCTCAACTATGCCAACAAAATGGATAAGGAAACCTATGAGTTGAAAATTGTTTGTACCCAGGCAAAGGGTAAAATTCTTTCGGATTTAACACGCTTAGGTATCGAAATAATCCCGGTCGGAACCTTTAAGCACCCGCTGGAAATCCGAAAATACAAAAAGCTTTTACGGGTAATACGGGAATTTAAGCCGCATATTATTCATGGAGCGGTTTTCGAAGGAAACTCCATGGCATTTGTTGGGAAGGTAATCGGTCGGGTGCCCATTGCTATTTTGGAAGAAACCTCTGACCCGATCACACGTTCAAGGCGGGCCAATCGACTTCTCTCGTTTTACAGTCGGTTCGCGGAAGGAGTCATTGGTATTTCACCCGCGGTGATGGATTATTTGAGAAAGCAGGTAAACGTACGGGAATCCAAGTTGACGTGTATTCCGAATGGATTGGACATTCCCGGTAAGGCAAAGGCGGAGGTACGTAAATTACTCAAAGATACGCTTGGTATCAAAGAAGGGGAGGTAGTTGTGGGCGCGGTTGGAAGGGTTTACAATCGCGTGAAACGATTTTCTGACATCGTCGATGCCCTGCATATGTTGAACATCCCAACGCTCAAATTGGTATTGGTGGGGAATGGGCCGGATTTAGAGAAATTAAAGGCAAGGACGCAAAAACTGGGTATGGAGCAGCGGGTGCATTTTGTCGGGTACCAGGAAGATCCAAACCGCTTCTATTCGATTATGGATATTTTTTGTGTTCCTTCCCTTCAGGAGGGCTTTGGATTGGTAGCGGTAGAGGCCATGCTTCACAGGCTACCGGTCGTCGGTAGCAGGGTTGGAGGATTGAAAGACATTGTAGCGGATGGTAAAAGTGGTTTTCTAGTTCCTCCAGCGTGTTTCCAGGAACTGGCGTCAAAACTAAAAGTGCTGTTTGAAAGCCCCGAATTAAGAAAAGAATTTGGGGAAAATGGCTACAGGATAGCGATGGAAAACTACAGCAGTGACTTGTATGCCAAAAATTTGGATAACCTGTATCAACGGTTACTTCGGGAAAAAGGAATAATTTAAACGCTATTCATTTGTTAGATATCATTGTCATCGTAATCTTGCTTCTGGCCTTATTCAAGTCGAATGAGAGCATCTCCAAGAAGTTTAGGTTGCCTTGGAAATACCAGCTACACCTGCATTATTTGCTAGTGTATCATCTTTTCTTTTCCTTATTTTTCACTTGGTATATTCTTAATTTCGGTGGAGACTCTCAGGGATATTGGTATTTTACCATGGAGCAAATATTGATTAGAGGCGATGTATACTGGGGGCGTTATTTTGGGACGAGTACTACGTTTATTTTATGGTTGACCTACCTACCGAGTAGGGTGCTTGGTTTGAGCTACCTGACTGGGAATATTCTGTTTGGCGCTTTAGGGTTCATCGGGATCAGGTACTTGTTCGTAATGACCGCAGTTTATTTTCCCTACAACCATAAGGTTTTAACTATTTCCTTGTTCCCGATTATTTTTTACTTTCCAAACATGCATTTTTGGACGGCAGGAGTGGGCAAGGATTCGATATGTTTCTGGGGGATTGCCTGGTTTGTTTACGCAGTTCAGGCGTATAGAAAAAGGTGGTGGCAGGGGTTGCTTGCCTTGTTTTTCGTTTACATGGCAAGGCCTCACATGGGTCAGGCATTGATCGCGGGTGCAGCGATTTCGATTTTGTTCGGGTCTGAAATTAGGAAGGAATATAAAATTGTCTTGGGTATACTTGCCTTATTTGGGAGCATCTACTTGAGTGCGACAACCTTAAGTTTTTTAAAGCTGGAGGAATTTTCATTGGAAGAACTGGGTTCACTCGCCTCGAAGACGGCGGGATTGTTGGCTTCGGGTCATTCAGGTATAGATGTTGCATCGTATTCGATACCGATGCGGATTTTTACGTTTATGTTTCGCCCGATCTTTTTTGATGCGCACAATGTCATGGCAATCTTGAGTTCCTTTGAAAATGCCCTGTATTTATACCTTAGTTTTTTTATTTATCGAAATTGGAGTCCCGAAGCGTTGCGTGACATGCCGGTTTTTTTAAAAACCGGGATCATCGTGTTTATTCCAACGAGCCTGGCTTTCGCCAATAGTCTGGGAAATTTGGGAGCAATCATGCGCATGAAAAACATGACCATGATTTACTTTTTGCTTTTTTGCTTCTTTCTGATCGCACACAACAAAAAGCAACGCTACCTGCGCGCAGTGGATCGGCAGCGGTTCTTCCAGCGCAGGCAGGCCATTATTGAACAAAAACAGGCGCTTTCCGATCATGACTGAGCCGGGCAAAAAAAAAATCCTTTTCCTTCCCAAATACCCCAGAAAAGGAGCGAGTAGCCGCTTACGGACCTATCAGTTTTTACCCCTTTGGTCAGCCCAGGGAGTTGGCTATACCGTTTGCCCCTTTTTTACCGATACCTACCTGAATGCCATCTATGCCAACAAAAAACCAAGCTACCTCCACGTGCTTGGCTGCTACTGGCGCCGGCTGATAATCCTGCTGTCGGCAGGAAAGTACGACCTCATTTGTATAGAAAAAGAACTGTTTCCCTATTTGCCGGCCTTTCCGGAGTGGATGCTCTCCCGACTAAAGGGATATTGGGTCGACTACGACGATGCCGTGTTTCACAACTACGATCGGGGAAAATACAGCCTGGTTTCCCGTTTAATGCCAAAGAAAATTGATCGGGTCATGCAGTGGGCAGATCTTGTTACGGCAGGAAGCGCCTACCTGATGCAGCGGGCGGAGGCGGCCGGTGCAAAACAGGTGGTACAACTGCCCACCGTGATCGATCCGAAACGCTACCAAAAAAAAGTTCACGAACAAAAGGCGACACTTACGATCGGCTGGATTGGCTCGCCCAGCACCCGAAAGTACCTGAACGCCCTGGTACCGGTATGGGAACGCTTGCATCGGAAATTTGACCTGGTATTGCTGCTTATCAATGAGAAAAGCAAGCCTCCCTTTCCGGGGAATGTCCAAACGATCCCCTGGACCGAAGCGGGGGAGGCAGCTGCCCTTTTGCGCCTGGATGTAGGCATCATGCCACTGCCGGACGATCCCTGGGAACGGGGCAAATGCGCCTACAAACTGATTCAATACATGGCCTGTGGACTGCCAGTGGTGGCCTCGCCGGTGGGTATGAATGCAGAAGTAGTGAGGCACGGCGTCAACGGCTTTCTGGCACAATCTGAAGACGAATGGGTAGATGCATTGAGCCTGCTGATACACGATTGTGGCCTGCGAAAGGCAATGGGTGAGAAGGGCTACCAGGTGGTTAGGGAACGCTATACCCTGCAACACAATTTCAGCGTCATGCATCGCTTGCTGCATACACCAGAAAATCAAAAGCCTGAAAATGCCTAACGGCTTTCCTATAAGCACCTTCCCTGCCAGGCAACGACAAAACCAGCGAGGTTCATGAATATCTTGTTTATTTCCTGGGATTCCGATCAGACCAACTACCTGGAAAACCTGTTTTTTCCGATATTCCAGGGCCTGCAGCAAACGACTACCTGGCAATTTCACGTCATGCAATTCTCCTGGGCAGAGGCTACGGAAGTGGACCGTATTCGCCTTTTGGCGGAAGCCTCCGGCATTCGGTACACCCAGGTTCCGGTTTCCCGCCGGCCAACGCCAACAGTAGGATCGCTACGAACGCTGAGCACCGGTAGTCGGAAGATCAAGGACTACCTTTTATCCCACAACATAGATTGCCTCATGCCCCGGTCCACGCTTCCTGCCTGGATGGTGCTGCGCCTTACTCACTGGCTGCAAGCCCGTGCCTTGCCGGTCGTTTTCGATGCGGATGGCTTTCCCATACAGGAGCGAATCGATTTTGCCGGACTAAAATCCGGAAGTTTGCACTGCCGCTGGCTGAAGCAGGTGGAATCCCGCATGGTGCAGCAAGCCAACCGGGTGTTGACCCGTTCCGAAAAAGCAATCGCCATCCACCTGAAACGGAGTGGAGAAGGGCAGGGGGGGAAGTTTTACCGGGTGTGTAATGGGCGGAACCCGGCGGTTTTCCGGCCCAATCCTGCCATCCGAAACGCCATCCGGCAGGAATTGGGCGTTTCGGACAGTACCCGGCTTTGGCTGTATTCCGGCAGTATCGGTCCCCAGTACCTGGTACCGGAAATGCTGCAGTTGTTTTGGTCCTGCTACCAGGAAAATCCCCTTCACCGGTTTTTGTTTCTGGTCCGAAACAGGGAGTCCCTTCGCACAAGTATTCCTGAACACCTGAAGCAATTGGTTCTTATAGAAACCGTGCCCTTTTCCCGGGTTCCGGACTATTATGCCGCGGCAGACTTGGGCATCAGCCTGAGAAAACAGGCCCCTAGTCTGGCAGGATTGGCTCCGATCAAGATCGGGGAATACCTACTTTCGGGCCTTCCGGTACTCCTTTCGGAGGGAATTGGAGACTTGTCGGATTTGCTGGCCAGAGAAAAGGCCTGCTTTATTTACCGCAATAACACGACCGGGTTCCAAACCTGGCTTGACCAAACCAAGACCCTGTCAACGAAGGATATACGTGCGGTGGGAGAACGGTACTTTGGCCTGCAACAAAGCCTTGAAGACTACATACACGCCCTGCAACATTGCTAACTTCGATGTTCCTACCTGATGTGCTTTTTATTGGGATTGTGCTTGTCTGGGTTTTCCTTTGGATTCACCGGCGCGCTGCGAAAAAGAACCATCCCAGGCAACTCCGGGCTTTCTTGTTTGCTTTGTGGGGGTATCACCTGGTCATCGCGTATGTATATTATCGCTACCTAATGCATCAGGGGGGAGACAGCCTGCGTTACTGGGAACTGCGTAGTCTTCCCGTAGAACAGGCAGCGGGCTGGTTGGCTCACTGGGGCCTGGGAACGGCCTTTGTACAATGGGTCAACTACCCTTTCTCTCAGGGTTTCGCACTCGGCTTCCTTTCGGGAACGGTGGGTTACGCGATGCTTTCCTTCGTTGGGTTCCTGCTGCTGGCCGAGTGGATGGCCGATCGGTTTCTACCAGTGCCCTCGGCTCGTATCGGCATTGCCGGCATGCTGTTGTTGTTTTTGCCAAACGCTCATTTCTGGACAGTAGGGGTGGGAAAAGAGGCATTTTTGTGGCTGGGGTTGATCCTGGTGCTGGTAGGTGCCGATGCGATTTCCCACAAGTGGGGCTACCTGGTGCTGGGACTGCTGCTTTCCCTGATGGTTCGGCCTATTCAGGGATTGGTTCTTTGTGTATCTGTTTTCGGAGTGCTGCCTTTTCATCCGGCACTTCGGCAACACCGCCGGTACCTGGTGCCCTTGGCTGCAGCGTTGATTCTAGGGATTGGGGTGTACCGCTGGATACAGGGTTCCCTGGTGTATGGATTTCATTTCCGCTGGATTGGCGAACTACTTCACTGGCAGCAGCAGTACCTGGCGTCATTTGGCGGAACTAGTAGTGTACCCATGTCCGACTATTCCCTGGTTGAGAAACTGGCAACGGTGTTATTCAGACCATTCATTTGGGAAGCAGCCGGTTTTTGGACCCTTGCTGCTTCGCTAGAAAATACCGTGTTTTTACTGGGAATGCTTGGGGGAGGATGGGCCTGGTTCCGTACGAAAGGACGTTTGCCCGTGCCGGTGTTCTACCGAATTTCGCTGGTATATGGCTTGCTGCTTTCCCTTCTATTTGCCTTTACCTTAACCAACCTGGGCATACTCATGCGCATGAAAAGCATTTACAGCTTGCTGGTGCTGTGTTTCTTTTACGAACGAATCGCTTACTATTGGTCCAACAGGACTTTTTCAACATGAGGCAGGCGGGGTTAATCATTTCGTTGGATTTTGAACTCCACTGGGGCCGTTTTGATAAGGTTCCGCTGAAAGGAAATGAGGCGTACTATTACCGAACTCGGGAAGTAATACCCCGGCTGCTGGCGCTTTTTGAACAGTATCAAATAAAAGCCACCTGGGCCACTGTAGGCATGTTGATGGCCCGGGATGTTGAGGAATGGGAGCAGTTTAGTCCATCGCTTACTCCCGGATTTTACCAAGAGGCTTTTTCTGCCTACCGTTGGTTTAGGACGTCCCGTTTGGACCCAAACTGCCTTTTTGCCCCCGATCTAATTCAGGAAATTATCCGAACCCCGGGGCAGGAACTAGGGAGTCATACGTTTTCGCATTACTACACCCGGGTACCGGGTCAGCATACGGATGAATTCCGCGCGGATTTGCAAGCTGCCAGGCACATTGCTGCGGAGAAGTTTGGCCTGGATCTTCAATCCCTGGTCTTTCCTCGCAACCAATACCATCCCGATGCACTGAAAATTGCCCGGGAAACGGGGTTTCGGGTGGTGCGAACCAATCCCGAGGATTGGTTTTGGGAGCGACCGGAGGTAGATGGATGGGTAAAAAAAGGATTTCGGGCATCGGATTCCCTGCTGCCTTTGGGAAAAAAAACATCGTTTTTGCCGGAAGCTCCTGCGGCAGGATTTCCGACACTCCTTCCTGCTTCCCGCTTTTTTAGACCCTACCAGGATCGGATTTCCTGGCTAAACCGGATGAAGCTGCGCCGGATAAACGAGGAAATGCTTTCTGCTGCCAGAAAGGGTGAAATGTATCATCTGTGGTGGCATCCCCACAACCTTGCCCAACACCCCGATCAAAGCCTGGAAGAAGTCAAAATCGTCCTGGAACATTTTTCTACCTACCGGGAACGGTATTCCATGGAAAGCCATTCCATGGGCTCCCTGGCCCATATTGACCGCTCGGAAGTTTAATTGTATGCCGTTTGCATACAAAATAATTTCCCGCCAATTTCCCGCTTAACCCTGGCGCTAACTTTTTTTCAACGCGTCTCCCCTCCACCACCTTTTGGGTATACCTGTTTCGCTTTCAGGAGCAGGCTATTTTCAGCTAATTCCAAACATATTTCTCCGGAACATGGCCGGCGCCTTTCGATTTCCGTTAGCAATAGGGGTACTGGTTCGTTTACCGTTCCCCATCGCGCCTTAGGTTGATGCTGCATGCATCAACGCGGCTGTTTCCGGGAACAAATGCCGCTCCTAAACTTTCCATTGAAAAATAACGGGAATATTTGTCGGCTTAAGGTTTATGTATTTATTTTGGACTCGCTTAAAGAGCGCCACCTATGAACCTGTCAGATTTTAAAGAAAGCATTCAACGCGGTACAATGCCTGAGGGCCTATCGGTTTTTCTGCAGGCCTTGTGGTTGGAGAAACGGGGTGATTGGGACCGGGCTCATGGGCTGATTGATTCGCTGGGGGGTACCGATGCGGCCTTTTTGCACGCCTACCTGCACCGCCGGGAAGGAGATCTTTCTAATGCGGCCTATTGGTACCGAAAGGCTGGCAAACCCCAGCCCTCCGGAAGCCTGGAGGAAGAATGGGAAAGGCAGGTAATTTATTTTTTAGCCGATTAGAAGTAGATAGAATTTTTGGCCAGCGATGCAGCGGGGTTGAATGGTGAGGCGCTGGGGTTCCAGTAACAATAGAAATGGAGGATTTCAAATTTCAGTTGACATGAAAGTAGCATTGATTGCCCATGATGGGAAAAAGGCAGACATGGTTCACTTTCTAAGTGGATCCAAGGAGGCACTGGAGGGGGTATCCCTTGTAGCCACCGGTACCACCGGTATGCACATAGAAAAAGCAGGTTTTGACGTACAAAAATTACTTTCCGGTCCCCTGGGCGGGGATGCTCAGATAGGCGCAATGGTCGCCCAGAAAGAGCTGGATATGGTAATATTCTTCCGAGACCCCCTGGGTAAGCATCCCCACGAACCCGATGTGCAGATGCTCATGCGGATTTGTGACGTGCACAACGTACCCCTGGCCACCAATTTGGCGGCCGCTGAACTGATGTTCAAACAGTTGAAATAAGAAACGACCACAGCAAACGACACATGCTAGACCAACCTTTATCGATAAAAAAAATTGGGGTACTTACTTCCGGAGGCGACGCGCCCGGAATGAATGCAGCCATCCGGGCCGTGGTCCGGGCAGGATTTTACTACAAACTCGACGTATTCGGCATTTACAGAGGATACGAAGGAATGATCAACAACGATATCCGGAAGCTCGACAGCCATTCGATCGCCCACGTGCTGGAGCGTGGGGGGACATTTCTTAAATCCGCGAGAAGCGAAGAATTCCGTACAGAGGAGGGCAGGAAAAAGGCCTACGAAAACCTAAAAAGCCACGGGATTCAGGCCCTCGTGGTAATTGGCGGCGACGGATCTCTGACCGGTGCACATTTGTTTTACAAGGAATTTGGCATTCCCGCTATCGGCCTGCCGGGGACCATCGACAATGATCTTTTTGGGACCGACCAGACCATCGGTTTTGATACCGCCTGCAATACGGCGATCGAAGCCATTGACAAGATTCGGGATACGGCTACCTCGCACGACCGGCTCTTTTTTGTGGAAGTGATGGGTAGGGATGCCGGCTTCATCGCGATCAATGCGGGTATCGGCAGTGCAGCGGCTGCCATTTTGATTCCCGAGAAAAAATTCCCGGTGGAGAAATTGATTGATCGGTTGAAAATTAGGGAAAAAGCAAAAAAGGAAAGCAACGTAGTCATAGTGGCCGAAGGCGGAAAGAGCGGAGGAGCACAAGAGATTGCCCACAAAGTAAAAAAGATCTTTCCCGGGTATGATATCAAGGTTACCATCCTGGGACACCTGCAGCGAGGCGGAGCCCCGTCTTCCTTTGACCGAATCCTGGCCAGTAAACTGGGCGTTTCGGCCGTGGAAGGCCTACTCCACGGAAAATACGATGTGATGGTCGGCATTATCAATAACAAAATTGTCTTTACCCCGATAAAACGAGCCATTGTGGACGACAAAAAGGTGGACGAGGAGGAATTGCGCATTGCTGGGATTCTTTCCACCTAATGAAGCAACGCCCATCGGGTTCCACGCTACCGGATTACCAATTGCCTGTTTTTCGGTGAATCACTATTTCCGGGTTCGTGCCTGCCTCATCTCAGCTACAACCCAGGTAGGTTTCGCCCGTTGGTTGGGGGTTTTTCCTACCGGTAGGATTTTTAGAGCCGGGCAGAACTTTTTTGTAAGGAAGTGAGATTTTGGTACAATCCGGTCGTCTAATTTATCGCTAAATGAGGGGTAAAGGTTCCTGGCCGGTAACCGTCGCATAGCTACTTTTATTGATTTTTTAGTAAACCAACTACTTGTTTTTGGAGTCAAATTACCCTTCGGTAGGGAATTCTGGTCCCGCTGTATACTGCTGAAGGTAGTCTAACCGATCGGGTAATGTGTCACCTCCGGCAATCCCCGGGCTTCGAGTATGGGTATGGATTTTTTGCGAATAAAAATTTCTTTTTGCTACTAATTTTGGACATATTGTCATTCGTTTGTCAATTTTCTTTTTTCCAATACCTAAAAAAAACCTATTCCGTACCATGAAAAAAAACATTGAATACCTGCAGCAACGCTACCTGGACCAAAAGCGGGAAAAGGCACTGCAAACCACCACTCTCTCTCCAATGGCGCAGGATCCGGAAAATGGCCGGCGTTCTTTTTTTAAAAAAGCAGCCCTGGGCGGCTTGAGTCTGGGTGGCATGATGATGCTTCCCATGGAAGATACGTTGGCCCACACCACGTCAAAAGTCAACCGCCTTTCCAACCCCTCGGACTTAAAAATTACCGACATGCGCATTGCCCAATACGGGAATGTGCCCTTGTTGAAAATTTACACCAACCAGGGAATCCACGGGTTGGGAGATGTCCGGGACGGAGCAGATAAGCGCTACGCGTTGATGCTAAAAAGCCGGATTCTGGGCGAAAATCCCTGCAATATTGAGCGGATTTTCAAGCGCATCGAGCAGTTTGGTTGGCATGGAAGGCAAGGTGGGGGCGTCTCCGGTGTGGAAATGGCGCTTTGGGATCTGGCCGGAAAGGCCTACGGGGTTCCCTTGTATCAGTTGATGGGAGGAAAGTTTCGCGACAAGGTCCGCATTTATGTGGACACGCCTACCGTGCAGGATCCGGATGAGTTTGCCAATAAAATGAAAGAGCGCGTAGACATGGGTTTCACCATGTTGAAAATGGATATTGGTATCGGACTGATCAAAGATCAAAAAGACACGCTGACCAACACATCTCCCTGGGGACAATTGCGGGGATGGTCCGATCAGGATGTCATGAGCTATACCCAAACGCCGCATCAGTTTACGCATGTGCAGATCACGCCGGAGGGGCTGGAAAAGATGGTGGCTTACGCCGCAAAGGCACGGGAGAAAGTGGGTTACGAAATCCCCTTGGCAATCGACCATTTTGGACACATGGGCTACAACGAAATGATCAAACTTGCCGAAGCGTTTGAACCCTATAACATCGCCTGGTTGGAAGATCTGATCCCCTGGCAAAACACGGAGCAATGGAAACGGATTACCGAGTCCATCACCACTCCGACGCTCACAGGAGAGGACACCTATCACAAAAAGAATTTCAAGGACCTGATTGAAACCAGAGCCGTGGACCTGGTGCACCCGGATCCGGGGAGTGCCGGAGGGTACCTCCAAACCAAGAAAATTGGGGACTACGCAGAAGAGTACGGAATCGGAATGGCCCTGCATCATGCAGCCTCTCCGATTACCTTCATGGGGACGGTTCATGCAGCTGCGGCCACCTATAACTTTATCGGGCTGGAGCATCACTCGGTGGATAACCCCTGGTGGGAAGATTTGGTGACCGGTATCGACAAACCTTTTGTAAAGGATGGCTACGTGCAGGTGCCGGAATCTCCCGGAATCGGACTGGAACTAAACGAAGACGAGGTCAAAAAGCGCCTTCGCGAAGGGGAGCAGTTTTTTGCACCCACCGATGATTGGAACGAGATTCGCTCCTGGGATCGGACCTGGAGTTGAGTTGGACAAGAACCCCGGAAAAATTGTTCGGGGTTCTTTTTTACTTTAGGCTGAAATATTTATTTTCGTTTACACGATAGGAAGTAGCTTATGAGTCAATCAAAAGACATTTTATCCGTTCTCTTTCAACTGGCAGTCGCTGGGTTGGTGATCATTTTTACCGGCTACCTGTTGCCGGGCATTGTGGTGGACGATTGGATAACCGGCGTTATCATTGCGGCCTTGCTGGCTCTGCTAAACCTGACCGTCAAACCGGTACTGATTTTTCTTACCATTCCGATTACCATCCTTACACTGGGATTGTTTTTATTGGTCATCAATGCACTGCTGGTTATGTTGGCAGCGGCCATGATTCAAGGTTTTGCCGTTGATAATTTTTGGTGGGCGCTGCTGTTTAGTTTGGTATTGTCCCTGGTCAACTCCATACTGGGTATTTCGCTGGGGAATGGGCTTCGGCGCTAGTGGTCTACTATTTCTCACGACTGGTACAGCCTCAGAGGAGGTCTGGTTGGAAAGGGATGGAACGGTCCAGGACACGTTTGTAGTACACCGGCCGTTCGTTCGGTATGCATAGTGAATGCAGACCGGCAGGGCTTTTCGGTACATGGATTAGCAAGATGTATTTCTCGGCTGTCAGGTTGGGTTCGGTGGATTCTTCTACCTCGTATACCTCAAAGTTGATGGGAAAGGGAGGATGACAGTAGGTTTGCAACGATTCCCTGGCCATGTACATTTCCTCTTCCGGATCGATACCGATTATTTTTTTTTGATCGGAAACCCCTACGACAATGGTCCCACCTTCCGTATTTGCGAAGGAAAGCAGTGTTTTGGCAATTTTTCTCTGGTTGGTGAGGCTTTGTTTGAAATCCAGGTTCAATCCCTCCGGCTGTGCGACGATGTTTTTGACCCATGCATTATTCTTTTTAGGAGAAAACATTTTTTTAAAAGGTAAAAGATTGTAAATTATAGGAGAGTTAACACGAGTAATAGTAATTTTTTATTTATTTGTAACCAAAATCAGCGAAATTCATCTTACAAACCCAGCTTATAATCCAATGAACTATCTAAATGAAGGATTTTTGCCTGAATCCATAACAGCCCTGCAAAGAGAACTAGAAGCAGCCGGGAAAAATTTCAAAATTGTACCCGGGGAGGACAATTCTGAAGAATTCGTCAACTTTTATTTTATCGGGAAATTTGAAGGAAAAGACGTCATTTACGACGCCGTTTTGTACACCCTCCGTTTGCATTACCAAAGCGAGCTTTTCGAATTGGCGGAACACGAGGCAGCCAAAAAATTCCCCAATTACCATGGAATTCGCTACGAGGAAGATGAAAACGGAAACCTGAAGCCATTGAAGGCTGAAGAGGAGGAAATCGGATGGTTTATTACCGAACTGATCATGGATATGGAGGAAGAGGGAACGGTAAAGGTTCAGGAATTTATCGATATCGATACCCATCACGATTACGGTATTGGTCTGGACGCCGCCCTCAATCTGGAAAGCATCGACGAAGACGTACTCGAAAAATTTGTCACCGAATTCAATAACGACAGCATCAGCCTGGACGAAACCTTCTATACCTTTGAGTCGGAAGAGGAGGATAATTGATTCCTCCCTTTTTATTCGTTGCCCGCAACATTTTTTTGTTCGGCAAGTTTTGATCCTATGTTAAAAGTTGCCTGGTCTTCCCTGTATGCCCATCCCTTGCCCAAGGGACATCGCTTTCCCATGGAAAAATACGAATTGGTTCCCGAGCAGCTGCTTTACGAGGGGACACTTTCGGCGGCCAATTTCTTTGAACCGGAGAAAGCCGATGAGCAGTGGATTACGGCGGTGCATGATCCGGCATACGTGGATAGATTAAAAAACCAGGACCTGAGCCGCGCTGAAATTCGCCGGACGGGTTTTCCCCTAAGCCAGGCCTTGGTGGATCGGGAATTGCACATCATGCAAGGCTCGGTGATGGCGGCCCGCTATGCGCTGGAATTTGGAATTGGGATGAATATCGCCGGGGGCACCCATCATGCATTTGCCGACAAGGGAGAGGGCTTTTGCCTGCTGAATGACATTGCGATTGCGGCCAATTACCTGATTGCCGCGCAGGGAATAGAAAAAGTTCTGGTAGTGGACCTGGATGTGCATCAGGGCAACGGCACGGCCGCGCTGTTTGCAGGACGTCCCGAAGTATTTACCTTTAGCATGCATGGAGCACACAATTATCCCTTACACAAGGAAACATCGGACCTGGATATTGCGTTGCAAGACCGTACGGACGATATAACCTATTTGGAGCTACTGGCTGATCAACTGCCCAGGTTGATGGATGCGGAGGCCCCCGATTTTATAATCTACCAATGTGGGGTTGACGTACTGGCCTCAGATAAACTGGGAAGGCTGGGATTGAGCCTTGCCGGATGCAAAGAAAGGGACCGCCTGGTGTTGCAAAGCGCCCGAACGAATGAAGTCCCCATCATGTGCTGCATGGGAGGAGGCTATTCGGAATCGCTACGTGACATCATCGAAGCGCATGCCAATACCTACCGGTTGGCGCAAGAGATTTTCTTCTAAAATGAAAACATAAAGAGAAATGGGTGCGAAAAAATTGAGAAAACAGTGGTTGTTGCATGCCGTGGGCGGTTTGTTGCTGACGGGTTTTGGGCTTAGTTTGTTTGGAGAAGCGTTGATCCGCAAGTGGGAAAACGCACCGCTCTGGGATTGGCTGGTATGGGGCACACTAGCGCTGGTGGTGTTTAATGCCGGAGTTTCCCTGGTGGGGCAGGCGGTGGTGTTCCGGGTGAAACTAGACAGCCAGAAACACCGGTAGTTGGCGGCAAAATCCGGATTTTACCATTTTATTCCCGTACCAAAATTTGTAATAGGTTTAGAATCCGTATATTTGCCCCAATACTACAAAAACGACGTAAAGAAGTGAGAAAAATTACTACCAGTATCAGTGCGTTGGCAGTTGCAGGATTGATTGCAGTAGCCTGTAATTCCTCCATTCCGGAAGGAGAAGCCACCGTTAGTACGGAAGACGTGGACATTTCGGATCTTAAAGTGGCCTATATTGTCACCGACAGTGTCATCAACAATTTTGTCTATTTCAAAGAGCAATCGGCAGCAATTGCCGAAAAAGGCAAGAAATACGAAGGAGAATTGACCAACCGGGCGAGAGGTTTCGAACAGGAGGTGCAGAATTTTCAGAATACGGCTAATAATATGACTGTCAATCAGCAAAGAGCCAAGCAAGAAGAACTGGTTGCCAAAGAACGTAACCTGGTGACGTACCGTGAGAACATCATGCAAGAGCTCTCCGCTGATGAGAACAAGCTGTACAACGAGGTGTACGACATGATTCAGGAATACCTCAATACGTATGCTGCCGAAAACGATCTGGAGATGATCCTTTCCTACACCCGTGGTGGTGGAGTTTGGTACGCAAACGAATCCTTGGATATTACCGATTCGGTAGTAAAAGGGATCAACGAAGATTACGAAAAGGGGGAAGCACCTGCCGAAACTGCTCCTGCTGCTTCCGAAGAGGAATCAACCGAGGGCGAATAAACGAAAAAAAACAGCAAGGAATGGCCCGGTATTTCCGGGCTTTTTTGTTTCTGCTTTCACTAGTTTTGGTTGATAATCAACACATCCTTTAGTACCTTACCTTTTCTTTTTTACACGTTAGAAGTCCTTCCAACCAAGGCATACATTTAAACCTGTACCCATGGAAATTACCAATTTTCTAAAACACCATTACAGACATTTCAATGCGGCGGCATTGATCGACGCAGCGGATGCGTACAAGGCACATTTGGATGCCAATGGCAAAATGATGATTACCCTGGCAGGCGCTATGTCTACCGCCGAATTAGGCATTTCCCTGGCGGAAATGATCCGGCAGGATAAAGTACAAATCATCACCTGTACCGGTGCAAACCTGGAAGAGGATATTTTCAACCTGGTGGCCCACGATTATTATGAGCGGATTCCAAATTACCGGGACCTTTCACCCAGCCAGGAACAGGACCTGCTAGACCGCCACATGAACCGGGTTACCGATACCTGCATTCCGGAAATGGAAGCCATGCGGCGAATAGAAGACGTGATTCTGCAGGAGTGGCAACGGGCGGACCAGGCGGGGGAGCATTATTTCCCGCACGAGTTTTTTTACAAGGTATTGCTTTCCGGAAAGCTGGAGAAGGATTACCAAATAGACCCGAAAAACAGTTGGCTACTGGAAGCTGCGAAAAAGAACCTTCCCATCATCGTTCCCGGTTGGGAAGATTCTACGCTGGGAAACATGTACGCCGGGCATTGCATTTCGGGAGATATTAAAGACGTGCATACGGTGAAAGGTGGGATTCAATACATGATATACCTGGCTGATTGGTACACCGAAAACGCCAAGGAAGAAAGCAAAGTTGGCTTTTTTCAGATTGGTGGTGGCATAGCGGGCGATTTCCCCATTTGTGTGGTGCCCATGTTGCACCAGGATTTGCAGCGGGATTCCGTTCCGCTATGGGGTTATTTTTGCCAGATTTCCGATAGTACCACTTCCTATGGATCGTATTCCGGCGCCGTACCCAATGAAAAAATTACCTGGGGTAAATTGGGGCTGGACACACCCAAGTTTATCATCGAATCCGACGCCACCATCGTCGCTCCACTGGTTTTTGCCATTGTTCTGGGGCAGTAATCCGGCAGCCTGTGTATGGATTTGACCTCATCGGTTATCGGGTAGCAGTTCTGCTATGCCTTTGTACAGGAGCTTTCAAACCCGTGCTGGCGCAGGATTCGGTGCGGTTTGCCCATTCCCTGGAATTTGACGAACAAGCGCCCCTTATCGGCCCTGACAAGCACCTGTATTTCTCCCTGGCTTTCCATCCCCGGAATACCGGTGGTGCAGGGGATCCTGGAGATTCCTGGTTTGCACCCGAACGAGGCGATAGTTTTGGAGAGCCGGAGCCTATCGAGGCGCTGTCCACACCTGATTTTGACCTGTTGATTGGCTTTCTGCATCCAGACACGGTGCTGGTCTACCACCAAAACCTATATAATCGGCAGGTGATTTACCGGTATTTTCGTACCGATGGGGGCTGGACACGGGGAGACGAACAGTTTGTTCCTGGTTTCCGATCTACCGGCAACCATTTTTCTGCGCGGCTCTCCGCCGATGGCAGCTTGATGCTGCTCGCTATGGAGTCCTTCGGCTCTTATGGAAACGAGGATCTGTACGTTGCTTTTCGACAGGGAGATTCCTGGTCCCGGCCTCAAAATCTCGGAGCAAGCGTCAACACCTTTCGCCAGGAATTGAGCCCTTTTCTTAGCGCCGATGGGCAAACGTTGTATTTTTCCAGCAATGCCTACGAGGGTAGAAAATCCTTGGGTGTTTATCAATCCGAGCGGATAGGTGAGGGATGGACCCAATGGTCCGCTCCGCGTCCGGTGGATCTTCCGGAAATGGAAGGATTCGACCTGTATTATTACGAAGACCCGAATCGAGACCGGTATTTTCTTACCAACACCCGAACGAGTGATGGATACGGAAATATTCTTTGGGTCGAATCAGCCCCACCGCTAGTCTTGCAACAAGCCGAAGAAAGGAGAACAGAGGGACCGACGGATTCAGGTGGCCCATCGGATACGCTGCTTCCACGTCCCGTTTCTCCTTCCGAAATACCTTCCCCTCAGCGAAGTCCTGGCCCGGATATTGCGTTGCAATTAGAAGACTTGCAGCCCGGCGAGTCACTGGTTTTGAAGAACCTACTCTTTAACCGAACTTCCGATGATATCGAAGATGCGGCTTCCCTGGATGCACTGGAGAAAGTAGCAGCGTTTCTAAAGCGAAATTCCAAACGGGTGATCTCCGTAGAAGGGCATACGGACAATCGAGGTAGTTCCCGGCTAAACGAACGTTTATCGCTGGACCGGGCGCGGAAGGTACGAGACGTTTTGGTAGAAGCAGGGGCTGGATTTGAGCAAATACGGGTCAATGGATGGGGTGGGACAAAGCCTATCGCCACCAATTCGACCGCAGCGGGAAGAGAAAAAAACAGACGCGTAGAAATCATACTCCTGGAATAACCAAAACTACCGATCGCCATGCGAAAAACGAACACTAATAGAATCACAGGCTGCTTCAGCGTCCTTCTTTTTCTGGTTTTAGTCGCTTCCTGTGCGGAAAGGACGCGCAGTACCTCGGAAGCGGCCACTACCTGGTCCGGTCATAAACACTGGGAAATGGGTCCATTTCTGAAGCAGCACGGGGCCAATCCGGTACTAGCTGCCGGAGACCTGGAGTTTGTCTGCCCGATTTTACAAAAACCGGTCAAGTGGGAAGAGAAAGACGTTTTTAACCCCGCCGCCGTGGTACGGGATGGCGCCATCCATTTGCTTTACCGGGCGGAGGATTTCCTGGGTAGTAACAACGGCACATCGCGGATCGGTCTGGCTATCAGTGGGGACGGTTTGAATTTTGACAAGCTGCCCGAGCCGGTTTTTTATCCCGAAAACGACCGCCTGAAACCCTTGGAGTGGGACGGTGGCGTGGAGGATCCACGCATCGTGGAAACGGAAGAGGGGCGCTATTTCATGACCTATACCAGCTACGACGGTAAGGTGGCCCGGCTAATGCTGGCATCCTCGGATGATTTGAAGCACTGGACCAAATATGGGCGCGTGCTAAATGGACCGTACCGCGATACCTGGAGCAAAGCCGGGGCCATTGTGGCCGAGCAGGAAGGAGACCGCATTCTCGCAAAAAAGATTCATGGTAAATATTGGATGTATTTTGGGGATACGGATCTTTTTTTGGCCCACTCCGAAGATTTGGTTCAGTGGATACCCCTGGAAGAAAACGGTACACTTCAATCCGTCATGAAGCCCCGCCCGGGTTATTTTGATAGCCGCCTGGTAGAATCGGGGCCCTACGCCTTGTTGCGGGAGGAGGGAATTGTCCTATTGTACAACGGGATGAACCTGGACGAAGGACAGGAACGTGATCCCTCGCTTCCACCCGGCGCGTATTCTGCCGGTCAGGCTTTGTTTGCCGCAGAGGATCCTTCTCGTTTGATTGATCGTTCGGAGACCTATTTTATGACACCCGAGGAACCTTATGAAATCGAAGGGCAGGTCAACCTGGTCTGTTTTATCGAAGGCATGGTTCCCTATCAGGGGAAATGGTTTTTGTATTACGGAACAGCCGATTCAAAAATTGCCGTGGCCGTATACGAGGAATAAGCGGGGCTTTTGAGCGGCAAAAACAAAGGAACCCCGGCTGAAATCCTTTTCAGGTATTTGCCGGGGTTCTGTTAATCGAGAGAATTAACACTCGTTAGCGGTTTTTCACACGGTTAGATCAATTGGGGCCATTCATCATGGCACCGCCGGCACCGCCGCCATCTCCTTCTTTCAGGTCTTCATTGGTGACACCTCGTTTTTTCCTTCGGCCACCGTCTACACTCAACTTGCCGATGCGGTAGGAAAAGTTAATTTTAAAATTCATGTTTCGCATCCCGGTTACACTTTGTTGCATGATAGTGGGCGTGATCAATTCATTTCGGATTCGAAATTCAGTGGTAAAGAAGTTTTCTGCACCAAACCCGATGCTGCCGCGTTTCTCAGCAAATTGTTTGTTGATGCTCAGACTGTAGATACCAAAACCGCCAGCGGAACCCTGCAACTGTACCCGACGGCCCCGGTAGAAACTAAAGGCCTGTAGTTGCCAGTTATTGGGTAGCGTGTAGTTGCCAAACAGTCGGCCACTCACCACAAAGCCCTCGTTTTGTGCGGCGTATTGTGGGTCTTCCAATCCATTATCCAATTGGGCGTAATAGGTGTCGATGGATCCATTCAGGGAGATTTTGCCGGATACGTTAATATTCGAGAAGACTCCTAGTCCGTATGCGCGCTCGTTCCCAATATTTTCGTAGGTGGTAAAGATGATGTCGTCATCCTGTACCGTCCGCACCGGTTGTATGGAACCCGTGGTGTTTCGCAGGTACGAGGTGAAATTCAGCGAGGTTCCATTAATAAAGGTACTGTACGATAATTCGTAGTTGTCGGTGAGCTCCGGGTCCAATACCGGGTTTCCCTGCGTGATTTGCTGGGGATTGGCCGCCTCGATGTTTGGGTTGAGGAAGTTTAGCGAAGGCCGCTGTATCCTGCGGTTATAGGCTGCTTTCAGCATGTTTCCGTTGCCCAATTTCCGGCCGAAGTTCATGTTGGGAACCAATGTTCCGTAGGAAGGTATCTCTGCGGGAAGTTCCGAAGAGCGAAAGTCCGCTTCAATATTGGTGTATTCGTAGCGCAGGCCTGTCTTGAGGGTATAATGCTCCAGGAATCCTAGCGTATACGACAGGTATCCAGCAGTTACGTTTTGATCGTAGGTAAATTGATTGGAAAGGTTGACATCGTCGATTTCCTCAAATTCGGCATTCGGCCCCTCTGCGCGAAAGTAGGCAAAATCACTGACCGCTTTTCTTAAGATATTTTTTGCTCCGTATTCCAGTATTTGGTTGTCGCCTGAACCCATAGGGCTGACGTAATCCACTTGTACAGTAAATTCTTCGTTCAGATTGCTGTTGTCGTTTTTCAAACGGCTCACGATTTGGTCAAACGAATCGTTGTACAGGCTATTTACGAAATCGTTGGTCCGGTCACTTCGGCTGTACAAACCGGAAACACTGAATTCTTTTCCTTTTTTCTCAAAAGTTCGGGTGTAGTTATAACTCACATCCAGGCTATTGGAGAGGTTGTCCGTAGTTACATCCCTTAGCAGCTCACTCACCAGCATGTCTTCCACGTAAGTTTCGGTGGTCAGCTCGTCCTGATTCATCCGCATGTTTCTCAAGCCAAAGCTAACGGAGGTGGTCATGAAATTATACTTATTGATTTCATAATCCCATCCAAAATTATACCTGCCAAACATCATGTTGTTTCGCGTATCAGCCGCCTGCAAAATGCGCGTGGCAGGCCTGTCAGCGGAAAGAAGGGTTTGTTCGTTTTCAAAACTTCCCAAAATATTGTATCCCGCACGACCGAAACCACCCAGAGAGAAACCCATCTTTCCTTTTTTCAACGCGGCGTTTAGCCCCAGGTTGGAACCCCTGATTCCGGCGCTGGTGTTGATATTCAGTGAGGCGCCCTGGAGTTTGTTTTTCTTGGTCACGATATTGATCACGCCACCGGTTCCTTCCGCATCGTATTTGGCAGATGGGGACGTAATCACTTCCACTGATTTGATTTCTTCGGCAGGTATTTGCTTCAGGGCGTCAGCGATGTTGTTGGCCACAATGGCCGATTGCTTGTTGTCGATCAATACCAGTATGTTACTACTTCCGCGCATGGAGACATTTCCATCCAGGTCTACCGTAAGCATGGGAACGCGTCTCAATACATCGGAGGCATCGCCACCAATGGTGGTTTTATCGTTCTCGGCATTGTATATGGTCCGGTCCACTTTTTCCTCAATCAGGCTTCGCTGACCCTGGACGGTAACTTCCTGCAAGGCAACCGAAGACTCACCGATAATCAGGTTTCCCAAAAATACATTAGGAGTATTTGGACCGACTACGATGTCTTCCCGCGTCACGGGATCGTACCCCACGTAGCTTAGTTCCACCTTGTACCTACCGGCGGATTTTACGTTAAAAAAGAATTCGCCGGCATCGTCGGCCACTCCTCCGGCCACGGTGGCATCGGTGCCATCTTCTTTCAACATAGCCGTAGCATAAGGTACCGGCTCTCCGGAGTCTTTATCCAGTACTTTTCCGGAAATCTTAAATTCTTTTTTCTCCGTATTCCCCTGCGCATACAGCTCCAGAGAAGCTGTTGCCAGAAAGAACGTTGCACATACAAGTAAATAAATAAGCCTTTTCATTATGGAAGTAGATTGTGTTAAATAACGGTTGAGTCAATATCCGGAACAAAGAAAAATATTTATTCACGCAGTAAAAAACACAATAGATAGGTAGCCGTGAACCATCGACAAAACCGGGAAAACATCGGACCAATTTTTTACTGGGTAGCCGAGGCTGATTTGGTAGAGCGGCAACCCGGATTGGACGGTTAATACCCTATTTTGGTAGATTCTTTTGGTTCTTTCGTTTTCTTTACTTTATGTTTATACTGGCAACGGATATCCAGTCGGGGTATTTAGCCCTATTGTAAGCGTATGACGTACTCAAATCATTCCAAAAGAATTACCTTACTGATCCATGTATTGGCATGGATTTTTATAGCCATCGTGATTTTTGTCGTCAGTCCACTCTCCTGGAAGGTGGACCTGCCGGTGGAGTATTGGTTCAAGCAAGGCCTCGTTTTGTTGTTTTTGATTTTGCTTTTTTACCTAAACATGAAGCTTCTGGTTCCGAAAATTCTCTTCAAGGGAAAAAACCTGCTTTTTGTCCTGATAGCCTTTGGCTTCACGTTCTTAAGTTTGATCCTTATTATTCAATACGAAAACCTGGTCAATTTGCCTGAATTGATGCATTATGCCTTTCGGCCGAACGTCCCCTACGAACCCCGACCCCGAAATTTCAGTTACGACATGTTTACCATTCTGCTGCTGCTTTTTGGCTTTGGTATCAGTACCAGCGTGGTGGCCGTGCAAAAATGGCAAGCGGATATGGCCTTGCGCCAACAAATGGAACAGGAAAAAATATCCTCCGAGCTTTCTTACCTAAAGGCGCAAATCAATCCGCACTTCTTCTTCAACACGCTCAATAATATCTACGCCCTGACCACCATCGATGTGGACCGGGCCCAGCAGGCCCTGCTCAAACTGTCCCGAATGATGCGCTACGTACTCTACGAAACAGACAAAGACCTAACCCTTGTAAGTAAGGAGTTGGATTTTATAAAGGATTACATCGAATTGATGCGCCTACGCCTTTCCGAAAAAGTGATCTTGGCCATCGTCATTCAGGAAAAGGTGGAGGACTTGCCCATTGCGCCCATGCTTTTATTGCCTTTTATTGAAAATTGCTTCAAGCACGGGATCAGCGCAAAGACGGAAAGTACCATCGAAATATCCATAGCCCTGCGGGATAAAACGCTGCACCTGAAAACCCGAAACCCCATTGTCCCGGTCAATCCCAATAGTAAAGAACATGTAGGGAGTGGCATCGGGCTCAGCAACACCAAGAGAAGATTGGCGTTGATTTATGGAGAAAAGCACCAGCTTACCATGGATCAGGACAATCCCCTCAACGAATACCGCGTACATTTAACATTGAATCTGGCATGAAAATCAGGAGTATCGTAGTCGATGACGAGCCCTTGGCGCTGGAGATGGTTTGCAAATTTGTGGAGAAAACCGGTTTTTTACAGCTGGAAGCAAGATTCGACAGTGCGCTGGAAGCCCTGGCCTACATCAATTCCCACGAGGTAGACCTGATGTTCCTGGATATCCAAATGCCCGACTTGACGGGCATGGAATTGGCTCGGGTACTGGAAGGAAGAAAAGGACAAATCTCACCCAAAGTCATTTTTACTACCGCCTACAATCAGTTTGCGATTGAGGGCTACAAAGTCGATGCCCTGGACTACCTGCTGAAGCCGTTCAGCTACGAAGAATTTCTTACGGCAAGCCAGAAAGCGCTACGCCACTTCGAAACGGCGGCCAGTCAGGCGAGTACCGCTACCGATGATTACATTTTTTTAAAAGTGGAATACCAGTTGGTAAAGGTACTGCTCAAAGACATTGTATTGGTCGAAGGGTACAAAGATTACGTCAAGGTACATCTCTCCGGAAAAAATGCTCCGCTTTTATCACTTACTACGCTGAAAGCGATGGAGGAAATGCTTCCGCAAAGACAATTTATGCGTGTACACCGCTCCTACATCATCTCGCTGGAGCACATTCAATCCATTAGCAAAAGCACGGTGAACATGGGCATCGTCACCATTACGGTAGGCGAAGGATACAAGGAATCGTTCCTTCAGTTTATCAACAAATGGATTCAGTAAGCATTCGCGAATCATAGCGATCCGAAAGATCGCCAGCAGCGCAGGATTATTCCACAGCGTATAGGAAATCTCCGTAGCCTTCACGTTCCATATCTTCTACCGGGATAAATTTCATGGCAGCGGAATTCATGCAATACCTCAGGCCGGTAGGTGCAGGGCCGTCGTTAAATACGTGGCCCAAATGGGAATCACCAAACTTTGAACGTACTTCTACCCGCACCATTCCCAGGCTTCGATCTACCGGTTTTTCCAGGTAGCGCGCATCGATGGGTTTGGTAAAACTTGGCCAGCCGGAGTAGGACTCGTATTTGTCGCGCGAACTAAATAATGGGGCACCGGAAACGACGCAAACGTACAGCCCTTTTTCCTTATTACCGTTGTACGGGTTATCAAAAGCCCGCTCGGTTGCGTCCTCCATCGTTACCTGGTACTGCAAGTTGGTAAGGCTGGCTTTCAATTCACTTTTTGACGGCTTTTTGTAATTTTCCTGGGCGGGTACTTCCCAATAATTGGCAATAAACCGATCGCGTCCGGAACCGGTCCGGTACGCTTTGTAATCGTTTGGTTTCTTTTTGTAGTAATCCTGGTGATACGCTTCGGCAGCGTAGAAGTTTGTGAATTTAACGATTGGCGTGACGATGGGTTTTTCGAATATGCCTGCACGGTCCAGCGCTTCTTTGCTGGATTCGGCTACTTTTTTCTGGTCCATGTTGTGATAGAAAATCGCCGATTGGTACTGCGTGCCGCGGTCATAAAAGCTCCCTCCAGCATCGGTGGGGTCAAAAAGCTTCCAAAAAATATCGATGATCTCGCTGTAACTGATTACATCCGGATCGAATGTCACTTGAACGGCTTCTTTGTGGCTGGTTTGTCCGGATGATACTTGACCATAGGTAGGATTTTTTTCCTTTCCCCCTGCGTAGCCGGAGACAACGGATACAATCCCATCGATCCCTTCATAAGGAGATTCAATACACCAGAAACAGCCACCGGCAAAGGTGGCTTTTTCGGTTTTTCCCTGATAGGTTACCACTTCCTCCCCATTCGTATTTTCATCGGATTGATTCGATGCGTGGCAAGCCGTGAAGCTGACGGAAAAAAGGACCATAAGCCCGATAATGGATTGAATCGAATAATTCATGCTACGTGTGTTGTTAAATTTTCCTTAGAAACGCAATTAAGCAGCGATATGTTCAAAAGAATTGCGCTCCTTCCAAAGGAAAGAGATCGATCAGACCTGTGCCGGATTTTCGGGAATGACAAACCACAACACCAGGTATACAAGCAATCCGGGAAAAGCAGCACTCAATACGGATAATACTACGTACCCAATTCGCAGCTTATCGGCATCCCATCCCAGGTGTTCGGCCAGTCCGCCGCATACACCAGCGATGGTTTTATTTTGTTTGGATCGGTATAGTTTTTTGTTCATGCGATGTGTTGTTTTTGCTGCCAAACGCACTCATTGGTTCATGTGCAAACTACTAATTTGGATGGTCATATTCAAGAATCTGTAAACAAAGCTTTCGGATGAAGAAATGAATCCTGGAGTTTGGCATTTTTTTTGGACCACTAGCTGCGGTGGCGAACTTCCATGGCTTTTTATTACCAGGCCATTGGTTCGCGACCAGTAAATGCAATGTATTACCAAACCAACGTATACCATGAAACGAACCAGCATGTATGTAATCGCAGGAATGGCTTTCACTTTAGTGGCTGCCAGTTGCGACAGCAACCAATCGGGAAATGAGAACCGGCAGGAAGCGGAAAGCGAGCTTGAGGAATTAGCCGGGGACGTAAAAGAAGAAGTGAATGAGGCCTTTTCCAATACCCGCAATGAACTTTCCGAGGAAACGGCCGAACTCAAAAGAGAGGCCAACCAACTCCGGGAGGAAATCCAGGAAGATCAATTGGAACCCGCAGACTCGGCCATAAACCGGTACCTGACACAAATAGACGAGGGGATACAAGACCTCGAAATCAAAGCCAGGGAATTCGAAGCGGCTAGCGAGCAACGAAGGGAACAAATTAAAAAGGAGATCGATAAATTGGAAAACAAGGTATCGTCCACCCTGGAACGGTTGGAAAACGAGTTGGAGGAAAGCTGATTTCTTACCCAGGTAAAAAGTAGGTGATAAACAGGCCGTTTTCAGGAAACTTGAAGGCGGCCTGTTTTGTCATGCAACTTGGGGTTGGGCTATATTTTAAGGAGAAAATGCCGGATACCGGGCAGGGTGGCCCAGCCATTTGCGCATATGCCCAATAAGCGGGTATTTGTTTTTTGGGAACAATCGCTTACCTTGAATTAAAAAAAAGCGCATGCATTTTTCAAAAATCACCGGACTTATCGCGGCCACCTTTACTCCCTTTGACAAAGAGGGCCGTGTTGCCACGGAGCTTATCCCAAGATATGCCCGTTTTTTACAGAAAAACCAGATTCAGGGAGTCTTCATCAACGGAACCACGGGCGAAGGCTCTTCGCTGACCTTTCCTGAAAAATTGATGCTTATGGAGGCCTGGGCAAAGGAGCAAACCGCTGATTTTAAAGTCATTGCCATGTTGGGGGGTACTTCCCAGGAAGAGGCAGTTCAATTGGGCAAGAAAGCCCAGAAATGGGGGCTGTACGGAACCGCCGTGACGGCACCGTATTATTTTCGGCCCCTGGATGTGATTCAACTATCGGATTATTTGGCCCCGATTGCCCGTGCCGCCGAAAGCCTTCCCTTTTATTTTTACCACATCCCGCTACTCACCCGGGTGGAGCCCTCCATGTTGGCCTTGCTGGAGCACGTAGCAGGTAAAATCCCTAATTTTGCGGGTATCAAGTATACCCATCACAATTTAATGGAATTTAATCAGTGTCTGCGGTACAAAGCAGGGCGTTGGGACGCCTTATGGGGTTGGGACGAGACCTATCTCGCCGGACTCACCATGGGAGCGAAAGGGGCAGTGGGCAGTACCTACAACTTTGCCGCGCCGCTGTACCACGCCATTCAGCAGGCGTTTGATGCGGGCAGGATGGACGAAGCCTTGCGCTTGCAGGAAAAGTCCATCGATTTCGTAGACTTGTACGGTAGCTTTGGCGGGCCAGCTGCCGGAAAAGCTATTTTAAAGTTGTCGGGGCTTGATTGTGGCTCCTTTCGAGCGCCAGTGGCATCCCTCACACCGGCGCAACTACACGCATTGGAAGGCAAATTGGCTGAGCAGGGATTTTTTGATTTGATTGGCTCGCTTTCGCATCGCCTATAATCCCCGGTATTCTTCGGCCAGCCAATCCGGTTTATTTCCGTTGATTTTCGATGGGGAGGCAAAACGTGTATTTCAGTCAGGGAATGGATTGGTTTTTTTGGACGGGTTGCTTTATCGAATGATTACCTCCCTCTGGTTAGCAAGTATCGTAGTTTTCCCTTATTTTCGCTTAGCTGTTTAAAGAAAAGACTGCGAAAGAATGGCTGCCATTCCTAAAAACCATAAACGAAATGGATCATCCTAACCCCGCTCCCTGCCGATGCATACCCTGACAAGCTTTTTCCTATTCGTAGTTGGTCTGATTTTATTTGTGAATTGCGATAGCAAATCCAGCTATCCTCCGAGCGAATACGCGAGCCTGGAGCAGGTGTATGTACCTGTCCTCCAGGAACGGTTTACAGGGATAGCCCGGGTCAATCTGGACCTGCCTGCGGCACAGGAACTGACCGCGTTGGAAATCTCTCTGGAAGGTTCCGTCCAACCGGAAACGGTCAGGGTATTTCTGGTAGCGGAGGCTTCGGACAAAAAGATACTCTCCGGCAGTTTTTCCAGTGAGAGCGGCCGTTGGCAATTGGAAGGGGGCGTCTTACTGGCTATGGGAAAACAGCACCTGGACATTCAGGTGAAAATGGCTTCGGATAGCGATTTGAGGGGTCGGTTTTCGCTGGATATACCCTATATCGAGCTATCCGGTACCCGGCGACAGCCCGTTCATTCCGGTGCATCAATTCCCTACCGGATCGGCAAGGCCTTGCGGGATGCAGGGAACGACGGAGTGGCCGCCTTTCGGATTCCGGGTCTGGCCACCAGCAATAAGGGTACGCTGTTGGCCGTATACGACGTACGTCATGCCAATTCTTCCGACCTACAAGGAGACATAGACGTGGGCCTGAGTCGGAGTACCGATGGTGGGAACACCTGGGAGCCGATGAAAATCATCATGGATATGGGAGAATGGGGAGGTTTGCCAGAGGACCAAAATGGGATCGGCGACCCGGCCATATTGGTGGATGAGCAGACGGGTACCATCTGGGTGATCGCCTTGTGGATGCATGGAAAGCCAGGAACCGCCGCCTGGAACAGTTCGGGGCGGGGATTGACGCCGCAGGAAACCGGTCAGTTGATGTTGGTTAAATCCGAAGATGACGGAAAGACCTGGTCGGATCCGATTACGATCACTGAGCCCATGAAAGACCCTTCCTGGCAGCTGTTTTTCAATGGCCCTGGTAAGGGGATCACGCTGAACGACGGCACGCTTGTTTTTGCTGCCCAATACAAAGATGCCGACAAAATGCCTTACAGTACCCTAATTTATAGCAAGGATGGCGGGGACTCCTGGGAAGTAGGCACCGGTGCCAAATCCAATACCACGGAGGCGCAGGTCGCGGAATTGGCAGATGGAAGCCTGATGCTCAACATGCGCGATAACCGCGGAGGCGCTCGTTCAGTGTCTATTACCCGGGATTTGGGCAAAACCTGGGAAGAGCATCCGACAAGTCGAAAAAGTTTGATTGAGCCGGTTTGCATGGGTAGTTTGTACCGGTTTTCCGAGAATTTGTTGCTTTTTTCCAATCCGGCTGCAACGGACGGTCGCTACAATATCAGCCTGAAGGCGAGTTTGGACCAAGGAGCTTCCTGGACGGAATCGGCTCAGGTTGTATTGGATAAGGAAAAAGGCTGGGGCTATTCCTGCTTGAGTACGGTCGACGAAAGGCACGTCGGTATTTTGTATGAAAGCAGTCAGGCGCACATGACTTTTCAGATCATTCCCATTGAAGACTTGTCGGTAGTCGAAAAATAACCGAAAATTGCTGTTATTAAGAGTAAATTTAATAGGGTAGAATACATTTATGTGCCGATATCTGTTGGGCTAATTCTTTTTTCACCGAATTGGCATTTTATTGGCGTAGTAATTGTTCCCTTCCATAAGTGAAAACCGTTGCGAGCGAGAGAGAAGGTATCGACATAAACAATGGGTTAGTCGATTTGAAGTACGGAAAAAACGTTAGTTTTTCACTATATTACAGTGTGGTAACATGGTTAAAGATTTAGGAAATGTGTTGAAGGATACAGATTACGATTTGGATTTGTTTTTTAAGTTTTCCCCAGACTTGTTTTGCATTGCTGGCTACGATGGGTATTTCAAAAAAGTCAGCCCTTCCTTTCAAAAGTTACTCGGATATACTTCCGATGAGTTGTTTTCCAACCCCGTTAGCACATTTGTTTACGGTGCCGATACGTCGGTTACGGCCGAAATTCGAAAAAATATCATAGGCGGTACGCCATTAAAAAA
Source organism: Cyclobacterium xiamenense (assembly GCF_900109255.1). NCBI lineage: Bacteria > Pseudomonadati > Bacteroidota > Cytophagia > Cytophagales > Cyclobacteriaceae > Cyclobacterium > Cyclobacterium xiamenense. Next base: position 90,092 of record NZ_FNZH01000006.1, on the reverse strand, counting down.
TTTCGAAAACCGGTACCTGACCAAAAAAGGAGAGGTGATTTGGCTTTCCTGGACATCGTTTCCTGTACCGGAAGAGGAGTTGATCTACGGTATTGCTCGGAACATTACTGCCAAGAAGGAGATCGAGCTGAAGAAAAACGAATGGATTCGCTACCTCACACAAACCAACGACAAACTTAAGCAGCTAACCTTTACCACCTCCCATGACTTACGGTCACCCGTCAATAATTTGCTGGCGGTCTTTAAGCTGATGGATACCGAGAAAATCAAGGATCCGGAAACCCTGGAGTTGGTAGATCTTTTGCAACAGTCGACGGAAAGTTTAAAGCAAATGCTGGATACCTTTTTGACTACCCTAAAGCAGGACGACGTCATGCAGGTTCGGGTGGAGCCGATTTCGCTAAAGGACGTGTATTCCCAAACCAGGGTTGCGATTCAGTCAGTCATTGAAAACTCCGGCGCTGTGCTTTTGCCGGATTTTTCTGCTGTTCCCCAGGTAGTTTTTAACCGGATGTACCTGGAGAGTATTTTTCTGAACCTGATCTCCAATGCGATCAAATACAGTCAGCCGAATACCAAGCCCCTTATTGAAATCCGCTCTTACCTGAAAAACGGAACCACCCGGCTTTCCTTCAAGGATAACGGGCTGGGCTTTGACATGGCGCAGGTAAAATCAAAGATATTTGGCTTTGATCAAACGTTTCACGGCCACAAGGAAAGTCAGGGGATTGGGCTCTACCTGGTACATGCGCATGTCACCGCCCTGGGTGGAAAAATAGAGGTAAAGAGTAAACCCGGGAAGGGCACGGAGTTTACAATTACGTTTCCCAACCTACCCTAACCGCTTAAAAAGGATTTTTTCTGATGCAGCTGCTTTCTTTTTTAATTCCTGATATTTTTGACCAACTTGTCAGGAAAAGCATAGCGCTTCGTCTGCTAGGGTAGTAGATTTGTTACAATTCAATGAATACAGGCAGGATTTTTCTCCATGAGTGAAAAAAGCAATCACATCGTTATTATTGGCAACGGTATTTCCGGGGTGACCTGTGCACGGAATGTCCGAAAAAAGGATCCAGAAGTTCCCATCACGCTAATTTCTGCGGAGACCGAACATTTCTTTTCCCGGACTGCGTTGATGTACATTTACATGGGCCACATGAAATACGAACACACCAAGCCCTATGCCGATGATTTTTGGGAAAAAAACGCTATTCAACTAAAATCAGGTTGGGTAAGCCGGGTGGATTTCGATAACCGACTGCTGCACTTTCAGAAAGGAGAGGAGCTGCGTTACGGTACATTGATCCTGGCTACCGGATCCAAACCCAATAAATTTGGCTGGCCGGGTCAGGACCTCGAGGGCGTGCAGGGCTTGTATAGCTATCAGGATCTGCTGTCCATGGAAAAACACACGCCCTCTATAACCCGAGCGGTGATCGTTGGAGGGGGACTGATCGGCGTGGAGATGGCAGAAATGTTTAGCTCCAGAAAGATACCCGTGACGTTTCTGGTTCGGGAAAAGCGCTTTTGGGACAACATACTGCCGGATGAAGAAGCAGGATTGGTGGGGCGGCACATTCGTGAGCACGGCGTTGACCTGCGAATGGAGACCGAATTGACCGCTATTCTGGATGACGGTGCCGGTAAGGTAAAGGCCGTGGAAACTAGCTCCGGTGAGCAGATCCCGTGTGAATTCGTGGGGTTGACAGCAGGTGTAAGTCCCAATATAGCCATTTTCACCGATTCGGAACTGGCAACCAATCGGGGCATTTTGGTCGACGAGCGGTTTCGGACCAACCTGCCGGATGTCTACGCCATCGGTGATTGCGCGGAATTTAAAACCCCACCCGGGCCTGACCGGAAAAACATCGAACAGGTATGGTACACTGGGCGAATGCATGGAGAAACCCTGGCGCATAACCTGACAAGTAAAAATCCAGTTTCGTATAAGCCCGGGATATGGTTCAATTCGGCAAAGTTTTTTGACATCGAGTACCAGACCTACGGGCACGTACCGGCCAGGCGCCGGGATGGAGAATGGTCCTTTTATTGGGAGGATGTCTCGGGTAAAATAGCCTTACGGTTGCTTTTTAGCAAGGCAGATCAACTCTTAGGGGTCAATGCATTTGGCTGGCGCATGCGGCATGCCTTTTTTGATCAGGCGATTCGGAAGGGATGGCCGGCAGACAAGGTTGTGTCTCGCCTGGATCGGGCCAATTTTAATCCCGAGTTTTACCGGGATTTGCAAACAGAATTTATCCAGGCTTACAATCGGGAAACAGGAAAATCACTACCACTCCCGAAAAGGTCACTTATTCAACGGTTAATTGGTTCAAGGGCATGAAGTTCATACAAAATATCGGCCTGATTCTGGTAGTGGCTGGCTTGGTCATCTTTACGGCCGTCCCATTTTTGGGTACCTGGCAATTGGAGTCTGCCCAGGTAGAAGCGGCCACCAAAGACATGCACCGGGAGGTGATGGTGGATTTGTTGGCCCCGATGTACGGCCAATCCTACTGGTCACCCTTTGCCTTTATAGGGGATTTCAACGGATACATGGAGGCCCATAACGACTCCTTGAAAGCGGAGGAAAAATGGGATCAGGTGATTTGGGACGACTATGCTTTTCCCTTAACCAAAACTGCATCCCAGGGACCGGTGCCAGCCTATCCCCTGCTTTTTCTTGCGCTTTCCGTGGGATTGACCGTTCTTGGCGGTTTGCTGTACATTCTACCCTTGCATCGGAATGAAACGGCCGGTATCAAAAACGACGGCATTTATTTTTCGTCCATGAAGGCCCGGGGTTGGTTGGGCATGGTTACGGGAACCTATCTGATCCTGTTTTACGTGATTCTGTATTGGTACCCCGAATACCTGAGTAATTCGGTAATCATGGTGGATCCCATAAGTCAAGCCTTGTCCGGCGGGCCGGCTAGTCAGTGGTTTCTCTACGGATTGGTGTACACCTTGGCCATCTTGGTTATGGGTATCCGAATGTTTCGCAAGTACAGGGGAAACAACTACCAAACCATTCGAACCGTGTCGGTTATGTTCTTTCAATTGGCTTTTGCCTTTCTGATACCCGAAATACTGGTTTTATTCAACATGCCCTGGCACGATTTTAAAAATATCTGGCCATTGGACTATACTTTTTTTTACGAATACCGAATCGATGGCATGGTGAATTCCGGAGCTCTGGGAATGTTTATGCTGGTATGGGGGATCCTACTCATCGTCATTGGTGTACCGGTAATCACCTATTTTTACGGCAAGCGCTGGTACTGCAGTTGGGTTTGCGGCTGTGGAGGCTTGGCCGAAACGCTGGGCGACCCCTATCGGCAGCTATCCGATAAGTCCCTAAAATCCTGGCAAATTGAACGGTACCTGATTCATGGAGTGCTGGTGCTGGCAGTGGTGATGACGGGCGTAACCTTGCTCAATTATTTCATGGAATTCAGCCTACTTGGACAGGCTACCGATCAGCTGCATTCGTTCTACGGTTTTGCAATTGGATCGGCTTTTGCAGGGGTTATTGGAACGGGATTTTATCCCTTTATGGGGAACCGGGTCTGGTGTCGCTTCGGTTGTCCCTTAGCAGCCTACCTGGGTATGGTACAGCGATTCAAGTCCAGGTTCCGCATTACCACGAATGGGGGGCAGTGCATCTCCTGTGGCAACTGTTCCACCTATTGCGAAATGGGTATTGACGTGCGCTGGTATGCGCAGCGAGGGCAAAACATCGTCCGTTCCTCCTGTGTGGGATGCGGGGTGTGTTCGGCCGTCTGCCCGCGTGGCGTGCTGAAACTGGAAAATGGCGAGGAATCCGGAAGAATTAACGATTTGCCAATTATCATTGGCAACGATTCGATCAATTTGAACACGTAATCATGTGGATTTATCTGTTTTTGGGTGTGTATGGTTTGGCCATGACCTTCATATTGTTGTACAGTTTTGCGCAGGCAAACCTGCTGTGGCATTTTTTTCGATTCAAGAAAAATACCGTACCGCCGGCGTCTCTGCTCGATCCGGACCTGCCCAAGGTAACGGTACAGTTGCCGGTTTTTAATGAAAAATACGTGGTACAAAGGCTGATCGATGCCGTTTGCCGCCTGGAATATCCTGCCGAAAAGCTGGAGATCCAGATCCTGGACGATAGTACGGACGAAACATTCGACTTGGTTCAAACTGCCATTCGGGATTATCCGGAAATTCACATTCGCCACCTACATCGGAAAATCAGGACCGGATTCAAAGCAGGAGCCCTGAAGGAGGGATTGGCCAGGGCGTCGGGCGAGTTGCTCGCCATCTTTGATGCCGATTTTGTCCCGGATCCCAAATTTCTACTAAAAACGGTGCCTCATTTTACTGACAAGAAAATAGGTATGGTTCAGTCGCGCTGGGGACATTTAAACGAAGACTACTCCCTGTTCACCCGGCTGCAAGCCTTTGCCCTGGACGCGCATTTCATGGTGGAGCAGATGGGCCGAAATGCACAACAAGCCTTCATTAATTTTAACGGTACCGGTGGTATCTGGAGAAAATCCTGCATCCTGGACGCAGGCGATTGGGAAGCCGATACCCTTACCGAAGACCTGGACCTGAGCTACCGGGCCCAGCAAAAGGGTTGGAAATTTCTTTATCGTCCGGATGTGGTCTCACCGGCCGAATTGCCACCAGTGATGTCTGCCATCAAATCCCAGCAGTTTCGCTGGACCAAGGGTGGAGCCGAGTGTGCAGTCAAGCACCTCAAACAGGTGCTGAAAGGGCCGTTTTCCTTTGCTGTCAAGATCCATGCAGCGGCCCATTTGTTAAATTCATTGTTATTTATTGCCATTTTGCTGGTCAGTCTGAGTAGTTTGCCGGTTTGGTGGGGGTTTTACAAAGGACTCATTCCCGCGGAATTTTTCCAGGCAGCAGCGCTTTTTTTGGTTGGCTTTGTGGTAATTGCTGCCGTTTATTTCTTTGCCAATTTACAGTTGGCAGGCTATTCCCGAAAGGGATTCTTTCGGTATTTGTGGGAATTGCCCGTGTTCCTTTCGGTGTCCATGGGGCTATCCGTTCACAATGGCCAGGCCGTCTGGGAAGGACTTACCGGTATCAAATCTCCCTTTATCCGAACGCCGAAGTACAACCTAAAGGAGAAAGATTTGGGCTGGTTTGCCAATGCCTACCATCTTCGAAACGTGCCGGCTACCAGCTATGTGGAGGGCGTACTCGCGCTGATTTTTCTGTTGGTGGTTGGATTGTCCATCTACACCGGAACGTATGAGATGATCCTTTTCCATGGCATGTTGGCTTCGGGATTTGGCATGGTAAGCCTGGCTTCTTTTCGGAGCATGGGTCGCCCGGCCTCGGGCTAGCGCAGACAGCAGCACCCGACTTCAACCGGTTTTCAAAAAAAAAATGCATTGGAAAGGCAGGTGCTCGGTGGCTACCCGAAACCCTGCACCAACATTAACGATCCTCGCCTGGACTAATTACACGTACGCATGGAGCCTGACTCCAAAACCAATATCCCATGAATACCAACGACGGAAGTTCCTTTGTGATAGATGTTATTATCCCCGCTTTTAACGAAGAAAATGCCGTGGGTAAGGTCATTGGTGACATTCCAGACTTTGTCCGAAACGTGGTCGTGGTAAACAACAATTCAAACGACGCTACCCGAAAGGTGGCCGCGGCTGCCGGGGCGGTAGTGGTCGACGAGCCCACACGTGGATACGGAAAGGCTTGTTTGACCGGCATGGCCTATGTGACGCAGCAGCCGGTTCCTCCCGATATTCTGGTATTCCTGGACGCCGACTACAGCGACTATCCGGAGGAGATGGAAATGCTCCTCGCTCCCTTGATTCAGGAAGGGTACGATTTGGTGATCGGTTCCAGGGCAAGGGGCGAACGGGAGAGGGGCTCCATGACACTGCCGCAAGTATTCGGGAACTGGCTGGCCACCCGCTTGATGCGAAAGCTGTTTTCGGCGGATTTCTCTGATCTTGGCCCCTTTCGGGCCATACGTTGGGAAAAGTTACGCTCCCTGCATATGGAGGACGAGAATTACGGGTGGACCATAGAAATGCAGCTAAAGGCCGTCAAACATGGGTTGAAATACACCGAGGTGCCGGTCACCTATCGGCAGCGAATAGGAAAATCCAAGGTGAGCGGCACCCTGCGCGGCGTCATTGGTGCCGGTTACAAAATCTTATGGAGCCTGTGGAAATACCGGTAAGGTTTTGGGAATCGACTGACCAGAAAACGGAAACTGTCCTATATTTTCGTTAAATTACCACTAAAAATCAGCCACTATGAAAAATCGATTGCTCTTGTTTACCGGAATTTTGTTGGCCCTATCTTGTAGCCGTCCCGAAAGAGAGGGCGTGGATTTTGATGCATGGGGAGACTATTGGTTTCAGGGAACCGCTGAGATCAGCAGTTTTGATCTGGTTCAGTACCGGTATGGACAGCCCCGCCAAGGTGAAGCGGTATTAATTTTTGTAACGGAGGATTTTTCCAGGAGTGAGCAGGTGAAGCTGGATGACCCGGCTTCGGCTGGTAGGGACAAAATCTCGGTGATCAAGATGAACCAGACCAGGGATTTTGTTACGGGAATCTATCCCTACCACATGATGCTTTCGGCCTTTACTCCTACCAAAGAAGCGTCTCAGGGGCTCAAGTTCACGGTATCTTCTCAGGAATGGTGCGGGCAAGCATTTGCCCAGGTAAATTTATCCGGAGGGGACTCCTATTCCGGGGAGCTGTTCTCGTATTTTGAAGCAGAGGGCGACAAAAGTTTTTCCCTGAACGGGATGGCGGAGGACGATTTATGGAACCTGATTCGGATTCATCCCGAGCAGGTGCCAACGGGAAGTGTGCAAATGTGGCCCTCCCTTATCTATCAGCGATTGACCCATGCCGATTTTATTGCGGAAGAGGCATTTATCCGACTTCGGGATATCAGCGATTCCCGTAGGCAGTTGGAGGTAACCTACAGCTCCGACCGCAGGGAGTTGACCATTGACTTTGAAAAAGAGTTTCCCCACGCTATCCTGGGCTGGGAGGAAACCCACACCAAGGAAAACGGAGAAAAAGAAATAACCAAAGCTACACGCAAAGGAATGAAGGTCATCGACTACTGGAACCGGAATGCACTGGAAGATGAATTTTTACGAAATGAATTGAACCTCAATCCATAAATCCCGCCCCCTTGAAAACGTTTCTGGGTTTTATGGGGATTGCCATTGGGCTGGTGGGAATAGCCTATGGGGTCCCAAGAACGGATTTCCCAACCCTGCTGGGCTTGTACGTGCTGGCCTTTCTGAGCTATTTGTACCTGCTGTCGGTGCAAAAAAAGCAAGCGCTCTCGCCCCTGATACTGCTAAGCATGGCTCTGGGATTGCGCGTGCTTTTGCTGGGAGCCTGGCCGGAGTTATCGGATGATTTTTACCGGTACATTTTTGACGGGCAGTTGCTGGCAAATGGAATCAATCCGTACCTGGAATTGCCCCTAACGGTGTGCGATTCGGGGCTGCTGCCTGAAAACCCGTACTGGGAAACCTTGCTGGATAGGATGAATTCTCCAGCGTATTTCTCGCTGTATCCCCCCTTGCACCAGTTTTTCTTCTGGTTGGCGGCGCTGCCGGGAGAAAACCTGTTCCTTAATGTACTTGTCTTGCGGGCAACCGTATTGTTGGCCGAAGGAATCAATCTCTGGTTGATCCAAAAGCTGCTTTTTCGGTGGCGCATGCCATCCTACCGACTTTCCTGGTATGCCTTCAATCCCCTGGTAATTCTGGAGCTTACGGGAAACCTCCACTTTGAAGGGTGGGTCTTAACCGGCCTGCTTTTCGCGGTGTACGCCTACGATGTACAAAAGCCACCCTGGGCAGGGCTGAGCTGGGCGGCAAGCATTGGGCTGAAACTGACCCCACTACTACTGGCGCCGGTCTGGATTCGTTTCTGGGGCAAGCACCAATTTTGGAAATTCACCCTGGTGTCAGTACTTGTTGTCTTGCTGCTGTTAAGTCCCATTGTGATCGCAGGTGGGGCCGAAAACTTTTTCCAAAGTTTCCGCCTGTACCAAAGTAAATTTGAATTCAATGCCTCGCTATATTACCTGATTCGGGCCGCTTCCGGTTACTTTGTGGACTACAACCCCATCGCCTACGTGGGGCCGGCACTTCAGGGGCTGGCAGCTATAGCTTTGCTTACGATGGGGTTGTACCAGCGGACATTTACACGGGAAGCACTTGTTTCTAAAATGGTATGGATGTACCTGGTTTTTTTCTTGCTTCAAACCACCATACACCCCTGGTACCTGATTCCAGCAGTGGGGATCAGTGTGCTCACGACTAACCGGATTTTTGTTGCATGGAGTGGGCTGGTATTTCTGTCCTATCACGTTTACGCCCGGCCGGAATACACCGAGTCCATGGGAATGGCCGCGACCGAATACCTCTTGCTGGCCATCGTCATCGTGCTCACTGCTTACCGGCATTTCGCAAGCAGGCGGAGACTTTCTTCAGCTAGCTCCGCAAAAAGCGAATCGTTGTGATAATTCCGAGTAATTAGTTAATATTAGGTTAATTTGATACCATGAAAAAAATTACGGTTCATCGCATGAAAAATTTTCTTTACGGTTGCATCCTCCTGAGCGGGTGGATCGCCTGTTCCCCGAAAACTGAGGCGGATCGCATCATTGATCAATCCATTGAAGCGCATGGAGGCGACCGGTTCGCATCGTCCACCATTCGTTTTGATTTTAGGGAGCGGTCCTATGAGATAGCCAAATCGCCTGAACGGTTTCGGTACGTCCGGTCCTTTGTTGACGAATCCGGGCAGGTAGTGGATGAATTGGATAACGAGGGGTTTACCCGCAAAATCAATGGGGAAGTGGTGAACCTGTCCGATAAGGACCGCAATGCGTATTCCAACTCGGTGAACTCGGTGGCCTATTTTGCCTTTTTACCTTATGGACTGAATGACCCTGCGGTAATCAAAACCTACCTGGGAGAAACGCAATTGGATGGAAAAACCTACGAATTAGTCAAAGTCACTTTTCAGAAAAACGGTGGGGGCGAGGATTACGACGATGAATTTTTGTATTGGATCAATAAAGAAAACTTCCGAATGGATTTTTTGGCGTATACCTACCACACGGATGGGGGAGGCTTGCGTTTTCGGAAGGCCAAAAATCAGCGGGAAATCTCAGGTATTCTGTTTCAGGATTACGACAATTACAAACCCGCGGACGAAACGGTCCCATTAGAGGAAATACAGGCCTTGTACGAAGCGGGATCGCTTGAATTACTTTCAGAAATTCTGTTGGAAAATATTCAGGTGGATGATGCCGGCTAATTTAGGCAGGATGGAAAAAAAACGAGCGCTTGTCATTTCCGGTGGAGGGAGCAAGGGAGCCTTTGGGGGAGGGATCGCTGAATACCTGATTCGGGATTGTCAGATGAACTACGACATTTTTGTTGGAACGTCTACAGGGAGCCTGTTGGTGCCTTTGTTGTCGATCAATGAGATTGAAAAGATAAAGGCCATCTATACTTCCGTCACACAGGATTGCATATTCAGCACCAATCCCTTTATTATCTCCAAAAAAAACGGCGTATACAAAACCCGGATCAATCATTTTAGCACCATCAAAATGTTTTTGAAGGGAAAAAAGACCTTTGGAGAAAGCAAAAACCTGTTTCATTTGATTAAAAGGATCATTACTCCGGCGGATTTTGATCGGATGAAAACCAATACGGCAGAGATCTACATAACCGTTTCGAACCTCAGTACCAATACCGTGGAATACAAGCGGCTAAAGGATTGCGCATACGACGATTTTTGTGAGTGGATATGGGCATCGTCCAACCTGATACCCTTCATGAGTTTGTTGGAAAAAGACGGTTGTGAATATGCCGATGGGGGTTTTGCGGATTTGGTACCAATTTCCGAGGCCATCTACCGGGGAGCAAATGAAGTAGACGTCATCGTTCTAAAAGCCCGGGCAGGAAGGGAAATGAAGCGGCCCGTTCGGAATGCCCTGGAACTTACCACAAGGGCCTTTGATTTTATGCTGGATCAAATCTCCAGCGATGACATCAAAATTGGTGAATTACTGGGAAAAAGACGCCGGGTAAACCTTAACTTTTATTATCCGCCTGCGGTATTGACGGAAAATTCATTGATTTTTGATCCATATCAAATGAAGAAATGGTGGCGTCAGGGAAAGCGCTTTGCAAAAGAACAAAACCCGGTATGCAAATGTATCGAAATAGGCGTTGATAAATAAATCGTATGCAAAACAAAGGAATCAAAATAAAGCGACTATCGGTAGTAGTTTTGCTGGTACTATTGGTGACCGCTGCCGATAGGAGGCAGCTACCGGAATTGTTTGTAATTGGCGACAGCATTTCCATGCAGTATGGCCCCTACCTGGAGCAGTACCTGGAGAGAAAATGGGCCTATGATCGCAAACGAAACGAGGGCGCCGACTCCTCAAACCTGGACAATCCCGCCGGAGCAAATGGAGGCGATTCGGGTATGGTTTTGGCCTACCTTCAGCGGAAAGTGCAAGACCCGGCATTTCGGCCGGATCTGGTGCTGATCAATTGCGGGTTGCACGACATCAAGACCAATGTGCAGACGGGTGAGAAGCAGGTGTCATTGGATGCCTATCGGGCCAATTTGGAAGAAATTTACGCACTATTGCAGCAAAAGGATATTCGCATGGTCTGGATACGCACCACCCCGGTAGACGATGAGACCCACAATTCGCGGCAGCAGTCCTTTCACCGGTATTCAGCCGATGTAGCCGTGTACAATGCGGTGGCCGATGTCGTTTTTACATCCCGAAACGTTCCAATCATCGATCTACATGGTTTTACAGAAAACCTGGGCAATGATCGGTTCATTGATCACGTACACTTCGGAGAGGAAACCCGTGCCGCTCAGGCGGCATACATTGCGGGGTTTGTGGATTCGCTTTACCGGTAGTTTTTTGTCATTTTTCATTCGCGGGATGTAAAGTCCCGGTCCGTGGGTAACCTGACGGGAGTCACGGAATGGGGTAAATCGCTTTCGGTATCAAGGTTTTTCTATTAAATATTTTGTTTTCATCCCGGTTTCAATGGTGTTTTTTGCTGCTTTGGTACAGGATTTTGTCATATAAATTTTACCGGTTTTTTTATTGATTTTTCAATAGGATTTTGTCTTACTACCCTCTAAATTGCCGGTAATTTACAAGGTAGAACCTATGATACCAGAAAATGAATTTGATCGATTGGTGCATTTAGCGGAATACGACTTGGATGCCGCAGAGCTGGAAACCCAATTACAGGATCTTGCCAAACTGGCGGCGAAGGTAGCCGGGACGGAAATATCGCTGGTTAATCTGATAGATGCGTTCACGCAATGGAGTGTTGCGAGTGAGGGCATACCGGTGATGCAGATGGACAGGGAGGATTCCGTTTGCCAATACACCATCATGGGTGATCAGCCTTTTGAGGTTCGGGATTTATCCAAAGACGAGCGGTTCAATCGAAAATTTTATGTAACGGATGACCCCCATTTGCGGTATTATTGGGGCGTTCCATTGACAAGTGAGGCCGGCTTAAATTTGGGTGCGCTTTGTGTGTTGGACAAAACGGCCAAAGAAATTAGTCCCGAGAAGGTGGCTTTATTGGAAATCATTGCCGACGAGATTGTTAATCGACTGAAAATCTCTAAAACCGTGGCTTCCTTACGATCCAAGCTACAGCATTCCGAAGAAAAGCAAAAACAGATTGCGCACGACATTCGGGGACCTCTCGGAGGAATCATAGGTCTGGCCCAGATCGTCAATGAACAGGGTGATCAGAATCGATTGGACGAAGTACTGGAGTTTATCAAGGTCATTCAAACCAGCAGTAAATCCTTGTTGGATCTTGCGGATGAGATTCTATCGAGTAAGGATGCCCTAAAAGTAAGACCGAGTGCTCCGGCCGAAAATGAATGCAGCCTGTCTATCCTGAAAAATAAACTGAAAAACCTTTACGAGATCCAAGGGAAGCAGAAAAACATTGATTTAGCGGTGGAAGTAAATTCCTGCAAAAGCGAGTTGACCTTCCCGAAAGCAAAACTACTCCAAATCATCGGTAACCTGGTATCAAACGCCATCAAGTTTACGCCTGCAGGCGGTAAGGTATCGGTAAGCCTCGATATTTTTGAAAAAGGTCAGCGTAGAGAGTTATCGGTCATCGTTAAAGATACCGGCGCAGGTATGCGCAGGGAACAGATAGATTCGATCCTACAAGGAGACGGAAAAACAACGAAAGGAAGCCTTGGGGAAAAAGGGTTTGGTTTTGGGTTGCCGTTGGTCAAGCATTTAATCGACGGAATGGGAGGAAGGCTAAAGATCGAGTCCGAGCCGGGTCGGTACGCCCGGTTTGAGGTGAACCTTCCGGATTGATTTTGCCGGCATTCCCTTTTCTAAAACATACGTTGAGCGACTTGCATCGCACCTTACAAAATACCACACTCCAGTAGACAAATTTCACAAATGGCTAATGGTTTTCGAACAATTTTTTACGGCATTAACCCATGTGCTCGGAAAGAAATCGCACGGGTTTAACCTAACCGCTTCTGATGTGAATACCGCCGCTTTCTACCCGGTAGACTACGGGGCAGGCGCATCCAATAAATCCGCCGTCAGGAGTTTGCAACGAAAAGCGGCGGTAAATCAATTTTGTAAAGAAAGTCGGCATGGTCGCTTTCGCACCGGAAAACCGAATGGAAGTACGAACGCGTTCTGAGATGCGGCAAGCCGATCACCGGATTTGCACCCGTTACACCGGCCTACCTTTGCTATTCCACCGGAGAAATCGCCGGGGCGATATATTGCGGGGCTTCCTTCGGATCCATTTATTAATCGGCAAGGACCGGGATAATCAATCGGCGAGGTACCGGTTTTTTTTGAAGCCAAAAAAAACGGTTCAATCAACGCTTAAAACGCCCAGACCAGAACATGGGAGTGCTTATTTTTTAGGGTTTTGTGCGATTGCGTTGTGTAGAACTACTTGCTTTTGTGGGGCTAGGTGCGGCATATGAGCAGCGTGCATTTTGCCCACTGATTTTTCGGAGCTTAGGCACCGGATAATCTCTAGCCTGGACTACAGCCGTGCTGATCGAAATCAGAGCCGCATGGAAAACCTGTATACCAACAAGTTTTTTTTGTTTCGTTTTGTAAAATAAAATATATGTATTCGGGTACTATTTGGATCTAAACCAAATAAAAAAGACATGAAAATATCAATTTAAAAATATTACATTAAATATTCATAAAACCTGATTTTTGTCAATAAAAAGGAAGGATAAATAGAAAAAAATATATAGCTTTATTCGATTGTAAAAATGTATACGGTATTCAAAAAAATCGGGTAAAAAATTGAGGGTTTTTTGATTTAATGAATTGACTATAAACTTTTTAGGAAAGCGGTTTTTGACTCGCAAAAAAATTCAATCAAGCCAAAAAAAATGCAAAATTTGGCTTGGGTTAACGTGAATCCGTAGGATGCTGCAAATGCAATAGGTACCGGTTAAGGAGCCGGCAACCAGCTATAGAGGATAAGTATAACTAAACCGTTTTGTGTATGATAAAAATCCCGTTCTGTTAAAAAAAGCCGATTGGTAAAATACCAACCGGCATGGTCGTATGATAATGCTCATTGGGGAATGTACTTCTCATAAGACCGCTATTCATTGAAGTCTTTCATTCAATAAACCCTTAAAATTATGAAAAATTTATTACTTAAGGCAATCTTTTGGCTGCCTTGGTGCTTTCTTTTTTGCTTTGGCTTGGCCTTTTCCTCCTCGGGGAGGGGAATCTCGTCGGAATTTTCGACGCCTTACGTAGCAGAGCGCCTCGTTAATCATCCCATCACCAACCATGCGTCCCTGCCAACAAAGGCGGATTTTTTGGCTACCATCAGCGGTACCGTCACCGATCCCAATGGGGAACCGATACCCGGTGCCACGGTCGTTGTTGAGGGTTCCAGTCAGGGAACCGTATCGGATATCGACGGCAAGTTTAGCATTGATGCGGACGAGGGAGCCGTGATTGTCATCTCGTTTATTGGCTATAAATCCGAGCGAATTACTGTAGGAAGTCAAACCCAGTATACCATTGTATTGAGCGAAGACCAAACTTCGCTCGATGAGGTGATCGTGGTTGGGTACGGAACGCAAATCGAATCCCGCCTTACGGGAAGTATGGCAAGAGCCGATCCGGAAGACATGGCGAGGGTATCGACCCCTACCGTGGGCCAGGCATTGCAAGGACGCGTAGCGGGTGTATTCATCAAAAATCAAAACGGCCAGCCCGGACAAAACAAGACGGCTATCAATATACGTGGTTTTGGGGAGCCCCTGTACATCATCGATGGATTGCCTGTAGATGAGGCGGTTTTCTCAAATTTAAATCCAAACGACATTGAAGAACTCACGGTACTGAAAGACGCGGCAGCCGCGGCCGTGTACGGGGCGAGAGCGGGCAACGGCGTTGTCCTGGTGACAACAAAAAGAGGAAGTACGGGCGATGTTCAATTTTCCTACCGGGGAGACGTTGGATTTCAGGGGCTTACCATGGTGCCGGATGTCATTGAATCCTGGGAATACATGACGCTGTTTAATATGCGAAACCTGGACCGGGGTTTGGGTTTTCGCTGGACTCCCGAGACGGTCGAGCAATTCAAGGCGCATACGGATGGATCGGACCCGGAAAATTTTCCCAGCGTTCAAATGTATGATTTAATCGCCAGGGATGCTGCGCCGATGTTTACACACGATTTATCGCTTAGGGGAGGTAGCGAAAAGGTTCGCTATTTTGTATCTGGAAACGTGTTTGATCAGACCGGTCTGGAGCGCAACGTATTTGGTGGAAATGATACCCGGTTTAAACGCTACAATATTCGTGGAAACGTGGATGTGGATGTTTCCGAAAAGTTCACCTTTAACTTTGACATGAGTTACAACCTGCAGGATTTTACCGGTCCCAGAAATGCTTTTGAAGGGACTACCTGGTCGCAGGGACAAGGGATTTTCGCCCGGGCCGGACGATGGCGCCCCTTTCATTCCATCGAAGAATTACCTGGCGGGCATCTGGATTTTCCCAGGGGAGCCCCCGAAGGACAGACGGTCAATCCACTGAATTTGGCCAGTGCCGCTATCGGGGGAACCCAGGAGTTTCAGCGTGGATTCATTGATTTTAAGCTAGGCGGGGAGTACCAACTGCTTCCGGGATTGAGTACCCGTGCCACCATCAATTACCAGGGGACCAATTTGCAGGAAAAGATGTTTCAAAAAAGAGGCCCCGAATACCGCTACAATCCGACTACAGAAACACATGAGTTTGTCCGTGCCCTGAATGCGGACACCCGGGTGGTGCGAAGCAATAGTCAAACAGAAAATCTAAACTTCCAATATTTTCTGAATGGCGATCATACGTTTGGAAAGAAGCATTCCCTGACCACTATGTATGTGTTTGAATTTATCGAGCGGCATTTTGAGCGAATTGATGCCAGCCGAATTCTTTACGATTTCCCCATTGCCCAATTGAGCGCCGGTCCGCCCAGCCAGCAATTCAACAACGATTTCATCAACCGAAACAAACGAATAGGGCATATTGGCCGGGCCAGTTACAACTATGCCGATAAATACTCCTTGGAGGTAAGTGCGCGCTACGACGGATCGATGCGTTTTCCGGAGAATTCCCGATGGGGTTTTTTCCCTTCCTTTTCGGGAGCCTGGAATATTACAGAGGAATCGTTTATGCAAAATCTTGGCCTGTCGAATGTCCTGACCTTTATGAAGCTTCGGGGTTCCTGGGGACGACTCGGCTTCGATGCGGCAGGCGATTTTCAGTTTCTGTCCACGTTCTCGTTTGACGATTTTTACATCTTTGAAGGGTCAACCCTGCAGCGAACGATCAGCACGGACGGGCTGCCCAATCCCGATATTACCTGGGAAAAAATGGATATCGTCAATTTTGGTTTGGATGCCTCCTTTTGGGACGGAAAGTTGGAAGGCACCTTCGATGTATTTCAACGAAACCGGTTTGATGTACTGGGTCAACGGATACTGGATGTATCTCCTGTGGTAGGAGCGGTTTTGCCCCGGCAAAACTTTCAGGAGTTTCAAAACCGCGGCATGGAGCTCAGTTTGCAACATACGAACACCATTGCCAATAGCAACTGGAATTATTCCATCGGAGGTAATTTTGGGATTTTTGAGGAAATCGTTGTCAATACCGACGAACCCGACTTTATTAACAAGGAAGTGGAACGCCGGGAAAAACAAATCGGTCGGCGGGTGGTCACCGGTGGTCGAAATAACGTCAATATTTTCTACCTGGAAACCGACGGGCTATTCTCTTCTCAGGAAGAAATCGACAGTTGGGCAGACATCGATGGCAACGGAAACCGCTCCATCCAAATTGGTGACGCGCGTGTTATCGACCGAAACGGGGATGGACGCATTACCAACGAGGACCAGTACATTGCCACATCCGGAACCCAGCCCAGGTTGACCTTTGGTTTTCAAACCCGGATTGCCTGGAAGGGACTCGAGCTGGTCTCCTTCTGGCAGGGAGCTTCCCGATTTGGTTGGAATCTTGCCTGGAGTGAGTTCGAGGCTCCTTTTCCAGCCAATGGGGTCGCTTTGCAGGGACACATCAGTGATTCCTACATCCCGGAAAATGAATTTGGGCTTCCAGCCGTAAGCGCCGCAGATGCCCGATGGCCAAGGGCCTCGGGACGGTTCAATAATAACTACGATATGTTTCTGATCGACGGCACCTACCTGCGCCTCAAGCAGCTGCAACTCGGGTATACCCTCCCGCAGCAACTAATTGACGGTCTTGGTTTGCGCAGGGTGAAGTTGTACGCCGGAGGGACCAATTTGTTGACGTTTTCGGACATCGATTTTCTCGATCCGGAGATCGACGAAAATCCCAGGCAGTTTTTTGGAAACTACCATCCACAGACACGGGTGATCAACCTTGGGCTTGAGATCGATTTCTAAGACAAAATTCATTTGATAACGACATTTATTTTCTCAGTTATGAAACAAAGCAATTATCTATACCGTGCCTTGACACCTTTTCTCTCGCTTTTGCTGGTGTCATTGGTTTCCTGCGACGACCTTTTAAACCTCAATGAGGTTCCAAGAGACCTGGTAAATGCGGATCAGGTATTTCAGAATGAGGCGTTTGCCGATGCATTGGTTGCCGACTTGTATGCCGGATTTCCCTTTACCAGCTTTGACGATTTTGACGGCATGCTTGGTCACCACGATCTGGGTACCCAGCGGGGGGGCGGCTTCACTAGCTGCCGAACCCACGGCGGAATGGACATCAATAGCGATTGTGAAGGCTTGTGGGATTACGAATACATCCGGGAGCTGAACTTCTTTATCGAAAGTATCCGGGAATCCCCCTTATCCGAGAGCTTCAAACGGCAGCGCGAAGGCGAGGTTCGGGTGTTGCGGGCGGCTGTATTCTTCAAGATGCAAAAACGCTACGGTGGAGTACCGCTGGTAAACGTGGTGCTGGATCCTTTTGAGGATGTTCCCGAGCAATACCGGGTTCGAAGCAGTGAGGAAGCGCTTGCTGACTTTATTGACACCGAATTGGAAATGGCGGCAGGAATGTTGACGGAAAATCCGGAAGAAACCGGTCGGGTCAATCGATGGACGGCCTATGCCTACAAAGCCCGGGCAAATCTCTGGTCGGCCTCCATTGCCCATTTTGGAACACTGGCAGACAACCGGCTAACGGGTATTCCCGCAGGCAGGGCCAATGAATTCTACAGCAAAGCGAGTGCAGCTGCCAGGCAGGTGATTGATTCCGGAAGGTATTCCTTGCTACAAAGCAGTGACCCGGAGCGAACGTACTGGAGTGTTTTCGTTGAAGACGCAAACGACGAAGTCATCTTTGAACGCATTTACAACGGCGTTGAAATCCGGCATCAGTTTGCGCACCAGAATCAACCTACTCCTTTTTCTGAGGGGCAGGGATCGCAGATGAACCCCACACTGGAACTTGTCAATCAGTACGAAAACCTGGACGGTACCTTTAGCGCGCCCGATTTGGGTCCGGACCACCTGTACCCGAGTGGAGTCAGTCCCTGGGCAAACAAAGATCCCAGGCTGTATGCGACGGTACTCTTTGAGGGAGATTTTTATGCCGGGAATTTGGTGGAATTGTACGAAGGTATTGACCCCACCGTCGGAGGTACCAATCCAGATGCAATCATTTCGGAGGTGGGCGTCACCTACAACGGAAAAAACTCGGTAGGTAGTGCCAGCCGAAGACAAGCCAATCAATTCTTTCCGTCTACGGGATTTTTACTCGAGAAATACATCGCAGAAACTCCGCTGATACCCGCCGGGACGGAATCCAACAACTGGAAGGAATTGCGGCTGGCCGAAATGTACCTAATCGTTGCAGAGAGCGAGTTTGAGTTGGGTAACCCAGCCGAAGCAGCCATGTACCTCAACTTTACCCGTGAGCGGGTGGGACTCATTCCTTTGACGGAAGGGACCATCACCCGGGATCGGGTGCGCATCGAGCGAACCAGCGAGTTGATTTACGAAGGGCACCGCTGGGACGACCTACGCCGGTGGAGAACGGCTCTGGATGTCCTGGACGGACAAATCGTAAAAGGCGTTCGTGTGATTTACCACGACGATTCCGGACAGTATTATTTCCTGGTTATTGACGGGGAAACCGTTCAGCGGGAGTTTCGACCGGAGCATTATTACAATCCGATCACGAACGCCCGACTCGAAACCAATGGCGACCTGGTGGAGAACCCCGGTTACTAGAGAAAGGGTTGTTTTACGCTCAAATGAAATTAGTTGATATTAAAATTCGATAACAATGAATGGTTTAGCATTTAAAAAATATTTGATGCTGGTAGCAATGCCAGTCTCCCTTGCGGTCTTTTCGGGATGCGAAGAGATTGTCACGGACTTCGGTTTTGATGGGCAAATCAGCGGACTGATTCTGGATCAAAACGGAGATCCGGTATCCGGTGATGCCTCAAATCCGGCATTTACGGTATTCGTTTTAGGAGAGGAGGACCGGGTACCGCTGGAATTGCGGGTCAATGGAGATGGTTCTTACGCGAATTTGCACCTGTATCCGCAAAACTACACAGTATGGGTGGAAGGCCCGGTGGATGGTCCCGGACAGGGGGAACTGACCGTGGACCTCAGGGGTCGTCCCGTTGAGCAGCACATTACCGTAAACCCATTTCTCGTCATTCCCCCACCCACGGTCTCTGTTTCCGGGGGAGAAGTACAGGTCAATTATTCCATTTCCCCCAGTCAAGGGCATGGTGTTCAGGAAAGGGTAGTGCTGGTAAGCACGGTAGCAAAAGTGGGGGTCAATACGGGGAATGGTCCGCGGTGGCAAACCCGGGAGCTGGAGCTGCCGGAAAATTCGGGTACGGCGACGGTAACACTGGATGCCAACCTCCTGGCAATGTCCCGCGAACGGGGAGGGGGTAATTTACACATTCGCATTGCAGCCCGGTCCGATCAAACCACGGATTGGAACCATAGCCTGCCGATTGTAATTCCGGCTCCTTAATTTCGCGAAACGGATAAATCGCCCGGGCTACCCGCAACGCGATGCAATGCCGGAACGGGTAGGCCCCGGGGTACGATTTCCCACAACAATCCGAAATCGGATTGGGGTGAAACGGAAGAAGTAGGACCTTTTGTGGGGGGAATCTTCTTGGAAATGACGAAAGATCTGCCGAATATGGAGGAAACGTTTCCAAAACGGGGTCTGAACCAAAAATAAAAAAAACAAGTCCGATGGACGACCGCAATTATTAATTTTCACCGTAACGTAATTTGTGCTTTATGAAAGGTATTGCTCTCGCATGTTTAGGTAGTATTCTCATCACCGTTTTCTTCCTCGTCCCTCCGGATTCCGGTTGGGCTCGGATAGCCCCATTCGTTGATTCCGCCGGATCGGTGGGAGAAAAATACACCGCATCTGCCGACACCACGGAAATAGAGATCGTTTCCAAAGGAGTAGAGCTAAGTTACTCGGTGTCAGAGATACGTGCCAAGGCGGGAGAGGTGCTGCGTATCCGGTATATCAACGAGAGCGACATGAGTCACAATATCGTCCTGGTACGGGAAGAAGCAGATATCCGACCGGTAGGTATTGCCGCGCTTCAGGCCATGGCGACGGACTGGATCCCGGAAAAGGAAATGCACCGGATCCTCGCCTACAGCGATCTGGCCTATTCAGGGGATACCGTCGTGCTTTCCTTCAACGTTCCTCCGCCGGGTACCTATCCGTACATATGTACTTATTCGGCGCACTGGACACAAATGCAGGGGAGGTTGATTTCAACCGAGTAAGCGGCTAATATGCCCGTCAATTGGCCGGCAAGAATCGTGTATTTCGAAAACTACGCAAACAGACAAAAGATGAAGTTAAAAAATAAGAATAAATCGTTATGCAGTTCGTTTGGCCTGGCCTGCCTGCTGCTCGTGATCTTTTCGGTTTCTATGGATGCCAGTTGGGCCCAGGGGAGTGTTAAAACAATTCAATTTAGGACGCACATTATAGACGATTCCCTGATAGGAGGTGCTTTTTCGAATACCGGGCTGGCCGATATGGACGGCGACGGAAAGTTGGAGTACATCATGAGTTCGCGCGGAACGGGAAAAATCTACGTTTACAAATACCATGAGCCTGGCCATTGGTCCCGGTACATTGTGGGTGAAAACCCACCCACCGATGCCGGTGGCGCGGTACTGGACGTAGATGGTGACGGATTGCCGGACTACCTTGTCGGGGGCGCCTGGTACCGAAATTCCGGTGACCTGCAGACTCCCTACGAGCGGATTGTATTCGATGACGACATCCTGGATGGTTCCATCCACGATCAGGTAGTCGCCGATGTTAATGGAGACGGGCACATGGACGTGATTACCATGTCGGATCGAAACAATCTTCGCTGGTACACCATTCCTGATAACCCGAAGGATCCCTGGAAAAGGCAGGACATTGGTGCTGCGGTACACGGTGGGGTTGCGCCAAAGGGACATGGCGACCTGGACGGTGACGGGGATACAGACATTGTGCGGACGGATGTATGGTTTGAAAATTTGGATGGCAGCGGCACCAGGTGGAAAAAACACGATTTGGGACCCTTTATGCCGTTGCCGGAGGGGGAACCAAGCTGGGCGGATAAAGCAGCCAGGTCCTGGGTTGCGGACATCAACCAGGATGGGAGGCTGGACGTGGTACAGACCGTTGAGGAAATGCGCGGTGGCAGGGTATGGTGGATGGAAAACCTCGGTCCCGATTCCGGGGGAACGATTCAATGGTTCCGGCACGAAATCGCTGGATGGGACCGTATCATGGGCGGTTTGCACTCCCTTGGCGTGGCGGATTTTACCGGAAATGGCAAACTTGATGTCATCACGGCGGAACAAGACTGGCAGCGGGCGCGCCCGGGAGCAAAGGGCGAGGAAAACCCGCGGTATTACCTCTGGGAAAACCTTGGCGTAGGTCCCTCCTGGTCCAATAATCCGAAAGTGGAGTGGAAGGAGCATGTAATTGCCGACGTAAATCTAGGTGGTCATGAGATTGTATTTGGGGATGTCACGGGAGACGGAATGCTAGATATCGTTGGAAAGCCCTGGAGCCCTTCCGATGACAACGCGCTGGGGGGCAAAGCCTTTGTTTTGTTTCTTGAAAATAAATCGATTCTTGATTGACATGCATCTTTCCGTGCTCCTTTGTTACCGGAATTCACCTGGGCTGCTTTCTGCAAGCGTTTACCCTTACTTTCTGGCATACCAACTGACTAAAAACTAAAACCAAACAACTGCGAAAAAGGGAATCTTTTTGGCAGTTGATCCAAGGAAGATTACCGCAAGACCCATGACAAATTTGATTAGACAGCGTTTATCTCGTTTCTTGTTTGCCCTCGCGGCGAGCTCTTTTACCCATGTGCCGTTACAGGCCCAATTTCAACCTTCCGATAACATGAACCCAATGGATCACGGGCCATTTGTTACGTCCACGATGACGCACGATCCGCTGGTAGCGAGTAGCCTGTTTGTAAACAAAGGAATTGCCGTCAAGGTTGGAAGGGATCCGCAAGCCGTCATTACCTTTGATACGGATTTATTGCGTGTTGCAAGCGCCTGGACTGGAGGATTCCTTCATTGGTACCTGGAGCGGGACGGGCTGGAGAATTGGCCCAGTCCGGATGGAATTACCCATTTCGAAACCAGCAAAACCCCTGGGTGGTCACTTGATGGAGAGTTTGAGGATCCAAGAAACTGGCCCTATGGACCCATCCCGAAGGAACAAGCACATTACAAGGGACTGTATATGCACGGAGAAAAGGTTCTTTTTTCTTATACCGTTGGCAAAAGTCAGGTTCTTGAACTACCCGGATTTTCGCAGGTGGAGGATCGGCCTGTTTTTACCCGGACGTTTACTTTGAGTCCCACGGAAGAAACCCTGTCTTTGCGGGTGCTACAGGTCCCGGAAAATGCGGAAATCGAACGCATACCGCTTGCCGATTCCCGGGGATACCTGCGCATTCGGGTGGGTAGCAGCACACGCATGCTTGGCATACAGGGAATTTTCGATTCAGCCGCAGAATGGCGCATCCAAAACCGGCACCTTGTACTGGATCTTCCCCAAATCGGCGAACCACTGACGTTTTGCCTGGCTATCGGGCCGGTACTGCCTGGCGAAACCTCCAGCTACATGCAGGCCTACCTGGAACAGGCGGAAGACCTCCCAGACCTGTCCGAATACACCCAACCCGGCCCTGATCTATGGGAAACCCTGCAGACAGAGGCGGTGATGGGAAAGGACGAGGGGCCGTTTACCGTAGATGAGCTTGCCCTACCGGCGGACAATCCCTGGAAATCATTTATTCGCTTGATGGATGTGGATTTTTTATCCGACGGCAGGGCAGTGGTGGTATCCCTTAGTGGCGATGTTTGGCTGGTCGAAGGGATCGGCGAAAAGTTGGGTACGCTACACTGGCATCGATTTGCTACGGGTTTGTTTCAGCCAGGCGGTGTAAAGGTAGTCGACGACCAGATTTACGTGACCGGCCGCGATCAAATCACGCGGTTACACGATTTGAATGAGGATGGATTTGCCGATTTCTACGAGAATTTCAACAATGAGATCATGGCATCCACGAATTTTCATGCCTTTACCATGAACCTGGAAACCGATTCACAGGGAAACTTTTATTTCGCCAAATCGACTCCCTGGCCACCCTATCTCCGAAGAAACGGGCCTCCAGCCAACGCGGAAATAACCCCGCATCATGGGGTACTGTTTCGGCTATCACCGGATGGGGAACGCTTGGAAACCATCGCAACGGGTCTGCGGAATCCCAACGGGTTGGATATCGGTCCGGACGGGGAAATGATCTATGCAGATAACGAAGGAAACTGGGTACCTACCAGCAAGGTGCACCGCATCAAAGAAGGTAAATTCCACGGATTTATCCCGGCTGCGCACCAATCCGAAACGCCGGAGTCTTTTGAGCCTCCGATGATCTGGACTCCGCATTACCTCGATAACTCTCCGGCCAAACCCCTTTTCATCAGGAGTACGCACTGGCCCAAAGAATTGCAGGACGATCTCTTGTTGGTTTCTTACGGGCGTGCATCCCTTTCGCTGATACTGAAAGAAGAGGTGGATGGGGTCTGGCAGGGAGCGCACGTAAACCTGCCATTGGTATTTAAATCCGGCCTGGAACGCGGACGCTTTCATACAGATGGACATCTGTATCTAGCCGGGATGACCAGCTGGCAATCCATAGGAGAAGACTGGGGCTCGTTTCATCGCGTTAGGTATACCGGGCAACCATTGACCCTGCCGGTGGCTGTCAACACCAAGGCCGGTGGTATTGAACTTCATTTTAACCAAAAACTGGATCCCGGGATCGCCACCTCGATGGACAATTTCCGCTTGCAGAAATGGACCTATCCCTGGACCAGTCAGTACGGCAGCCGGGGGAAGGTCTATTCGGTGGACAACCCCGGACAAACCAAGCCCGACGCGGTACAGGTGGCATCTATCCGCTTGTCGGCGGATGGGAAGGTGGTTTTTTTGGAGATCCCCTCCCTGAAACCCGGTGCGGTGAACGCTTCCCTTGGTACACTGGAGGAACTGCCGGACATGATCGAAACCTCACTGGGCTGGGTGATGTCAATAAGCTACCAGATCGCAACGGAAGACGGAACCGAATTAACCCAGATGATTCACAAAACGATCCACCGGGTTCCTACCGAAGGATTCGCTGAATAGCCGTGAATGGATAAGTTCAAGAGTAATAACACACAGGAACCAGCAGGTATGAAATTTCGCAAACACTATCTTCTTATCGTTGCATTACTTTTCTCTTGCGAGGAAGGTGTGGAACAGCTTTTGGACGTTACCGTCACCGAGGCGCAGCGTTTTGATTACCTGACCTGGAAGATTGAAGCAGCAAACGGCACCTGGCACTTTCAACGAGCCCAGGCCGAAACGGGTGAAACCGCTACCGGATTCAATTCGGCGATCGACAAGCAAGGCCTTGATTGGATCGCCAACGATTGTGTAGCCAATCGGGAATGGCGGGGATGGCCCAATTTTGCTTCGGACGGATTTGGGCATCCCTGCCGGGGAGGCGGAGGGACCTCCAGATGGATAGACGCCACGGGGGATCCGGTAGCTATTGGCGATACCCTTCGAGGAAACCACTTGATGCTGGAATCAAGCAACGAGAAATACCGGGTCCGCTATCACTTTTTTAGCAGCCATGCCGCTATTGAAGTACTCGAAGCGAAGGATTTATTCGCTTTTCTATGGGAAGGGCCCGTCGGTGGAAAAATGGCCATTGAGAAACAGCATTACCTGCTTGAGGACGGTGTCAAACGCCCGTTTGAACACGGCAAGGGGCTGGGTTACCTCAATCCTGAATTTGGCAACAACTTCCCCTCTCCCTTCTTTTATTTCCTGGATGAAGATGCCGATCAGGTCCTATATGTAGGAGCCAGTGGTGTTGGCGGGGGAGGAGACGAGGGATGGGCCCAACCGGATAACATGGCGATATTTAGTTTTGGAAGAGATGACGATAAGCACGCATTGCGCAACACCGATGCAGTAGCTGTTTTTGGGTTTTTGGATAAGTCAATGGGGCATACACAAATCAGTAACTTTATTCGTGCACGCCTTGAAGCACCCTTTAAACCAATAGACTAGCTGGTTTATACGTCCCCGGAGTGGGTTGCTGTTTGTGTCGGCAACCGCTGCCCAGAGTAGGGCGATTGTATTTGAATAGAGAGTTTAACTAAATTACTGGCTTGATGATTTCTGCGACGTACTACCTGATTTTGTGCCATTTTTTGATGATTTCTACCCAGGCCCTGAGTCAAAAATCAGGCAATGGTACCGATCGGTTCCCGGAGGTCAACGATTTGGTTCAAGGCGAGGCAGGACAACGAACAACGACCGTTTTTCCCGGTGAGCACTGGGCGCTTGCATCGCCGGAGTCGCAGGGGCTTCACTCGGGTAGGTTAACGGAAGCCATTCGGTATTTAGAGGAAAACTCGGGATCCGATGGTGTAAAAGAGCTACTAATCGTCCGGAACGGGTACCTGGTTTGGGAAGGGGAGGCGGTCGATAAGGTCCACGGCGTTTGGTCGGTAACCAAGTCGTTTACCAGTACGGCATTGGGTTTACTGATCGCTGATGGAAAAGCCTCGCTAGCTACCCTGGCGCATGAAATTGCTCCCGATATGGGCGAGCATTACCCCCAGGTCACGCTTGCTCATTTTGCGACCATGACATCCGGATACCGCGCAGAGGGGGATGAGCCCCGTGGTTTGTATACCCATGGACCGAGCACTACCCCGTTTATTCCGGGACCGCCCTTGTTTACACCTCCCGGGTCAAAATATGCCTACTGGGATTCGGCGATGAATCAGTTTGCCTACATCCTGACCCAGATGGCAGCAGAGCCATTGGATGCCTTGCTCAAACGTCGCCTACTGGATCCAATTGGTATGAATCCGGATCAATGGCATTGGGGGGATTTCGGTGAAACCGGCGGATACCGAATCAATGGTGGTGCTGGCAATGGCGGTAAGCATGTTTTTATTTCCGCGCGAGAAATCGCACGCTTCGGTCTGTTATTTTTAAATCACGGCGCCTGGGAGGGCAAACAACTACTCCCCCGCGAATGGGTTCGGCAGGCCTGTTCCGTACAGGTGCCCTCCACGCTTCCCCTGGGCCACACCGGGAGTGTGCTGACAGGAAGTGGCGCCTACGGCTTAAATTGGTGGGTGAACGGGATTCGTCCAACTGGGGAGAGAAAATGGCCGGATGCACCTACCGGTACCTTTGCCGCCTGGGGACATAACAACAACTACGTTTTCGTTATTCCCGAATGGAACATGGTTGTCGTACGGTTGGGCCTTGACCAAAGCGATCGGGTAATTACCGATGCCATTTCCAATCAATTTATTGCGAAAATCGGGGAGGCATTATCGGATGTGAGAAAAAACAAAACAGAATTGCAACAATAAAAACCAATAACCATGAAAAAAATGACACGCATAACCAACGTTGTACTTTTGCTACTTACCTATCAGGGTTTTCTAGTTGCACAGACGACGGGCCAGATAGATGGAGAGCTTAAAAAATGGCACCCCATATCGATTACATTTGATGGACCTGAG
This sequence comes from Cyclobacterium xiamenense, assembly GCF_900109255.1. Classification (NCBI taxonomy): domain Bacteria; kingdom Pseudomonadati; phylum Bacteroidota; class Cytophagia; order Cytophagales; family Cyclobacteriaceae; genus Cyclobacterium; species Cyclobacterium xiamenense. The sequence continues at coordinate 63,332 of NZ_FNZH01000006.1, read as the reverse complement.
GTCAGTGAAACCGATGCGTACAATCCGTTTATGGGCTATCGCTTAAACGTTACTTTCCGGCACGAGGGCGGAGAACTAGTATACCAGGTGCCTGGATATTTCGCTGCAGATGGAAATGCCGGAGAGACCAGCGCTACTTCTGGAAACAAATGGCGGGTACATTTCAATGTGCCCCAAACCGGGCAGTGGAGCTACCAGGCTTCTTTCCGAATGGGAGAAAACATCGCAGTAAATGCGAGCTCAACCGCTGGAGAACCGGTTTCCTTCAACGGAGCTACCGGGACCTTTTCTATTGCCGATACGGATAAATCCGGCGTAGACCATCGTGGGAAAGGGGTTCTCAGGTACGTTGGCGAACATTACCTGCGATTTGACAATGGAGAATGGTTTATGAAAGGAGGCGCCGATGCGCCGGAAACGCTATTGGGGTATACAGACTTTGATGGCACCTATACCCATACCGGCCTTTCGAAGGATGCGGGTGATGTTTTAATTTGGGGAACGACCCAACACAAAGACGGGCGGGGCGCGACACCGCTTAAAAAGTACGAAGCCCATGTGCGGGACTGGAAGGAGGGAGACCCGGTTTGGCAAGGTACAAAAGGAAAAGGTTTGATCGGCGGGCTCAACTACCTGTCAGCAAAAGGGATGAATGCCGTCTCTTTTCTGACCCTATCCGCCGGGGGGGATGGAAAAAACACCTGGCCCTGGATCAGCCATACAGAGGTAGACCGATACGATGTTTCCAAGTTGGACCAATGGGAAACCGTGTTTTCCCATGCGGACAAGCTGGGATTGTTTCTGCATTTTAAAACCCACGAAAATGAAAACGATCAGCTGCTAAACGGCGGAAAGCTGGGACCTGAAAGAAAACTGTATTACCGGGAGCTGATCGCCCGCTTTTCCCACCACCACGCATTGAACTGGAATTTGGGTGAGGAGCACGACCTATGGGATGAATTGAACGATCCGGAGCAACTAAATGCCAAAGCGGATGCCATGTACCTACATAGCCTGGATCCTTACGACCATCCCGTCGTGACGCATACCTTTCCCAATCAATACCAACAAAGCTACACCCCCTTGTTGGGTTACGAGTATTTTGAGGGTCCTTCCATCCAGACCAATAGCATGCGTCCCTGGCACAACTTTGAGGTCATTTCGTATTGGGTAAACGCATCCCGGCAGACGGGTAGAAAGTGGAACGTATCCATGGACGAAGCGGGCACTGGCGCGCTCGGGGTCACCACCGATGATTACGACGATAATTACAACCAGGACGAAGCCAGGGCTACTTATTGGGCGACCATCGCCGCAGGAGGTGACGGCGTGGAATGGTACTTTGGCTACGCCGAGGAACAAAATGACCTGAACATGGAAGATTGGCGGAGCAGGGATGCCCTGTGGGACTATACCCGGCATGCCATGGATTTCTTTAAAACCAACCGGATCCCTTTCTGGGAAATGGAAAATGCCAACGCCCTAACCCGGAGTGAACGGGATTTCGTATTTGCGGAAAACGGGGAGCTGTACGTAATCTACCTGCCGGCCGGCGGCGGTGCCGCACTTAACCTGCAGGAGCATGCGGGTACGTATACGGTGGACTGGTACAATCCCCGGACTGGTGGAGCGCTTCAAAAAGGCAAGGAAATGGTCATTGAGCAGACGTATTCCCGGGAGCCTGCCTCCGTGTTATCGGCCTTGCCTACCATAAAAAAGCCTCGGGTGCAGGGAGGAAACGTAACCGAAGTATCCGGACCCGGTTGGGTAAACCTCGGAATGCCTCCTGCAGATCCAAAAGAGGATTGGGTGATTTTGGTTCGAAAAAAATAACGAGGCACGGCCCTACCGTACCGGTACATGCGTGGTGAAGCTGCGCAGGCAGTCCGGGCGGATTTCCTTCAGCAGCGGGTGTGGGTTCCAGGAATAATTGCTACCCTTTACCCGACGCTGGCTGGAAACCATCCCTACGAGCAAAATACCGGCATCCGGTGAGGAATGCCGGGCAAGCGGCGGTTTCTTATTATTAACTGTTAGAAAACGAATCGTATGAAAAAGAGAACCTATTTTATGTTTTATGCCTGTAGCCTGCTATGGCTTGGCTTGGTCGCCTGCGAAACGGCGGAACAACGAACGGTGGTCACCATAGAAGGCGAGGCCTTTTATGTGAACGGAAAACCTACCTACGAGGGAAGGACCTGGAAGGGTACTACCATCGAAGGATTGCTGATGAACTCCAGGATGGTGCAGGGAATTTTTGATGATTTGAATCCCGAAACCCGCCCGCTTTTTGGATATCCGGATACCGGCGAATGGGACCCGGATAGAAATACAGCCGAATTTGTGGCCGCCATGGAGGAGTGGAACGCCTACGGGCTAAACGCATTTACCATCAACTTGCAGGGCGGGAGTCCCATTGGATATGGGAATAAGGATTGGTACAATTCAGCCTTCTTTTCCGACGGCCGGCTCCGACCTGAATACATGGACCGGTTGAAATTGGTGCTGGACAAGGCGGATGAGTTGGAGATGGTGGTGATGCTGGGCATTTTCTACTTTGGGCAGGACCAAAACCTGGACGACGAAGCTGCGGTAATCGAGGCGGTAAGAAATTCCGTGAACTGGGTATTGCAGGAAGGGTACCGAAACGTGTTGATCGAAGTTAACAACGAATGCGATGTCAATGCCTACGATCACGAGATACTGAAACCGGCCCGGGTACACGAGCTCATTGACCTGGTCAAAAGCATGGAGTACGAAGGAAACCGCTTATTGGTTAGCACCAGCTACAAAGGGAATACGCCTCCCAAGCCAAACGTCGTCAAATCCTCCGACTATATTTTGATACACGGAAACGGCGTGAATACCCTGGAGAAAATGGAGAAGCTGATCGCGGATACCCGGCAGGTGGAGGGATACCGTCCCATGCCGGTGGTAATCAACGAAGACGATCACTACGATTTTGATCAGGAACGAAACAATTTTACCGTCGCCGTAGAAAACTATGTTTCCTGGGGCTTCTTTGACTACCGACGCGATGGAGAACCGTACGAAGAGGGATTCCAAAGCGTGCCCGTAGATTGGGGCATCCATTCCGAACGGAAACAAGGTTTTTTTAACCTGGTCCGGGAAATTACCGGAGCAACGCAGTAGTCGCTCCCTGGAGGAGCCCTTGTAAGATAGACAACTAAATCGGATTCAAATGAAGCAATTACCCGTTCAACTAGCTATACTCTTTTCGTTGGTACTCGCGTCGGATTGGGCAAAAACACCCTGGCGATTCGGGGATAAAAACGGTGGTTTTGACATTTTGCGTCAGGAAATTAGTATTTTCCCGGCCGATTTCAATAATAGTCAGCAGCCCGAGAAGTGGAATTGGACCCTAGAAGGGTTCTCACCGGCCTACTACGACAAAGTCAGGGGAGCCATTGCCATCAATACCGTCGAACAACCGACCGACCAGTGGGCTGCCGCCGCTACGGTATTCGACCAGGATACCGGAATATACACCATCCGGTTTACCTCGCTGTTGGAGTCAGATGGAGAATGTACGTACATTCTGCGAATCGGCGACAAAAAGGTAATGGAGTTTCAAAACCCGCGCATTTACGGAAAAGGCATCGCCGAGTACGCGCCACATGAAGTCCGGGTAGCCGATGTTGCCATTGAAAAAGGCAGTTTGATTCAGGTTGAGTTTTTACCGCATTCCAACGGATTGGTACCGGAGGGGGAAGGGTTCGGTTTTGCCCGGGCCCGTTGGAAAAGCACCATTGATTTTATACCAGAGCAGCAATGAGCTGCCAGGTAACGAAATACATACCATACATAACTACATTTTATGAAAACGTATCGATTAGCAATTGTTCCCGGTGATGGCATTGGTCATGAAATCATCCCCGCAGCCCTTACGGTATTGGAAGCGGCCGCTAAAAAATTTAACTTTAAACTGGTTTACACGTTTTATGACTGGGGAGCGGGTCGCTACCTCAGAGAGGGGGCGTTTATGCCCGAAGATGGCCTGGACACCCTCAAGGGCTTTGATGCCGTGTTTTTTGGAGCGGTGGGGCTGACAGCGGTAGATGATACCCTGCCCGCTAAGTTATATACCTTCAAGGTACGAACCGCCTTTCAGCAATATGTCAATTACAGACCGGTAAAACTATTTAAGGGATTGGAAAGCCCGCTTCGCAACAAAACATCTCAGGAAATAGATTTTGTCGTTATCCGGGAAAATAACGAAGGGGAGTTTGTTCAATCGGGGGCCTTTTTCAGACCCGAAAGTCCCGAAGGGTTGGCGACTGATACCAGCATTTTCACCCGGAAAGGAATTGAACGGGTGGCCCACTTTGCCTTTTCCCTTGCGCGAAAAAGGCGTAAAAAAGTCACCAACGTGACAAAATCCAATACGCTGATTCACAGCCTGAAATATTGGGATGCAGTGATTAGCGAGGTGGGAGAACAGTACAAAGACGTAACCCTGGAAAAAATGTACATCGACAATGCCAGCGCCAACTTCATCTTACACCCGGAATACTTTGATGTGATCCTCACCACCAACTTGTTTGGCGACATCCTGAGTGACCTGGGAGGAGGTATCATGGGAAGCCTTGGACTGGGGGGAAGTGGAAATATCAATCCAGAAAAGGAATTTCCCTCCATGTTCGAACCCATACACGGGTCGGCACCGGATATTGCGGGAAAGGGCATTGCCAACCCCGTGGGGACCATTTGGTCCGGGGCGCTTTTGCTGGAGCATCTGGGAGAAACTGCGGCAGCGGGAGACATTGTAGGCGCTATCGAAGCCGTATTTCAACAAGGGATAAAAACCGTTGACCTGGGAGGTACTGCGCGGACGGAGGAGTTTGCCGAGCAGGTGATTCAGGCGCTGAACCAGTAAGGATGGATTGGATAGACCTTACACAGATCATTGGTCCGGGGATGCCCGGTGTGGCCCTGAGCGAAGCGAAAAATCTGGAGCGGGATGGGTGGAATGCGGTAAACCTAGAGATTTACAGCCATGCCGGCACGCACATGGATGCCCCCATTCATTTTGGGGTGGAGGGGCCCACCATTGATCAAATGCCTCTGGAAAGCCTCTTTGGCGTTGCCAAAGTCCTCGATCTGACTGGTATTGCACCCTCGGCACGGATCACTATTGCGGACCTGGGACACCTTGAGGAGCATTTGAACAGCGGCGACAGCCTGGTAATCAAGACGGGTTGGAGTAAATTCTCCCGTTCAGATCCCGGTAAATACCGCAACCAGCTGCCCAGAATCAGTGAGGAGCTGGCAAACTGGCTGGTAGAAAAGAAGGTAAAAATTTTGGCAGTAGAACCTCCCTCCGTAGCCAACGTCAATGACCTGCAAGAAGTCACCTTGATTCACCGCATTTTGTTTTCTGGTCAGGTCATTATTGTTGAGGGGATTTGTAATTTGGACGAAATCCAGGTGGATGCGGTGGAACTGATGGTAATGCCCCTGAAAATTGCGGGTGGTGATGGAGCACCTGCCCGGGTTTTGGCCCGGCCGATATAAAAAAGAATAGCGAATGATGACTACTGAAGATTCCTTGAGCAGGCCCTACAGCAATCAAATTAGGAAGGTATTTCTGGAGCAGCAGGTATCGCTGGTAATTGTGGACGATGATCCCACCGGTACCCAGACGGCCCATGATGTTCCCGTTTTGGGCCATTGGACCCGGGAAGCGTTTATTTATGAATTTACGCAGCAAACACCCTTGTTTTTTGTGTTGGCCAATACCCGAAGCCTGCCCAAGGCAAGCGCTACCGAACGCGCCCGGGAAATCGGCCAAAATCTGGTTTACGCGTCACAAAAAACCGGTCGGCGCTTCCTGCTGATCAGTAGGAGTGATTCCACGCTGCGGGGCTATTTTCCCTCAGAAGTCGAAGCCCTGAGCCAGGGGGCAGGCCTGGGTAATCTTCCAACCTTACTAGTCCCCGCTTTTTTTGAAGGGGGAAGAATCACCGAGAACAACGTACATTACATCGTGGAAAGCGGGCACAAGGTGCCGGTATCGGAGACGGTTTTTGCTAAGGACAAGAGCTTTGGCTACACCCATTCCGACCTGACCAAATGGGTGGAGGAGAAGTCAGGCGGGAAAATAAAACAGGAAGCCGTGAAAAGCCTCACCCTTGCAGATATCGCCGCAGGAGAGGCGGCGATTTTCGAAAAATTGCAGGGACTTGCCGGCAATGAAGTGATGGTGATCAACAACACGTCCTACCGGGAATTGGAAAAAATCTGCCTGGCGCTGCATCAATTGGTAAAAAGCGGCAAGGGGTTCAATTTCAGAACCGCCGCTTCCTTTGTTTCTGCATTCAGCGGGATGGGTGCCCTGGCCTGGACACCTTCGGCTGGGATACCGGGCAGGGGCGGTTTGGTCATCGTGGGCTCGTATGTCAAAAAATCCACCGCCCAACTGGAGCAGCTAGTAAAAAAACCAGGTATACAGGCCATTCCGGTATCGGTGGAAGCAGTCATCGGTTCCGAAGGTGCCAACCGGGATCTTCTGCAACAGGTCGTGGAAACCGTCGAAAAGTGTTTGGACTCGGGTGTAAACGCCGTGGTGTATACTTCTCGTACCCTCGTTTCGGGGGACAGTCCAGAGGCCAGCCTGGCCATAGGCGAAAAGGTAACCGGATTTTTGGTGCAAATGGTTGATATGCTCGGTATTCAGCCCGGATTTTTGATTGCCAAAGGTGGCATCACCTCCAACGATATCGCCGTCAAAGGGCTTGGGATGAAGCGAGCGGTGGTTTTGGGGCAGGTGATTCCGGGCGTTCCGGTATGGCAATTGGGAGACGAAACCAAGTTTCCAGGCATTCCCTACGTGGTGTACCCTGGAAACGTCGGGGATGAAGAAAGCCTTGCCCGGGTGTACGATTTGTTTACCTCAACCCATCGCTGAAATGAAGAAACTAAAAGGGGTAATAGTAGGAGCGGGATACTTCAGTCAGTTTCATGGAGACGCCTGGTCCCGTATGGAGGAGGTAGAAATCACGGGGGTCGCCGACAAGGATATCCAAAAGGCCAGGTTGTATGCAAAGAGCTTTAAGATTCCCAACGTGTATGCGGATGTAGCGGCGATGTTGGAAGAGGAAAAGCCCGACTTTATCGATATTGTAACACCTCCCGTAAGCCACAAGTCCCTTATCGAGCTCGCGCTTGCGAAAGGGATCCACATTATCTGCCAAAAACCGCTGGCCGATACGTACAAGGAAGCCCGGGAAATCTGCAACCTGGTAAAAGGTGCTAAGGTTCGTTTTATGGTCCATGAAAACTGGCGCTTTCAGCCCTGGTACCGGGAAATCAAGTCCCTGATACAGGCCGGGAAGATCGGCAAAAAGGTTTTTCAATATACCTTCAAGATGCGCCTGGGAGATGGCTGGGGCGAGAATGCCTACCTGGATCGGCAGCCTTATTTTCGGACCATGCCTCGCTTGCTAATACACGAAACGGGTGTTCATTTCGTAGATACCTTCCGCTATTTGGAAGGCGAGGTTGCGGAGGTTTTTGCCAACCTGAAAACGCTCAATCCCATCATCAAGGGGGAGGATACGGGCATGGTTTTTTTTCGCTTTAAGTCCGGCTGTACGGCGCTCTTCGATGCCAACCGCTACAACGAACCCCTTCACAACAATGTCCGCTTTACCTTTGGAGAAATGCTGGTCGAGGGAGATCAGGGCAGTCTGATACTGCATACCAATGGCGAAATTTCCCACAAACCCCTGGGACTTGCCGCCTATAAAACCCCATTTAAACCCACCGAAAATGGGTTTTCCGGAGACAGTGTGTATGCCTGTCAGTTACATTTTATCCAGGGTATTGTCACCAATTCCCCATTCGAAACCGGTATTCAGGAATACATGAAGACCCTAAAAGTGGTCGAAGCGATTTATCAATCCGACCGTTTAAAAAGTAATGTACCAATAAACCGGATAAAATAAGTGAAAATGCGTATTTTGGTATTTGGTATACCGTATACTAAAGGTTTTTGTGCCAATCGAATCGTAAGAAGATGTTAAAAAACGATGAATTAGGAATTCAGGCCTACCGTGAGCTACGGAAGATGATCATTCATGGAAAATTGGCCCCCGGGCAGAAAATCATCCAGGAAAAGTTGGCCGCCCAAATGGGGATAAGCCGTACGCCCCTGCGCGTGGCCTTGCACATGCTGGAGGCCGAAAACCTGATAGAGCCCAAAAACAAGACCGGATTTAAGGTCAAGACCATCGATGACAAGGAGATTCTGGAAATATTTGATTGCCGGATAGCGCTGGAATCCACTGCTGCCGGCATTCTGGCAAAGAATTATACACCGGCAGAGGCGGCCAAACTCCGTCGTTTTTTTCACCCCCCGGAGGATGGTCAGGAAGAAGACTACGAAGCGTACAAAAAAACCGATACCCAATTTCATAACTTCATTGTAGAAAAATGCAAGAATAACTACCTGTACAAGCTGTTTAAGCAAGGGAATCTCATCACCTATATCGAGCGAATCGGATTGATTCGTCCGCCCGAAGAAACCCTGCAAGACCACCTCGATATTGTGGAGGCCATATTGGACAGAGACGGCGAAGCGGCGGAAAAAGCGATGAAATCGCATTTAACCAAGTCCAGGGAGGTCATTGAAAAAAAATTGATGCATGCCATGAATCAGAACACCTAACCGACCCCTGTCCGACGCCGGTTGGGATCGATGCCTGATTTCTGCCCGGAAAATACGATCCACCTAACCCAAAATAACCGTGCACAACTTACATCACAAGCCCTTTATTCCCAGTAGGTACTTTATGGTGGCGGGTACCTTTCTCTTGTCCATGCTGGTGTACGTCGACCGCATCGGTATTTCCGTGGCAAAGGGTCCGATGACCGAAGCCCTGCAGTTGAGTGACAAGCAGTTTGGTTGGGTGTTGTCCATGTTTGCCCTGGGTTATGCGCTTTTTCAGACACCGCTTGGTATCCTATCCGATAGATTTGGTCCCAGGAAAGCCCTGGCTGCCGTGGTAAGTTTGTGGTCGCTGTTTACGGCGTTGACTGGGGCAGTCACCAGCTTTATCTCGCTGTTTGTCATCCGGTTTTTGTTTGGGGTAGGGGAGGCGGGCGCCTATCCCGGAATAGCCAAGGCCGTATACCATTGGATTCCCATTCGGGAGCGTGGCATTGTAAACGGGATCAATTTCTCCGGAGGTAGGTTTGGTGCCGCTTTTGCCCTTCCGTTGGTGGCGCTGGCGATTGATTCCCTTGGCTGGCGAACCACGTTTTTTACCCTGGGTTTTCTGGGGATTCTGTGGGCACTGGCATGGTACCTGCTTTTCCGGGATGATCCGGAGGAGCACCCCCGGGTATCCGCGTTTGAGAAGGAGGAAATCCGGCTCTCCCTGTCGAAGTTAGGGGTGGAGGCGAAATCTACCTTTGCCGTGCAGTCGCTGGTGGAATCCCGCAACCTTTGGTTGGCCATGGGGCAGTATTTTGCCAGTAATTTCACGTTCTTCTTTTGTCTCACCTGGCTTTTTCCACACGTGAAGGAACAGTTTATGCTAAACAACCTGGAGGCAGGGGTATATGCCTCCCTGCCCTTGGTGGCGGGTGCATTTGGAAACATGTTTTCCGGCTGGCTGGTGGACACCATTTATAAAAACGGTCATTTTAAGTGGTCGCGTGTAATCCCGGCTGCTATCGGGTTTACCCTGGCGGCAGGAGGCCTGCTAGCCAGCTTATTTGCAACGGAAGTCACCCTGGCGATTTTGTTTCTGTCGGTTGCGATCTTTGGAGCCGATATGACCATCAGCCCATCCTGGACCCTGTGCAACGATATCGGGAAATCGCATTCAGGTGCCGTTTCGGGCACCATGAATATGGCCGGAAATATCGGATCCTTCGTTACGGCGCTTGCGTTTCCGTACCTGCGGGATTGGACCGGATCGGTCACCCCGTTTTTTATCATCGGGACCGTGTTGAATCTACTCGCGATCCTAATGTGGTTGAATGTCAAACCCGATCAGCCAATAAAATTTAAAAAAGTCTAGGACTTTCATGCATAAGCTCCAATTCCGCTAGCTAAGAAAGGGGTATGTAACGAAAACGTTTCGAATTGTTTGGACCTGGGAGTTTGATTTTGTGTGTAAATTCCCTTTTTTTGAAAAAAACCGTTGACTGATACCCATGGAAACCTACCAATTGCCCCATTCCGATCTAGAAATTTCACGCTTGATTTTTGGCTGTTGGGCCATCGTTGGCGGCTTCAACTGGGGACCTCAGGACGAGCGGGATTCTCTGGCGGCAATCAAAACCGCCTTTGATCAGGGCATTACCACCTTCGATACAGCAGAAGCCTATGGGGCAGGCGCCTCCGAGAATCTGCTCGCACGGGCGCTGGGGGAGAAGCGGAAGGAAATTATCATCGCGTCAAAAGCCGGCCCGGCCGATTTCGAGCCGGAAAACCTTAGGAAAGCCTGCGAACGGGGATTGAAAAATCTAAAAACCGATTACATTGATTTGTACCAGCTCCACTGGCCGAACCCGGAGATCCCCTTGGCGGACACGCTGGGAGCGCTTCAAGAACTCCGGGATGCAGGAAAAATCCGCGCCTACGGGGTGTCCAACTTCGGCAATCAAAGCCTGGATACCTGCAAGGAATCCGGATTCAACATCAGCAGCAACCAAATGGCCTACAACCTCCTTTTTCGGGCCATTGAGTATTCGATACTTCCCCAATGCATCGCCGATGAGGTACCGATTCTCTGTTATTCCCCGATCATGCAGGGATTGCTGACCGGCAAATTCACTTCTGAAATGGAAGTTCCGGACGACCGGGCGCGAACCCGGCATTTCACAAAGGAACGTTCGCAATCCCGGCACCAGGAGGATGGTTGCGAAGCGTTGACCTTCCAAACCATCGCGAAGATCAAGGAGCTTTCCAAAGAGGCGGAGGTGTCGATGGGGAACATCAGTTTGGCCTGGTTACTGTACCAGCAAGGCGTGGCGGCAGCCATCGTCGGTGGCAGAAATGCGGCACAGGTCAGGAAAAATGCAGCGAGCGCGCAGGTAACGCTCAGACCCGCACTAATAAACGCACTGGACGAGGCTACCCGTCCGCTCAAGGAAGCCCTGGGACCCAACGCGGATTTATGGCAGACGGACAGTAGAGTGATTTGATTTCTTAGGGAACCGAGGTCTTTCTCATTCTTTGCTATAAAATAGAAATTTGAGCGGTTTGGGGATAAATGATTCGGCAACCAAAAAAAGATGACCGAAAATACTGGCATCATTTATGGTTGACATTCATGCAATTGATTCCATTTTTTAGATTTCTAAAATTAGTAAAACCATGTTTGAATTGGACAAAAACGAAATCAAATTTCTTTATAACGGTAAAAAGTTGGAAGACAGGGAAGCCTTTGCGTATGCTTTGACGCTACATAAGCATGTAATCAATGAATTGGATGTCTCAAAAAATGATTTGACCCCAACCCAGATTTTAGAGTTGGCCAAAAAACTTAACAAACGTATAATCGATCTTTTCGACAAGAAATCTGAGCATTTCAAAGCAAACATTCAAGGAAAAGATATGGATGAAACCGATCTGTTGACGGTATTGATTAAGGAGAAATCGGCTTTGAAAACGCCTATTTTGATTTCAGCGAATGGGGCATCGGTTTTAGAATATCCAAGGGATACCATTCAGATAGACATGGTTTTCAATGAAATAAGCGGAAACGATTCATAAACGCTCTATTCCGGGTAGTGTAGCATGTAAACGAATCTTTCCTGTCTTAGATTTCTGATTTTTTAAGTAAAGAGAAATTTAATTTGTATTGAAAGGGAATTTTTCTTTGGGGCATTACTTTTTTGATGAAATTATTTTCTATTTTTTTGCATTGATTTGATGTGTAAGAAATGAACATTAACCCCCAAATTACCGGTAGTGTAGCAGTAGCTTTATTTTTGAATTTGTTTTCTCCTGAGGAGGCGAAAGGGCAGACTGTTGGAGAAAAAAATACACCACCAAACATCGTGCTTATCCTTGCCGACGACCTCGGCTGGATGGATGTGGGGTACAATGGGACCGAATTTTACGAAACGCCCAATATCGACCAACTCGCTTCCGAGGGAATGGTCTTCACCCGATTTTACCCGTCGGCTGCTAATTGTGCCCCTACGCGGGCGAGTTTGTTGACCGGTATGTACTCGCCACGTCATCAGGTGTATGTTCCGCAGGGTTTGTCCAGGGGGGGCGATGTTTCCAAAATGCGGTTCAAAGTGCCCACTCAGGGCCAAAACTCCACGTTCAATACAATCCCGGTGAGCATCAATACGGTTTCACCGGAATTTGAATCACTGGCTGAAATGCTGAAAAAGTCGAACTATGTATCCGCCCGGCTTGGAAAATGGCATATTGGGGACGATAATCAGGGTTTCGATGTGTTATCCGCAGCGGGTGAAATCGGCGAAATCACCAATTATTACGGAGACGAAAAGCGCTACTATAACGATGATCATGTGGCGGAAAGGCTGACCGATGCGGCGCTCCATTTTATTGAAGAAAATAAAGAACATCCGTTTTTTCTTTATCTCAGTCATTGGGAGGTTCACACCCCACTCGTAGCAAGACAGGACCGGATAACCTACTACAGAAACAAGCTCAAAGGCGGGTCAGCCAAAAAGTACGATCCGGTATATGCAGCAGAGGTGGAGCAGATAGACATAAGTGTAGGCAGGGTTCTGAACAGATTAAAAGAGTTGAATCTGGAAGAAAACACCGTTGTGATCGTCACCTCGGATAATGGGGGGCTTTCATCGGTTACGGACAATGCTCCCTTACGGGCGGGGAAAGGCACTTTTTACGAAGGGGGAATCCGGGTACCGTTTTGTATTAAATGGCCGGGTGTAACCCAAGCCGGTTCGAAATCCGACATTCCCGTAACGGGTGTTGATTTTATGCCCACTTTTGCAGAAATCGCCTCGGCGGAGTTGCCGCAAAACCAGCCGGTGGACGGTGATTCCTTTGTACCAATTCTTAAAGGAGAGCCATTCGACAGGGATCGTTCACTTTTTTTCCATTTTCCGCTTTACCTGGGAGGTAGTGTGGAGGTATTGCCAGCTTTCGATGGAACCAAAAATTACTGGCGTGCGGTACCCTCTTCGGTAATCATGGCTGGCGATTGGAAATTGATTTATTATTACGAATACGATCGCTATGAACTGTTTAATCTGAGAACGGATAGTTCAGAACAAGAGGACCTTTCTGGCAGCGAAACAGGAATGGCACTAAAACTGTTGGAAAAACTTAGAAATTGGGTAGCAGCCGTACATGCTCCGGTGCCCAGTGTTTTAAATGATTAATTTTTTACGATGAGTGGTGGTCGGTCGTTCTTGTGATTTGCCCGAAAGCCGAATGTGCTGGTGATTATTTCCAACGATCCGAATACCGTAAATCGGTCCTTTTCATTCTCCCACTTCAAGAACAACACGAAAAAAGACCTACCTTTGACCAAAAATGTAGCCATGAGCTTTACCGATCTTGGTCTTTCGCCGCCACTGCTCAAAGCAATTCGCGACGAAAACTACGCCGATCCCTTTCCCATTCAGATCCAGGCGATACCTGCGATTCTAAAAAAGAGAGACATTTGGGGCCTGGCTCCGACGGGATCCGGTAAAACAGCCGCTTACGTATTGCCGATTTTGGAAATGTTTCAGGGAAAAACCGCTGTAAAAAGTAGAGCAGTCGCTGTGCTTGTGCTGGTACCTACCCGGGAACTCGCCATTCAGGTCGATCAAACGGTAAAAACCTTTACGAACGGCTTGCCAAGGAACGTAAAATCCATGGCGGTGTATGGTGGGGTGTCGATCAATCCCCAAATGATACACCTGTACGGAACCGACATCCTGATCGGGACCCCCGGTCGCTTAAGGAAACCATGGGACCCAACCCGGATCCATGGCAGACGGACAGTCGGGTGGTTTAAGGACCTATATTTCATAGTTTTTTTTTGAAAATAGTAATTTCCACTATGTTTTTATTGTTGTATGTCATCCTTTTTTAAAATAATCATTGGTATATTAACGTATATTGGTAAGTATTTTTATTATATTTTTTTATTTTAACTAAAATCAGGATATAATTTTAATTTTAAAATATTTGTAAAAATAATAATTTTTATGGGGTCGTTTTATCGTTTATCTTCCTCTATAGTATATAAGCGATATGTCCAGCGCTCATGAACATAAACCCAAAAAAGAACCCCAACACCCCCATCATCCCTTTGCCGTACCGGCATGCGGCAACCATGGAGCTATTCAAGGACAAAACAGATACGGAAATATGGAGTGCCTTTGACGCGGGGGACGAGATGGCCTTTAACTACATCTACCGTATCCATGCGGCCTCCCTATTTGGGTTTGGCAGCCAAATCAGTAAGGATCAGGGAATGGTTCAGGATTGCATCCAAAATCTATTTATTGGACTGCGTAGAAAGAGAGGCAGTTTAAGCGAAGTAAAAAGTATTAAGGCCTATCTGTTTAAATGCCTGCAGCGGGATTTGATCCGGGAGTTAAACAAGAAGGGTGGACCAACATACAATGCTGAAATTATGGAGGGTGATTCTTTTCACATTGAGGTTTCCTTCGAAACAAAACTGATTCAGCAAGAACAAGAAGGCGAACAAATGGCAAAGATACAAGTGGCGCTCAATCAGCTCACGGTCAGGCAAAGACAGGCAGTTTTGTTGCTTTATGAAGAGGGGATGAGTTACAAGGAAATAGCGGAAGTGATGGACTTGAATGAAGTAAAATCGGCCCGAAAAATCATCTATCGGGCGCTTGACAGCCTCAGGAATCTTTTAAAGAAATAAGCATTCATTGTAGTACTAGATAATATGGAATATCCAACATCAATGAGATATAGTGATTACGAATTGGAAGATTTCCTTATGGATGAATTTTTTATCCAGTGGGTCAAATTTCCCGACAGCAACAACTGTCATTTTTGGGAAAAATGGGTCCAAGAGTATCCCCAAAAGCGGGAGATGGTCCTGCAGGCATCTGTTCTTATACGGGGCATACATTACACACAGAAGGAGGCTTTTTCGGATACCATGTACGTAGAATCCTTTGAAAATATTATTCGGTCGACTAACCTTCCCAGCGGGAATACTGCCTCAACTAGGGCTACATCAACCTTTTTATATCTGTTCTCCCTGCGAAAGTTTGTGGCCGTTTTGGTACTAGGTTTCTGCTGCTGGATGGGGTATTCCCTGATGTTTCAGCAAGAGGAGTTAACGATAGCTGCGGTAGAGATACCGCTTGTCAAGAAATTTAACCCGGCCGGTATCAAGTCATTGATCACGCTATCCGACGGAAGCAAGGTTTACCTGAATGCCGGCAGTTCCCTGCACTACCCGAAGCAATTCAGTGCTGAGAAAAGAGAAGTTCAACTAACCGGAGAAGCATTTTTTGATATCCAATCCGAAGCTGACAGGCCATTTATCGTAAGCACCGGCAGTACACAAATCAAGGTATTGGGTACTTCCTTCAACGTCAACCAAGGGGAGGATGGCAAGCTAGCGGTGGCCCTTGTATCGGGAAAGGTTCGGGTAAATGACGAAAAGGGCAATCAGGTCAACTTGGAGCCAAACGAAATGCTGGTGATGGAAGATGGCGGTAAATTTTACAAAACGGGTTTTGATTCGCTCGAGATACTAGGATGGAAAGACAAACACCTGGTGTTTAAAATGGACGCCTTTGGCACGGTACAGCGGAAAATCGAAAACTGGTACGGAGTGGAGATACAGGTAAAAGGCAGGATGCCCAAGAATTGGGTATATACCGGAATTTACCGTGACGAATTGTTAGAAAATGTATTAGCCGGAATCTTCCATACCTCAGGCATTGCCTATAAAATTGAGGGGAAGAAAGTGACCATTTATAACCGAAAATAACGCCAAAAATGGACTATCTAGACAGTGGTTAACATCAAAGGCAGCATCCGTTCTTGGGGGAACGGGATACTGCCTCCTTTCAGCCTTGCGTCTGTGGAACGATGACAAGGCCTTGTTCAAGTACAAATCTTAAACAATTCAATATTATGAAAAAAACTATACTTAGGCAACTGCTTATGCTGTCCAAAAGAGTACTATATGGGTTTCTGATTCAGTTTTTCTTCTGTACGGTGCTTTTGGCCAGTACGGGGAACGCACAACGTAAGACCCTTGAGGAGGTAAAGATCTCCGTAAACCTCACCGATAAGTCATTGAGCCAGTTTTTCAGGCTGGTGGAAGCGAAGACGGATTTTAAGTTTACGTTTTCAGATAATTTAATAGATCTAAAACAGCGGGTCACTGTTGTAGAAGAAAGTAAATCTGTATATGAAGTATTATTATCTATTTCAACTCAGACAGATTTGAGTTTTGTGCAGGTCAACGAGAATATTCATGTTAAGTCGGAAATTGGAAATTCTAATTCTGTAGAAGCAGGTCGATCTTTGGATATATTAATTAATGGTAGAGTAATCGACGAGAATGGAGAGCCAATTCCGGGAGCTACGGTTTTCGTAGAAGGTACAAATATTGGTACGGTAACAAACATAGACGGGGAGTTTGAGTTAAATGCTGGCGAAGGTGCTATATTGATAGTTTCTTTTATCGGATATAGTGCAAAACGGATCACCGTTTCTAATCAAACGGCCATCAATGTTATTCTATCTGAGGACTTATCCTCTTTGGAAGAAGTTGTTGTCGTGGGGTATGGTGCGGTAAAGAAAAGTGATCTGACAGGATCTGTATCTCAGGTGAAAGCAGCCGAAATAAATGCTTTTCCTACTTCAAACATCATGCAAGCCCTGTCTGGAAGGGCCGCGGGCGTCCAGGTGATACAAAACACCGGAGCGCCCGGCGCGGGAATAAGTGTACGGATAAGAGGAACAAATTCCATTCAAGGCGGAAACGAGCCACTTTACGTGATTGATGGATTTCCTTTTTCAGGTAATCCGACCAACCTGAACAATTTTGACATTGAAAGCATAGAGGTTTTGAAAGATGCCTCTGCTACAGCTATATATGGCTCAAGGGGAGCGAATGGAGTTGTATTAATTACAACCAAACAGGGGAAGGAAGGAGTAACAACCGTTGATTTTGAGACCAGCTATAGTATACAGACCATCCGCAAAAAACTGGATTTGATGAACGGTAGGGAATATGCAGAACTTCAAAACATGCAGGCAGCCAATGACAATTTAACCCCCTATTTTACCCAAGCCCAGCTTGATGGTTTCGGAGAGGGATTTGACTGGCAAGACTTGATTTTTCAGCAGGCGCCAATTCTTTCAAGTTCGTTGAATGTGAGTGGTGGTAACAACAAAACCCAATATTCCATATCGGGAAGTTTCTTTGGACAAGAAGGAATCATTAAAGGAAGCGATTACAACCGGTATTCTATTCGCACCAATATCAATCATGCTATCAGCGACAAAGTTCGGCTGACGTTCTCAAATACCCTTACACATCTTTCAACGGAAAGAAGAGATAGTGGGGGCGGTTCTAGAGGTAATTCCATGATTGGTTCAGCGATTTCGGCAGCACCCATTTCTTCGCCTTTCAATGATGACGGAAGTTATCGGGTACTGGGAAATGAATATCCATTTATTGCGGTGGACGTTATTAATCCGCTTAATTTCATCAACGAGCAAACCAATGAAACAAAGTCGAATGTCGTATTGACTAATTTGGCATTTAGCTATAATCCCATAGAGGATTTAACCCTGAAAATTTCCGGAGGGATAGAAAATAGAGATAACCGTAACGACGCATATACCACACGGAATTATTTAAACTCGCCAGGACGAGCAAGTGTTAATACCTCTCAATTCAGGAGTTTGCTGAGCGAAAGCACCTTGTCTTATAACAAAACAATAGGAACCAAACATCAGGTTAATGCACTTGCGGGATTCACCTACCAAGATTTCCTGACCACCAGTTTGGGAGCCAGTGGTCTTGGGTTTTTAAGTGATGCTTTTGAGACGTATAGCTTAGCCGCATCGGCAACACCGGGTATTCCTTCATCCGGATATTCGAACGCGGTACTTTTGTCCTATTTGGGAAGGGTCAATTACTCCTTTGACGGCAAGTATTTATTTACGGCAAGTTTCAGGTCGGATGGATCTTCGAGATATAGCCCAGAAAATAAGTGGGGGTATTTCCCTTCTGGTGCTTTTGCTTGGAGAATTTCTGATGAAAATTTTTTTCCCGACAACTCATTGCTTTCTGACATGAAATTCAGGGCTAGTTGGGGGTTGACAGGAAGCCAAGCCATTAATCCTTATGCCACACTGAATCAATTAAACTCAGGAAGAACAATATTTGAAAATCGGTTATTCAATACTTTTGCGCCAAGTACGATACTTCCCGGTGATTTAAAATGGGAAACGACAGAGCAGATTGATATTGGCTTGGACATGGGCTTTTGGGAAGATAGGGTTGTATTTAATGCGGATTATTATATAAAAAATACGAGGGATTTGCTCAATACGGTCCGTCTGCCGAGTTCATTGGGTTTTACTACGACGATTCAGAATATAGGAGCCGTACAAAACAAAGGAATTGAATTCAGTGCGGATGCGAAGGTCTTAACCGGAGCATTTAGGTGGGATCTTTTTGGAAATATCGCATTCAATCGAAATAGGGTAGTAAGTCTGAACAACGGAGAGGATATTCTGGGAGCTTTTGTCAACGTGCTTGTCATTGGGGATAATCTGACCATCCTTCGGGAAGGCAGACCAATTGGACAATTTTATGGCTTTATGGAGGATGGATACACTGAAACTGGACAGATCCGGTTCCAAGACTTAAACGGTGATGGTACAATCAATAATGGTGATAAAACCTATATCGGCGATCCAAATCCACAGTTTATTTATGGATTAAACTCCACGATGAATTATAGAAATTTTGAATTTAGTATGTTTATTCAGGGATCTTACGGAAATGATATTTTTAACGTAAGTTCTATACCAAGTACCTTGGATTTTGGGCAGGGCTTGAATATGCCAAGGGAAGTTTATTACGATCATTGGACGGTTGAAAATCCAAATGCCAAATACCCGAGAATAAGTAGAAGCACTTCTGCCCGAGTCTCTGATCGGTTTGTTGAAGAAGGCTCCTTTTTGAGGTTTAGGAACATCCAATTGGCATATCAAATACCCAGGAATATCATCAATGGCAATTGGTTTAGAAGTGCACAAGTCTATGCAAGTGCTCAAAATTTCATCACACTTACCAATTATTCATGGTGGGATCCGGAAGTAAATTCAAGGGGTGCTGGGACACAGCAGGGAATTGACCATTACAGTTACCCCATTCCCAAGTCACTTACATTTGGATTTAGACTCGGGTTTTAATTATAAAAGCGATAAGAAAATGAAAAATTTCATAAAAATAATACTGCTAATTTCTGCTCCTGCCTGTATGCTAAGTGGATGCGAAGGATTATTGGTAGAAGAACCGAAAACTGTTGCTGCCGAAACATTTTACAATACGGCTGAAGAAGTGGAAACTGCGGTAAATGCGATCTATTCACCGATAAGGGCCACGAGAGCCGAGCAAATCGTGGTTTTGGATGCTCATACAGACTGGGGGTACGGCCGCGGAAGCCGGGCTCAGTATAATGATTTTGCGGGGTTAAATGCAACGAACATCAATACCGCCGGAGCGAGATGGAATTCTTTCTATCAAGCCATCAGAAATGCCAATTTGGTTATTTTCAATACCCCAAATGGAACCAATATAAGTCAGGAAGACATCGACTATAATTTGGCCGAGGCAAGATTTCTTCGGGCTTTATGTTATTTTGATCTGGTGCGCAATTGGGGAGGCGTTCCCCTGAGGACGGAGGATAACATGCGCGACATTGATCTTCCCCGAAGTTCAGAGGAACAGGTTTATGAGCTTATTTTAAGTGATTTGCTTTTTGCGGAAGCAAATCTTCTAGAGACGGCCAAACATGTTGGCAGACCAACAACGTTTGCAGCAAAAACCATGCTTGCAGACGTTTATCTCCAATTGGAAAGGTATCAAGAGGCGAGCCAAAAGGCCGCTGAAGTAATTCAGTCCGGGAAATATTCGCTTGTCCAAGTCAATAGCGTAGCAGATTATCAACAAAACCTCTATGGCCCTGAACTGATTACGTCTTCGGAGGAAATATTTTATTTCAAATATGCAAGGGAAATAGGTCAGGGTAATTTCATACTTTTTATACTCAATCATCCTAGTACCGGCCAATTTAATTTTGGAGGAGCCTATGCACATTATAGTGACGCCACTAACCCGTTTTATGTGGAATGGGAAGATGCGGATATTAGAAAGCAGTTTTGGGATAATGTTGATTTTGGTTTAGGTCCAAACACACTTGTTAGCAGAAAATATACCGATCTGTCTGCCGTTTCAAATTCTGGTGCGGGAAATGACTTACCCATCTATAGGTATGCTGAGGTGTTATTGCTTTTTGCCGAAGCTACAGTTCGACATTCAGGTACTGTGTCAGGCGAGGCGTTAAACGCCATAAATCAAGTGAAAAGAAGGGCTTATGGCTATCCTGTAGGAACAAATTCTCCTGTAGATTTTGAGTTTTCAGCAGGACAAACTAACGAGTTTTTGGATGCTGTCCTTCAGGAAAGAGCCTATGAATTTCAATTTGAAGGTAAACGATGGCTGGATCTGAAAAGAACAGGCAGAGCTCAGGAGTTTGTGACCAAGAACAAAGGGATAACCATTGCCCCAGCGCATTACCTATGGCCTCTCCCTTTAGATGAAATAAACTTTAACGGAGCCATCGACCCCAGCACGGACCAAAATCCGGGTTATTAGTATTTAGCTAGTGAGACCTGCTAGCTTTGGAAAACCTGGCAGGTCTGAGTTACAAAAAAATCTACTATGAAACGAAGAGAAATGATAACAAGCATGGGAGCCCTTACCTTAGGGCTCAGCGGTGCTTCATTTGCAAGTAATGACGTGTACGCAGCCCCTTATGCCCTAAGGAAGAAAAGCATCGAAACGGATGTACTGGTAGTAGGAGGGGGAACGGCAGGCGTAGTTGCTGCGATACAGGCGGGCCGTGCTGGACAGAGGGTTACTTTAATTGAGTGCGCCAGCCAACTGGGAGGTACGACTACTACGGCAGGAGTGGCTTATCCGGGAATATTTTTTGCTTGGGGAAAGCAGATAATCGGTGGAATTGGTTGGGAGATGGTGCAGGAAGCTGTAGCTATAAACGGCGATACACTCCCAAATTTTTCCATTCCCCACGGCAGACAGCATTGGAGGCATCAGGTGAGATTAAATGGGGCCTTATATGCAATCATCATTGAACAGAAATGTCTAGAGGCGGGTGTCGATATCCGGTTTTACGAAACACCAACCAATATTACCTTCAAAAACGGTTTTTGGCACGTAGAAACCATTGGTAAGGGGATTCACGCTGAAATCAAATGCAAGCAACTAATTGACTGTTCCGGTAATGCCTATGCGGCTTCTATGGCAGGGTATCCTGTGTTGAGAGAGGCGGAATCGCAGCCCGGAACGCTAATTTTCACCATCGGGGGGTATGATTTTGATTCGCTGGATTTGGAAATGATCAAAGAGGAATACGAAAAAGCGATTGCGTCCGGGGAGCTCGTCAGAGCCGAGTTTAGAGGAAACATCGTTGGCTTGTTAAAAAGCAAAGGAGACAATATCCAACACGTGGCTGGTGCTGATGCTACCACCTCAGAGTCACATACCTTGGCAAATATACAGGGAAGAGAGTCGCTGCTAAAGCACTTAAAATTTCTCAAAAGAATGCCAGGTTGTGAAGAAATAAAAATAGTGGATATGCGGACCGAAACAGGTGTACGGGAGACTTATCGTATCGAAGGGGAATATCAGATTACGCACGAGGATTATGTAACTGGAAAGTTGTTTTCAGACGCTATATCGTACTCTTATTATCCTATTGATTTACATATTATAGAACATGGCGTAACTCCCAAGCATTTGGCAGACGGGGTAGTTGCAACTGTACCTCTGCGTGCATTGATTCCAAAAAACAGTCAAAACTTTCTTGTTGCCGGCAGGTGCCTAAGCAGCGATCGCTTGGCTAATTCAGCATTACGGGTGCAGGCCTCCTGTATGGGGATGGGACAAGCAGCAGGTGCGGTGGCCAGCTTGGCGATTACCCAAAACAAACAGCCCAAGGATGTAACTATTTCTGATATCCATCAGTTAGTAGAAGCGCATGGGGGCATAGTTCCCGGCGCATAGGTAATAAAGTTTAAGATGAATAGAAGATGCAGTTAGTTGGTGTCCAATCACTATGTTATGGCATATATTTGTTGTTTTCGGGAATCCTTCAGGGCGATGAAAAAATAATGTATTTAAATCAGCGAACGCTTAATTTACCTGTGAAGCAAGTTAATTTGAGAGTGGTTGATTTTGAAAGTGAAATTTCCATTGATACGCTCTATCAGTACATTTCCGCCGAGGGATTTCCCATTTATTACTCCAGAAATATAAGGACCAACGTTTGCTTTGACAACAAATGTAGGCTATTGGATATCATCGTTTATTGGAATCTGACAGGCAGATATTTGGGTTTTGAGTTGCCAGAGGAAGAGTACCTGAGCAAAACGGACCACGACCCCTTTACTGAGGAAGAATATGTGAGGCTGAACGAATTATTGCTAAATCCAACTTCTCCCTTGGGCCAATATTCGTATAAGGAACTGATTATGGAGGCGGTCTCAACTACAGAGGAAGTCGACGGAGTTTCAGGAGCCACTTCCAAGGAAGTACTGGAATTTGTGGTAAAGGGGGCTGCGTATACCACCCATAAATTGTATGAAGTCATCTACGGACCGACAAAAACAGAGATTGCCAACTGGACAAAGGAAAGTTTCACATCCGAATTTTTAACAACTCTCTTGCAGTCGGAGAATTATTCGGATGTTGTTTGGGTTCTGGAAAATATCCGGGGAAAACTGACGCTTTATCCCGAATTGAGAAATCAATTATTCTCATTTATCGAAGGTGCTGATTTTACACTTTCAGAAAAAGCCATTCATGTTCTTGTTGCCGCTGATCTTGAGGATATTGCCTTGCAGCGAAATCTGGCCGATTTTGCTGTAAGCACGGATGCGGGCAAAAGAAAATGGATTTTGGAATTATTCCAGCATACTGAACAGTTACACGGTAATATTCCAACCATATTCAATGGAGCAGTTTCCCAGTTGGATGTTCCTAGTATTGTGAAATTATTAGAAATCTATACGGTTCATAAGATTCAATCCAAAGAAACTATAAAGATGGCTCGAACACTTAGTCGCTCAAAAAATGCCTACTTGGCTAACAAAGCTAGTCTCTATTTAACGTTTTTAAGTGCCCAAACTAATACAATTTATTAATAAGTTGATACTAAACAAATCTTTTGATATTATAGGCTCTAAATAATTTAATCTAAAAATATCACAAAATTAAAGATGGGAAGCTGTTTGGAGCTTTACCATCTTTTTTCGACTAAGAAACAATACGAATTAAGTTTAGAATTATTTTTGTCCACACATCCTATTATCGGCTAACCTTCATCCCCATTCGAGAAGTAAATTTTCCATGGTGTTGTCGAATAAAAACAGCCCCGATTTAAACTATTAAAAAATTAGTAATATAAATCAGTAGATCTGCATGGCAGCCGGTTTTGGATAGAAACGATAGAGTGAGAAAAGTTGCAAAAATAGGGCTGATCATTTTGAAGCTTATTCAGTTAGGTATTAAACGACTGCCTTTAAGTAGCACGTTTTTGAATGGCAACCGATAACACGATAACCTGGCCACAGGATTTTTTCTGTGATTTATTCAAAGCTTTTCAGTTAACGAAGAGGAAGTGGAAGGAAAAATGAGTGTTGGAAAACAACCAGGAATCCTGAAAATCCAGATCCAGTCAGAAACTGCGTAAAAATTGTTTATGAGGTTAGATTTAGCAGCAATTAACCCCAAAGAATACCAAGAACTAATCGAGAATTGTGGTCCCATAGGTGCGATTTAGTATGGATGAATTTTACGCAAGCCAATCGGCTCGACGAAGACCATTACGATTGCCTGGATTTGACTAATTTTTGGTAGGTAGACAATACCGAGGGCAAAGTTCCGGTTTGAGCCATAAATCTCAGAAGATTTTCAGAAGGGGAATAGGTTATAGGAATAACAACCGTACATGCCATTTAGTAAAACCTCCTCTCGGTCTCCAATGCCCAACCGGGTAAGGGGTGGTACACCAATACCCCGGAAAAAGGCGTACCTTTAGCCATGAGCTTCTCCGATCTTGGACTTTCGCCGCCTTTACTTAAAGCGGTACAAAACGAAAACTACGCCGATCCCTTTCCCATTCAGATCCAGGCAATACCTGCCATTCTAAGTAAGAAAGACGTTTGGGGCCTGGCTCCGACGGGATCTGGTAAAACAGCCGCTTATGTATTGCCGATCCTGGAAATGTTTCAGGGAAAAACCGCTGTAAAAAGTAGGGCAGTCGCTGTGCTTGTGCTGGTACCTACCCGGGAATTGGCCATTCAGGTTGACCAAACGGTAAAAACCTTTACGAACGGCTTGCCAAGGAACGTAAAATCCATGGCGGTGTATGGTGGGGTGTCCATCAATCCCCAAATGATACACCTGTACGGAACCGACATCCTGATCGGGACCCCCGGTCGCTTGCTGGATTTGCTTTCAAAAAAGGCCGTGGACTTGTCCGCATTGGAAATACTGGTTTTGGACGAGGCCGATAAAATGCTGAACCTGGGCTTTAAGGAAGAAGTGGATGAAATCTTGTCCGGATTGCCCAAAAAACGGCAGAACATCCTTTTTTCTGCGACGACGGAGGAGTCGGTAGCCAGCTTATCAGCCAACCTGCTTCACCAACCGGTCCGGATAGAAATCGGGCAAGATACCGTTTCCCCCGTCCAAATCAAGCAATCGGCCTATTTGGTAACACCCGAAAACAAGGGGCCTTTGTTGCGGTTTCTAATCAGCGAGGGAAACTGGACCCAGGTGTTGGTTTTTGCCAGTTCCAAACGGGCGGCAGATAACCTCGCCGCCAAATTAAAAAAACACGGAATACAAGCCCAGTCCTTTCATGGGGATAAAAGTCAGGCTGCCCGGACGGAATCGCTTCGGAATTTTAAACAGGGAAACCTACGGGTTTTGGTGGCCACCGACCTCGCCTCCCGGGGCATCGATATCCAGTTTTTACCCCATGTGGTCAATTACGAACTGCCTCGTTCCCCAAAGGATTACATTCACCGCATCGGTCGGACAGGCAGGGCCGGATCAGAAGGAGAGGCCATTTCCCTGATATCGGAGGAAGACAGGCATCATTTCAAGGTCATTCAGAAAAAAATGAAACGAATGGTCGAACTGATTGATTCAAAAAACCTGGGTTTTTGATACGTCAAAACGTGGCTACAGTAGATGTACGAATGTTTTTCCTAAAAGTAGCGATTCAATCCTCTACGGGGTTGAAAAACGAGATGATTGTTTTTGTCCAGGGGTTTTCACCCTTGGTTCGTGTTGTTTCAGTCCCGCAGGCTTCTTTTGGCAACAATCGATTAATTATTTTAGGGAATCTTTTTCAGGAATAAAGTGGGGTTCTTGTTTCCCACTTTCCTCTCGTAAAATCGGGAAAATCCACCGGTCTGCTTTTGTCAGCTACGGAGGTTCCGGTAAGCGGGATAATGGCAGCACTGGTTACCGAATCGTACACGTCCCAGTCCGGCCGAATATTTTCCTGCAAGGCAAGTACCAGTCGGTGCCAGTTGACCGGCGTTTGGGTCATTCCTCCACTGCCATGTCCGCGGATTGCTCCTCCTTTGCGTTCGGGTGGGGCGTAATTTTTCGTAATTTCATGCGCATATTCTTCCAGATACGGCGCTGCGGGTTCCCATTGATGTTCCCTGGGACTTCTACCTTCAATATAAATTCGCTGGGCATCCCTTTCCTTTAAATAAATTCCTTTGGTACCCTGAAGTCGGAAACTTTCCCGGGGGTGGGGGGTATGCGTGTCGTGGTTCAGGGTGACCATTTTTCCTTTTACGGTTCGGATAAGCGACGCATTGTAATCCCCAAGCGCCATCTCTTTCGTCGCATACGGATGTTTTTCCCCGTACTGGGCTTTGGCATATTCATTGAGCATGCCCGATTTTGTACTCATGGAGACCAGGTAGTCAAACCGGTCCCCATGGTTGATATCCAGCACCGGCATCATGTTTCTCATGGGATGGTCGGGGTAGAGATTGCCGTTTTTATCGATGGCAGGCTGCAATCTCCAAGGTTCTTCTTCGGGATTAAACTTCACCATCCTCAGGTCATGTATGTAGCCACTTTCTACATGGAGGATATCTCCCAAAAGTCCTTTCCGCACCATATTCAACATGGTCAGGTCTCCAAAACCTCCCAATACGATACTGGCCCACTTTCCGGTACTTTCAAAAGTCTCTACCAATTCCCATGCTTCTTCAAGTGTCTGGGCAATGGGGACCTCGCAAGCCGCATGTTTTCCATTTCTCATGGCCGCCAGGCATACCGGAGCGTGGGTATCCCAGGGGGTGGCGCAAATCACGGCGTCCAGATCTTCCTCCTCGCATAACCGAATAAAATCTGTTGGCCCCTTATCGTAAAGCCTGGGGCTCGGTTGACCGGATTCCTCAATCCATCGTTTGGCCTGGTACAGGTTTTTGGGATCGATGTCACAAATGGCGGGGATTTCTACCCCGGTAATTCCAAGTGCCGTGTCCAGGTGGTAAGAGCCTCTACCCCCAATACCCACAAAACCCAGTCTCAGATTTCGTTTGAGGCCCAAAGCCATCGATTGATTGGACAGTAACCCGGTTGAAATACCTCCCAGGGCTAGCGTTGAAAGCTTCAGGAAATTTCTGCGGTCAAGATTATTCATCGTAATTTTTATTTGAAATGTAACACGTCGTGAAGTCTACTGGAGGATTCCCGGATACCATTTTTCGGCATTGGTCCGGTAAATTTTATCCACCACCGTCTTCGGCAATTTCAATCCATTGAAGGTACCGGTGACTTTTGGTACCTGCATTTCCTGGTCCCCGGTAAAAAATTGCCAATGTCGTAACCAAACCTGATGGGCATGTTCGGAAATCTCTTCCGGTTCCGTTAATCCCTTCGCCTGTATGTCCGATGCTCCGGCGCGCAAATCCGTTCCATAGAGGAGTCGGTCCTGGTAGGTAATGATGAAGTCGCGCACCCCTTCCCAATTGGTGACGGCCTGGTGTTGCAAATGGGAGATGCGTTCGGCCATATCCACGGCCATGTTGGGAAAGGAATCCAGTCTTTTTGCCAATTCATTCACATCGTATTCCAGGCTTCCCAAATGGGCGCCAACAAATCGCAGATCGGGATTATTGGCCAGCAGTTGATCCCGGGCAGCAATCTGCTCCTCATACGAGGGTAAATCCGGGAATTGATACATATGGTACCGGGGGTTTTCCCGAAAATAATCTCGATCCCCCTGCACTGTCATTTCCTCTAGCGGCAACCAGGTATTTTTCGGTTCCCCAAGATGGCCCAACAGAGTAATGTTTTTTTCCACCAACAGCTGCAGGATGGAATCAAAGGCAGGATCGGTAATCATTACCAACTCGTCTTTTTCATTTTTCAACTCCATGCCAATATTTTTCCAAACCTTTACCGCTATAGCTCCCCTGCCAATGGATTTTTCCAAATAGTCCAGGGTTTTCCTTTCCCAATCGTTGTTGGTAAATCCCTCCAGGGAAAAGGTCGTGCCATAGGTCACAATATCCGGATATTCGCCGATGAGTTTCAACGAAAAATTTTCTTGCGCTTCCGGCGTGAGTTTAGGAGAGGTATACACACTTACGTTCAGCAGTCTAAACTTATCCCGGGCTGCCTGACGTATAAAGACGGTATCGAAATCCGTTCTTAGGTGTACATGGGCATCGATTTTTTCTATTCGGTCAAAATCTTCCAGGGAATAGTAGCTTTCTTCCATGATTTCAGGCGTTACATGATTGCTTTTCGGTGATTGACAGCAAAAAGTGAGGGTGAAAAGACAGAAAGAAAAAACAAATGGTTTGCCTATTTTGGTCGTTGTTTTCATGGTTTTCGAAGGAATGTGGTAACGGCTTTTTTTCAGTTCTGTTCCCTTTACTGTAGGATCGGACGAGGAAGTTTATCCCCGTTTTGGTATAATTTTAGAGAATTTATGGGTGAAAAGAAAGGACTGGCACTTATTTATGAGGAGATTGCAGCGTTCGCCCTGCCGCAAGGTATGCTGTTTCCGGCGCAAAATGAATCAGTTTGTGTAAAAACACTATTCTTCAAAAAAACGGTAGTGAATGGATTATTTTGATGGCAACAAGACCATTCCTTCTTTTGATCGTACGTCGGTTACTTCCGGTTAGCGAATAAATGGGTTTTTGTGAATAAGATTTGCTAATTTTTCAAATTATACCGACTATTAGAAATTCAACTAGTAATAACCCAAAATATCCATTGTGAAATCCGAGGCAAACATAATTTCCTTTACTGATTGCGATGGGCTTTGGCTATTGTTGCAAAAAGGAGATAGAAAGGGTTTGGAAGGTTTGTACCGGGCATTTGCCCATGAACTTTTCAAGTATGGCCTGGCCTTGGTGTATGATGCCGATTTTATACAGGACTGTATACAGGAAGTCTTTATAGATTTGTGGAAGTACCACGATACCCTGGGAAAGGCAGCAAATGTGAAGGCATATCTCTTTCGATCGCTGTCCCATAAACTTTACCGAGAAAGCAAAAAGAGATCCAAATGGAAAACGGAAGCGCTTCTGGAAAACACACTACCCGTTAGACTAGAAAGTTTCGAAAGTGAACAGGCCGGCATACAGCGTGAGCACTATCTTCAGGTAAAATTGGCCGGTAGTTTGGAAAAACTCCCTTTTCGGCAAAAGCAAGTCATACAGTTGCTATTTTTTGAACAGTTTTCTTACGAAGAAGTGTCCAAAATGATGGGAATCAATTTGCGTTCCGTGTATACCCTTGCCTGGAAGGCGCTTAGCAGTTTGAAGAAGCTACTGATTACGCTTGGATTGGTACTTCATCTCTTCCTGTAAAAAAAATCAAAAATATTTCGCTTTCGGGGGATAACTTTTTACCCGATACGTCTCTAGTAGACGAACACCGGTTGTTATGTGTAAGCGAAGTTATAAAACAGAAGATTTTGTATTGGACCCCGAGTTCCAAAAATGGGTAGTGTCACCCGATACGGGTACCAAATCCTATTGGGAGGCGTATCTTCGCGAAAATCCTGAAAAACACGCAGAAATCGTGATGGCTCGGAAACTGGTGCTACACCTGTCGAGAAAGGTACGAATGGTAGACGATTCCCGTATTGAAAAGGCTTGGGGAAACATCGATCATGCGCTAAACGAAATTCAACAGGGGTATTCCGACAAAAAGGTCATTCCGTTAGACTCCTCCAGTACGCTCAGGCAATTTGAGAAAAAGAAGGTGTCCAGTCAGCGCCGCTTCCCGCAATTTTACCGATTGGTAGGGATTCTGCTTTTGGCATTTTCGGTGTCTTTTTTGATTAATTTTTACTTTCCTCAGCCGGTCCCAAAGATAGCCGAGGTTCCGGTAATCTATGAAGAGCACGTTACTCCCCCGGGAGTGAAATCCAACCTGACCTTGCAAGATGGCTCCAAAGTGATTCTTAACTCCGGGAGTTCGCTCCGGTATATCAAAAATTTCGAAACCCATCAGCGCATTGTTGAGTTGCGGGGCGAGGCGTTTTTTGATGTAGCAAAAGAAACCGAACGGCCATTCACTGTCAGAACGGGACCTGTTTCCACTACAGCATTGGGTACCTCATTTAACATCAAAGCGTACGAGAACGAATCCATGAATATCTCGCTGCTTACGGGTAGGGTGCTTGTAAAGCGCGATTCGGTTCTTTCCCAGCCGGTTGATTTGCAAAAAGGAGAAGGGGTGGAAATTGATTTAAAAAAATTGGGGATGAAACGAATAATTTTTGATCAGGACCGGGTCCTGGCATGGACCAAAAAGACGATTGTATTTGATCATAGCCCCATGTGGGAGATAAAACGGGTGTTGGAAAACTGGTACGGAGTTTCCATTTGGTTTTCCAATTCACCCCACCCGAATCTGGAAGTTTCGGGCCGGTTTCAGGACCAAACCCTGAAAAACGTATTGGAGGGGCTGAGCTATTCGGCCCGTTTTGAGTTTACCATCGACAAAGACCGGGTAACACTGGTATTTAACTAAGTACTGCCTATGAAAAAAGGATAAGAGTCAAAAAAGAAAGGGGACCTACCTGCGTCAACAAGTAAGTCCCCGAGTGTAAGCGGAATGCGGGACGGCGATCCCTCATCCGACAACTGTTTATTTATGCAAAACAAACGCTGTAAAGATATGAAAAAATGCCTACTAAAGCATGTGATCTACATGACGAAATTATTTACGCTCGCCTTCACCCTACAATGCCTCAGCATGAGCTTATTGCTTGCCTGGAACGGCAATGCACAGGTGAAAAGCATCGAAGAAGTACCGGTACACCTTTCGTTAACCGAGGTAAAGGTGGAAGAAGCCTTTAAAGAATTGGAACGCATTACGGAGTTCAATTTTGTATATGCCAGTAGGGAAGTCCGGGACAGTCCATTGGTGTCAGTCACTAGTGAGGGGGAGAGCCTCTACGAACTTTTACTTTCCATTTCCAGTCAGTCCGATTTGCGATTTAAACAAGTGGACGGAAACATTCACGTAAAAAAATCCGATGAAGAGGCGGTAGTTTCCCTTGTTGTACTGGCAGCTAGTACCGTTTCCGGCAGGGTAACCGACGAAAACGGGGAGCCTCTTCCGGGGGCAACCGTGACGGTACTTGGAACGACCTCGGGAACCGTGTCTGATTTGGACGGAAACTATTCCCTTACGGTGGAGGAAGGGGCAACCCTGGTCTTTTCTTACATTGGATACGTGGCGCAGCGCATTACAGTAGGCAATCAAACTACTATCGATATCAGTTTGGCGCCGGATACCTCGGCACTGGAGGAGGTCGTGGTCGTGGGATACGGTGAAGTAAAGAAAAGCGACTTAACGGGAGCGGTGGGCTCTGTAAATTCAGAGGACATCATCCGGCAAAATCCTGTACAGGCGGCAAAGGCACTGCAAGGTCAGGTAGCCGGAGTAAATGTGAACAAAATCAATTCCCGCCCAGGCGCTGATTATACCATTGATATACGGGGGCTGCAATCTATTGGCTTCAGCAACGAACCGTTGGTTGTAATTGATGGTGTCATGGGAGGGAGATTGAATACCTTAAATCCCAGTGATATCGCCTCCATGGATGTATTAAAAGATGCCTCCTCCTCCGCGATATACGGTGCCAGGGGTGCAAACGGCGTGATCATTATTACGACGAAGAAGGGGGTTCAAGGGAAAACAAAAGTGACGTATGAAGGGTACGCAGGGGTGAAAACCCCGGCTTTTTTGCCTGATTTGATGAATGCACAGGAATTTTACACGGCCTATAACGACGTCGTCTTGGCAGAAAACCCGAATGCCCAGGTGATTTGGACAACGGCCCAATTGGAAAATGTGCAAAACGGAAGATCGGTTAATTGGGTGGATCAGGTTACTGACCCTTCCCTCCAAACCAGTCATGTGATTGCTCTTTCCGGAGGGAATGAGAATACCACCCATTATTTTTCGGCGGGTTACTTGAATGAAAAAGGCAATGTACTCCATACCGGTTTCGAAAGGTTTAACCTAAAAGGAAGTGCCGACAGCAAATTAAACGAGGTGGTAAAAGTGGGATTTAATACCTACTATACGTATAGTATTCTGAATACCGGTTCGTTTGAGACGTTGAGAAACGCTTACCGGGCAAGGCCAACGGGTACCATTTACTACGATGATTTGACTAACCCTACGGAAACGAACGATAAAAATGTAGATGGCTATGCCTTCTGGATGGGAATCAAAGACACCCAGGTCAACAACCCCCTGACGGAGGTAGCTGCCAAAAACTTCCAGGACGAAACGCGCGTTTCCAGCTTTTTAGGGAATGCCTACGTGGAATTGACTCCTTTTGAAGGCCTTAGCTTTCGGTCTTCCATGTCGGCTTCTGTATTTAATAGCCGAAGGGGCGAATTCCGTGGTTCCGATTCCAAAAGCAGGTTAAACCGACTTCCAAGTGCCGGAAATGACTTTACATTTAATGGTTCCTACACCTGGGACAATATTTTGAATTACAAGTTAAAGACCGGAATGCACGATTTTAATTTTACAGCCGTGCAAAGTGCACTTCAAGAAAGGTTTGAAACTTCTCGCATTCGGGTCGAAAACCTGGCCTATAATTCAAGCTTTTATGCCCTAAATACGGCGGCGCAGATCAATGGTGTGGCGAGTGACCTGGTTGAACGATCCATTTTGTCGTATATGGGCAGATTCAATTACATCTTCAATGAAAAGTACCTATTTACCCTCACGGGAAGGTACGATGGCTCCTCCGTCCTGGCAGAAGGCAACCAATGGGCGTTTTTCCCTTCTGCGGCTATCGCTTACCGGATTGGAGACGAGGCCTTTATTCAGAACATGAATTTATTCTCCGATTTGAAAATCCGGCTAAGTTATGGACGGGTAGGAAATGACGTGGTAGCCCCGTATAGCACACAGGCATATCTAAACCGGACCGCATACGATTTTGACGGAAACCCCGCCTTTGGCTATGCTCCCAGGAATATCGGAAACTCAGAATTGAGATGGGAGAACAGTGAAGAATTTAACTTGGGCATCAATATGGGTTTTCTGGAAAATAGAATCAATGCAGAAGTTGAGCTTTATTCGAAAGAAACCAATGATTTGATTCAAAACGTGGCCATCCCAACTTCCCTTGGTTTTGGAGCCGTGACGTCCAATGTGGGCAAGTTGCTTAACCGGGGAATTGAAGTGACCGTCAACTCAGTAAATGTGCAAACCCAACATTTCAGGTGGAATACCACCATTAATTTCTCATCCAATCACAACGAAATTCTCGAGTTGTATGGAGGTACGGTGCAAGCGGATATTGCCAACCGACTTTTTGTAGGACATTCCCTACGATCCAATTATTACTATGAATTTGATGGAATATGGCAGTTGGATGAAGCAGAAGAGGCGCTGGCTTACGGGCAGGTACCCGGTTCCGTGAAAGTAGTGGACCAAAACAACGATGGGTTGATCTCCTCTTCGGAAGGAATCGACGATCGGGTCATTCTGGGAAATCAGTTACCGAAATGGATGGCTGGTTTCAATAATATGTTTACCTATAAGGAATGGGATCTATCCGTTTTCGTCTACACCCGTCAGGGAGTCCAGTTTCGAAACAGTTTGCTTCAGGGAACGATGGGAGACCTGACTAGTAATCGATACAACCGGTTGAACCTAAACTATTGGACGGAAAACAATCCCACGAACGACTACTACGGCGTCTGGCAAAACAACCCTTTTCGGGAAGCCATTCAATACAAAGACGCCAGCTTTTGGCGTATATCAAACGTGACCCTGGGCTATACCTTTCCTGCTACCGTACTTAATAGTATTAAATTCAGCAACTTAAGGTTGTATGGTCAAGCCAATAATCTTTTCGTTTTCACCAGAGAAAAAAATACATGGATGGATCCGGAATTCAACTCAGGTACCTATCAAGATGATGTACCGCATTCCATTTTCCAATTTGGGGTAAGTGCATCCTTTTAATGTTCCTCTGTTCCCTAAACTATAAAAAAATGAAAAAATATAACCTTCCCCATGCCCTCCTGTTTTTGATGCTGATTTTCAGTACCACAGGATGTCAGGATTTTCTTAAAGAAGAATCCATTTCCAACATTACCACCGATTCCTATGTGACCACCGAAGCAGGCTATGAAGATTTGATAAAATCCTGTTACCCGCTTTTACGGGATTTTATCCTACAGTATCCCATCGCCTTGCCGGGAACCGACCTATTCCAAAACGGGTTATGGACGGAAAAAGCGGTGGGACAGGGACCAGCCCTGGATACCTACCTAAACATCACTTCAGAAACCTTTATTGGCCCCTGGGATATCTTTTACCGGGAAATCGGTCGAACCAATGCGGCCATCAGCAGGGCTGAGAACGTGAACTATGCCAATCCCGCCCGTAAAGCGGCAAGGGTAGGAGAGGCAAAGTTTTTGCGGGCCCTGACTTATTTTTACCTGGTTCAGACCTGGGGAGATGTACCCATGCCTTTGGAAGAGACCATTACGGCCAATACCAACGTGGTCCGCGAGTCGGCTGCTACGGTGTACAGCCAAATCATCAAAGACCTGACCGAGGCCGAGGCCGATCTTCCGGAAATAGCCAGCGATTACGGCAGGGCGACCAAAGGGGCTGCCCAGTTTTTGTTGGCGAAGGTTTATTTGACGCGTGGGTGGAATTATGACAATTCGCTGGGCGGGAGCCCCGATGATTTTGACAAGGCATTGGACTACGCCGACAAAGTAATCGAAGCCTATCCGTTAGTGGAAGCGTACAAGGAGCTTTTCCCGATCCGTTCTGAAAATCCATTGACCCAATATTCCGGACCTCAGGATGCGAAAAACAGCGAAGTGGTATTTGCCATTCAGTTCAACAACGATGTCCTTACCAATGCCATGGAGGGAAATGGCCGGGAACCGGGGAATTATTACCATTCCATTTTTCCGGGTAACGGAGAATTGGTGGGAAGCAACGGGAGAACGAGCGATTATAACCGGCACCTGGGTCAAAACGAGCCCACGCCTTCCGTTTACCGATTGTTTGATCCGCAGGTAGACAGTCGGTATGCCCATAATTTTCTGCGGGTGATTTATGCCCTTCAGCCGGTAAGCAATTTCTCCTATAGTTTTGACGACCCAAGCCTGACGGTAAGCTACGATGTAGGAGATACGGTGGCGTATTGGACACCCTGGAATCAGCCAGCATTTGGGGCGGAAAAGGGTATTGACGAAGGGGGTACCAAAAAGTATGCGGTCATGAACCACGAACAGCTAATCAGCGGTGAGGCCATTTCCAGACTTACGGCATTCAGACCCACGATGTGGAAGTTCTGGGAGCCAAATATTCCTTATGGAGACGGGCACGGAACCTTTGACTTTGGCTTGTTCCGATCCGCTGAAGCCTATCTGTTGGCTGCCGAAGCCATCGTCAAAGGAGCTACCGGCGGCGCTCTGGGTGGCGCGGAAGTCTACTATAATCGCGTATTGGACCGGGCGGTAGGCGCAGGAGTGGATCCCCAAAAAGCCAAGTTTCCAGAGATACTTAGTTCCCTGGAAACCGAATCCTACCGGGCCACAGCGGCGACTATTTCCATTGACATGATTTTGGACGAAAGCGCCCGGGAATTAATAGGTGAATTCAACCGTTGGTTTGATCTCAAACGGACGGGAACGTTGTTGGAACGAACAAAAAAATACAATTTCTGGACGAGGGCAAATGGAGCCTTATCCGAGATACACCTGGTTCGGCCCATTCCACAACACGAAATAGACCGAACCCAGCCGCCTCTCCAACAAAACCCCGGGTATTAATCGTGCGGAACTGCAGTAAAACGGGAAACTATTGGTTTCCCGTTTTCATTAAGCATTTTACTCGGGTATATCTGGAGGTATCGAAGTAGCATGGAAAAAATGCCTGAGTCGAATTTGCAAAACATAACTTTCAAAAAAAATGGGTTCGATTAAGGGAGATTACTTATATTTTCGAAAACTCCTCGGGTTTAATCTATTGGTGAGGTCATACCCACCAGACCCGGTTGGCCCTTACAATTTCATAACTGAATAAATGAATTCGCAAATCAACGATGACTCGACTTCTTCTATATCTTCTGATTCTCTTCTTTTCAGCGAAGGGGAAAAATGGAGCCAATATTTTTGATAGTTCTTTTCCAGCAAGAGATGGCACGTTCAGACTCTTTACCAAAAGCGAACATATAAATAGTTACCATATTTCGTATTATGCCAACGGGGAAGACAAGCCCGGAAGGGAAATCTCCCACCTAAGAAAAAACAGCGGTTTCCATCTGCTGCAGCAAGAGGAACCCGGCCTTCCAATAGCATCAAGGGAAGTCCACCAACTCAAATTGATCAAGGACGATTCCGGAATAATAATGTACGTAGATGACCGGAAAATCATAGACTGGACGGATGAGAATGAGTATGGTCCCATTTTACAGGAAGGAAAAATAGGTTTCAGACAGATGCAGTGGACGCATTTTCGCTACAAAAACTATAAAGCATGGGCCCTTACCAAATGAAATACCCCAAAGAAAAATTAATCGGTCTGTTTGTTTTATTTGGCTTCCTGTTCCTGGGATGCGCTAAAGAAGATAATGGGATCATTCTGCGCGAAGCACCCTTTACATTGGAGGTGGTCCATCCCCGATTTCTGGACTACCCAAAACCCGCTGCGGGTATGAGCGTTCAATTGAATCCTCCCGTTTTGAGATGGCCGGTAGTAAAAGGGGAAAATATCAGGTATGACGTTCGGTTATCGGATGAGAAGGATTTTTCTCTCCCGGATAGAATACTGGAAATAAAGGATAGTCCATGGGCAATATTCAATCCCCATCAAAAACTTGCCTCCGGGCTCTGGTACTGGCAATACAGGAAAAGCGGGGAAGAATGGTCTGAAGTACAGCATTTTGTTGTTGAAGACGGAGCGGTACCAATGGTATCGCCTTCGGCAGATCATTTTTTACAGGCATTGCCAAAACAGCATCCAAGAATTCTCGCTACCCAATCAGAACTTGCCCTACTTCGTCAACTGCAGCCCAATGAAGATACCCGGGCCATTTTACGGCAGGCAGAGAAAGCACTTCTTATGAGGATTCCTAAAGAGCAGGATGGAATGCCCCAACGAAAAGGTGAGGAAGAGGAACAGCAAAGAAAGCTCCGTCTTGATGCCAGTAAGCAACTTGGCACTCAGGTTTACGACGCTGTAGTCTCTTTATCCGAGGCTTATATTTTGAGCGGTAATGAAGCCTATGCAAAGAAGGCCATTCAAATCGCCTTTGAGGTAAGCCAATGGAACCCAAGAGGCGTATCTAGTACCAATGATTTTAGTGATGCGCGTTGTATGCTCGCCATGGCGATGGTCTATGATACTTTTTATGACAGGC
Organism: Cyclobacterium xiamenense; assembly: GCF_900109255.1. Lineage (NCBI taxonomy): Bacteria > Pseudomonadati > Bacteroidota > Cytophagia > Cytophagales > Cyclobacteriaceae > Cyclobacterium > Cyclobacterium xiamenense. The sequence continues at coordinate 26,102 of NZ_FNZH01000006.1, read as the reverse complement.
TCAGTGAAAATCAAAAATCAACCTTGCTTCAATCCATTAAACCAAGGGCCTCTCATTTTTATAAAAACTGGATCAACAATATAGAAGCCAAGGTATTGAGCGGTCATGTTTGGCAACATATTCTTCATTATTTTTTCCAAACAAGCCTGGCCGTTTATGGGGATGAGCCGGAGGCAGCCGACTGGATGGCTTATGCCTATGAATTGTTTCTGGCAAGAGCACCTGTATTGGGTGGTATGGACGGGGGATGGTCTGAAGGCGTTTCCTATTTCCGAATGAATATGGAAACCATGATAGATATTCCTTTGTACATTAAAAAATTCACAGGATTTGATTTTATCAATGCCCATCCCTGGTACCAAAACCAGGCCGACTGGATGATCTACCACATCCCTCCGGGTGCTGCATCAGATGGTTTTGCGGACAATGCAGAAGAAGTGAATCTACCTGGTGTAGATTATGTCGCCTTTGCCCTGGGATTGGCAAAACTAACGGGGGATTCCAAAGCAGCCTGGTATGCCAATGAATGTTTGAAGTACGATACATCAGACCTTTCAGAGGAATCTATTCTCAGGTGGGTGCGGCTTACAAAGACCCGTGATTTGCCCGTCCCGGTTCCACCTGCCCTGCCTAACTTGCCAATGGGAAGGTTATTTTCTGATGTGGGCCTTGTGGCCATGCACAGTGATGTCAGCAACACAAAAGAAAACCTGATGGTAGCCATGCGTTCCAGCCCCTTTGGCTCCTATGGCCACATGCTCTCTGATCAGAACGTTTTCAATATTCTCTATGGCGGCAAAAAGTTGTTTTACAGAACGGGTTACAAGGTATCCATGAAAGATCCTCACCGTACCGGCTGGTACCAGCATACCAAAAGCCAGAATGGTATCCTGGTAGACGGAGAAGGTCAGCCCTATAGTACGGAGGCTTTTGGGTGGGTTGCCCGGTTCTTGCAGGGAGATGACCTTGCTTATGCCAAAGGGGATGCCTCCCGGGCCTACCAGAGTAAGGAGACCGAAGAGGATTATTCGGTCGTAAAAAACATTAGGCACCTTGTTTTACTCAAACCCGATGTAATCCTTGTTTACGATGAACTTGAGGCCGGCGAAGCGGTGGATTGGTCTTGGCTTATCCACAGCCTTGATGCAATGGAAATTGACACGAAAAATCAAACCTTTAGGGTTCAGCAGGAAAATGCAATTGGAATGGGACGGCTATGGGCTTCAGCGGACCTGTCTTTTCATTTCAGGGATACGTTTGACGTAGCAGCCGTGAATTGGAGAAAATCGGTCGGGGAGGATGGTCGTGTGAAATCCTACAAAGATAACCAATTCCATCTCAGCGCAACCCCAACAAAAAAATCCACCAAAATGCGATTTTTTGGCGTGATCCAAGTCGCGGAGGAAATGGATGAATCCGAGTTACTTTCCGGCACGCTTCGCAATGGAATTGCCGAGATCGAAATTGGAAACTGGAAAATTAGCGCATCCTTGGATTCGGCATCAGCACCTGGCCTACTCATCCATAATGAAAAAACAGAAACGGTATTTTCATCCCATGGAAAGTCACTTCGTTTACGGGATCAATTCTTTTCCGGTAGTGATTCAGCAAGCAGTATCCTGGGAATTATCAGAGATGGTTCCCCATTGTTTATTGAAGCAAAGGACGAATTACCACCCGAAATGCAATCCAGACTCCGGTACTTTGAAAAATCATCTGGTAATTTTTCTCAATAGAATTCGATAGAAAAAACCCTGCGACGCCAAAAAATATAGCCCAATAATCATGAAAAATAGCCGTTTGATCTTGTTGTTACTCGTTTTGCTGGTTTTCGGTTCCTCAGGTTCTGCTCGCTACGAGCTTACGAAGAAAGCAGCTCCTCCCAATTTCATATTTATCCTCACCGATGACCAGGGTTGGAGCAGCACCTCTATTGGCATGGACGAGCGGATTCCGGCATCCAAAAGCGATTTCTTTGAAACGCCTTCCATGGATCGCCTGGCCCGGGAGGGGATGCGCTTTACTCGTGCTTATGCGCCTGCGGCCATCTGTTCGCCCACCCGAAGAAGCATCCTGTTTGGACAAACACCTGCCAGACTGGGGGACGAGACCTTCCCTGCTGCGCATGATCCCCGGTCGAATGCTCCCCAGTTGACCATTCCATCGATGCTGAAAGGCATTGATGCCCGGTACCGGGCCGCGCACTTTGGTAAATGGGATTTGCGGGCGGAAATTTTCCCCGAAGATTTGGGTTTTGACGAAAGCGACGGCGATACCCGGAATGCACACGGCAATTTAATGACCGGAAAGGACGATAAATGGGAGGCGGTATTTCTTACCAATGATCCCAAACGTAGTTCCTCCATCACCCGAAGGGGCATCAACTTTATGGAAAGGCAGGTGCGTGCGGGAAACCCCTTTTACCTGCAGCTATCGCACTATGCCGTACACGTAGACATGCAAACCCGCGAAGCTACGCTGAAGAAATACCGGAACAAACCAAAAGGAGTGAAGCATAGGCATCCGGCCTGGGCGGGAATGTTGGAGGACATGGATCACACCATCGGGCAGGTTTTGGATAGGGTAGCCTCTCTGGGCATCTCCGAAAACACCTACATCCTGCTGATGGCGGACAATGGATCCGTGGAAATGCTGCCCCCGGTGCCCTCTCTCCAAAAACTGCGGCATCCGGATACCTTCGATCGCCCCCTGCGGAATGCCCCGCTTCGTGCGGGTAAATGGACCCTCTACGAGGGAGGGATACGCGTTCCCTTTATCGTAAAAGGTCCCGGGGTTTCAGCGGGCAGTACCAGTCGGGAACCGGTAGGCGGTTGGGATATTTTACCAACGCTCGCTACCCTCGCCGGATATACCGGTCGGCTACCGGATAACCTGGATGGAGGAAGTTTTGCGGGCATGTTGCAATCGCAAGGAAGCGGGGAGGTCCAGAGAAAAAATGATTTCCTGGTTTTTCACCGGTATAGCAATGGCTACCCCCACTCCGCCCTGATTCAGGGAGACGAGAAGCTGATTCGGTTTTGGAAAACGGGCAAACTGGAATTGTATCACCTGTCCGATGATCTGGGTGAAACGCAGGATTTGGCCGCCTCCCAGCCCGGAAAGGCGGAGGAACTGGACAGGAAGCTTCAGGCCTACCTGCAGGAAGTGAATCCGCAATTGCTCAAAAAGTTGACCGCTTACTGATGGGTTTTTTTTGACCGAAGATCGTTCCAGGTTTATTGCTTGCTTCTCGTCCGGATGCCTATGGATACGAATGGAAGTGCCGGATGCCCGGGTCAACGCTCCCGGTCCCAGCAAGCGATAACGAACGTCGTGGACCTGAAGGACCTGCTCCCATCCGGTAAGGCAATTTTCCCATCCAAATGGTCAGCTTTTTTTAACCGAAATCGGTTGATTTGGTCCATGGCAGCCCAAAAAATCGACTCCCTGAATGTATCGGATCCGGAATATGGTCAGCCTTTCTATGCCGACTACCGAACCCGGAAGATGGGCGAGTTGCTGGAACGGGTCGAAGGAAAGGTCTTTATAATCCGGGTTAAAAAAGCGGCGGTGCAACCGAAAAGGGTCCAACAACAAGTACCTGTCGAATGGTATTTCGGGGTAAGATGGTTTCTGACCTAGGGAAAACCTCGGGGATAGTGCCAAAGAAATGGATGAATCCAGATAAACCCGTTGATACAGTACGGGTGTATCTACTCAAGGCAAATGCTTTGCCAAGAAAAAAATTAATACCGGTTCATTCTTCTATTTATTTGGCTTTTAAACAAGACTGTAGTAACTTTTAATCATGTAATCCCAAACCCATATAGCCTTGAGAATGAAACCTTTTGCCACCAATGACAACTCAACTGCCGTTTATTTCGTCGGGCAACGAAGCCCGTCAAAGCGAAGCAACCCGATCAATGGCATCAGCCGCCGTGACTGTTTGGGTATCTTAGGCGGATCACTTGCGGGCCTTGCGCTGACCTCGATGTCGGGATTGGATAAGACCCGGAATAATCCGCCGGTCGTCGATACCCATCTGCACTGTTTTGCTGGTGCTGACAGTCAGGAATTCCCGTATCATCCCAATGGACCTTACCGACCCGTTTCCGCTGCCACCCCGGAACATCTGCTGAGCTGTATGGACGGAGCAGGGGTTTCGTACGCGATTGTCGTCCATCCGGAACCCTACCAGGACGACCATCGCTACCTGGACCATTGCCTGGAAGTTGGTGGGGGTCGATTGAAGGGTACCTGCCTGTTTTTTGCTGACCGGCCGAAATCGCTGGCAGCCATGCCGGCGTTTTTGAGGGAAAGGCAAGGAAACATCGTAGCCTCCCGGGTTCATGCGTACGCTCCCGATCGATTGCCCCCGTTTGGGAAACCGGAACTCCGTAAATGGTGGCGTAGCGTTGCCGACGCCGGGATTGCGGTGCAACTGCATTTCGAACCCCGCTATGCTCCCGGCTTCGAGCGGTACATTCGGGAATTCGCTGATACCAGGGTGATCATCGACCATCTTGGGCGTCCGTTTCAGGGATCACCGGAAGAGCATGCCCGGGTAATACGCTGGGCTGACTTTCCCAACACCGTGATGAAGCTTTCATCGATTCCTCCACAAGAGCGCTATCCTCACCAGGATGTAGGACCGATCATCCGCCAATTGACCAATGCATGGGGCGCTGAGCGGATGATTTATGGCGGGGGGTTTAATGGAGAGGCAACACCAGCTTCCTACCGCCGCTACCGGCAAGACTTGCTGGGGTATCTTTCGCACCTCTCGCCACAGGAGCAGGTAGCAATACTCGGAGCTAATGCGGCACAGCTTTTCGGCTGGAGCTAAACAGATACGGTGGAATTGGGAATGCTATGTTGTACCGCCCTCAATACCTGCACGGAGTGAGTGGTGTATTGAAATCCATACCGATCGGCTGGATGGTGACTACGTATTCATGGGAAAAGCAGGTAAACAAACAGGAAGTAAAGCACCGGACATTCCCATAGGCCCGTTTGAGCTTCGGGCACCATTGCTCATTACAGGTTTGAATGGGCCGACTGCTTTCGGGGCTTGCTGATGGGTGTTTTGGATTTGCTGGTCTACGTCCGTATCAACGGAAAATACCTTTCTTTTGGGCTTGCTGACCTCTCACGATGTGGCGGAGTCATATGTGGTCAAGGGGTTTAAACTGGATTTGGATGCGTTTTTTGGGGAGAATGCGTAAGCGGTACGCACTATCTTCAGATCAATCAATCCTCGCCTACATGGGTACCTGTCTGTCGATGGAGAGCGGCTGTGATATACCGCGTTTTAGGGGGCCATAAGATAATTCCGAATAGGCCACCGTTGTTTTTTGCAGCTACCGATGCGCAAAGGGAGCCTGAAGAAAATACGACCGCTGCATGCTATGGCAGTCCAAAATGAAGTCGGAATAGCAGCCATCTATGCGCTATAGGGTTTGAAATAGCGAGAAAAATGGTCCACATGCTTTTAAAACCCGTCAAATTTTTGTTAGTTTAGCTTGATTTAAACCCAATTTACCCGCAATGTACAAGGAAGCTTCAATGAATGGAGTTGGCTCGGATTCCAAGGACGACGTGCTTTGGAACCAAATTAAAGCGGGTGAAATGGCGGGTTTGGAGGGGTTGTATACGAAATACGTTCGGGAACTTTTTCGGTTGGGCATGTCCATAAGGGGCGACCAAAGCCTGGCTAAGGATTGCATACAGGAGGTTTTTTTGAAGATTTGGCAGTACCGCGATTCGGTAAAAGCGACCGATAATGCAAAGCTTTACCTTTTCAAATGCCTGAGTAACCGTATCCACAAAGAAATAAGCAAGGAAAAAAAGCGGTATAGCTACCTACATCCGGAACTGGAAGATGCGTTGCAAACGGAACCGGAAGAAGCAGGAACTAGCTCGCTAGCTTTTCCAAAGCACCGAAAAAACCTTGTGGAAGCGTTGGATTCGCTTCCTTCCCGCCAACAAGAAGTGATCCACCTGTTGTACTACGAAAACCATTGCTACGAAGACATCTCCATCATCATGGGAATCAACGTACAATCGGTTTATACCCTTGCCTGGAAGGCCCTTGCGAATTTAAAGAAACGACTGCTGCTGATAAGCCTGCTCCTTTTGGCGGTTTTGGCCTGATGTATATCATTTTTCTATCAGAATGTAATTTATTTTACCGTGTTTTTATCCGGATACGATATTTTATAAAATTAATGTAAATCTCAACCACTTTATGCCGAAATAGGATAGATTTTTTATTCCCGGGACTTATGTGGGTGAATTTGTATTGATATGGATATATCCTCCTATACCACAGAAGATTTTGTATTGGATCCTGCTTTCAGAAAATGGGTACTGCAGCCCAATGCTGCATCCAATCGTTTCTGGGAGAACTTGTTGACCAAACACCCTTCCCGGTACAAGGCCGCAAAACAAGCGCGTTTGATCGTCCTGGAGATGAATAAAAGGAATCAATCCCAGCTTTCTGAAACAGAAATTTTGAGTTTGTGGAAGGGCATCGAAAAGAAAGCATCCGGTCAAGCAGCGATCCGGCAAGATAACGTGGTCCCATTGAATTCCTTAAGCACCTTTGAACGGAATAAGCCCCAAACCATTTCTCGTTGGAAAATTCACCAGCATTTCGGTTTCCGGGTGGCTTGCGTGCTGCTTCTTTCCCTGGGTTTGGGGTACTTTTCCGGCTGGCTATTTTCGGAACCCCCTGTGCAGCGCGCAAGTGTGCCGTCTACGGTTCACTTTCTCACACATACTACCGTTCCGGGTGTAAAATCTCACCTCACCCTAAGCGATGGGTCACGGGTTATCCTTAATTCCGGAAGTGAATTACGCTACCTGAAAGATTTCGTCACCGGCGACCGTAATGTTTATTTGAAAGGAGAGGCATTTTTTGATGTAGCCGAGGACTCGCTGCGACCCTTCCGGGTCCATTCCCGAAACACCACCACTACGGCCTTGGGAACTAGTTTTAATGTGAAGGCCTACGAAGGTGAAACACTGGATGTCTCTTTGCTGAGTGGAAAAGTGGCTGTGAAGCGAGAGGGGGGGTTGGAGGAGCCAGTCCTTTTGGTTCCTGGAGAAGCCCTTAAAATTGACACGGAGAAAGACCGATTGGTAAAAAGTCCATTTGACTCAGATCGGGTAATCGGGTGGACCAAAAAACGGATTATTTTTCAGGAGACGCCCCTGATTGAGGCCATTCGGGTATTGGAAAACTGGTACGGGGTCAAAATTCGCATCGTAAACCGACCCGGAGAGCGGGTATTGCTTTCCGGAAAGTTTCAGGATGAGACCTTGGAGAACGTACTGGAAGGATTGAAATTTTCCGCCAGGTTTAATTTTGCCATCGAAAAAGAAAACGTAACCATTCAATTCAAGAAATAAGACCAAAAAGCCTATGATCAAAGACCCTTGATAGAAAAAAAGCCGGGAATGCGCCAACATCCCCAGCCCATTATTTCCCGGAAGGTCCTGCCAGGGAATTTCCGGATTTCGTTCATCCAAAACCATTCACTTTAGTTTTAAAACAAACAGCGTAAAGGTATGAAAAATCTTGTACTATTCCATGTTATACGCATGACCAAACTATTTACCTACGCATTTCTGATTCAAGTCCTGTCCATGAGTTTTTTGTTTGCCTGGAATGGCAATGCACAGGTGAAGGATATTGAAGAAGTAATGGTGTCCATTTCCCTTGACAATGCCAAAATCGAAAAGGCATTTTCGCTTATCGAAAAGACCACGGAATTTAGTTTCGTATTTACGGATAAAGAATTGAGAGATATCCCAAGGGTTACCATCGGTGAGGGGACGCAAAGTCTGTATGCGGTGCTTTCGGTCATTGGCAAACAGACGGGCTTGTATTTCAAACAAGTCAATCGCAATATCCACGTCCAACGGGCAGCCCCGGATACACAGCCGCTAGAGCCAATTTTGACTACAGAGGCGGTAGTGGATGTAACTGTATCCGGAATAGTAACCGACGAGAGCGGAGAACCGCTGCCCGGGGCTTCGATTACCGTGCTGGGCACCACCACCGGGACCGTGACCGATATTGATGGCAACTATACAATTTCCGTTCCGGACGGCGCCACGCTGGTTTTTTCGTACATTGGCTATGAATCAAAAACGGTAGAAGTAGGCGCACAAACCACCCTTAACATCAGCCTATCGCAGGATGCCGCCTCATTGGAGGAGGTAGTGGTGATCGGGTACGGAACCCAAAAGAAACGGGACGTCACAGGGTCTGTTGTAAGAGCCGATATTGAAGCTTTCCGCGAATCCCCCAATGTCAATATTGCCCAATCGCTCCAGGGCTCAGTGCCTGGACTAAACGTAGGGCAGGTTAACCGGGCAGGCCAGAACCCGTCTATTTCAGTCAGGGGAAGAACAACCCTTAGCGGAAACCAGGACGTGTTGATAGTAGTGGATGGCATTATTTTTACCGGAAGCCTAAGTGACCTGAATCCCAATGACATTGAGTCGATCGATGTATTGAAGGACGCCAGTAGCATGGCCATATTCGGTGCGCAGGCCGCAAATGGTGTAATCATGATTACTACCAAGAGCGGAAAAGTGGAGCAAAAACCGATTTTCAACTATACGGGTACGTATACGACTCAAACACCAACCAATCGACCTGAATTGATGGATCGGGAAGGGTTTCTTCAAAAGGTTAGAGATCAGGATTGGCAACAGTCTTTTCTCCCTCCCGACTATACCCAGCCCAATCCTGATTACAACGTAGCCGCGTTATTTGAGCCTGCTGTTTTTGAAGGATTTCAGAATGGGACGGATTTTGATTGGTGGGATGCCGCCACGCAAACCGGCTATATAAATAATCACAACTTGAGTGTGAGGGGAGCTACCGAAGCCACCTCGTATTTTCTTTCGGGTGGCTATACCAAACAGGAAGGCTTTATCATGAATGATCAGTTTGAACGGATTACAGCAAGGATCAATCTGGATCATCAAATTTTGGATGGTTTTCGGTTTGGTGTTCAGACTTTTGGGTCCTTTGCGGATAATTCCGGGGAAATTCCGGCTATGGGAAATATTACTTCTTTACCTCCTCTAGTTGTCCCCTACGATGCAGATGGAAACGTCATTCTTAATCCTGATGGAGCCATAAGGGCCAATCCTTTCCTGAGTCCATTGTCCAATGATTTTGACAAAAGGAATAACTTATTCGCCAATGTATATATGGATATTGAAATTCCATACATTGAGGGGTTGAATTTTCGCGTGAATTTTGGAAACAATTATACCTGGAGAAGGCATTACAGAAGCAACGAATATGGTGCTGGCGCTGCCGGCCTGGCCTTTAAGCGTAATTACCATGCCTACGATTGGACCTTGGATAATATTTTAACCTATCGCAAAACTTTCAATAACAATCATACCATCAACCTGACCATGGTGGCTGGGCGACGAGAATTGAAAAACGAAGGTACTGAGGCAAATGGTACCAATTATGCAAATTTAGGCCTTGGATACAATGATTTGAGTATTGGACAGTTACAATTGATTCAATCCAGCGCATGGGATGAAAGTTATTTGTACCAAACAGCTAGAGTCAATTATGATTTCAGTGAAAAATACCTGATAACGGCCACCGTTCGACGGGATGGCTTCTCAGGATTTGCAGAAAATAACAAATTCGGGATATTTCCATCCGTAGGTGTGGGCTGGGTATTGAGTGAAGAAGGCTTTTTAGACCAATCTCCATTCAGCTACCTGAAATTCAGAGGTTCCTACGGTACGAACGGTAATCTTACGAGCAGATACTCTTCTTTAGCTCGTGTCGCGTTGTATCCAGCCTATGTTTTTGGAGAGGGAGGATCAACTATTTTTGGCCAGCGGGTTACCACCCTTTCCAATGCCGATTTGTCCTGGGAAACCACTACAGGATACAATTTTGGATTCGATTTTTCCTTATTCGATAGCCGATTGACAGGTACCTTGGATTATTATCAAAATACCACCAATGATTTGCTATTCAGCATCAACATACCTGAAATTACTGGTTTCAATAATATTTCTACTAACGTAGGCGAGATTGCCAACAGAGGTGTGGAATTCGTAGTAAAAGGCGATGTGATGAGTTCTGATAGGTTCAACTGGAATGCCAATTTTAATATTGCCTCCAATCGAAACCGAATCGTTTCCTTACTGGGGCTGGATGCAGATGAGAATGGGGTCGAAGATGACCTCATAGGAAGTGGTTTGTTCATAGGAGAGTCCATAAATTCGATTTTTGATTACGAATCCGCCGGCATCATTCAGTTGGGTGAGGAGCCGCCTCCTGGATTTTTCGTGGGTACGCATGAAATAATTGACCAAAATAACGATGGCGTAGTGGATGCGAACGATCGGGTCATCATTGGTAGAAGCGAACCAGCCTTTCGCTTTGGGTTGATGAACGAGCTCAGGTACAATAACTTTACGTTTCGGTTCTTTTTGAACTCAATTCAAGGTGGACGGAATGGTTATTTGGGCGCCAATAATCCGAGTTTAGGACAATCGGACAACGCACGCAGATCGAATTTGTTTGTGGAAGCTGATTATTGGACCCCTTCCAACCCTGACGCCAGGTACCGGGGACAAGACCAGGTGGCTGGAATCGATTACCGGTATTACGGGGATCGCAGTTTTGTACGATTGCAGGACGTAACACTGGCTTATCGTTTCGATCAGAACCTGATCCAGCAGTTTGGTATCCAGGGCCTGAAGCTTTTTGTCAGTGGAAAAAACCTGGCCACCTGGACCAATTGGGTAGGCTGGGATCCTGAAACAGGAAGTGGCCTGGATCCCTCTGGTTTGCCGGTGATGAAAGGCTTTTCAGCAGGTTTGGATGTCAGTTTTTAATCACTAAAATAAGGAATCATGAAAATATTCAATTATATCATACTTTGTGCAGGAATTTTGGCCATTGGGATTTCGGGTTGTGATGAATCCGCCATTCTAGAAGAAGTTCCGTTGGATTTTGCCAGCCCGGAAAATTCCTACATTACCTTCTCTGACTTTAATGCTGCCGTTTATGCGCTTTATGACCAATCCAGGGTGATTTTATCCGATGGCGAGCACCGGCCGCTGGATTATATCTATGGGACCGATCTGGGTTATAATGGTGCCAATCAACTCAATGTGCGATTCGGTTCTTATTTAGCCACTTTACTGCCCACCAGCGGCATGGTGGAATTCCATTGGCGGCAATATTACCGGGTAATTTCTGGTGCTAATACCATTTTAAACCGGATGGAAAACTCGCAAATGAATAATGAGCAAAAAACTGTTATTGAAGCGCAAGCAAGGTTGTTCCGAGGTTTCGCCTACCGAAATTTGGCTCATCTGTACGGTGGGGTGCCCTTGGAGTTAGAGGAAGTGAGTTCTCCAAAAACCGATTATGTCAGGGCTACCAGAGAGGAAGTTTACCTTCAGGCAGCTCAAGATTTAACTTTTGCAGCCGCTCACCTTCCTGGAATTACCGAAGTTCGTGATGGCGAAATCAATAACTTAGCTGCCTACCATATGTTGGCTGAGGTGTACGTTTCACTGGAACAGTGGAACGACGCGATTGAGGCCGCCAGCATGGTGATCAATGATCCAAATACAGCATTAATGACCGAACGCTTTGGATCCCTTTCCAGCGAACCAGGAGACGTGTACTGGGATCTGTTCCGGAGGTTTAACCAAAATAGGAACGTGGGAAACACAGAAGGAATATGGGTTTGGCAATACGAAGTGGATGTACCTGGCGGAGCTATTTCCTCATCTTCTAAAATAGGTCCACAGCTGGAGCGAGACCATGCACCCAGACCCTGGAGTTTTATCGTTCGTGACCCATCAGGGGTAGCCCCATTCCTCCCACAGGGAGTATCGGATTATACGGGTGGCCGGGGAATCGGCCGGTTCAGAGGTACCAATCATTTTAATTATGGGATTTGGCACTACGATTGGGAAGATATGAGAAATTCTGAATACAATTTTGTTCGGGACGTTTTGTTCAATAATCCTGAGTCCGTATGGTACGGTCAAAAGATTTCTGACCATATGCCTTTATTCCGACAATCATTGGATGATACCATCCGGTATTTTTATCCCTACCAATCCAAAGTCACTACCCCCGGACAGCATCCCCCAGAACTCTTTGTAGATGCAGCATTGAAATTGCTGAACTCTTCAACGGCAGGGACTACCTATAGTGACCAATACCATATCCGCCTGGCAGAAACCTATCTGCTCCGCGCAGAAGCCTATCTTGGCAATAACCAATTGACGGAAGCTGCCAACGACATCAATGTGGTCAGGTCCAGGGCTAATGCTAAACTGGTAACGCCGGAGGAAGTGGACATCGATTTTATATTGGATGAACGGATGCGGGAACTCGGGGTTGAAGAAAAGCGGCGTCTGACTCTCAACCGCCTGGGCCTACTCTACGAACGGACCAACCGGTACTGCGAAGGCCGGCCCGATGTGACCAATTTCGGGGTGGACGTGCAGCCTTACCATAACCTGTGGCCCATCCCTTTTTCTGAGATTGAAAGAAATACAGGAGCACAACTAGCACAAAATCCCGGATATGCCGCCGAATAGGTCGGTGCTTCTTCGTTCTACAAATTCGGAAAATAACCGAATATTTCAGTATCTTATGCCCAATTAACACTGTAACACCCGAAACCAAGTACCTATTCCATGATGCAAACATTAAAACTACTTGCGCTGCTCGCCGTTCCATTGTTTTTTGGTTGTTCGCCCGCAGAAGAACAAACCGAAAAACGCTCCCCCAATATCCTCTTCGTGATCAGCGATGACCAGTCCTTTGCCCATACCAGTTTCGCCGGAAGCAAATTTGTCAATACTCCGGGATTTGACCGGGTGGCCCGGGAAGGCGTGTTTTTTACCAATTGCATTGCCGGTTCTCCGGGATGTGCGCCCTCCCGGAGCAGCATCATTACCGGTCGCCACCACTGGCAAAACGAACAATCCGGTCAACATGCCGCTCCCTGGTTGAAAAAACACGTGCCTTTTGTGGACCTGCTTGCCGACAATGGCTATACCACCGGTCGTACCGGAAAGGGGGTGTCCCCCTTCCGGTATGCTCGGGACGAAAACGATTCCCTGTGGAGGGAAACGGATGCTGCCGGGATCGAACATAGCCGGATTCGCTACGAAGCCGGCAGCGAAGGAGATACCCGCCCCGCCGCGCAAATCAATACCCTGAATTATTTTGAGAATTTCAAGTACTTCATGGAAAACGTCCGGGAAGCCGATGATCCGTTTTTCTTTTGGTACGGCGCCACGGAACCCCACCGGGCATTTGAGCAGGATTCCTGGAAACGCACCGATAAAAAACTATCCGATGCGGAAGTTCCCGGCTTTCTGCCTGACCACCCCATTGTCCGGGGAGATCTGCTGGACTATGCCGTCGAAATCGAATGGTTTGACCAGCATCTACAAGACATGTTGAATTACCTGGAAGAGAAAGGCGAACTGGACAATACCATTGTCATTGTCACTTCCGATAACGGCATGGCTTTTCCCCGAGCCAAAGCCAATGGCTACGACTACGGCATTCACGTTCCCCTGGCCATTCGCTATCCCGAGGCCTTTCCTCCAGGCCGCACCGTGGACGATCCCATCAACTTCATCGACCTGGCGCCTACCATTCTGGATCTGACCCAAACCCCTTCGGAAGGAATGCTGCCGATGACCGGGGTCAGCATTCGCCCCATTTTGGAGTCTTCCGAACAAGGGACCGTCGATCCAGCGAAAAAGTACGTGTTCTCCGGTCGTGAGCGACACTCTGCGTCCCGCTACCAAAATTGGGGTTACCCACAGCGGGTCATCCGCAGCCAGGATCACTTGCTGATCTGGAACATGAAACCCGATCGCTGGCCCGCCGGAGCTCCCCAACGCATCAATCCCGACAACGAGGAGGAGTTGCTTCCCCTTTATGGAATAGATGAAAACGGCGAGCACCGTTCCGATTGGGCATTTACCGACGTGGATGCGGCACCTACCAAGTCGTACCTGGTAGAAAACCGGAACGATGAAACCGTGCGTCCGTATTTTGAAGCAGCTTTCGAAAAGATTCCGGAAGTGCTCCTCTACGACCTCCAATCGGACCCCGAATGCATGAACAACCTGGCAGACGACCCAGACTATGCGGGTATCAAAGAAACCATGCGCGAGGCCTTACTTGCCGAACTCCGGGAAACGAACGATCCCCGGGTAGTGGGGCCTGATCCGGAGGTCTTTGACTCCTACCTGCGCTACAGTCCCATGCGGGAATTTCCAAAACCCATCGAAGGGAGTACCTTAAAATGAGCAATTTACACCTGCCCGTAAAGGGATTTGTTGTCTTATTGGTTCTTTTGTTAGCTGAAGGGGTTTTGGCCAGGGAAATGTCCCCCGACCGACCCAACGTACTCTGGATCACCTGTGAAGACATCAGTCCCTATCTGGGGAGTTATGGCTTTGTGCAGGCCCATACGCCCAACCTGGACCGGCTGGCAAAACGCTCGATTCGCTACACCCAGGCCTATGCCAATGCACCCGTTTGCGCAGTCGCGCGATCCACCATTCTTTCCGGCATGTATGCGTCTTCCATCGGGACTCATCAGATGCGTTCAAAGGTACCCTTACCGGAAGAAATTCCTGTTTACCCGAAATTGTTGCGGGATGCAGGCTACTATTGCACGAATAACAGCAAAAAGGATTACAATTCTCCGTACAACGATGACGCCGAACTATGGGATGAATCCAGCAATACCGCCCATTACAAAAACAGACGGTCCGATCAGCCCTTTTTTGCGGTTTTCAACCTTACCGTTACCCACGAAAGCCAGCTCAGCGAAAGCCGGATTCGCCATTACGTAGAAAATAACCTGATTCCCGAAAAACCCCGCATCGATCCCCGGGACATCGAATTACCTCCCTATCATCCCGACTTGCCGGAGATCCGGGAAGATTGGGCACGCTTGCACGACCTGATCACCTTGATGGATAGGCAAGTTGGGGAATTACTGGATGAATTGGAGGAAGCAGGTCTTGCCGACAATACCGTAGTTTTTTTCTATTCGGATCACGGCGGGCAATTGTCCCGCTCCAAGCGGTACATCTACAACGGGGGTACCCAGGTACCCTTATTGATTCACCTTCCCGACAAGTGGAAACAACTCTCATCGGTGCCCGCTGGAGCTGTGGATGCATCCCTCGTGAGTTTTGTGGATTTGGCGCCCACCCTGCTTTCCATCACCGGTTGTGAAATCCCGGATAATATGCAGGGAAGGGCCTTTTTGGGAGACAAGGCCGAAAAATCGCCCGATTTTGTCCACTTTATCCGAGACCGGATGGGCGAGCGGTATGATTTTTCCCGGGCGATTACCGACGGACGGTATTACTACATCCGAAATTTCATGCCTCACCGTCCCCTGGGCAGGGATTCCAGGTACGGGTACCAGGTACAAGCCAATTGGCGGGCCTACGAAGCTGCGTATGAAGCTGGAAAAACCAATGAGATTCAGTCGCAATTTTACGAGCGAAAACCCCTGGAACAATTCTTTGATACAGAAAATGATCCCTGGCAGGTAAATAACGTTGTCGAACAGCCGGCAAGCAAAGCAAGGGTGAAAAGCCTGTCAAAAGAACTGGATCGCTGGATGGTGGAGACCAGGGATGTGGGACTGATTCCGGAACCCATGGTTCATGAACTGATAGGTGCAGGAAAGAAATATAGAACCTTACATGCTTTTGCTCAAAGCAGCGATTATCCCATTCAAAAAATACTGGAGGCCGCCAAATCCGCAACGGCCGGAAGCTCCGAAAATTTACTGGCGTACCTAACGGATAAAAACCCCATCATCCGGTATTGGGGAGCCTACGGCACTTTTCTTCACCCGGATCAGCGCAATAGCCTTCAACGCCAGTTAAAAACGATCGTAGATAAGGACGAATTTGCGGCTAATAGAATTATGGCCGCACAGGCACTCGCCGTAGTCGGGGATCCGGATACCGCTTTCGAAGCAATCATGAGGGAAGCCCATGCTGCGGACAATGGATATGTACTGCTTCAAGCCTTACATGCGTTCCAATACAGTCACACAGATGATCGACTTAGCCTTGATCATTGGAAGGCATTTAAAGATAAAGAATTTGAATCCGGAGACCCCGGATCTGATTTGGGCTACCCCCAGCGCATTATCGAGGATGCAATCGCACTTTTCCCAAAACGGAGGAAGGTGTATTGAAGGAAACAGTAACGGCTAAAAAAGATTAGTATCCCATCGAGGTTTCGGGAGGGGTAAAATCCGCTTTGCCTTCTGATAAAACAGGTACCCCAAAACCGGCCGTTAGCCCTTTTGAAAAAAATCGGGAGTTACGTTTTCCCCGAGGAAGATGCCGGCCTTTCTTCACTGGCTCAAAATCGATATATTTAGATCATGAACGCCAAAAAGGACGATACTGTCAACGAACCGGATTTGGAATACAGCAACCATTCCTATGCCGACTACCTGACCTGGCAGATGGATGAAGTGGTCGAATTGATCAAAGGGAAGATTTTTAAGAAAGCTGCGGCTGCTCCCAGACGCATCCATCAACGTATTTCGGCAAAACTCCTTACCAGGCTTTATGTTTTTTTAGAAAACAAAGCTTGTCAGGTTTATTCTGCCCCATTCGATGTGCGGTTTCCAACCTCATCTAAAGAAGATAAAAGCATATACGATGTCGTTCAGCCAGATATCTGCGTGATATGCGATTTGGAAAAATTGGATGACCGGGGCTGTATCGGCGTCCCCGACCTGATCGTGGAAATCCTGTCTCCCGGTAATAGCACCGTCGAATTAAAACATAAATTTACCCTCTACGAATCTAACGGCGTGCGGGAATATTGGATTATCCACCCCGAGACGCAGGATTTGCTTATCTACAGCCTCGTCGACGGAAAATACGTTCCCTCAAAGCTTTTTACTTCAGGAGATGTGGTGGAGTCAAAGGTGATAAAGGGATTTAAACTGGATTTGGAGGAGTTTTTTCGGGATATGGAGTAGCGCTAAAACCTTACCTGTATCCTACCTACTACGGAAATGTATTCCTTTTCAGGCAAATGGTTGGTTTACAGATAACCGGGTGGCAAAAAGTGAACAGCAGCAAACAAACGAGGATGCATTGATTCAATTTCTTGCTCCATTTGAATTTATTTCATTTACGGATGCCGATGCTATCGCCTGTGGAGAAATTCGTGCGAAACTGGAAGGAAAGGGGCAAGGCATCGGCCGTTATGATCTTCAGATAGACGCACAGGCAATATCCAGGAAGATGACCCTTATTACAAACATTAGTAGGAAATTCCAGCGAGTACCTGATTTGGTTTATGAAAATTGGGCCATAGCAAGTTAATCTGTCCCTGACAAGCCAACCGGGCATGGAATGGTCTAAAGCGTGACTGTTTTCTGTCAGCCTTTTGCAAGGTTCAAAAACTGTCGGATCATACCCGCCAGATGCTTTAATCGGTCGGGGAAAGAAAGGTATTTAAATCCCTCGCTACAACTCCTGGAAATTTCGAGAAAACCCTGCCACTCGGTCGTTAGATAGAAGCGAGGACAACCATAAAAAGTTAATTCTTTTTAATTAAATCGCCTGTATCGTTATATTTAACCATGGATACCAAAAAGGACGATACCGTCAACGAACCGGATTTGGAATACAGCAACCATTCCTATGCCGACTACCTGACCTGGCAGATGGAGGAAGTGGTCGAACTGATTAGGGGGAAAATCTTTAAAAAAGCCGCCGCAGCGCCGAAAAGGATTCACCAAAAAGTATCTGTCGAATTATCTTATCGATTGGCGGGGTTTCTAAAAGGAAAAAAGTGCGAGGTTTATTTCGCACCCTTTGATGTCCGATTCCCGAAAAAACCCAAAGAGGATAAGGAAATCCACGATGTGGTACAACCGGACATCTGCGTCATTTGCGATACCGAAAAACTGGATGACCGGGGCTGTATCGGCGCCCCCGACCTGATCGTGGAAATTCTGTCTCCCGGTAATAGTAAAGTCGAATTAAAACATAAATTTACCCTCTACGAATCCAACGGCGTGCGGGAATATTGGATCATCCACCCCGAGACGCAGGATTTGCTTATCTACAGCCTTGTCGACGGAAAATACGTTCCCTCACGGCTTTTTACTTCAGGAGATGTGGTGGAGTCAACGGTTCTCATCGGCTTTACATTGGATCTGGAGGAGTTTTTTCGGGATATGGAGTAGCGATAAAACGTTACCTGTGTTCTACCTACTACGGAAATGTATTTCTTTTCCTGCAAATGGTTGGTTTACAGATAACCGGGTGGCAAAAAGTGAACGGCAGCAAACAAACGAGGATGCATTGATTCAATTTCTTGCTCCATTTGAATTTATTTCATTTATGGATGCCGATGCCATCGCCTGTGGAGAAATTCGTGCGAAACTGGAAAGAAAGGGGCAAGGCATCGGACCCTATGATCTTCAGATTGCCGCACAGGCTATATCCAGGAAGATGACCCTTATTACAAACATTAGTAGGAAATTCCAGCGAGTACCTGATTTGGTTTATGAAAATTGGGCCATAGCAAGTTAATCTGTCCCTGATAAGCCAACCGGGCATGGAATGGTCTAAAGCGTGACTGTTTTCTGTCAGCCTTTTGCAAGGTTCAAAAACGGTCGGATAATACCTGCCAGATGATTTTATAGGTCGGGGACAGAAAGGTTTTTATATCCCCTGCTACAATTCCTTAAAATTTTGCAAAAACTAACCATTCGGTCTTTCGCATTTATTCCTGTTGGGTAACTTTGTTGAAGCCCAGGAAAAAGGTTGGCCATTTATGGACCAAGGTCCTGAATAACAAACCATCCTTCTTCTGGGTGACAACAATTTTCAGTTGAGAGAAAATCCAACAGACGCTTTTCAATACCAAAATAATTGATGCCATCCGCGATTCTGAAGTCCTGGCCAACATGGTCCTGATGCGGTCCATGCCGTAAGCAGTTTTTGCCCTGCCGAACAGGCCCTCTATCGGATTACGCTCCCCCGGGCTTATGTGGTTTTCCACCGCCTTTGCCGAAGGCCTGCCCAAAGGCTTGGCCGATATTTTGATCCCCCTTTCATATAGCCATTTCCTATTTTGCCGGGTGGCATATAGTTTGTCCACCGAGACCTTTTCAGGATAGAAAAGAGAGCGCAGAATATAGTTTTTTTGGCTAGTGACATCCATTAAAAACTATACCCTAAACTGATTCCAATCAGGAATGGACTATAGAACACCTCCTTCCCCCTGGTTTCTGAATTGAAAAATTGAATCCCGGGAGTGTAGGCAGCCCTGAAAAAGAAGCCTCCTTCAGGTTTTTGATACCGATAACCTATCCTGGCCAGAATAAACTGATCCCAATGTATTTCTTCTCTAATAAATTTCGGCAAACTTTCGTCAACGGTATAGGATCTGTTACGTAAGGTATAGAACCCGGCTCCTAATTCCAAATTATGCTTGGACTTTCCCAAAAAAACTGTAATCTCTGCCGGAAAGTATGGGATCCAATGGGCTGAAAATATGGGCTCACTACTTCCACGACGACGCAAAGAAAAACCCGCACTTCCCCAAAGTTTCATCCTGTTTTTTTGGTGAAGGATACGTCCATAATTAAGCGCATAGCCACCAGAGTTCCCAAGTATTTCGGAATGTACGGAGTTTTTTGCCGTGAAAATATCGGCCTTTTTCTCTGTCTCAGACTGGGCGAGCAATTTATCCCCGGCAAGTATCAAAAGGCTGATGAGAGCGCAGAATATATATTTTTTGGCTAGTGACATTTTGGTTATAGTTTTATTGGCTGAGTCATAACATAATCCAGCTATTTAACGATTATCTGTTTGGTCAAAACTTCTTTTCCATTATGGATATGAAGAAAATAAGTGCCAGGTTGCAGATTATTTGTATCCAGGTTCACTTTTCCCGATCTTGATTCTGCTGTACGCACCGATTTTTCCTGTTTATCATATAATTATGCCCATTAAGGTTTGGGTTTCCACTTGGGTGGAAATTATTAGGGCAAACAGTTGTCGGACCTGAAATATTTACAGTTTGTCCGATTAAATCTTCAACAAAGATAGATGCCAAAACTAAGAATAGAATAAACCTTGGCCGATTTAAATATTGCGGGGGGGTAAAAGTACTCATAATTATTTTTTTTATAAATTTATTTACAATAAATAAAATAAACAACACTATTACACTAAAAAAATTTATATCTGTAAAGTAAAATTCTTTTAATACAGCATTAAATGCTAAAGGTTATTGGTAAAATGTTCATTTAATCAGTCGAAGACAGGTAAAAGCAAAGCGATTCATTTTTTCCCTACAGCAGAATGGCTAAACCGCTAACTTTTAAAACAGCATGTTCATAATTGCGAGACTCCCAGGTCGTAAGTGATTACTTGTCAGACGGTTCTAACCCGTCTGAAAAGAGGTACCGCTGAAAAAAATTATTATCCTATGAATTATGGCAAAGTTTCAATCTTAAAACCAATTCTACTACCGGTATATACGCCTTTGGGGAGTTCTATGCTTATTTCAGATTGATCCTCATCAGCTTCTTTGGATGAGGCACTATTAATGCCCACATTTCTTCTGGTTTCCAGATGTTCTGCCTTGACAGGTGCCAGCCAATTTGCGGGCCTATGAAGCGGCTTATGAGGCTGGGAATACCAATGAAATTCAATCCCTATTTTACGAACCCAAACCCCTGGAACAATTCTTTGATACAGGACCAGACCCCTGGCAGGTAGATAGCCTTGTCGAACAGCCGGCATCCAAAGCCAGGGTGAAAAGCCTGTCTAAAGAACTAGATCGCTGGATGGTGGAGACCAGGGATGTGGGACTGATTCCGGAACTGGATTGGGCTATCCCCAGCGCATCATCGATGATGCCATTGCCCTATTTCCTGAGCGGCGAAAGGTGGATTGATGGTGGCAAATAATGGCTGAATTCATTATATTTATTTTATGAATGCCAAAAAAGACGATACCGTCAAAGAACCGGATTTGGAATACACCCATTATTCCTATGCTGACTACCTGACTTGGCAGATGGAGGAAGTGGTGGAACTGATTAGGGGAAAAATTTTTAAAAAGGCAGCCGCTGCCCCGAAGCGCAATCATCAGCATATTTCAATAAAGTTGGCATCTAAACTATATTACTTTCTGGAAGACAAGCCCTGTCAAGTTTACGATGCCCCCTTTGATGTGCGTTTTCCAAAGGTCTCAAAAGAGGATGAAAAAATTCACGATGTGGTACAACCGGACATCTGTGTCATTTGCGATACCGAAAAACTGGATGACCGGGGCTGTATCGGAGCCCCCGACCTGATCGTGGAAATCCTGTCTCCCGGTAATAGTAAAGTCGAATTGAAACATAAATTTACCCTCTACGAATCCAACGGTGTCCGCGAATATTGGATCATTCACCCCGAGACGCAGGATTTGCTTATCTACAGCCTCGTCGACGGAAAATACGTTCCCTCACGGCTTTTTACTTCAGGAGATGTGGTGGAGTCAACGGTTCTCATCGGCTTTACATTGGATCTGGAGGAGTTTTTTGGAGATATGGAATAGCTTTTAAATCAATGACCTAAATGAGAACTACGAACCCAAAAAGCTACTACCTGCCTCTTCTCCTTTGTTCCCTGCTTTTTTTTGCCTGTGCCCCGAATAAGCCCGACACCTCCCCGGATCCGGCTTACCAAAGCCGGCTTAACAACCATTCGGACTGGGGGATTTACCGGGGCCACTCCTCCGGTATCCAATATTCCGAGCTGGATCAAATCCATGCCGGAAATGTGCAGCAACTGGAAAAAGTCTGGGAATACAAGCACGGCAATCCCGTGGGACCGGGCATGTATGCCAATCCCATCATTATAGACGGTCTGCTTTATTTCACCACGCCGGAAGTAAATGCCGTCGCATTGGATGCCACCACCGGGGAGGAAGTGTGGGTGTTTCGCCCGGATACCTACCGAAACGACGAACGCCCCTTTCGGGGTAGAAACCGCGGACTCACCTACTGGGAAGACGAAAAGGGAGAAAATAAACGCATCCTGAACTTCGTAAAGGATCGGGTCTATGCCATCGATGCCATCAGCGGTGATCTGATCACTTCCTTTGGTGAAAACGGCTGGATCGATTTACGCAAAAACCTGCCCCAGGATCCGGAAGAAGTAGACTTTGAGGCCACCACCCAGGGCATGGTGTATAAAGACATGCTTATCATTGGGGGAAGAACGCCCGAAGGAGCGCCTTCCACTCCCGGGGACGTCCGGGGCTACGACGCACTAACCGGCGAGTTTCGTTGGATATTCCATACCATACCCCAGCCGGGGGAATTTGGGTACGATACCTGGAAATTTGAAGATGGCGTAAGCTATGGCGGTACCAATCCCTGGGGCGGGCTAACCGTGGATGAGGAAAGGGGCTGGGTTTTCTTGGCCACCGGTTCCCCCGCGCCGGATTTTATCTATGGTGGCATGCGCAAGGGAGAAAACCTCTTTGCCAATTGCGTGATCGCACTCGATGCCAACACGGGAAAGCGTATCTGGCATTACCAAACCCTGCGCCACGACATCTGGGATTACGACTTGCCTCCGGCCCCCATCTTGGCCACTGTCACGGCAGACGGTGCGGCCCGGGATATCGTGGTGCAACTGACCAAACAGGGATTTACCTTTGTTCTGGATAGGGAAACCGGAGAACCGGTGTTTCCGGTAGTCGATCTGCCCGTTCCTCCTTCGAAGGTGCCCGGAGAAGAAGCCTGGCCCACCCAACCCTTTCCACTAAAACCACCGCCACTCAACCGGACCAGTCTTCGGGAAGCCGACCTGAGTAACATTACCCCCGAAACCCGGGAATATGTTTTAGAGATTTTCCGAAAGCACGAAACCGGCTCCCTGTATACCCCTGCCTCCCGGGCAGGGGTGATCACCATGCCCGGGCATCAGGGCGGAGCCGAATGGGGTGGAGCGGCTTTTGATCCCAGCACCAATGTCCTATACGTCAATATCAACGAAGCACCTACCATTCACAGCCTGGTACCTATGGACGCCGAATCAGATACCGCTTCGGCCTCCCCGCTTCAACGCGGAAAAGCCCTGTACAACAGGTCCTGTACCGCCTGTCACGGGATCGACAAAGTCGGCAATCCTCCCTTGTACCCGCCCCTTCAAAACCCGCAGATTGGCGGGGATTCCATCAAATCCGTATTGCGCTATGGCCGGGGCATGATGCCCGCTTTTGGCCAGTTTTCGGATAGGCAGCTGGATGATTTGCTGGTTTACCTGGAAAGCAGCCCCGGGCAGCTAGAGGAAGACCAGCCCGCAGAATCCGGCTCCAACCCGACCAAAGCACCCCGCTACGCCAACGTAGCCCCCTTCTTTGTGGATCAGAATGGCTATCCCGCCATCGCTCCACCTTGGGGAACCCTCAACGCCGTGGACCTGGATAAGGGTGAAATCCTGTGGAAAGTCCCGCTGGGTGAATACCCCGAGTTGGTGGCCAAAGGCATTCGAAACACCGGCGCCAAAAGCTTTGGCGGTCCGGTGGCGACGGCCGGAAACCTGGTATTCATCGCCGGAACGCCCGATGAAAAGATCCGGGCCTTTGATACCTTTTCCGGGCAGGTACTGTGGGAATACCAACTCCCGGCAGGCGGTTACGCAACACCCAGCGTGTACCAGGTAGCTGGAAAACAATACCTGGTTATTACCGCCGGCGGGGGAGGGAAAAACGGCACCCCACACGGGGATTCGGTCATTGCCTTTGCCCTGCCCGATTGATGGACTAGCGCATTTACTACCACCATAAACCCAAAAAAACGATGACGATAACACGCATTGCTCCCTTTGTACTGCTCCTGTTTGCAACCCTCCTGGCGCCATTCTCTCTCCTGGCTCAGGAACAGACCTGGCAATCCCTTTTCAACGGCAAGGATCTTAGCGGCTGGAAGGAATTGAACGGAGCCCATAAATGGGAGGTAAAGGACGGGATGATCGTTGGGAGCACCGTTCCGGGCCAACCCAACGGATTTTTGTGTACCGAACAGCAATTTGGAGATTTTGTGCTCGAGCTGGAAGTATCCGTGGATACCTTGATGAATAACTCGGGTATTCAATTTCGTTCTCAGAGCTATCCCGAATACAAAAACGGCCGGGTGCACGGCTATCAGATGGAAGTCGATCCCAAGCCCCAGCAGTGGAGAGGGGCCATCTACGAAGAAGGGGCCGAGCGTGGCTGGATCTACCCGCCGGAAAAAATGGGCCCGGAAGCAAAGGCCGCTTTCAAACGGGACGATAAAAACGGTTACCAATGGAACCATTACCGCATAGAAGCAGTGGGCCCGATACTTCGAACCTGGGTGAATGGGGTGCCCGTAGCCCATTTGGAAGACGATCGCTACCTCCGGGGCTTTATCGGTCTGCAGCTGCATGCCAACAATGAAAACGATCCGCAGGGAAGTTTTTCCATTCGGTTTCGCAACATCCGCATACAGCAGGGAAGCCTGAATCTCAGCCCAATGGAAGACCAGGTGCCGGTGGTCAGCTTGCTGCCTTCCTCCGGGGCTCCCCGGGCGGAGAATCCCCTTTCCCTTCGCATTGAACAAGATCGGCAAGCAGGCCGTATCGCCGTCCATGCGGGAGACCAATCAGCACCCATCCTGACCCAACGGGCAAAACCGGAAGAACGGCCCTACCTGCATCCCATTCTGGCTCCGGACGGCAGGGGAGAGCTAACCGAGTACCGTCCGGACCACCATCCCCACCAAACGGGCATATACTGGGGCTTAAAGCGGGTAAACGAGCGCGATTATTTTATGAACTGGAACCGGGATTATTGGCGACGGGTATCGGCAGACGTTCTTCAGGACGATGGGGAAACGGTTCGTTGGCAGACCGTGTACGAGATGCTCGATGAGGAAGGAAACATACTGATGATAGAAACCCAAAACTGGTCCCTGCAGGCCTATGCCGATCGTTACCTGTTGGACCTGGAATGGCAGGGGGAGGCCAAAATGGATGTGGTGATGGGAAAATTCTATGTGGGAGGCCTTTTTGTACGCATGCCCTGGATACCGGAGACGGTGGGAGAGATCGTAAGTGCCTCCGGACACCGGGGCATGGAGCTGGAGGGACAGCGGGCCATCTGGAGCGATATCGGGATACAGCTAGACGGGCGGGATGACTTTGCCCGTATTGCCATTCTGGATCATCCGGACAATGCGGCTTTCCCTACCCCCTGGCGGGTAGACAGCCAAATGGGCCTGGGACCTTCCCGGCAAATACTGGGCGACTGGGGCCTGGCTGCCGGAGAGTCGGAAACCATCCGCTACCGCCTGCTGATCTATACCGGCACCGAAGACAAGACCCTGAAGGCGGAAGTCTGGAAGGAGTTTTTCGGGGAGTAGCTGAATCCGCACTCCTTATTAATTTCAAACCCAACCGGTTTGGAATAAAAAAGTAGCAGGTCCACTAGTTTGAACCTGCTACGGATGAAACGTATTTTGTCAGAAGGTGAATAAACAAATTATTCAGGTTTTATTCCTTCCCAGCAACCATTTAAAGCCATAATAGCTTAAATAGAACCATGCTATTGCAGCCCCTACCGAGGTGTAAAAACCGATTTCAAAAGGGTTAAAAGACCCGTACGATCCAAATACCATCAATAAAAGGGCCATGCCAATACTTCCGATTATAAATCGATTTCTTAGTTTTCCGTTTTTGAGCGTGTTATTCATGATTTTCGGGAACTGGTAGATAAACGTTGTCCGGGGATTTATTCTCGAGGGTACCCTTCCGGAATAGTGGCAACATCACCGGAATACCCAATAGCTTCGTTCAAACATCTTTGAAAACCAACATTTTAAAGATAATAGCCAATCGCTAAAAAGTCAACCCTCAATTCTGCATCCAAATTATCCCGTTATGCTTAATGTTGGTTCTCATTTGGCCCGGGTTATCCTTCCAGAAGCGTGCAACCATTGGAACAGGACACTTGGA
>NZ_FNZH01000012.1:0-111611 GCF_900109255.1 Cyclobacterium xiamenense | reverse complement strand
AACCCGGCCCGTCGCTGAATTTGTCCTAAGCGACTAATTCTTTTCGCTCCGTCCTACCGGACTGTTTTTTAACGCTCAGTCCTCTCCTCCTCTGCTGAATAAAATACTATCTTATTGAAAATAAATTTATTAGGTGTTTTATTTTTTAATCAGGGGCGAAATATCAGGGATTTTGTCCTGGCCATAGGAAACTCGTTAAGGTGGAAAGGTAATTTTTAAACGTTTATTCATCCACCTAAAACAGCTACTTGCTTTGGATTACAACCCGTACTATCCAATTACCGAAAAAAAATTCCCTCTTTTTAAAAATGGGTAAAATGGGATTTTCCCTACGCCGCCCCTCGGTCCCCTTGCGGGAAAGCCAACCCGCCGAGATGGTACCTGTCAAACGATGGGTCCACCAAAAATGAGACCCTTTAACATTTGCATTCACCTAATTTTCCAAATTACTTTCCTCTTAAATCTTCATAAAAAACGAGATGGTACTCATTGCAAATATTTGATAATGACCATATAACCCCAGTTTCGTAGCAGGTGAATCTTGATTCCAAAATTTCATGGTAGAAATGAGGGTAAAATTTTCTTCCTTTTTCCAGATGAGTGTAAAAAATCAATAAATTTACCCTTGTATTGCATACGCATGTAAATTTTACCCTTGTAGCTGATTATGTTTGACAGAACTATTCCATACAACGATCTCCCCCTACTTCCTCCAAAAGTGGATTTGGAGACTAAAAGTATCTTGCTAAAAACCATATCAGCCAGTCGGGCTTTGGCTCAAATGAATGGTGCCATCCGGAACTTACCTAATCCGACACTTTTTCTCGACACGATACATCTGCAGGAAGCTAAGGCGAGTTCTGCGATAGAAAATATCATCACCACTAATGATGACTTGTACCAGGCACTAATAGCTGATAAAAAATTTGAAAGTCCAGAAACCAAAGAAGTCCTACGCTACAAAGAAGCTCTTTGGCTGGGTTTGGATCGAATGAAATCCAAACCATTTATCACCACCAACCTATGCATAGAATTGGTACAGAAGATTAAAGGAAATACAACAGGGATTCGAAACACCCCAGGCATTACTTTATCTAATCCTTTCGGTGAGGTAATCTATACCCCTCCCACCGGAGAGCAGTTGATTCGCGAAAAACTGGCCAACTGGGAAAAATTTATCAACGAAGAGGATTTCGTTGACCCGCTGATCAGGATGGCTTTGATGCACTATCAGTTTGAAGCGATCCACCCCTTTGCTGATGGCAATGGACGTACTGGAAGAATCTTACTATTGCTGTTCCTGAATCAAAGTGGGCTACTCGAAATTCCGGCAATTTATCTCAGTGAGTATATCATTCAACACAAAAACGAGTACTACCACCATCTACGAGAAGTTACCGAGCAGGGGGATTGGGAGAGCTTTATCCTTTACATGCTGGAAATGGTCGAAAAGACGGCGAACCACGGGCTGAAAAGATTGGATCAGGTGACACAATTGTTGGAAAAGACTGCTGACGCTATTCGGGCCAAACTCCCAAAAGTCTATTCCAAAGACCTGGTCGAAGTTATTTTCAGACTCCCCTATACCAAACGACAATCGTTGATTAATATAGGATTGGGTACTCCCAAGACAGTAGGCAACTACCTGAGTGCCCTGGAAGAGGAAGGGTTTTTGAAATCCAAAAAAGTCGGAAAGGAAAAACTTTACCTCAATACCGCTTTAATGAATATTCTCGAAAACAGCTCACTTGAGTAGTCAATTGAAATAGACCCATGATCAAATTTCTCCAAAATACCGGAAACTTTTTTGTTGTCAATACTTTTTGCGGCAGCGCATGTCCCGGGTAGCAAAGCGAGTCGGGATCAAAAAGTAATCAATCTATTATTCTTAATATTTCAGAAAAACGCCGCTCCTTCACGGCAGACACGCCCAATTCTGCCAGATACTGTTGCTACCTATACTGGAGTAGCGTATCTCTGTTCCATGCCATTTACCTACAAACTGGTTTTATACAGCAACGAACAAACAACTGAAAAAAGGAACCCCGTCCCTATAATCTATTCTTATATGCTCTTTTAGGTATGCAAATTAAATATATTTGATTACATTTAAAAAATGCTGGGCAAAACTTGGGAGAAAAAGGCTGCGCTAGCGTCCGCCCCACCCAAACCAGAAGGCGATGAGCTGTTTCGAAAATACTATCCGCCTACCGCCTGCGAAAGCGATCGGTGCGACCACCCGATGCGGCAAATGACATTTTCAATAAGTGGAAACTAAAACCCACCTGTAAAAAGGCGGTATCCGAAAAGCCAATTTTATACCAGAACAGGAAAAACACCTGTTAACCGAAGCCATTAAACCTAAGCTTATATTTATTTTTCATCATTCACTTTAACGCTAACCTTTATGCTTACCACAAAAAATTTCAAGGAAATGCTCGCCGAGGGTAGAACCTTAACTCATGCTCCGGCTGACGAAGACGCGCTCGGTCCCCTTAAACAATTAACCGGTGTTTGGTCAAACGTACCCCATCTGGCCGGTCATGGTTGGAACATGATCGCGCTTCCCTTCATAAAGGAAGGATCTTCGCTAAACTACCGGCTGCTGCTCAATCAATACAATGAGAAACACCAGTTTGGACTAGTGGATAAGGGCGTTCCAAATCGAGGCGTGGACCTCAATGAACCGGAAAATACGGATCAGTTCGTGGCCACGCTGGATTACGATCAATCCATTACCCAAATCGCAGCCATGGACTTTCCGGAAAGCGGAGAAGCAGGTCCATCAGACCTACCCATACACCACGAGCCGGGCTTATTTTTACACCTGACCAACCTGGCTACCACTGGTTTTGACATCGCCAGACTTGGTTCCATCCCGCACGGGAATTCGGTGTTGGCGTTAGGAAAGGCCCGAACAATCGACGGTGCTCCGACAATTCCTCAGGAAAGCGGCTTACCAATAGGTTTTCAAAAGCTCGATAACCCCTACCTGGCTCCGTATAAGCATTTTCATGAAAACCTTTTTCAGGGTGTTTTCGACCCTACCATTCCGAACGACTTGCTTGCCAAAGCGAACGAGGGAGTCGCTATTGTAAAAACCACCGAGCTGATGTTTGATTCCACCATTGAGTCCGGTGGCATTTCCAATATTCCGTTTATCAAACGGCAGGCAGATGCCAGCAGGATGACGGCTACGTTTTGGATACAGGAATTAGCGGATACCGATTCGAACGGTGATCCGATTTTGCGGCTCCAATATACCCAGACCGTCATTCTCAACTTCTTTGGCATTGACTGGCCGCATGTCAGCATCAATACCTTACAAAAGGTCGTCTAATCCACCGTATTTTTATAAACCCCAATCAGAAAAAAAAATGGCACACTTTAAAGTCAATAATCTAAAACACCCCGAAGGGCACCAGGTACCAAAAAAAGCCCCCGTGGTGATTGTAGGAGCCGGTATGGCGGGTCTGTATACGGCCTGGCGGTTGATCAACGAGAAAGGGTATTCACCCGAGGAAATCGTAATTCTTGAAAAACTCAATCGTACGGGAGGGAGACTGGACTCCGACCTGATCCAATTTGAGGGGGCCACGGTCAAAGAGGAAGAAGGCGGCATGCGCTTTACGTTTGACAGCATGGATAACCTGATGGCACTGTTTATGACACTGCCAACCGCCAACGAGAGCGGTGAACCCAATCCGGGAGAGGAGCTTATCGCCAGGCAGATCGTTCCTTTTCCCATGCAAAGTGGCGGAAACAATCGATTGTACTTCAGAGGAGTTCCTTTTAAACAAAAGGAAGCAAACAGTACCTGGCCCCAACTGTACAATCTTACCGAGCAGGAAATTGCCCTGAGCCCCTCGGAGATTATCAATAGCGTTTACAATCAGATATTGGCTGCCAATCCGGATTTTACGGCCAAATACCCAACGGCGGAAGACCGCAAGGGGCCGGCCTATTGGCAAGACTTCCGCATCGGCTGCCAATGGGAGGGGCTGACCATGAAAGACTGGTCGCTATGGAACCTCTTTGCAGACATGGGCTACAGCAATGAGGCCATTACCATGGTGTATCAATCCTCCGGATTCAATGGCACATTCCTTTCTCAAATGAACGGCGGAGTTGCCTACCAATTGCTGAAAGAATTTCCGGCCGATCCACAATTTCGCACCTTGAGTGAAGGCTTCAGCACCTTACCAAATGCCCTTGCAGCGCAACTAAGCAAAAAGTCCATATTCCTGAACACCACCGTTACCAGTCTGAACCAATCCGACGAGGAGGGCTACACGCTGGATTACACAATCACCAATAAACATAGTCAGGAGGAAAAAAGGGGACAGATTCAGGGAGCGAAGGTGATTCTGGCGCTACCCAGACTGGCATTGGAGACGCTGTTCATCCGGTCCAATACGTTCAATGTACTGGACAAAAGCAAATCGGATGAATTGTGGAACACCCTTCAAACGGCCACTAACCAGCCCTTACTCAAAATCAATTTGTATTACCCAAAAGCCTGGTGGTGTAACGAGACGCTGGTAGAAAAAGGAGCGGTCGAATTCGGTCCTAATTTTGCCGATTTACCCGTCGGTTCCATTTACCCATTCTATGCGGTAGACGATGCATTGGCTGCGGCCCTGGAATATCAGCAATACATGAAAGCGCACAATCAACCGATTCCGGAAGATATTCAGCAAAAGATCGATGAAATCAATGAGCGTAAATCTCAGAAACCGGCAGCACTGACCATTTACTGCGATTACATGAATATCAATTACTGGCTGGCCTTGCAAAAGAATGGACCGCTTTTCACGTCGGCTATGCAGGAAGAAGAAAACAAAAAAGAGCATCAGGTAGTCTTTGCCGCTTCGCAGAAGGTGGTAGAAAAGGCGACTGAGTACTTTAAGAAAGTGTTCAATGTGACCTACATTCCTCAGCCTGTCTTGACCAGTGCCCGTATTTGGGCCGGAAGTACCGTTATCGATAAAGAAGCCAGCGAAAGATTTGGATACGGTGTACACCAATGGGCTTTGCATGCCGAAGACGATAAAACGCAGGAACTACTCACGGAACCCTTACCGAATGTATATACCTGCAATGAAGCCTTTTCGGATTATCAGGGCTGGGTAGAAGGTTCGCTGCGTTCGGCCAACCTTATGCTCAAAAAATGGGGATTGAATGCGTACAGCGACGTATTCCAGGAGAAAACCGGGAAGACCCCCGAAGCAGCTGTCAGTAGTTTCTACAAAAAGAACAGCCTTGAGCAAATTAAAACGTATATCGATCCAGATTTTCAGGAGTTCAAAGAAATCGATCCCTCAAAAGCGCGCGAGAATGTTCGGCAAAGCCTCAAAGCAGATGGCGTTTCCCATGGCACTGCCTTGACGCATTACGACTTACCCTAAGCCCCATGAAACGGTCTCAGCAACCGATCCCTTTCCGGATTCCCGGATCGCTCCTGGTAGCCGACCGGATTCGGACCAGGAACAATGGCCGGCTTCTGGGACCGTATCTTTTTTTGAACAGCTTTTAACCAAATCACGGACATGAAATCGACACGATTAAATTCATCATTAAACACACAGGGCAATGATTATTTTAATCGTCAAAGATCCTCCCGATTTAGTATCGGGACAGGCATGTGACCATTAAAAACCAAATTATAGACACATGAATACCGAAACGACGGTGGCGGGTTACCTAAAATCCCGTATGGAGGAGCTTGGAATAGCGTATATGTTTGGCGTGGCCGGAAATTATACCGCCCCATTGCTCGACACCATCCTTGCCGATTGCGATTCTCCAATCAAAATAATCAATAACTCCAATGAGATCACGGCAGGGTTTGCTGCCGATGGCTACGCGCGCGTCAAAGGAAAGCCCAGTGCCGTATACGTGACCTATAGTGTAGGCCCCTTCACCGGGCTCAATACGATTGCAGGAAGCTTCGTAGAAAAAGTACCGATCTTGCTGATCAACGGAGCGCCCACGAATAAGGAAGACAGCAATGAAAAAAATGTGGGACTTCTGTATTCGCATACTACCGGCTACGAATTTATTGACATCCACATGTTTAGACCGATTACGGTGGCTGCCGAGCGCATCACCAATGCTGCCCAGGCACCCTTTCAAATCGACTCGGTACTAACCGCATTGCTTACGCACGGCCGACCCGTTTACCTGGAAGTGACGGAAGACGTATGGCGTGCGCCGTGTAATGCACCGAAAGGAACATTGAGCTCTGGAAAAGGACGTATCGTGACCGTAAGTGAAGCAAGCAATGCCATAGCAGCTGCCATGAAATTGATCAGGAGCAGGCCAAAATCTATCTTTTGGGCTGGTATTGAGTTGCAACGCCTGGGCTTGCAGGAAGAATTCCTGGAGCTTCTTAAGGTGACCAATGACCAACATGCCCAGCCTAATGAGCGGATTCACTTTGTCACCTCAGCACTGGGCAAGTCCTGTATCGCGGAAGACCATCCCTATTTTGACGGCTGTGTCACCCTGACAAAAGATCAAATCAATGCACTGGTCGGCGATGAGGGCGTGATCATCGGCATCGGTGCCTGGACCGTTGGCAAGGATACGGAAAATCAAAATATCAGAAGTGACCGAACCATTATGGCTGCACACGATGGGGTGTTTGTAGGTTCGGAGTTTTTCCCCTTGGTGGATCTAAAAACGTTTATCGTAGCCCTTACCGAGGCATTTAAAACCGCACATACACTGAATTTAACAGGCATCCATCCGGCGCTAAAGCGGCTGTCCCTGGTTGAGACGAGCGATAAGGGCATGGGCTACACGCCGTTTTTCAAAGAATTGGAGACCTACATCAACCAGGAAAAAGACACCGTTCTTGTGGTAGATGCCGGATTTCCCTTGATCGGGGCACAAGGTCTAACCATTCCCGAGAGAAACGGCTTCGTGGCCCAGGCTGCCTGGTTGGCGATCGGCTACTCCGTAGCGGCGGCTACAGGGGTAAAGTTTGCCGTACCCAACAAGCGCGTGATGGTAGCGGTGGGCGATGGTGCCTTTCATGAGACCTGCCAGGCTGTTGCAGAACACCATGCGAATGGTCAAAACACCGTCGTATTCGTCTTGGTAAATGGGATTTACGGGATCGAACAATACCTGGTAAACCCCAACCCCTTTCGAAAGCCTCCGGTCGATTATTCCGATAACTTGTTGGATGCAAACTATTCGTACAACGAAATTCCACGGTGGAACTACAGCAAAATACCCGATGCGATGGGTGGTATTGGCAGAAAAGCAGGTACGGTCGATGAGCTACGGACCATACTGGAGGAGATCAGGCAAACCCCGAATGAGAATTTTGTCGTAGAGGTCAGCATCCCCTCCAAAGATACGCCCGAGGTCCTATGGTCCCATCTGCCCGGTGCAATCGGAGAAGACGAAACAGAAAACCCCAATTGGCCACCAGAATCTAAGTTTTAGTTGCGGCTCTTGATATACCTGGAAGACCGGATCAACCGCTTCGTCGGATGCATGCAGGTGGACTACCCATGCCGTAATGGTACCAGCCTCGCTCTCCCCTCCTCAAAACAGGAGGGGGCTGGAGGGAGGCGTTTTGACGTCGCTTCTTACTTATGTATCCTGTTTACCTGTAGAATTGTTCAAACGAACTACTTTCCTACCGGCTTTCTGCGTTTAAAGAAAAATGATTTGCTGCAGTGCCCATGTATATCGCAAGTAATCCGAAAGGTTGACAGGTGGAAAAGTCGTAGGGCCCGTCTATTTTGATCCCACAGCTGACCCAAGCAAGGGATCCCGTACGAGACAGGTACGGGTCTTCCCGATAAATCGGGACAAGCGGTAACCACCCTGTTCCCCGCGTAAAGGCCCTTTTTATGGGGTAATATTGGTTTTTTAGCAAATTTTTTCTACCTTTTAGCGGTTTGGTACGAAAGAACCCGGCGGCAGGTAGTTTTTTTAAAAATGGATGGACTACTTTTTTTCGGGACGCGGGAAGCAAGGCAATTTATCAACCCCCTATCATGCTACACAAAATCGTAACACGCCTCCGTTCCTGCCTGGGTATGGTGGCCCTGCTGCTCGGCAGCAACTGTGGCAGTCCCCCTGCCGGCTGTCCGGATTGTTCGGACGATTTACGGCTCCCGTCCATCTTGCCGGAAGAAGTTCCTTTCCGCATGCTACAGGTGAAGTGGAATGCCCTGAACGGAGCCCCTTCCATTGACGATCCTTCGCTACTTTGCGAGGAGAACTTTGGGGAGGTGCTGCTAAACCGGCACCTGCGGGCAGGGCTTTGCAACTGGACACAGTGTAAGATCCTGCTGGGACCCGTCATCGGTTCGACGGCCACTTTCGGATTGTTCGACGATCCGGATCTCTCCATTGGCGTAGCCGGTGACGTCGTGGTGAACAATACCGCACTCACGCCGGAAATCGAAGAACTGGCCATCCTGAGCGACAACCACTGGAATGCCCAGCCTACCGGAGTAACCGGTCTCGCTGTTCGGTCCTTTGTCAATGCCGATGGCACGGACAGTCCGATCAACGGTATCGCGTTTGCCAATTCCGGAACCCGGCCTTTTTTCTTTATCGGCGACCTGGAATTCTTTCCCAGCGCACTTGGAGAGGTTCACCGAAACACGGAGCGGGTGCTGGCCCACGAACTGGGTCACGTTCTCGGCCTCTGCCATGCAAATGGAGATGATGGGGTGGCTTGCAACAGCGGCTTTGTCGATTTTAATGATTTTGGCAACCTTATGTCTGGTATCGGCAGTTCGGCATCGAGTAGAACGCTGGAAGTAGCGCAGTGCGATATCGCGCGCACCCGCTATGCGGACCTTTTCTTTCCTGTAGCCGATGCCCAAAGGCGCATCGTGTCCCTGTTGGACGAAAGGGGGGAACGCTTTGCCACAGCCGATAAATCCCTTGACCTATACAAAACGATGGTGTTCAACCGGCTGTCCGAAGCGGGCGAGTTGACCGTACTTATCGGAACGAATGGGCTGTTTACCGAACGAAAAAACGACTATTGGCTGTTGCTGAACCTGGATAACAACCTGCAAACCGGACTGCACGGTGGGCGGATTGTCCCCGGCAGTGATCAGCAAGGCGTGGACCTGGCCCTGCAGGTAGAAGTGAGCGATAGCGGCGAGCGCAGCAAAACCACGCTGTATACCGCCGAATCAAGCGGGTTTCGGCCGCAGTCGCTGGTACCGGGTCTTTTGAGCACGACGCTTGTTACCAGCGAACTGTACACCTCTTCGGCGGAGGCCTGCCAACGCGTTCCCGTATTTCAGGAAATCGAAATCAGGCTTTCGCGGGAACTGTTGGCTAACGGTGGTACGGCGGAGGAAGTTGCACGATTATTTCCCAACGGCCTCAGCCTGCAAACGATCGCGGTCGGCACCGCTGCCAATGGGGAAGTAATCCTCGACAAATGCCCCGAGCGCCCGCGGGCGATTCGATTGCAATAGCTGTAACCCTTCGGAGATGCCAGGATGCATGGCTCCAATTACCAGGGTTCCTTTGCCATTTTCATCATGTGAGATGACATTTACTGATTTAAGGTTTGAAACTTTATCGTTCCATCGTATTCGGGAGCTGCAGGGACACAAAAGCCGAGGGCCTTGCAACAAAATTACCGAAGGTTTCCTTTAGAAAAACTATTTTTTTGAACAGGCCTAGCAAAGGCGGGTAAATGGCTGCTCCCCTATTGGCAGGAATCGTGGCTGGGAATCGGGGTTTGTTCTCAATAATCAAGAATGTGGTAAAAAACAGCTAGGAATTCAGGTCCAATCGAACAAAGGCCAATTCATCATTCACATTCAAATAGAGCCATACCTTTCCATCCTTAAAAAATGGTTTTTGGGGAATGGGCGTCGAAAAAAGTTTACGAATACCATCTGCTACTTCTGCCTCTGTGATCACTTCAAAGGAATCATTGAGAATACTGATAAACACGTTGTGGTCATTCATTTCCGGCAGCCCTTTGTCATTCATTTTTGGTAGACCTACGATTGAAATCCTAACATACTGGTTATTGGTCGAATCGCTCATTAAGGGTAAAAAGGTGACCTCTTTCCCAATCTCTAGTTTTCGAATGTCAAATTCTTCTCTTGAATTGACCTCCCGTGTATAGGTACCTACTTTTTCTGGTGCCGTTAGGGTTGGTAGGCAGGGGTAATAGTTCAAGTTTTCCTCGACTAAATCGTATACGGCTATTTTGCTAAACACGGGATTCGTGATCACCAGTTTATCTCCCAATCGAACAATTTCTGTATTTTGGGGAGAAACGGATGCCCCTCTCCCTTGCTGGTACCTTACCGTAAAATCTTTTGCCTTCTCAAATCCATTTAGCTTTACTTTTCTTAAAACATCCGTTTCCTCGTTTAAAATCGCAAAGAATATTTCTCCGGTATCGTAATTCTCCACCAGGCCAAAAAATATAGTATAATCCTTGGTAGGAATAATTTTTGAGGTGAATTGTTCGCCTTTTACTAATTGATCTCCTTCAAAATTTCGTCCTATTAAACGATACTCTTTCAGTTTTTGCTTTTTACTATTGAAGATGCTTGTGGAAAAATGACTCGTCAGGATTAAATTATTGTTGACATCAGCACTTACTCCATACACATAATCACCAAATGCATTTGGTCCGTCCGCGTCAAAATCCATCTTTTCTTCAAACGTCAAGGTTTCCAGATTTATCCTTTCCAGGTAAGGACTTGTTCCCCCTGAATTAAAAAGGTACTTTCCATCGTTGCTGAGACCCGAAAAATAAATCCCAGAACGCAGGTTGATAAAATCCTCTCCCGTATCGATAATGACCGTATCAATGGAAACCTCCAATCCATTCACATTCTCATTCCCAGATGAGGATTGATCACAGGAATAAAATGAAAGTACTAGTAAAAATAGAATTAGTAGGCTTTTCATACGCCTAATTTTGAACTAAAAAACCAAATAAACAAATTTGATGGTATAAAACCCCGATTTAAGGGTCTGATATTCAGCCATTATTTCACATGCTGATTGGTAAACGTAAAGCGCTTGTTGTCTAGGTGAGTCCTAAAAAGGCTACCCTTTTAATGGGCTATTTTGAATTTATTCAAGATGGGGGTAAAAAAGCAAAAAAACAGAAGCAAACTTTCCTTGTATCATCCAGGGGCTCAAATACTCCCTGCTCATTCGTTGATTGGTATCTGGTGTATAGGCTAATCATTTCCCTACCGGAACCAGCGTCAGCGCTTTGCAACCGGACACAATGTAAGATACTGCTGGAACCCCTTATCCGTTCGACGGGTATCTACGGATTGTTCGACGATTCGGATCTATTCGTTGGCGCAGCCGGTGACGTCGTGGTGAACAATACCGGTCCGGTAACAGCATTTACCGGGACTATCGAGGATTTTAAGCATCATTTCAGAAGGGTAGTAGCTTACCGGGATAAAAAGGCCTCAACCGCTTCCATGTTGGTAAGGTCAATCCGCGCATTTGCCAATCTTCCTGCTACATTTCCGCTAATGATCAGATATCTGAAGGTTTGGGTGGGTACGGTGACAGTATACACCGATGGTATTGTTCCTTCATAGTTTCTGGCAAAATAATAGCTGATATCTAGTTTATTTTGATAATAGCCAAAATAATAATTCCGGCTATACACGGTGCCACTACCTGCCAACCCTTCGAAGTGGAAGGGTAAACCTGTCCACTTCGATTTTGAAAATGAGGCATCTAGCGGAACTCGCAGGTAAACGAGCACCATTCCATTGATTAACACATCCACGTTAATATCAGAATCATCAATTGTGGCTACCCTTGCGAATATGTTATTCATGGAAAGCGTCCCGGTAGTAGTCATCACGCCGTAAAAGCCATTGGCATAGTCATCGTTGGTAAGGGTCACTACCTTTGCAATCATTTTTATAATGCCATCCTCCCCGGGATCTCCTTTTTCTCCCTGTACGCCTGGCGCTCCTTGCTGACCGGGAGTTCCTTGTGGACCAGGTTCTCCTTGTGGTCCTTGTTCGCCCTGTGGTCCCTGTTCGCCTTCGGGTGGGTCGAGCAGGTCACAACCGCAGAAAAAAAAGAAAATTATCGCAAATAACAGACGGGCGGGAGAAAAAGAGGGCGTATACATGATCGTGTTGATTGGATGTTAAGTTATCTTCTTGTGTGCAAACCTCTCGATCCAACAAAACACTGCGCTGTGATTTACCAAGTCAATATAAATAGTTTAGGTGTTGATTCAAAAGTAAATTTCTTTTTTTGTCACGTACGCCTGGTTAGTACGGATCGGCAAGTCGCAGGATATTTTCGCCAAAAAAAATTAAGTTAGGTTTTTGCGGTTACGAAACCGTTGGCTCAAAAACCCTGCGACTGGGGAATGAAAAACGGTCAAATCCAATTTTATGGTACCTTCCGGAATAGTGTTGGAGACCATGTTGTCTTTTAGTGAAAACTATTTTTTCGTGTTTAGCTGACCTCCCTGGTTTTTGCATAGCGCATCATCGCAAAAGGCGGATAGGCATTCAATTTTTTAGCCTGCTTCGATATTCCCTATTTTCTCATTCAATCCTACTTCCATTTGGTCGAATAACCAATACCTCGAACAACAGATCATTCGTTAACGTCATTTGACAATTTTAATGAATGATAAATCACTCATTATCCACGCTGCTTTACGATCTTCTGCAAAATCACCCATACCCCCCTTCCGGCGGCCTTCTTTCCTGCAGCCCGTTGCCGATCGCTTGGGTAGCAGTGAGCCAGGCGACCCCAACCGAACGCTTCCATTACTTCCCAAGAAATCCGGGGGAGTCAAGTAGAAACGCAAACACCTCCATTGTGCCAAAATACCCCAGGCAACTGACCTGTTGGGCCGTAAAACCGTATAAGCTGTCCTTTTTAGCATATTTATTGTCGGTTTTTGCATCCATCCTTTTTTTTTGTCAGTGTATATTTGTTAACCATCTTTAGGTTTATCGAACCGATACAAGAAAGGTCGCTAGTTTATACATTAAGCAAATGCATTGAATCAACATATAAGAAAAAAAGAAAATCTCCACCGTGCCGATTGAGGCGCTGTATAGAAAGGAATACGGCTTGAATGTATTTGCTATTTATACTTCCGAATGCCATTATATTTACCTTTTACAGGAGGTTTATAAAACCAGGAACCAACGAAATCCGGTAGCGACTCCCTGGTGGCAGCGGTGGGATCTGAACGGGGGGTATTGCATTCAAAATCAACGGAATTGCTGGTGCTACCCTGTCAAAATCGAACGAATAAGCAGGATAGAAAAAAATGTAAGGAGGAGGGTTTAGACGACGTAAACAAAGGAAATATGGACCAAAACCAACGAAAATAAAATTTCTTACGGCTTATTGTTGACGAAACCACGACAAATTCCTAAGCGGGGTATCGAGTTCGTATATCGTTTATAAAAACAAGGAATTACCCATTATATAATTACGTAGATTGTATCGAAAAAACGATTGGCAGGCATTGTCTTGTGGTACCATCATCAACAAAAAATCTTGACGTATAATCATTAAATTAAACAGTAACCAAAATAATTATGATAACTTGTATACAATTTACCCAAGTAACGGTACTTCGTACGAATTTACTTTTGTTTATTTTGTTTGTTGGTCGTATTTTTTGTGTATCCGCAGAATCTTCGGCAACTGGAGAGACGCATGCGTTAAAAAATCCGATTACTCAAGCGGAGCGGTCAGCTGCCTTGAATCAGGAAGGCGAGCCGGCCACCCTGTATTTCCCAACGGACGGTTTTGGGAGCAGTAGGGATACCCCAAACGAAACACCGAAGGACGCGTCGGCGCCCTACCCGGGTACGGAAGGGACTCCAGCGATACCCCTAACAACCCCACAACCCGATGCCTTGCACCCGGGTGGGGAAGCATCGATTGAGTTTAACGTAAGCGGTAAAGTAAGCAGTGTGGAGGAAGACGAAGGAATTCCGGGTGTAACGGTGCTCGTAAAAGGCACGTCCACCGGAACGGTTACCGACATCGATGGTAAGTACCAATTGACGGTGACCACCGGCACCGAAACGATTGTCTTTTCATCCATCGGCTACATTCCACAGGAAATTCCGATCAATAATCAGAGCATTATCAATGTTGCACTGACACCGGATGTTACCCAGCTGGAGGAAATGGTCGTGGTGGGTTATGGTGCGGAAAGGAGAGCGGATCTTACCGGTTCCATCGCCAGCGTAAGCGTCTCCGAGAAGTCCAACCTTGCCAATACAAATATCCTACAAGCGCTTCAGGGGGAAGTACCTGGATTGAATATCGGCGCGGTTGGGCAGCCCGGCGAAAATCCCAGCATTAGCATCCGTGGGCAGAATTCCATCACTGGCGACAACACACCGCTAATTGTGCTGGACGGTGTAATTTTTCATGGCAACTTGAACGATCTCAATGTCAATGACATCGAAAAAATCGACGTCTTAAAAGACGCAAGCGCCGCCGCGGTATTTGGATCCCGTTCGGCCAACGGTGTCCTGATCATTACCTCGAAGGAAGGAAGGAGCGAAAAGCCCCAGTTTAACTTCCAATCAAACTTTGGTTTTAATACGGTTTCGAACCCGATTGACATGCTGGATGGCGAGGCTTACCTACAAAAGACGTTGGATTTTCGGGCAGCGGCAGGTCTGGAAGCCAATCCGGATAACATCGAGGCTTACCTATCGGATAAGGAAGTTGAGAATTTGCGGAATAATAGGGAGACGAACTGGTTCGACGATGCCACCCGCATGGGTACCATTCAGGAGCATCAACTCAGTGTGAGCGGGAGAAGCAATAAAACCAGCTATTACATTGCGGGTTCGATTTCAGACCAGGAAGGTGTGGCCCTGGGGGATAGATTCAGCCGAAATACGTTCCGAATCAATATCGACAACGAGCTTACGGACTGGCTTAGTCTGGGAGTGAAAACCACCTATGCGGAAAGTGATTTTTCAGGCATACCGGTTGCGATGGAAAGTGCCCTGTATGTACCGCCTTATGGCAACTATTGGGCGAACGAAGAACTTGGCTTATACGATTTTCGGCCAACGGACGATAACCTCGCCATACACCCGCGAATACCGCTGTATGTGGAAAATGAATCCATCAGAAGGTCCTTGTTTAATTTGTTTTCTGCCGTTGTAAACGTTCCGTCGATTCCGGGGCTAACCTACACGATGAACTACAACACCAACCTAAACTGGGACAAGGAGTTTTCGTTTTTTCCACGAACGACCGTCGATGGGCTAAACAGTAACGGCAGAGCCGAGCGAAATCACCGCGAGGCAAGTACCTGGACCTTTGATAATATTCTAAGTTATAACGGTTCCTTTGGGGACCATTCGCTGTCCGCCACCCTGCTTTTCAGCCGGGAAAATCGCAGGTCAGAGCTGACAAATTCAACCGCTCAGGGATTCAATGAGGAAATCCTCGGTTTCAATGGACTTGGGCTTGGGGAGACCCAAGTAAATTCCAGCGGAGCGGGTGAAGATAATAGCGTTGCCTACATGGGTCGAGTGAATTACAAGTTCATGCATCGCTACCTGGTGACGCTAACCTACCGTAGAGACGGCTACTCTGCCTTTGGGGAAAATAGCAAGTACGGGAGTTTCCCCTCTGCGGCCCTCGGATGGGTGCTATCCGAAGAAAACTTTCTGAAGAACAATTCACTTTTCGATTTTCTTAAGCTCCGGGCGAGTTATGGTCGGAACGGGAATCAGGCGATTGGCAGGTACCAATCACTCGCTCAGGTAGAAAATATCCTGTATCTTTTTGGTGATGGCGGAGGAACGGTCATCGGAAATTCCATAGGTACGATGGCAAATAGTGGCCTTGGCTGGGAAACCACCACAGCGGTAAACGCCGGTATCGATTTTGACATGTTGGGCAGCCGGTTGTCCGGAGACATCAACTATTACAATTCCCAAACGGAAGACATGCTCCTCAGGCGACAAATACCGAATACCAATGGCTTTAGAAATGTAGTTACCAACCTAGGTCAGATTAACAATTGGGGAGTGGAAGTTGCCCTGAAATCGGTAAACGTACGACGAGGCGAATTTGAATGGACTTCGGGTGTTGCCTTTTCCCTAAACCGAAATGAAATCGTCAGCTTGTACGGTTCCGATGCAAATGGGGACGGTATAGAGGACGATGATATCGGCAACAGTTGGTTTGTTGGAGAGTCCCTTGGTGCCGTTTTTGACTATACCACGGACGGTATTTATCAGTTGAACGAGGACATTCCCTTTGAGGGGTATGAGCCGGGCATGGTTCGCCTCCGGGACATCGCCGGATTGGATGGAGCTGGAAATTTGGTCATGCAACCGGATGGGAACATAACGCCGGAAGACCGTTCCATCATTGGTTTTAAGGTGCCCAATTACCGTTGGAGTCTTTCCAATAGTTTCACCTACAAACGGTTTAATCTATTCGTCTTCCTCAACTCAATACAAGGTGGCGGAAGCAACAATTTTTATATCGGAGAAAACAACCGCATGTACAATGCATTTTTCCCGGACCGATTGAATCTTCCGGTATCCCTGGACTACTGGACGCCCAACAATCCGAGTGAAGTCTTTCCAGCCCTTGACTACGCAGCGCCCAGAGCACATAATTTTTACGAGGACCGCAGTTTTATCCGATTACAGGATGTCTCGCTTTCTTATAATTTCGGAGAGCAGCTACTCAATAAATTACGGCTGACGAATTTAAACCTCTTTGCAAGCGGAAAAAACCTGGCAACGTGGACGAACTGGTCGGGATATGATCCGGAAATGGGTACTTCGATCGGCGATTTCCCAATGCTCAGATCCTACGTGTTGGGTTTTACTATTACATTTTAATTAAAGGAGATACAAAGATGAAAAAGACCAAATCAATAGTCAACATTGTCGCAGCGCTGTTCATTGTTACGTTCGGTAACGTTTCCTGCAACGACGATTTTCTGACGGAGGTTCCATTGGACTTCGTCAGTCCGGAAAACCTGTTTACCACTAAAGAAGGCTTTGAATCTGCGGTGATAGGTCTGCATGCTAAAATGAGAAATGAAGTTTGGGGAGCGCTCGATGGACAGCATTGGTTCGTGCTTCCGGGAGGGTTTGGTACCGATTATGGGTACCAATCTCGCAACTTTACCAGCGGTATGCGCAATAACTATTCCCTCATTACCTCCACGGATGCGCAGGCGATGCGCTGGTGGCGCACCAGTTACTCCCTCATAAAAGATGCCAATGCCATATTAACCCGATTGCATGAGCCCACTGCGGACGCCGTAAGCGCGGAAGACAAATTGGCTATTGAAGGCCAGGCCAGGTTTTTCCGCGCCTTCGCTTACCGAATCCTGGTATATTTATACGGCGATGTTCCCCTCGTGGTGGAAGAATCCAGAGAACCGGAAACCGGCTTTGTTAGGGCGCCAAAAGCAGAGGTGATGAATCTGATTGTCAGCGACCTCGAGTTTGCATCCAACCAAATCGCTGCGAGCCACCCCTACGATGGCTTTGTGACAAAGGCGGCTGCCGATCACCTATTGTCTGAAATGTACATTGCCAACGAACGTTGGGACGATGCCATAGCAGCTGCTTCACGCGTGATCGATAATTCGGATTACGAGTTGATGACCGAGCGCTTTGGGCAGCACACCGATAAGGCCGGTGATGTCTATTGGGACCTTTTCAGAATAGGAAACCAAAATAGAAGCTCTGGAAACAAAGAAGCCCTATTTGTCCTTCAGTTTGAATGGCCGACGCCGGGTGGAGGATCGGAAACGCACCCCAGGTGGCCCGGCCATGTGGCCCAACGGGCCTGGGGACCTGCCTATTTTCAACTTAGAGATCCCAACGGTAGTCCCGGCATGACCGAAACGGATAGTCTGGGGCGTCCGGCCGGATGGATTCGGCCCACTTTCTACCTGACAAATCTGATTTGGCAGGATGATTGGAATGACATGAGAAACTCACGGCATAACATAAAACGGGACTTTTGGTACAACAATCCCAACTCCGAGTATTTTGGACAGAAACTGGTTTCATTACAGGATCCCACCGATTCCCTGTTCCGGTATTTTCCCTATTTTCAGAAAATAG
Organism: Cyclobacterium xiamenense; assembly: GCF_900109255.1. NCBI lineage: Bacteria > Pseudomonadati > Bacteroidota > Cytophagia > Cytophagales > Cyclobacteriaceae > Cyclobacterium > Cyclobacterium xiamenense. Next base: position 93,495 of record NZ_FNZH01000012.1, on the reverse strand, counting down.
GGCATCCGGAAGGTCACGCAGATGGCATGCTTACGGGAAGAAATTGGCGGGATCTCTATGTATTTCGATTGGCAGAAACCTACCTGTTGCGGGCAGAAGCGAAATTGGGGAAAGGAGATAACGAAGGCGCTGCTGCAGACATCAATGTCGTTCGAGCCCGGGCAATGGCCAATCCGATTACCGCATCGGATGTAGATATCGATTTTATTCTGGACGAACGGGCCAGGGAATTGGTTACCGAAGAATTCCGCTTGCTAACGTTGATGCGCCTCGGCAAGCTCGTGGAACGGGTACAACGATACAATCCAATCGCAGGACCAACAATAGCGGAGCACCACAAGTATTGGCCCATTCCGCAAGAAGAGATTGATCTGAACTTCGGAGCAAGACTGACCCAAAACGACGGGTATTAATCCCTACCCATTGGATGAAGCTGATTGGATTAGCCATTACCAAAGCTAATTCAATCAGCCTTTCTTTGGATGTTTTCGCCGAAAAATCGCCTGACTTCCCATGCTCCACGAATCCCAATCCATCCCTTCGCGTCTAGCAAGGTTTTTCCGCCCAATGATTCGCCCCGGCACTTTGCCAAATGCATGCGACTAGACCCGATAGGAACAAATTTTTGGGGCATTGAGAACAACAGCGGTACGACCACACGTCGCAGCGTAGTAGCGGTTGTTTTTCACCACCTCTGATGATTCAGGCGACAAACCCTCGTAGGGAAAGGATAACCTACAGCCGGCATCGGCTATGCCAAAAAACTGCGGATGCAGTGCCTGACTTCCCGACCTGGATAAGCGAGCTTTGCATGCAGCAACCAATCAAAGGTAGACGCGAATGCCGAAGAATTCGGATCCATAAATCAAGTTCATAACTCCAATTTATACCCTTTATGTGCAAGTTGACGTATTTGTTTCACTTATCGCTTTTTTGTATCCTTCTGTCATGCAAGCAATCCCCTATTGAATGGACGGTCGTATTGCATCAGCCCGGCAAAGCGCCCAGCGCCATTGGCAGTTTCTCGGGGTTACCGGAGGTCCCACTCTTTTTTGAAAAAGAGGTAGACCGAATTACCGTAGAAGCGCTCTTCGAAAAAATGGATGGACAATACCGTTTTTCTATAAAGGCACGTTCCGAAGCCCCTACTGCCTGCTACCTGAGCCTGGTAGCGAGCGGTTCCAACAATCAGGCGCAACTCTACGCCTACAGTGGGGCGGTAACCGAAAACCAGACCTTTCGGCAAAGCCCACATGATCCCTCCGATCATTCGTTTAAAACGCTTGTGAAACAGGACATCCCCATGTTGGCCATAAAGGACGCAGCAACCTACTACGTAGCGATCAGCAATACACCGGCCCTGTACGACAATTACACGACACAAACCTACGATGTTGTCAACCGTTCGGTCGAATTGTCATCGGGTGACCACGGCAAGCCAGGGGGAGCAGATCCTTCGGTTGTAAAAATTGAGGAACACTACCATACCCTGGATCAGAACAACCCGCACGTATTTGAGGGAATACTTTTCGAAACGAATGCAGCCACCATCAACGACTTTCAAAAGGATGTATTGCTTGCAATTGCGGCCCGTTGGGAACCCCGATTTAAGGACCGTTTCGGCGCCACGTCCTTCTCATCCAATTACATGTTGTTGCGCAAAAACGAAACGGGCAATAGCGATTACTGGGTCGTACCCGGCATCGCTTATGCCAATAAGCAATATTCGCGGGATGCATTTTGGCAGTCGATGATCTTGCCGGCCAAATATAGGTACCAATGCTACCTAAACGAAGCAAATGCGCTCACTACCGGTGCCGAGCGCCCTCTATTTCTGATGCTTTGGACGTATCGGGCCAAACTCGAAGGCAGCGAACCCGATCTGGAAGCGGCAAGGAAAACGCTGGCGTATATTGAAGGACGTACACAGGAGGGCTGGTATTATGCGGCGCACACAAATTCGACAAAAAATCTTAAATCCTGGTACGACATGGTTGAGTTTGACGAAGACGATGTGCTCACCTACAACCAGGGCTTATTGGCCGTGGCCTTGATGGCTGCGGAAGCCTTGGGCCTGGAGCCCAAAACTACCTCCACAAAGGCGATCTCCAATTACCAATCGATGTACAAAGACGAGAAAGGCTATTTTCCGCTAAGTCGAAAAAAGGACCTGTTGGCTGTAGACGTGTTTACCGGCGATCTCTTGGCACAACTGTATTTTGGCAAAGCACTTCTACGTGAGGAGTCGGTGCATGCCCATTTTCAAACGATTGTGGCAAATGCCAAGACCGACTATGGCTACAAGGTGACCAGCCTGGCAAATGGCGACTACGCCCCACTCGCATACTATTCCTCCGAGGACAAAAAAAACAAGTGGTATGGGGAAGGTTCCTACCAATGGGGTGGTTCCTGGTATTTGTACGACATGCTTTTTTTACTGAATAGCTATTTGCACGATGCACCTAACGCTCTCGATGAAATCAAATGGCGTGCTTCCCTGGATTTTCGCATTGGCGGCACCTATTTCGAACATACCCATACCCAAACCGGTATTCCAAGAAAATCCAATCAGGGATGGAATGCCTCCATTTACGCCATGTGGAACACCTTTATTGAAAATGACCTGGCCGATGATTCCCTGTTACAGGTAATAGATGCTATTCAGTAGTACGACTAGTAAGTAATGCTGAAACATGCAGCGATTTTTTACACGAATCCATCCCTTAAGTAGTCAATCATGCGAAAAACCATTGTCTTTTATGCTGCGCTTTCGGCCGCATTTCAGGTACACGCCCAATCCGTTTCCATTTCGGACAGCTTTGCAAGCCTGGAAAACGACGTCCTAAAAATTGACGTTGATTTGAATACCGGAGCCTATTCCGGTATCGACAAACTGGATGGCACGGTCCTGTTTAAAGACGCGACGTTTTTACTGGATCGGGGACTAAAAACGTGGGCAATCCCCAGGCAACTGATCAAAGCGGAAGAAATCCACACGTCTACAGGCAAGCAGCTTCGGATTTGGTACATGCCGGAGGCCGGGTACGACCCGGTCCGGTTTTTGGATCTAGAACTTCCAAACGGAGCGCCAAACCTGATACTTGGTTGGGGGGTAAAAAATCAATTTCCTTATGAAATTCGCGTGAGAGAGGCCGATCTGTTGTTCCAGGGGGAATTGTTTGACGGCAAAGAAATTTACCATCCCAAAGTACTCCGAGGGGGTGCGGGTGCGGAGCCAAATTTTGTAGAAGACACCTGGGAGATCAATGCCCTGAATAGCGTGATGCTTACCTATACCAGGGCATCTCCCAACGCAAGAAAAACACTGGTTGTTGGTGGATTGAGGTATCGGGAGTTTTACCGAAAGATCGCCATAGGCAATGCGGAGCCGATAGGAACGGATAAATCCGTAAAAGGGAAGCCCGAAAATCGACCCTACCTTACTGTAACGGTCGCTGATCCCCAGGGAAAACGGATCCCTCCCAATACGGAATGGAAATCTACCGACAACGTATACCTTGATTTTACAACGGTAGACCCTTTCGAGTCCCTGGAACGGTATGGCAGGCAATTAGCGCTCGCCAATGATGCAAACCCAAATGTCTATAACTTTCCTACCCTCTGCGGATGGATGGTCTCGACACAGCATCTTGGTGAAGGCAAACCGATAAACAATTCCACCGGTTTGGTTGAACAGATGGAGTTAGCCAGGAAACGGGGCTTGAACAACTTTGCTTCGTTAGCTGTCCGGCTGGAACCGGATTATTACTGCTACCATGACCAGGGTGACACCCAACAAGGCTGGTGGGACGATGCGCATTGGGCCAAATACGGTTCCCTGCTTGCCCCTTACGAGTCCTTTTCCAAATTTTCTGCCGAAATAAACAAAAAGGGTGGTCAGGTCTTCACCTATTTTCAAGGTTCCATGCCGAGCAACGACTTTGCGGGTGCCCATCCGGGATGGATGCTCCATGACGACATCTCCTTACTCCATGTAGACCACCCCCACCAAAAACCGCTGGTACGATTTGACTACACGAATAGTGACTTTCAAGCCTACCTGCTGAAAATGTGGCCCCGGCTACGAAACGATGGAGTGGTGGGCATCAAATTTGATTACCCGGAAACGGCCTGGGCCTGGCATGGAGGGTTTGATGACAACACGTACACCACCACATCGGCCTACAAAAAGGTTTTTGAACTATGCCGTGAAGGCATGGGAAGCGATGCCTACATTCACGAGCGAATCATCGGTAACAGCGTTCACGAAAACGTGCCACGGCTTGATTGCACCATTGGTACGGTGGATTTGCAACGTGTCTGGAGCGATGCCAGCCATTTTGAACCGGAGATGGCCTCACGAATCGGACTCAGGTGGTACAAGCAAGGGGTAGCCATGAGGTATTATCCCGACGGAAAAAGTTTTTATACTAATGGGCAGCCATTGAGCAAGAAAAACAGAAGAACCTTTTTAACCTTGATCGGCTTACTGTCCGGAAGGATTGAACTGGGAACCAGCATTGGCTCAATGACGGATGAGATGTTTTCCGACCTAACCCGGGTGTATCCGGTACTGCCAAACGGGCAAGCGTTTCGTCCCGTCGACTTTTTACTGGGTAAAATCCATCCGGAAGTGTATGTGTACGATGTGAGCAGCGAATGGAAGCAAGTGCTGCTGGTAAATAATGGCAACAGCCCGAAAACCATTGCGGTCCCCCTCTCTGGCGATCAAATTAGCACCGGTTCACTCGGCTTCGATCCAAACAAACGCTACCTTGTCTACGATTTCTGGAACGAAAAACCTCTGGGAATATACCCCGGAGATGCCACCCTGCGACTGACCCTTGATGAAAGTGAAGCCTTGGTATACGCGGTAAAGGAACTCAAAGAACAGCCTCAAATCATCGGAACCAATCGCCATGTAATGTGCGGGATGTTCGAACTGGCAAACGAATCCTGGAACGGTCAGGAAAAAAGCCATGCATTCACTGCAGACCTGGTACCGGGAGAGCCCATGAAGGTAGCCATCCATTTGCCGGAAGCATTAGACCTAAACGTCGCCAATATTGTCTCCGATACGGCCCAATCAACTTTTCAGGTTACCGGTAATTACTTGTTTATTTCATTGCTCACAACGAATAGCAATCAGCGAACTGCCGTGCAGGTGACGTTCAAGTAGCCCTGGACCCTACTGGACCAAAGAAAGCTGTAGCCGACAAATTGGTTTCAGTAATTAAACAGCAGGTAGAGAAACATTTCGCCCGCATGCCAGGTATGCGGTGCGCCCAATTTTAGTTTGGCATATTCCCCGTCAAAACCTTCCAAGGCCTCGTAGTTTGCCTGACTCGCTGCCTGCTCCCAGCTCAGCGGGTAATCGCGGTTGCTGACCAATCCGCTTTTCTTTCCGTGAAAGTGGTTAGCTGCCCAGCCTATGTACGGGTAAAAATGCTTGTTTGTCGAATTGTATTCTTCGTAGGCATCAATCGTTTCACCAAAATGGGCGTCTTTGTAATCCCACCAAAAAAGCGTGGCGTAGTTGTCCTGAATATCCGGTATGGTGTATTTATCTTCCAGTCCCATCACTTTCAGCCCAAACTTTAGCCACTTGGTTTGATACACCGGGGCTTCATGGAAATCAGACATCCCTTTGATGTAGGTAATGCCGTTTTCGTGCACCTCGTATTTCGGCAATTCTGCCAATACACTGGCGACAGCTGGGTGTGATTTGTCGGCAAAAAGGGAAATTAAATACAGCGTTTGCCCAAGATTATCCGCCTCGGGTTCTCCTCCGTTGTTGAAATCATAGGGTTCGCGAATGCTCATCACCCAGTCCGAAATAATCGGGAGGTTTTCGGTTTCCTTTAAGCACATGGCCATCAGCGCCGCGTCTCTTCGCCAGGGTTTTCCATAAATGATCAGGTTGGGCACCGGTTTGCTATCCACAATATTTATCAGAATCTCATGATTCAATACTTTTAACACCTCGCTAAACCTATGTCCGTCAAAATCGGGCAGATTGATCGGAGCCGAGGTACCCGCAATCAACTCCACCTTTCCGCCCTGGCAAACAAACACACCGCTCTCATTTTCATAGATCAAAACAGGATTATCGGTGATGGTTTCGATAAAAACTTTGTACGCGTTTGGGACAATGGTTTCGCTTTTTACCTGCCATTCAAATACAACGTCGCCGCTGAAGGTGTCAAAAAGTTTTCCGTTTTTATAGATAAGCTTCAGGCGATTCCCCATGCCAAACTGAAAGAAATCAATGTCAGGCAGGTGACTGACGGGAAATTCCTTTCGAAGCAGCTCCAATTGCTTCCGGTAAATTTCCAGGCTTTTGACTTTCCTCTCAGAAATCAGGATAATGCTATCAAAGAGCAGGTTATAGCGGGCCATCGTCTGCCCCGCCTCCGCAAAGGGAACCAGGTGCAACTTTTTGTGCGTTCCGTTGACGATGGCCTCTACCAGGTATTCGTCGTTTCCAACCCATCCGGAGGCCGGCATACCGGAAGCATCGCTTATATTCTCGTCCAGCGCCAAAATTTGAGGGCCCCGCTTAAAGGCGAATTTTGGATTCGGTGCGTTTCTATCGGAAACAATTTCAAGGGGCATCTTCATGTCCAACAAAACCGTATCGCCGTATTTCCAGGTGTTTTTAAGTTTCAGAAATTCGCCCGCATTTCCGGTATACCTCCGGTTTCCGACGGTAGCAACAGCGTCGAGGGCCCATTTTGGAATTGCTAATTGAATGGGAATCTTGATGGGAGTCTGGGAAAGAATGGTAATCGCTACGCTTCCGACTACGGGATAGTCGGTTTGGACCTCCAGTTCGAGTTGCTCATTTTTTACCTGAAAAACGAACCTTCCCCCATTGTAGAGCAAAAAGGTGGGAATGCCGTTCAGGGTTCCGGCACTCAACTCTGGAATCAGCGCAATCCCTCGGGGGATACTGGACGAACAGCAACAAATATCAGGTAATAACCCATGGGTTACTTCGCCGTACCTTTTTCTCCCGCCCTCCAAGGGTAGAAAATAGCAGACCTTGCCATCCTGCGGGTTTTGTGCCGCTAACAAGGCGTTGTAGATGGCTATTTCCAATTCAGCTACAATTTTGTATTTCCCGGTTAGCTGAATCATCCGCTGGCAAAACTGAATCCAGGTGACAGTAACACAGCCCTCCCCCGGGCCGACATATTTTGTATTCCAATATTCACCCTTCGCTGGTAAGTGACCGGAAGGCGTAAAATGCTCGCCAAAACTGGATGTTCCGATAATATACGTTTTTTTCGAAGCAATGTCCTTCCAGGCATTGTTGCAGGCCTTCAGGTAAGTTTCATTTCGGGTAACTTTGTACAAATCGGCCAAACCTACCAGGCAGGAAAGCATTTCGTAGGCTTTGTTATTTGCCGTCCGGTAAACGTCCCCGTGATCGACTAGCGATGAGATAATTTTTGCGCCGTTTTCCTGCTCCCAACTGCCCACCAAATACAGACAAAAATCAAGGTAGGCCTGCTCATGCGTGATGCAGTACAAGCGCACCATTGGCTCCAAAATACTTGTGGGAGCCATGCCTATATGTGTTCCCGAAGCACCAATATCCTTTTTGTCGGGCCCATTACCGAATACGGATACTACCAAATCGCCCATTTTTTTGCAGGCAAGCAACGATCCCTCATCACGTTCCACTTCATGGTAGGCCAGCAGCCCAATCATCGTGTATTTGTGTGTCCATACATCCCAGGATTCCCAGCGATTGGCTGGAAGATAGGTCCCCAGGTATCCATCCTTTTCCTGGCAAGCGATCAGCGCAGCTACCACCCGGTCCATGCGCATTTTTAGTGCCTCGTTTTTGGTAACCCCGTAGGTCAATGCGGCCGCATGAAGAAATTTTCCGGCATGCTCTCCTACCCACTCCTGCTTGCCCGGACGATTGCGAAATGGCTCAAGAAGAGTATCGGTATCCACGCACAACAACCGCTTCTCAAGATTGATCTTGATTTTTTCTGCCAAATACCCCTTCAAGTCGGGGTTTAAATATACGGCTGAAACAAATTTCGCTTCAATTTGAAGATCGTTTACTGCTGTAGGAGATGCCATAATGAACAGAATTAAGAAAACTTGTTTTTCATATACTTGATTAGAAGGTTGCGTCTGAGAAATAGAAAAATATTCCAAGAATGATGCATAGAAACAACACCCACCAGAAAAATACGTGAGTGTACCATTTTTCTCCCGATTCCGCGAAGAAATCGAGCTTACCCCAGTTAATCACCAGATCCGCCGATAGTTTATCCGCCGGGGATCGCGGGGTAAACCCGCTCAGGCTCCAACAACAAACAAAGCAAATAGACCAGTTAATAAAGCCTTGGTTGTTATAGGGACTCAACCAGGCCAAGGTAGCGGGAAACATGCTTACGGCTACTTTCATCCCGATTCCAGTAACAAAACCTATGGCTATCGTCAATAGTGCGGCAGTGCCGTTGATGCGCTTTGAAAACAATCCCAACAAAAAAACCGCCGCGAAGGGTGGCGCGAAAAAAGCATACATCGTCGCGATATAGATAAAAAGCCCATCCCCAAAAAATGCAATGTATCGACCCATCACCATCGCAATGACCAGAATCACGACAGACACACACATCCCAATTTTCACAAGTTGTTTTTGGCGTAAGTCGGGCATGATGTACCGTTGCCATATATCGAGGGTGAAGACCGTTGCCGTTGAGTTTACCACCGAATTTACTGTACTTTGAATGGCTCCAAAAAGGGCAGCAATCAACAATCCCTTTAACCCAATGGGGATCAATAATTCTATCAAATAGATGTAGCCTTTGTCGGCTTCCAGTCGCATTTGCTCCTCCGGAAGTAGCAGAATTTCTGGGTTCAGCGCAAAAAGGATCAGGCCCGGTATCACCACAATGACCGGTAAAACCGCCTTCAAGTACCCCGCAAGAATAATCCCCATCTTTGCATGGTAGGTGTTTTTCGCTCCCAACACGCGTTGGATCATAAACTGGTTAAGTACAAAATACCAGATTCCCACGCCAAGGAATCCAAAAATGGATCCCAGCCACGGGCTCACCTGATGGGTAATGGGCTGCAACACCGACAATCGGTTGTAGTGATTTTCTTGCGTAAATACCCCTATATTGTGGTCCACCGCCTGCTTCCAAACACCGGTTGTGGCCTGATTTCTATCCAGCATGATCGAAAACCCTTCCGCAATGGATTGGCTATCGCCCGAAAGGTGCAACAAGCCAAAAATCGTCACCAATAACCCACCGGCCACCATAACGATTACCGTAAAAAAATCCGTCCAGGCCACGGAACGTAGCCCTCCATACACCGACCATATCCCCGAAAACGTACCGATAACGATGATGGATACCCACAAATCCCAGTCAAAAAGCTGGGAAAGAATGACACCTCCACCGTAGAGTACCGATGCTAGAAAGGCGGTGATATTGACCACGATTGTGACCGTGGCAAAAATCGAGCGCATGGAGGAGTTGAAACGTTTCTCCAAAAATTCCGGAATGGTGAACGTTTTGGAAGCCAGCAAAAACGGAATAAAAAACCAGATGATAAACGCGTAAGTAAACACGGTGCCCCATTCCGCGATGCCCCCGCAAATACCATAGATAAGGGCAACTGCAATCATGCCAATAAAGTGTTCGCTGCTAATGTTAGAGGCGATAAAGGAGGTTCCGACCACGTACCATGGCAGGGATCTGCCCGCCAGGAAATACTCTTCGGAGTTGTCTTTTTTTGCCCGGCCGGAAAAGTAGCCGATAAAAGAAAGGACAATGAAATATCCGCAAAAGATGAAATAATCTAGAAAACCGATACTGAAATTTGTCCCAACGTCATCCACAAAATTACATCTTTTTTAGCACGAGATTTTTAAGCAAATTATGGGCGGAGGTGATCCTTACCGTATCCAACAGGGGTCCCGTTGCCTGAACCTGACGTGTTTGGCCGATCACCACAAAGGGCCGCGTTACCTCGTTCGAGACGATGTCCTTGCTTCGGTAAACAATGGACGGTTGTCCGTTCCCATAATCGTGTACCCATTCCTCTGGGAAGTAGCGTTTGTACAGGTCATTGTAATCGCCGGACACGTTTACTTCGAGGTAACAATGCCAGTCGCCATCGGATATACCAAATTTCTGGTTGAAGTCGCTTTTCGGAGTGGCCCCGGTGTAGGCATCCGGCACCGGGTGCATAAATGACGGCCCCCGTTCCCTGGTATATTCCTGCTTGAATTTACTCACCCAAAAGGGCAAGGCTACCGGGCAGGATGCCTTTCCTTCCCAGTCGTCTTTGGCTGTCCGGTGGGTCACAAAAATGGTTTTGATCTCCCGAGTTGTACGATTTTCAAGCCAAAGCGCAAACTGAGGCGGCTCTGCCCAATCCGTCAGGCCATAAATTTCCGGATCCACCTGAAATGAGACTTCAAAAAGGTTGTTCTCGTTTTTTCCGGGATAATCTTCGCAAGAAAACAAGAGTACCGTCAAAACAACGTATATACAGAAAGCGGTTAACCGGGTCATCGTAAGAAACTATATAACAATCGGCAATGGCTTTCTCGTTTTCCATTTTCCTCGGGTGAAGTCCGGTATTTTAACCGGTTGACTCCCGTTCCTGGCCGATTTTTCCGTGAGTTCTACCAAGCAACTCCAGGCCGCTAGGTCGTACACGTCAATATCGGGGTAGGCCCCCAGGTTGAACCCGTTGACCAGTTTACGCATGATGACGAAATCGGCTCCCGCGTGACCGGCTTCTCGCAAATCCGGTTTGTGGAACTTTTTCCATACCGGATGGTCGTGTTCGTCCAGGTAGGTGTCAAGGCTTTCCCACATTCGTTTGTTTGCATAGGGGTTTTCTTCCAATCCGGTGTACTTTCCAGGACTTAGGTTGTGTATGTGTAAGCGTCTTTCGATGTTTTCGTAGATGCCCCGTTCTGCCTGCAACCTGAAATAGTGCCTACCCGGCCGCGGCAAGATGGTATCAAGTATTAAATGGAGCGTCCGACCCTCTTTGGTCATGATCATGGTATTGCTGATGTCTGCCATGTTGAATTTCCTGGTTGATAGCGGGTGGTCCGGGCCAAACCGTTCCCTCGAATACTGATTAAACGCCACATTTCCACAACCCATGGAAACCAGGTAGTCAAAATTATCTCCTCGATTGATATCCATCCATTTCGCGGAAGGACCTGCATGGTGGGTGGGGTACACATTGCCGTAGGAGTTGTTGTGCCCTTCGCCCGAAAAGGTAAGTTCGCCACTGGAGGTCACCTGGTAGTACATGGCTTCTTTTTGGTAGCCGGCATAGACATGCAACGGGTTTCCAAATAACCCCTTGCGAATCATGTTATCAATGGCCAATATCTCCTGGAAATAACAGTAATTCTCCAACAGAATGCAGTGTTTGCGGTATTTTTCCGAGGCCTCTACCAATTCCCAACAAGCGTCTACGGTGGTACAGCCCGGCACCTCGGTGGCCGTGTGCTTGCCGTTTTTCATGCCTTCAATGCAGATAGGTGCGTGCAGCTCCCAGGGAGTAGCCGTGATCAATAAATCAAAATCCTCGTTTTCGCACATCCGCTTGTAATCGACCTCGTCCCTCGAATAGCCCTTGGGTTCGGGAAAACCCTTGTCAATCGCTGATTGTTGGATTCGCTTTACTTTCTCTGGCACAATGTCGCAAACGCAAACAATTTGGCATCCAGCGATATCCAATAGTTTCCGGATATGATTGCTTCCCCGCACCCCTAGTCCGACAAAACCGATGCGAACATTTTCGATCGGTGCAAACGAGATGGGATCGGGTGTTTCGCTGTAGGAGATGGGTTTCCCCTTTTCTTCCGATTTGCAAGAGGGGCTGGTCAATAAAGAACCCAACCCTGCCATGGCTACCAAAAACTTACGTCGATCGAAGGGATTGTTCCACATTATATTTTAACTTATTTTGATAAAAGTCGTTAATTATTTTGCGTAACTTATCATTTGTTAGTCAAATTAACTACGCTTCAAACAGCTACAAGGACAAATATACAGTTCGTTGATCAAAGGTATGGATGCAAAAACTGACAATAAATATGCTAAAAAGGACAGCTTTCAATTTTCAGTTGAACTTGAGGACCATCGGTTGGGCGACAATTCATCCATAAAGATTTACAGAAATTGGATCAATCCGGAGGAAACGTCAAGGTTGCATTACCACAATTCCATTGAAATCGGCTATTGTCACAAAGGCGCCGGAAAAAGCATTATTGGAACCAAAATTATCCCATTTTCTTCGGGCGATGTTTGCCTGATTCCCAAAGGCGTCAGCCACTGGCAGGTAAGCAATAAAGGCGTGCAAAGTGAATGGAGTTACCTTTTTTTTAATCCGGACCTGATCATCCCCATGGTTGCCGAAGATCAGGACAACGTATCCACCATCCTGAGTTCGCTGTTGGTATTCAAACACTTCGACTTGCCGGGATTCAAAGCGATGTTTTTCGAGATTTTTGAGGAATTTGAAAAACAATCCATTGGGAGTCGGTCCATCATTGTTGCGCAGCTGGCCATTCTGGTCGTTAAATTGCTTCGGGTGAAAAATTTTACAGTTACCCTTGCGGATAAAATGAATACCTCCTCCAAGGATATCAACATTATTCTGCCCGCACTGAACCATATTCGCCAAAATTTTCGAAATCCAATCAACAACGATGCATTGGCAGAAAAGTGCCACATGAGTGTCCGCAACTTCTCGCGAATCTTTAAATGCATCATGAAAATTACGCCAAAGCATTACATCAATCAAATTCGCATTTCCATGGCGAGTATCGACCTGCGAAATACCTCTCTTTCGATTACAGAAGTGGCCCTAAACAACGGGTTTCAAAATATTTCCCACTTTGAACGAGCCTTTAAACGAGCGAAGGGAATGGCTCCCCAACTGTATCGAAAACAGTAAGCCCGCCGAGCCGCCGGCAGGCAGAAAAGCTGCTCGCCAGCATGGAGGTTAAACGCTGGGTAAAACAGGGTTTTATTAGGCTCAATAAAGTGGATTCGTTGCCGTTCGGGCGGTTGGGATCGTCCAAGAATGGAGCAGTGGAATGGTTTGTTGCGCTGGAGGACGTATTACCGATGCTTCCGATCACATTGGTTTGAATATCCAAATCAACCCACCGCCCCCCATTCCGCATGCACTATTGCCGCTTCACCCATTCCCTGATCTTTTTTTGGGCCCGATATTCGATTAACACAAGGAAATTCGTACCTTAAAATTATGAATAAAAAGACAGGGTATTCCGGGCTATGCCTTCTTGCATCGGCATTGTTTATTGGTTCTCTCGCAGCGATTGCGCAGGATACGGAGCTGATCGCGCCGGAGGTGGAAGCCGCCCGCACGGATGCCTACGAACAGCAACTGGAAAATTACCTGCGCCATTTTCTTGTAGAGGAGTACGAAGCCCGTGCGGCCAAGCTGTGGAACCGGGATTACAGCAGCCCTGCGGCCCTTGAACGAAGCGTCCGCCCCAACCGCCGGCGCTGGGAAGAAGTGTTGAGCCCGCCGGTACTCTCCAAGACCGGACCGCTCGAAACCAAACCCTACCCCCTGGGGCAAGTACAGGCCGAATGGCTGACCCTTCCCCTGGGCATCCTGACAGCGGAAGCGGTACTCGCCTTTCCGGAGGGGGCAAGCAAACAGCAGCCGGTACCGCTGATCATCGTGCAACACGGCATTGGCAGCACGCCGGAAACGCCTTTTACCGCTGGGGCCTACCACGAATACGCGAAGGGATTGCTCGATGCGGGGTTTGCCGTACTGGTACCCATGAACCTGCGCTCGGTGGAGCGACGCAACAACGTGGAGCGCTATGCCCGACTGGCGGGTACCAGCCTGCCCGGCATCGAATTGGTTCGGGTGCAGCATTTATTGGATGGCGTACTTGCGGACCAGCGCCTGGACGAAGCGCGCGTCGGGATGTGGGGCGTCTCCCTGGGAGGAATGGCTACGCTATTCTGGATGCCCCTGGAGTCCCGGATCAAGGCCGGTGTGGTGTCGGCCTGGTTCAACGAACGCCGAAACAAGATGGCCGTGCCGGATACGCGCTATTCCAGCTTTTCACCAAGGGAAGAACACGCGTTTTTCAACGGTTGGCTGACTGAATTTTCCGATGAGGACCTCGTTTCTCTGATCCTGCCCCGGCCCTTGATGATACAGCACGGAAAAAACGATAATATCGCCCATTGGCCGCAGGTCGTGGAAGCCTACGAAAAGGCAGCCATTCACTACCAACGCCTGCATATCCCTGAAAAGATCGACCTGGTCCTGCACGAGGGAGGCCACGAGGCGATTGTAGCGGAAGGGGTGCAGTTTTTGACCGACTGGCTAACCGCACCCAACAGAGAAAACGAATGAGTTTTTCCACCATGCTTCCGGAAAAATTGATGCCATCCGGGCTGCCAACGCATGCCATTGGTATAGCCAGCGATCGCACAGGCCCTTATCTTGTTCGAATTGGTATAAAATATACCTCAAATAAATCGTGATACCCCACCAACCCCCATTTACCATGAATCGCTTTTTTCTACTCCTCGCACTGCTTGTAGGGCTGCTGCATGACACCTCCGCCCAAAACCAATCCCTCAAGGTCATCAGCTACAATATCTGGAATGGATTTGACTGGGGGAAAGACCAGGAACGGGAACAGGCCATGATTCAATGGCTAAAAGAACAGGATGCAGACGTCATCGGATTTCAGGAACTCAATGCCTTTACCCCCGATAAGCTCGCCCGACTCGCCCGGGAATGGGGACATCCCTATAGCCTGCTGCTCAAAGAAGATGGGTACCCCATCGGCATCACCTCAAAAACACCCTTGGAACTCAAAGGCCGCTTGCTGGGCGGATTTTGGCACGGGATGCTTCATGCCAAGACCATCGGCATCGATTTTCTGGTGGTCCACCTAAGTCCCCAGGATTGGCAATTCCGGCGATCCGAAGCCGAGATCGTTTCGACCTATATCGAAAACGTGGTTATCAAAAACGGGCAGGACAAATACATGGTTATCGGGGATTACAATGCCCATTCACCCTTTGACGCCGGTTTTGACCTGGCCCATCCGGAAACCCTCCGCCGCAACCGGGAAGGTGATCGACAGCGATTCGAAGAAAAGGGTGCGGAGGCTTTCCAAACGCTTCGAAACGGCAGCTTTGACTACAGCGTCATGTCCCGATTTTTATCCCTTCCCCTGATCGACGTGGTCCAAATCCATACGGAAGAAAACCGAAAATCCTCCTTTCCTACGCCCTTGATCACGCAGGACCTATCTCCGGAAGAACGGGCCGGCTATCGGCAGCGCATCGATTACATCCTGGTCAGCCCCTTTTTCGAATTTCGCTGTACCGATGCCCGGGTAATCAATACCGGAACACCGGATCGGCTGTCCGATCACTATCCAGTCATAGCAACCTTTGCCTGGGATGACTGATTCGGCCAATTCGTGCCGATGGAATCCGCCAAAACGAATGCCATCGAACCAATGGCAAAATCCCGATTTGCATCCTGCAGACAAAAAGAAACAAATCATGAACCCAAACACATACACCTCCATGGTAAATATTTATTTCCGCGGCACGCTACTCCTTTTTTTCCTTTCCCTACATCCCATCCTCGCCCAGGACATCGAAGCCCACTTCAAGAGCATTGAGTACCAATTTACTGAGATCGATGGAATAGGGTTCGAATCGGGTGTCACGCGCCGGGACCCCAGCGATGTCATCAAAGTCGGCCAAACCTATTACGTGTATTACACTAAAATCCCCGATGCCCAACCAAAATATTGGGGCGCAGGGTATTGGGGCGCCAGCGTCTGGTGTGCCAAATCGGAAGACGAGGGCTATTCCTGGACCGAAGTAGGGCAAATGCTGGATGTAGGGGAAGCGGATCAATGGGATTCCCAGGCAGTGTTTACCCCAAATATCCTATTTGCTAACGGCAAGTACTATCTCTACTACACCGGAGTAAAGCCCACGCCAGGAAATGCCAACGGGGAATTCGAAAACAACAACATCAGTGATATTACTGCCATCGGTGTCGCGGTTGCTGATTCCCCGGAAGGACCCTTCAAAAGGATGGACCAGACTCCCATTTTAAAAGTAAGCGTGGAACCGGAGAAGTTTGACAGTTACCGGGTAGACGACGCATCCCTCCTCTACCGAAACGGCTTGTACTGGCTGTATTACAAGGGCCGATCCTTACTTGGCGGGCAAGGCGGACCAGCACATACGGCGATGGGTGTGGCGTATGCCCAAGACCCGGAAGGCCCCTACACCAAATATGGAAAAGAAATCCTCGAAAGAAGCCATGAGGTGCTAATATGGCCCCAGGGCACCGGGGTGGGCGCCTTTGCTTCCTTATCGGAAACGTTTGAATACGCCCCCGATGGAATCGATTTTATGTCCAATAAACTGGCTACCAAAGTGAGCGAACGCGCCGTTGCCCCCGGCGCTTTTCGGCCTGATCTTACCCATCCGGTGGTGGTTGGGGAAGGATTAAAGTGGGGCATATCCATGATCCCAAACAAACACGAATGTTACCTGGTCCGTTTCGAGTTGGTGTCCAAATGAAAAAAACATCCTTTTGGGCGATTTTAATGAAACCTCCCATCTCGATTGGACCAGCCACTTTTCCAAACAGGGCATGGATCGGTGGGTAACCAATCCTACCAAAACCCCTTGCGGTTTGCCATTGAATGGAGCGGATCGAAAGCCCTCGCCGATATCGGCCACTTGGATGCCTACCGAACGGTTTATCCCGATGAGGTGGCAAAGCCGGGAAATACCTGGATGCCCCACTATCCCGCGGAAACACCAGGAAGACAAGATTACGGCAATCAGGTTTTGGACCGGATTGACCGGATGTATTTTAGCCGATCAGGCCTGAATTGCAAATCGGCCGCGTTGGTATCCGGTGCGGACGGAAATAGAGAGGTTAGGCTGAACGCCGACTGGCACTCGGACCATTGGGCTGTTTTGGCAGGATTTGACGTAAATTGAGCAAAAAAATGAGAATAAAAAGACTGATGAAATTGCGATCGATACTGGTAATGTGTTTTTTAATCTATGGATTAAAAAGTTGGGGACAGGCAGACGTCCCCCTTCCGACGCATGCCCAATTAGAATGGCAACATGCAGAATTGGCTGCCGTCTTCCATTACGATTTGCATGTCTTTGATGGAAAAGCCTATAACCAGGCAAAAAACAGGATTACCCCCATCCCCGACTACAACATCTTTAATCCAACGAAACTGGATACGGATCAATGGGTCAAAGCCGCCAAAGATGCTGGCTTTAAGATTGCCATCTTAACGGCCACCCATGAAACAGGCTTTGCGCTCTACCAAAGCGATGTTAATCCCTATTCATTGAAAGCAGTCAAATGGAGGGAAGGCAAAGGGGATATCGTCAGGGACTTCGTGAATTCCTGTCGCAAATACGGTATTGCCCCAGGCATTTACATCGGGATCCGTTGGAATTCCTTTTTTGGTGTGCATGATTTTAAAGTGAATGGGGATAATGAATTTGCAAAAAACAGACAGGCCTATTACAATAAAATGTGTGAGGAAATGGTCGAAGAGTTGACCTCCCAATACGGTGAACTGGCCATCATTTGGTTTGATGGAGGAGCACATGGCCCCGAAAAAGGAGGACCGGACGTGCTTTCCATTTTTGAAAAGAACCAACCCAACGGCATTTTCTACCACAATACCCAACGCGCCGACATTCGCTGGGGAGGAAGTGAAAGTGGAACGGTCCCCTACCCGAGTTGGGGTACATTTCCCTTTCCTTTCTCGCATGCTGCCAATCAGGAAGTCGTTCTTAAAAATAATTTTCAACTACTTAAGGAAGGGGACCCAGACGGGAAGCATTACATGCCTGCTATGAGCGATGCCCCTTTGCGGGGCTACAATGGAGGCCACGAGTGGTTTTGGGAGCCGGATGATGAGCAACATATCTATCCACTGGAAAACCTTATGGACATGTACTACAAAAGTGTCGGGCACAATACCACCTTGATTATGGGGCTGACACCTAACGCGGATGGCTTGCTGCCACAGCCAGATGTAATCCGTTTGAAGGAATGGGGAGATGAAATAGCGAGACGGTTTAGCAATCCTTTGGCCGAAACTTCTGGAAAAGGCAAAAAGCTAACCCTTACATTAAAAGAAAGATCAAAAATCAATCACATCGTTTTGCAGGAAGATATAGCCCTGGGCGAAAGGGTTCGGGAGTTTAAATTAGAAGGCAAAACGTCAACCGGCTGGCAACCTATTTTTGAGGGTTCCGCTATCGGCCACAAGTTTATCCATACCTTTGAGGATCTGGAAGTAAGCGCAGTACGGCTTACAATCGCTGCGTCAAAAGGCGAAGCACACATAAAAAACCTTTCCGTTTACCGCGTTGAATGAAAAAAATCGAAACCATGAAAGTAGTGCACGCAGTGCTTTTTTCCATCCTTGCATCCTGCACGGGCATTGCAGCCGATGAAACGGAGAAACAGCCCAACATTATCCTATTTCTGGTCGATGACATGGGTTGGCAGGATACTTCGGTTCCTTTTTGGACGGAGGAATCCGCATTCAACAGGCGGTACCATACGCCTGAAATGGAGCGCATGGCTGCGGAAGGGATGCTGTTTACCCAGGCCTATGCGGCATCGGTATGCTCGCCTACCCGGGTGAGTCTGATGAGTGGTATGAATGCCGCCCGCCATGGGGTGACGAACTGGACCTTGCGTCGGAATGCATCCGTCGATGCCCCGCACGATATCCTCGGCTTTCCCGACTGGAATGTAAATGGCCTACAGCCCGTCGACAGCATCGAGCGATCAGTTCAAGCCAGCCTGTTGCCCCAGATACTGCAGGACAACGGCTATTTTACCATTCATTGTGGGAAGGCCCATTTTGGCGCTATGGAAACCCCGGCGGCCAATCCCGAAAACTGCGGATTCGATGTAAACATTGCCGGACATGCGGCCGGAGGACCGGGTAGTTTTCTTGGTACAGAGAATTTTGGCAATAGCGAAAAAGGCGGTCATACCCTACCCTGGGGCGTACCCGGACTGGAATCCTACCACGGCGACTCGCTATTTTTGACGGAGGCACTCACACGCGAAGCCAGGAAAGCAATGGATAAGGCATTGGCGGCAAACAAGCCGTTTTACCTGTACATGTCTCATTACGCGGTGCATGTCCCGCTGCATGCCGACCCCCGTTTTTATCAGAAATACATCGATGGGGGCTTACCCGAATCGGAAGCCAGGTACGCATCCATGCTGGAAGGCATGGACAAGAGTCTGGGGGATTTGATGGATTACCTGGAGGAGAACGGATTGACAGAAAACACGATCGTTCTATTTATGTCAGACAATGGCGGCTTGAGCGTTTCCGCCCGAGCAGGCCAGCCCCATACGCACAACCGCCCGCTAAACAGCGGCAAGGGCTCGGCGTACGAGGGCGGCATTCGCGTACCGATGATGGTGAAATGGCCCGAAAAAGTAAAACCCGCGTCAAAAAACGATGCGCTGGTGATCATCGAAGATTTCTTTCCCACCCTTCTTGAAATGGCTGGAATCACCAACTACGAAACCGTTCAAACCGTGGACGGAGAAAGCTTTGTACCGCTGCTGGCAAACCCCGAAACGAAACCAAGCTCCCGGCGTTTATTCTGGCATTTTCCCAACAACTGGGGCCCAACCGGACCGGGAATTGGTGCCAGTAGTACCATTCGCAGCGGGGACTGGAAATTGATCTATTATTACGAGGATCAGCAGGCCGAACTTTTCAATATCCCGGGAGATATTGGCGAACAGCATAACCTGATTCAGAAATATCCGCAAAAAGCGACCGAAATGGCCAAACAACTAGGCAGCTATTTACGAAGTGTTAATGCCCAACGACCCTTTTTGAAAGCAACCGGGAAACCGGTACCCTGGCCCGATGAAGTCCTGTTTTAACCGAAAAAAAATGAGTACGAAACAATTTATCATGGGCGCGGCAGCTTGTATTCTCATGGGGATGCGCCTTGTCGCACAAACCGAAACGGATCCCCTTGTTTTCAACGACCGGCTACAGCCATTAACCGAGAAAAACATCTTCAAATCCGCAGATTATTACAACTGGTGCTCATCCATCGTAAAGGGCGAGGACGGAAAATATCACTTGTTTTATTCGCGATGGCCAAAAAAATACACGTTTTTTAGCTGGCTGACGCATTCGGAAATAGCCCATGCGGTAGCAGAAAGCCCCTCCGGCCCCTGGGAATACCAAGAAACGGTACTGCAAAGCCGGGGAAAAGGTCACTGGGATGCCATCACTGCGCACAACCCAAAAATCAAGAAATTCGGGGACATCTATTACCTGTACTACATCTCCACAAATCTCGGTGACAACGCCTACACGGAGGAAGAACTGATTGAAACCGCCCGGGTGGGATACAGCCATCCCAACTGGAAAGCGCACCTTCGCCCCAACCAACGAACCGGAGTAGCCGTGGCTAGCTCCCTCAACGGGCCCTGGACACGCATGGATCAACCACTCCTGGAGCCGTCCGGGCCCATTTCTACGTTGACCGTAAATCCGGCCATTGCCCAGGGGGACGATGGGAGATACTACCTGATCGTAAAAGGCGATAAACCCAACGATACCGGGTTTGTCCGCAACCAGGCGGTGGCACTTTCCGATTCTCCAACGGGTCCTTTTGAGATGCAGCCAACAGCCGTGATCGACGATATGGACACGGAAGACATGTCGGTCTGGTACGATGCCGGGCGTAGGCGGTTTTACGGAGTATTCCACGCCCACCATTTTATTGGTATGATTCAATCCACCGATGGAATCAACTGGAGCAAGGCCAGCGTCTACGAGATCCAGAAAAAGCAGCTACCAATGGCGGATGGTACGACCTTGCTTCCCGATCGAATGGAGCGGCCGTTTGTATACCAGGAAGCCGGCGAGCCCAAGGTGTTGAGCATGGCAATAAAAAAGGGCGATGAGGCCTACATTGTTTTTGTACCGGTGCTGGAGGATCCGGGCAAGCCCTGAAAAAGTAAAAACACGAGAGATCCTCGGATGCATCCCATTGACCGAATATATAGAAAAAGTAGACGCTTGAAATCGTGCCTGCCCAAGGCGGCCAAAAAATGTAGAACCCTATGAAGAAAAACCTCAACTACCGCATACCCCTCCTGTTTGTTGGTGCCCTGCTGGTATTTTTGCTGGTTACCAGTGCCCATCTGACTGGTAGTAAACTAAAAGTGGCCTGTGTCGGAGACAGCATTACCTTTGGCGCCCGGCTGGATAACCCGGACAGCGATTCCTATCCCGCCCACTTGCAAAAGCTCCTGGGGGAAGGCTATGCCGTGGAAAATTATGGTGTGGGGAGTCTGACGCTGCTACGAAAAGGCATTCCCAGCGTCTGGAATGAACTTCCAAAAATCATGTCGGCCAACCCGAATATTGTCGTCATCAGCCTGGGCACCAACGATACCTGCGGCTATGGTACCTGTGGAGACCGTAAGTGCTGGGAGTACAAGGACGAATTCGAAAGCGATTACCGGGACCTAATTGATGAATTCGCCAAACTGCCCTCCGACCCGCAGATATTTTTATGCGCCCCTACCCCCATGGTCTTGGAAACCCCAGGCCTGGATGCCGAACGGGTAGCTGGCCTCCAAGCACGCAAACCCAGGCTTCAGGAGCTTATTGATACCATAAAGCGAGTGGCGGCCGAAAAAAACGTACATTTCATAGACCTCAACGAGCCCCTGGACCATCGGCCGGAACTGTTTACCGTAAGCGATGGGGTCCACCCAAATAAGGAGGGGTATGCGGCCGTTGCGGCATTGGTAGCAAAACAACTCACAGCTAATAAATAAATCGAATGATGCCATTTATACCTCTATTTATTAAACCAATGATTCACAGGGTACTTTTGTCTCTGGGTTTGTTCCTTTGCATTTATATGAATACAGCGGCACAGCAGCCGATCCCCATCCCTACACCCGCCCAATTGCAATGGCAGCAAGCCGAACTCGCTGCGTTGGTTTGCTGGGACCTGCATGTCTTTGATGGTGAATTTTATGTTCAGCCCAAAGCACGGATCACCCCTGTCGAAGATTACAATGCATTCAACCCAGAAAAATACGACATGGATCAGTGGATCCGCTCGCTAAAAGACGCCGGATTCAAAATCGCCATTTTTACCGTAAGCCATGAGACCGGTTTTTTCTTTCACCAAAGCAACGCTACCCCCTATTCCATGAAGGCCGTGAAATGGCAGGATGGGCAGGGAGACATTCTTCGGGATTTCAAAGTAGCTTGTGAAAAATACGATATACTCCCGGCCGTCTATATCGGTACACGCTGGAATGCCTTTTATGGCGTGTATGACTTTAAGGTGCAGGGAGACAATGAATTTGCCCGCAATCGACAGCAGCACTACAACCAAATGATTGAAGAGATCGTGGAAGAAATCTTCACCAATTACGGCGACTGGGCAATGGTCTGGTTTGACGGAGGCGCCCACGGGCCCGAACAAGGAGGGCCGGATGTACTTTCCATTTTCGAACAACACCAGCCTAACAGTATTTTTTACCACAACCTCCAACGGGCGGATATCCGCTGGGGTGGCAGCGAAACGGGTACCGTACCCTATCCCAGTTGGGGAACCTTCCCCTACCCGGCAATTGGTGCCGGTGAAAGTGCCCGAAAGGAAATCGGCGCCAATAACTTTCAGCTCTTAAAAACCGGCGACCCAAACGGCGCCTATTACATGCCCGCCATGAGCGACGCGCCGCTTCGCGGAAGTGGCGGACACGACTGGTTTTGGGAACCCAACCGGGCACATATAATTTATCCGCTTGAAAACCTCGTGGACATGTACTACCAATCCGTTGGACACAATTCCACCTTAATTCTGGGTGTGACGCCCAATCCCGATGGCCTGATGCCGGATCCGGACGTAAAACGGCTGAAAGAATTTGGCGATGAAATCAACCGCCGTTTTTCCAATCCGCTCGCACGAATCTCGGGCACGGGAAATACCGTTTCCCTGGTGCTGGACAGCGCGCAGCGTATCGACCAGATCGTATTACAGGAAGACATTGCATACGGCGAACGAGTACGGGAATTTATTTTGGAAGCCGAAATCGACGGAAAATGGACCGTCGTTTACACCGGTTCCTCCATCGGTCACAAGCACATCGTGAAAATCGATCCGGTGCGTACGGGTAAAATCCGGTTCGTATCCCAGTCATCCATTGGTGAACCCCAATTAAAAGCCCTATCCGTATATAAAATTGATCCCCTGCGCTAAATGACTAATTCTTTACGACAATTCTTCTTCTTTTTGTTTCTGCTTCCCCTTGTAAGCCAGGCGCAGCCCCGGGAAGAAAAGCCCCCAAACATCTTATTTATTCTGGTAGATGATTTGGGATATCACGACTTGGGATTTACTGGAAGCAGCTTTTACGAAACCCCCAATATTGATAAGCTGGCTTCGGAGGGCATGGTATTTACCAACGCGTATGCAGCTAGCCCAGTATGTTCCCCTTCCAGAGCGGCCATCATGACGGGAAAATACCCCGCAAGGTTGGATCTGACCGATTACATTCCCGGTAACCGGCATTATGGGCCCCATCCGGACCAAAAACTGGCATCCCATCCCTTTAAACTATTTCTTGATCCCGAAGAGACTACCCTAGCGGAAGCCTTTAAATCCAATGGATATGCCACCTTTTTTGCGGGAAAATGGCATTTGGGAGAAAAGGAAATGCATTATCCGGAAAATCATGGGTTTGAGGTAAAAGTGGGTGGCAATGCTACGGGTCACCCTGCCGGAGGGTATTTTTCACCCTATGCAAACCCTCAATTGCCCGATGGGCCGGAAGGAGAGTACCTTACCGATCGCCTTACGGAAGAAACGATTCAGTTTATTACCAAAAAAAGGGAAAAGCCTTTTTTTGCCCTCCTCTCCTATTATACCGTTCATCTGCCTTTGCAAGGGAAGGAAGAAAAAGTAAGAAAATACAAGGAAAAGCGTCGCAAAATCGTATCTGACGGAGCATCTTTTGATCAGCAAGGCAAAACCTATTTTAAAAATAGTCAGGATGTACCCACCTATGCCGCCATGGTGGAAAGTTTAGATGATAACATCGGACGTCTGATGAGGGCACTGGCAGAAAAGGGCCTCGCGGAAAATACCTTGGTCGTTTTCACATCGGACAATGGTGGTATGGCCAGCAGCAACCTTGCCGAACAAATCCCCACCTCAAATGCACCCCTGAGGACGGGAAAGGGCTATTTGTATGAAGGGGGTATCCGTGTTCCGCTAGTTTTCCGCTGGGCCGAAAACATCGAGCCGGGCAGCAGCTGTGCGTACCCGGTAACTGGAACCGATTTTTATCCCACCGTTCTGGACATGGCAGGTCTGCAAACCCTGCCCGACCAACACCAGGATGGGATCAGCTTGAAACCCCTGCTAGCTGGTGAAAAATTGGACAAGAGACCCTTGTTTTGGTATTTCCCCCATTACAGCGGGGGCTTGGGTGGACGGCCTTCGGCAGCCATCCGGGAGGGCACGTATAAACTAGTTTACTTTTTTGAAAGCAACCAATCGGAGTTATACGATCTGGAAACCGATCGAGCCGAAACATCCGACCTGAGCGCATCTCTTCCGAAAATACGTAATCGATTACATAAAAAACTGCACCGCTGGATGGGGGAAATGAACGTACACCTGCCGTACCCCAACCCATTCTATCAACCAGATAACTTATGAAATTCAACCAACGCGTTAACGTTACCTGTACCCTATTCTGCTTGCTTTCGGTAGCCGGCTGCCAGCAAAAAGTAGCCGATCAAATGCCCCGCTATTACATGGAACGAAGCTTCCCGGATCTGGCAAAGACCTGGGACGAAGGCATACCCCTAGGCAATGCCATGCTGGGCGCGCTGGTCTGGGAGAAAGACGGTAAACTGCGGTTTTCACTGGACCGGGCTGATCTTTGGGATCTGAGAGCCATGGAAAACCTGGACTTTGAAACCTACGATTTCAACTGGGTGAAAAAGCAATGGGAAGCCAATGCCTACGGAGCTGTGCAACGGCAATTTGATGTCCCCTACGATACCCTTTCCGGCCCCTCCAAAATCCCCGGTGCGGCACTTGAGTTTGCTATTGCTGAATTAGGTGTGGTGGAATCCGTTACCCTGGACCTGCAAGCAGCGACTTGTGTGATCCAGTGGCAAAATGGCACCGTATTGCGCACCTTTGTGCACGCCACGGAACCCATAGGCTGGTACCGTTTCGAAAACCTACAAACACCCCTACAGCCGATAATCGTCCCTCCTCCCTATGTGGGAGAAGGTGCCGCAGGGGTGGACAATCCCGTCAGCGGGCAGGACTTACGCCGACTGGGGTATCCCCCAGGCAAGGTTTCGCAGGGAGACAACAGCCTCACGTACGAGCAGGAGGGCTGGGACGGATTCCGGTTTCAAGTCAATACAAGGTGGGTAGAAGCCGGAAATCAGCTGGAAGGCTCCTGGAGTATCAGTTCTGCTAAGAAAGATAGCGAACCAAGTGATACTGCGGCCCAATTTACAGAAACCGCGCTTAACGAGGGAATGGACACACACCAGAAAACGCATCATGCCTGGTGGGATACCCACTGGAAGGCTTCCTCCATTACCCTTCCCGATACGCTTTTGCAGCAGCAATATTACATGGATATGTACAAATTGGGCGCTGCAGCCAGGCAAGGAGCCCCTCCCATTTCCCTGCAGAGTGTTTGGACCGCGGACAATGGCAAATTGCCTCCCTGGAAAGGGGATTTCCACCACGACCTCAATACCCAATTAAGCTACTGGCCTACCTATGCAGGCAACCACCTGAAGCTGGAGCAAGGCTTTATCGACTGGCTCAATCAACATCAACCCACCTTTGAAAAATACACCCGGGAATATTTTGGAACGAATGGATTGAACGTTCCCGGAGTGACCACGCTAGAGGGTGACCCCATGGGAGGTTGGATACAATATGCGTTTGGCCCCACCGTAAGTGCCTGGTTGGGGCACCACTTTTACCTGCATTGGCGGTATTCGATGGACCGGGATTTCCTGGAACGGGAGGCATATCCCTGGATAGGGGAAGTTGCCGTTTATTTGAAGGAACTTTCCATTGTGGATGAAGGTGGAAAAAGAAAACTTCCCCTGTCTTCCAGCCCAGAAATCCATAACAACGATGCCCGGGCCTGGTACAATCAAACGACCAATTACGACCTGGCCCTGGTCCGTTGGACCTATACCATTGCCGCCGAACTGGCGAAAGAACTTGGCTACACGGAGGAAGCGGTGGAATGGGCGAATACCTTAGCGGAATGGCCGGGGTATGCCACCGACGAGACGGGGCTGATGATAGCGCCTGGCCACCCGCTACAGGAATCACACCGACATTTATCGCAGGTAATGGCGATTCATCCCCTAAGCCTAATCGATCCATCCCATGGGGAAAAAGACCAGAAAATCATCAAAAATACCCTTTCTCATCTGGATGAACTGGGATCATCCAACTGGACCGGCTATTCCTTTGCCTGGCTGGGAAACCTTAAGGCAAGGGCGGGAGATGGAGAGGGAGCCGCCATGGCCTTACGGGATTTTGCTTCCTCCTTTGTATTGCCCAATAGCTTCCACGTAAATGGAGACCAATCGGGAACGGGTAAGTCAAGCTTTACCTACCGCCCTTTTACCCTCGAAGGAAATTTTGCCTTTGCTGCGGGGATTCAAGAAATGCTGATACAAAGTCACACTGGCGTGGTAAAGCTGTTTCCAGCCATTCCTGCAGACTGGCAAGACGTTTCTTTTAAAACCCTGCGGACCCAAGGTGCATTCCTTGTTTCTGCAACTAGAGAGAATGGAAAAGTGGACAACCTGGAGATTATCTCTGAAAAGGGAGGAGAAATAATTTTTGAAAATCCGTTTGATGAAGATCAATTTTCATCTGATAAAGAATATATAAAGGATGGTCTGAATATAAAACTTACTTTAGCTGAAGGAGAGAAAGTAGTTTTTAACCGTTAAAAAGAGAGGCATTAGCATGAAGTGTTTCAGCGCAATCACCGGTATTTTCCTGCATCTTCTGGTTTTGCCGCCAATCGATGCACCTGCACAGCAGGCCCTGGATCTTTTTATCTGGGCCGGCCAGTCAAATGCGCAAGGATGGATGGGAGATGCTTCCAGCTACCCGGAAGCGGGACAGGAATTGGATGAATCGATTCGCTTACACTGGACATTTGTGGATCATCACAGTTCCGGGGGGAAGTGGGTTCCCCTGCAAGCCCAGGCTGGAAGATTCCCCAAAGGCCATTTCGGGCCGGAGGTACGTTTTGCTCGTGAACTCAAAAAACTGGGCTACAACCCTGCCATTTTCAAGTACACAAAGGGCGCTACCGGCCTTGCGCGGGACTGGAAATCTCCCGGTGAAGGCGGTATCTACGATCGCATGACCCTGAGTCTCGATTCGGCCATCCGGCAACTCGAAGAAACGGGATTTAAGGTAACGGTACATGGGTTTATCTGGATTCAGGGGGAAAGCGACGCCGGGGAGGAAGGTACAGCCCAGGCCTATTCTTCCAACCTGAAGCAGCTGATCGGCGACTTGCGTCAGAACGTCGTCCATGTACCCGATCTGAAAATCATACTGGGCGTGGACGAACAGCATCCCTTCGTAAAAGAACGGCCGGTGGTGGTAGAAGCCCAAAAACGATTAGCCGCAGATGATGCAACGATTGCCTTTACCAGCATGCTGGGCCTTCCAAAAGCAGATGCCACGCACCTTACTCCCGAAGGATTGGTGGGACATGGAAAACGAGTTTTTGACGCGTATCTATCGCTCCTTTCCGAAAATGAAAAATCACAACTCACAACTTTTCCGGGAGAAAAAACGGAATGGAATGGATTTATGCGGTATACCTTTCGATTCGAAGGCAGGGATGCCCATGTCACCCTACCGGAAGAACCCCTTCGAGGCAATCCCTGGGTGTGGCGGGCACGCTTTCCGGGCTGGCACACGGAGATGGATCAATTACTGCTTTCCGAAGGCTTTCATTTGGCCTATGTTAACACGGACGACATGTATGGCAGTCCCACTGCGGTAGCGGTTTGGGACCGTTTCTACCAGTTTCTGACCACCGAATGGAAGCTCCATCCGAAGGTTTCGCTGGAAGGGGTGAGTCGTGGAGGCTTATTCATTTACAACTGGGCAAAGCGCAACCCGGAAAAGGTGAATTCCCTGTACGCTGAAGCTCCGGTAAGCGATTTTAATAGCTGGCCCGGCGGTTTTGGTGGAGGCAAAGGCAGCCAGGTGGATTGGGAACGGCTAAAAACCGCCTATGGATTTACTTCGGACGAAGAAGCCCTGGCATACGCAGATCATCCGGTGGATAACCTTGAAGCCCTGGCAGCGGCAAAGGTACCCATTATGCACATGATTGGATTAAACGACCAGGTGGTTCCGCCGGAGGAAAACACCTTTGTCCTGGTTGATCGCTACATCAAACTCGGTGGTCCTGCAACGGTCGTTCCCTGTACCGAAGGAACGCAGGCGTTATTCGGGCATCATTTCCCCATTGAAACACCCCGACTAGGTGCCGATTTTATTAGGTACCATACGGCATTACCCCAACCGTTGCTCAATGCTGAAAGCTACCACAGGCAGCGGCAGGGTATCCGAAAAAGCCTTTTAACGTTCCAGCGAAATAAAACGGGCCGGGTTGCTTTCCTCGGCGGTTCCATTACGTACAACGATGGCTGGCGTGACAGCATTTCCAATTACCTTCAAAAGCGTTTCCCGGATACCGAATTCCAATTTATCAATGCGGGTATCCCTTCCATGGGATCCACTCCCGCTGCTTTCCGGCTGCAACGCGATGTTCTGGGTGCTGGTTCGGTCGACCTGCTGTTTGCGGAGGCTGCGGTAAACGACGCATCGAACGGCAGAAGCGCTCAGGAACAGGTCAGGGCAATGGAAGGAATAATCCGGCAGGTCCGCCGGAAGGATGCCTACACCGATATCGTCCTCATGCATTTTGTGGATCCGCCAAAGATGGAACGCTACCGTCGGGGACAAGTGCCGGAAGTGATTGAACATCACGAAAAAGTAGCCGATCACTACAGTATTCCGAGCATTCACCTAGCGCGAGAAGTGACCGAACGCATCGATGCGGGAGAATTTTCCTGGGAAGACGATTTTAAAGATCTTCATCCTTCACCTTTTGGGCAGGGGGTGTATTTTCGCTCCATAAAAACGTTTCTCGAAAACGCCTGGGACGAAACAGGCGCCGAAGACGACGGGCTCGAAGGCTACCTTTTGCCCCAACCGCTCGACCCGGCGAATTACGATAATGGAGTACTGATTGAGCCCGGCAGGGCCCGTATACGCCACGGCTGGAAGCTCCTTCCTTCCTGGACTCCGGATGATAATGCCGGCACGCGGGCCAATTATACGGAGGTCCCCATGCTTGTTACCCAGCAGGAGGGTGCTGTACTGGAATTTGACTTTAGCGGAAATGCGGTTGGCATCGCTGTCGCAGCTGGACCTGATGCAGGCATGATCGAATACAGAATCGATAACAGTGACTGGCAAACGCAGGACCTTTTCACCCAATGGAGCTCAAGCCTACACCTACCCTGGTATTATACCCTGGCGGCCGGATTGACGGACGGTGCGCACGTGCTGCAACTAAGAACGGTCGGGGAGAGGAACCCAAAAAGTAGCGGAAATGCCTGCCGGATACGGTATTTCTATGTTAACCAATAACCCTGGTACAAAAAGCTAAGGAAACGAATGGCACGACTACTTGCATACTGCGTGCAACGGGCGGTATTCCAAGAATAATATCGCTTAAATAATTGATTAACAAATGGTTACTATCCCTAAAAAAGAGAAAAAGAAACAAGGCAATGCGGATAAGCTATAGGTCCCCAGCGGCTGAAAAACGGCGCAATTTCAACTTTCTTGCCGGAGGCGAAAACAAATGAGGGAGGAAATGTCCGATTCCTATCATTCCGCCGATACAAGTACAGGGAGTTTTGAGCAAATTCATCAGCTTCTACAGCACCTGGAATCCTTTCAGTATAAATTTTGATTTTTTAATTTGGATGTTTTAGAAATATCCCGTTCCTACCCAAAAATCAATCGCCTTCTAAAAAACACCTTCCGGATCCGAAAAGAACAAATGGCTGAAATGCTCAAACAGGCCATTGCCGATGGTTTTTTTTAAAAAAGTAGGGAGAAAACATCGGACAGCTCCTTTTGTCCATCCGGATTATCATTACCTTCTGGCTTTCGCAGGAAGAATTGCTTTCGGATTCCAGCTCCAAAAATAGGAACAGTGGTATGGCCGGCCATATCTGGCAGTTGCTGATGCGCTATATGACTGAAAAAGGAAACAGACTGTATAACGAGCTTGTCTGAGATGCGGGGATTTATTCACTGAGTTAAATCAAGGATTGCAGCCATTCCCTAAAATTTGTACATTCAGGAAGTGAATGACTGATTTTTCTATGTCCAGGCTACTGAAATCCTCTCTTTATTTTCCTTTGCAGTTCAGCATAGATGCACCTGAACCAACCGCAATAGAGGAGCTCTTCCGGATAAAGGGAAATAGGATCATCCACCGCCAGACGTTGTTGGCAGGTAACTATCTTTTTGACGGGGATTTACTGGTAGAGAGGAAAACCATCCCTGATTTCTGCAAATCCATAAAAGATGGACGAATGTTCCATCAGTGCGAAAACCAAGCCACAATTCCGTACCTGCCTGTCCCATGCTGGAAGGAAAAAACTACCGACATCCTGGGGGGCATGTTGCAACGTTTCACACAAGCTACCAAAGAAGGTTTATTCCTGTCCCCTACGTTCAAACAAAAGGGGCAGCCCTTGCTCGAACAAAGAAATCACCTTCCGGCAGATTTCCCTGGAATAGGAGTTAATCGAGCTGAAAGGCTGTTGATAAATTTCGTCGATCTTCGTACGGAGTGCAAGGCTGGAGCAGAGTAAACCAGCAGGTGCCCGAGTTAGGGGAACGTACCATCGGGCGGTCAATTGAATTTTTAAAGAGTTAGGTAATAGAACGAAAGGCGCTACACAAGTTCCGATCAGAAGGTATTCCGTACCCTGTTTGTTCAAGGCTTTCTGGAAGGAGCTAACATCCCTCAGGTAGTATATCGTTTCTCCATGAAATGATGGTAGCTGTAGCCGAGAGCGAGCAAGTAAATGACAGAACCTGGAAGTAGCTGGTAACGTGCTCATCAAGCGCAGAATTGACTGCCTGATCAACAAGCGTTTTCCTATCCTTCGCCTCATTAATCTTGTAAAGCCGATTGATTAGCAAATCAACTAATCGAATCATGAGACCATTAGCAAATTAAACCATCCCCTATCCCATTTTTTACGTGGAAATTACTACGCGGAACAGTTTTTGCAATAATCTAATAAAAAATAAAGAAAAATGAATAATAGGGAAAAATTAGAAAAAATGGATCGGGCTATAAGGATGCTGGAAGACCTTAAAAATAGCCAGGTTGCCATGGTAGAAAAGTCTTCAAAACTACAAATGGACGCGATGGAGTTCAATTTCTCGGAAATGGAAAAAAACATGGGAAATTTATTCTCCACCTTCAATGAGTCCTTGGACATAATAAATAAAGAATTGGAGCGCTTTGAGATAAAACGGAATAAATTCGAAATGAAACACGGATTGGATAAAGAAGAAGGCTTAGACTAGGCAACGAAAGCCTCCCTTCCCATGGCTTTTCCTGTTTTTATTACGGTGACTTTCGTTAGATACAGGGTAGAACCCATTCCTGAAACTTGAAAAGTCCAGGGGAAAAGATATTGTACTACGTCTTCAGCCGGTATTCCGTGTCTCCTCCCCTTGTTACTAAAAAAGCTTTTGTAAGAAGTTGGGTTGCTGGCAAAAAGATAGCGCATCAATGGTATAGCGGATCAGCCCAATCCAGCCCGGAGCCTGTTGTACTCCGGGCTGCAAACACCGGAGCGTAGGAGTCAATTCCAGCGGTGAACAACCAATCGGTTGGATTTTTATTATTTATTTAGTTATATTAACATCCTCCATATCAAACTACCAATCAACGAATACATGGGTCGTTAAATTAGATGGACCCGTTCTCTGCACATCAGGTGTGAAAACAGCTTTGGCAGTGCGGGTGATTGGAGAGAACCGGTATTCCTCAGCGCTTACTATGATAAGCCAGCCACCATGCCTATGCATCTTTTTGGTTTTGAAAAAATGAAGCCGCTGCTGATCGTTGCATGTCTTGCAACGGTTTTTTCTTGTAACGAAAAACCAACCGCTCAGCAGGCCAAACAAAGAAACCTATTGGAAAACTTCGCGTTTTCCATGGATACGCTGATGGTGGATACAGGAGCTGAGCTGATTGACTTTGGCATTCCATTTATCGGTGCAGCTTCTGCAGATGGCCGCTACTACCATATCCTCAATTACAAATCCCCAAAATTGCAACGAATACATTTGGATTCTTTAAAACTAATTAATTCATATTTTTTTGAAAAAGAAGGACCCAATAGTCCGGGACTTACCTTTAGTTTTCAGCCATTAGGCGAAGGACGGTTCTTTTTCCCAAGTTTCAGGCAGCCGGCCATTATCCACCAATCCGGAGAAATAGTAAGGTCCTGGGATTTGAAGATGGAAAAAATCATTGACGGGTTCCCCGTTGAATCCGCCTCTGTGACAAACCGGATCGTGTTTAATTCTTCTCTTGATCAATTGTATTCGCTACCCCTTAATTACGAAACCAAGGAATATTACCTTGCCGTACTGGATTCTCTGGGAGAACGAAAACGCATGGTGGCCCTCCCCGAATTCCAGAAAGCGAATCAATTTACCATCCACATAGGAGGAGGCGACGGTGGCGGCCTGAAGATTGAGTTGCCATTTTTACAGCATTTAAACGGAAAGGTACTCATTTCCTGTACCGTCGGAAACGGTATTTACATATATAATCCCATATTGGATTGCCTTGTTTACCGGAAATTCCCCCTTACTCTGGTACCCCTGGAAAAAACGGGAGTGGTTAAAAACAGGGTGCATAGCCCGGAGGAATTTGAGGAGGAAATAAAAAAACTGGCTACGCAAATCAGTTATTGGAACTTTATCTGGGATGAAAAATCCGGGCTGTATTTTCGGTTTGCAAGCAGGGTCCTGTCTCACAAAACGGAGTCTGCCGATGCTGAACTGGAAATCTTCCTGATGGCTTTCTCTGAGGAACTGGAACTTATCGGAGAGACAAGCGTCGAAGATCTTTCTTCCTTGCCAAAGGGTGGCTTTTTTAAGGGTGGAAAACTATGGAGTTATGTCAATGTAGCCGATGAATTGGGATTTGCCGTGATGGATTTCAGCTATCAATAGCTAATCAAATCGTAATCATTTACCTTTAGCTTGATGTGCCACAATGGCATGGGATTACGTTGCAAACATAGATTTTCTCCAAAATCCTACTTTTCCTCCAATGCGATAAGCACCATGCGGTAGTCCTCGCTATCGTAATACACATACAGCCGGTTGGCCTCAATTTCGTAGGAAACAGACTTCTCAAGACCCTCCGAGTAGGCAATATGGTGGCTTTCCTCCGGAAAAATAATGGTGCCGCCTTCTGGAAAATCCCAATAGGGCAAGCCAACTTCAAACCCAATCGCTCCCTGCTCATCATAAGAAAAACAGGAATGAAGTACCCCCAGATGGGTCCTGGTTTCCAGTTTAAACCTTCCCTGACATGCCTCAGCTTCCTCAGCCCATTCCTGATCCGTTAACTTCAGGTATAATGGAAAATCATATTCTTCCAGCCAATTATCGTATCCTTCCTGATAATGGGTAAGATGAGCCAATCTCGCCGTACAGGTATACAGGTAAAGATTGCCTGTTTCCAGATGTTCAAAACCAACAAACTCCCAATCGCCCATCAGCGGTAAGGGATCTCCCTCCTGATCCAACTCAAATCCGCATATCGGATAGGCGGGATCTTCGGTAGTCTCGTCCACTTCCGTAGACTCTTCCATTTCTTCCGGCTCTCCTGGTGAGGGGATATCCTCAGAACACGAAAACAAAAGCAGCAATAAGGCGAGAAAGGCGGTGTTTCTAATCATCATTTAACTAAAGAATGATTAGTAAAGGAGTTTAGTATACCGTCCCGTTACCATTAACTAGCTGTTCCAGGACCAATTTATCTCCCGAATCATCCACTTCAAAACGTTTCAGCGTCTACCCAAATACAGGGATCACTCAACCGTATGGAATCTATGGGAATATCTTCCCTGATTTCCGGCAGGCGGTTTTGGGCAAAGGCAAGAGGCCGCAGGGCCAGCACAAAAAGGAATACGGCGAATACCTGTTTCTTGCGGTTGGGTCGGTTAAATTGAAATGCAACGTAGCAAAAAGAAAATGCCGGATTGGCTTTCCAAAAAAAAGACACCAACCTAACGCAAAATAAGCACCTCGTTCACAGAAAGTGTTTGCTCCATCAGGGAAATTTCCTCGCCGGGCAGGTATCGTTGGATGCTGGCATAGGTTCCTTTTTTCGGATTCGTATGGACATCAATCCAATTGTTGCCCAGATCGATCATCCAGTATTCTAAAATGCCGTGTGAGGCATAGAGGGGCAACTTTACTTCCCTATCAAAACGAATAGACGCATCGGACACTTCGATGATTGCCAGCACATCGGCAGGGGCCGGATGCGCGGAGGCATAATAGTCCGTCCGATAGTTTAATAGGGAAATTTCCGGTTCGGGCTCATTCCTGTCATCGATTTGAACTGGATTTTGAACGCCGACGACTGCCTTATTTTTGAACAGCTCATTCAACAGGCTAGCCAATTTATTGACGATGCTTGCGTGTTTACTTCCAATGGGGCTCATCTCGTATATTACACCGTGTATCAGTTCCAAACGGTCATCCGGCTTTAAAATGCCCATCTCCCCCATTTGGTGGTACTCCTCTACATTGATCAACCGCTTTACGACTTCAGTTGCCATACTATTTCGCTTATTCTGTGTTAAAGATAGTCAATTTCCGATTTAAATACCAGTGGGTTTAATAAGGTAAGAAGACGAGATTTTCGAACCATACATTCGCGTAAACTGCCGGATTTGCTCGTAAACTTGGTGAGGTCTAATCAGCTGATTTCTTCTTAAGAATCCGGCCAATCAGGGCAAGGGCACCGGTACCAGGGTACGAAGCGTAACGGGCCCAAACAATCCGG
This sequence comes from Cyclobacterium xiamenense, assembly GCF_900109255.1. Taxonomy (NCBI): domain Bacteria; kingdom Pseudomonadati; phylum Bacteroidota; class Cytophagia; order Cytophagales; family Cyclobacteriaceae; genus Cyclobacterium; species Cyclobacterium xiamenense. Next base: position 58,140 of record NZ_FNZH01000012.1, on the reverse strand, counting down.
ACGGAATCAAGGGTACTTCCGCCCAGGGTACCCGAATATGGCTGATCCCATGAATATTGGTTTCCTCAATATGGGTTTGGGTGTAGTTTTCTCCGGCCAATGCGTCTCCCGTAATCCGGTTGGACCAGGTATTGGCCACTTCTATCCGCAAGCTATTGATCCCGGGACGGAGCAGGTCGGTCACATCAAAGCGGTGCGGCTTGGCCCAGGTAATGCCCAGCGGCTTATCGTTTAGCCAGACTTCCGCCACATGCGAAAGATCGCCCAGATTCAGGTAGGTTTTGGCACCGGCATGATCAGAAGGATGCAGGGCATGTACAAATTGCTTTTCATATCGGGCTGTTCCGGAAAAATACTTAATGCCCTCCACATCCGATGCTGTCCAGGATGTCAGTTTGGGAAAAATCGCCTTTTCCGGAGCTCCCCAGCCTTCGGGAAAAAAAACCTCCCAAGACCCGTTCAGCACGGTTTGCCGGAGGCTGTTGTGAATTTCACGCGCCCCCTCGGCATCTTGTAAAAAGAAAATCCCCTCTTCCCAGATCGCAAGGCCTTCCTTCAAGAAATCCATTTTCGGTGGATGAACACCCGCTCCCAAGACCTGCGCAAAATGGTCTCGCTCGCTTCCCGGCCGGAATGCAACGAATTTACTTTCGTAGGGAGCCAATGTCAGCGGCAAAACGATGCCTTGCTCCGTTTGTTCGTAGACGCTTGCCGCGATTACCTGCCCCGACACCGGATCCCAGATTTCGGGCACCTTCCCCTGTTGGCGAAAGGTCAGGCTGCGGGAAACCCATTCTTCCCGGGTATTGACCACAAAATAGAAAGCCAGGCCACCCTTTTGGTAATGGGTATAATCAAGCGTATAGAACGCCTTGTCTTCATAATCAAGGTCTGGTGCAAGTTCCAGTGCCTCCAATATTTCAGCAGGGCTTGCATCACGATATATAGCCGCCTCTCCTGTTTTGAAATCTTTTGCATTGAACGGTTGCCATAAATCATCCAGCCATCCCTCCATTTCTGGCATACCGGGTTTCACTTTCCGTTGGGCGATCCGGGTGGGTTTCGGCCCCATGATCACTGCGCCTTTTTCTGCCATATCTTTCAATTTAAGCAGGACTTCCGGATGAATTTCGTGCTCCTCCGCCAGGGCCAATACCCTGAATCTGGCCCCATTTCTGGGGTTAACGATCTCCCCGTTCTGTACCTCCAGCCCTAGGAGAATTTCCGTATTGACCAGTTCATAATCGTAACCTGCGCCCGGGGAGAACCTACCCCGTTTATGACCACCATAATTAGGAATGGTATCCCCATAATAATATAGAAAATCGGCCTGAAAATCCGCTTCCTGGAAGATGTAGGAAACACGGGCCAGGTATTCGTTAAAAGGCCGGATCTTGGGCCACCATACCCGTTTGTCATTGTAATGGGTACCGGCGTGGTAGACGATTCCTGGAACGCCCGTCCCTTGCGGGTTATGGGTAGACCCATGCACCACCACCTTGTTCATGCCCTCCGCAAAGGCCCGGTCTCCGATCGGTTTCATTTCAAAAGGCCCCTCCTGCCAGTGCTGAAAAGAGGTGAACGCTTCCATTTCAACTCTTCCAACACCATACATGTGCGCCGCCGAAGAGACTTCTTTCACCACCCGCAAGATATCCATTCCGTCTTCATTGTACCGGCCGTGATTGATCCAGAATTCACCCCTTGGGATATCCAGCCCCTTGCCCAAGGCTTTTAAGGGTTCCACGGGAACATTGTGCAGGGGAAGACCGGGTCCACCAGCCTCACTGTTGTTTTTGAGGCCGTGGGCATTGCAGACTTCTTTGGATTTCATGTAAAAATTTTGGATCATCAGTTCGGACAAGGTGCGCTGAAAATCAGCCCGGAAATTGGCTGTTGTTTCGGATGAAAATTCTGCTTCTTCAAATAGGATGGGCAGTAGTTTTTTGACCTCATATCCGTTGATCGCCTTGAATTTCTCCGGTAGCGTGGGTGTCCAGGTGAAACCCCTCGCCTCATAACTGGCCATGTAAAGGCTTTTTAGGGCCGTTTGCCGCAGGTCCCCCAACACCGATTGCAACCGGTCGATGATGTAATTGAAATGAAAGGACGTGGCCTCCGCGTCGTAATGGTCCACAATGGGGCCGGCAGAATATTTACTGGGCAAGATCAGGTTTTCGCCCGAATTGGAGCAGACGTATCGTACAATTCTCCAGTCTCCTTCCGGAGCCTCCCAATCCAGTAGCTCCGTTTCCGGATCGAAAAATTCGGAAATATCCCGGATTTGGCTGGTATCGGCCAGGCTATTGCCGGGGAATTCAGGAATCGCCAGCATGGCGATCTCCTTCGCATAAACCGGTTTTCCATCCGCCCCAAATTCTATCATTCGCTTTCTTCCTCTTGGATCGGTTTCCGGTATTTCGGGAAAAGGAATGGTGACTTTTTGATTTTTCCCTCCAGTAAGGGTTACTTTCGATTGGTAGATGGATTTGGCGGCATGCTCCGGAGTAAGCCAGTTGCCTCCCGCATTCCAGCTACTGGCCGTATTCAAGCCTACCTGCAGCCCCAGCTTTCCCGCTTCCTCCACGGCAAATTGGATGGTTTTCAGGGACTCTTCCCCCAAAAATTCCGGGCCTGTTCCTACCAGAACGGTATCCCTGGAGCCGATTTCGAAGATGGTAAACCCCGATACCCCGGCTTCTTTGAATGCACGAATTTCTTCCTTTAACCGAAGGCTGTCTACGTGGCCACCCAGCCACCAATGGTAGACATGGGGACGGGCGGCAGCAGGCGGGTTTTGGAAGCCTCGCCGTACCGTTTCATATTCCGGGCTGTTTTGGCCAAAACCAGGCACGAGAATTCCGGCGAAAAAGCCGGCCAGGATAAGTAGGTCTTTGGTTTTTATATTCATGGTCTGAAGATTTTGTGGGGGGACATTTGGTACTAGGGGGCAAGGGAACCGTTTTCCGGCAATGGACGCCATTCCAGAAATGGATCGTTGTGCTCCCGGATCCATTCGGCCAATGCCCCTTTCAGCCGGTTTTTGACTGACAGGTAATTTACTGCATCGGCCAGATTCATCGTTTCGCCCGGATCTTCCCACAGATCAAACAATTGTTCGTTGCGTTCTCCCTGATTATACAGGTTATATTTAAAGCGCTTATCCCGAATCATTCGCGCATGCCTGCTGGAATCCAGTTTATCGTCGGCCAACTGCACCACCAAATAGTCCCGTAAATTCTTCCGGGGATCTTCCAAGATCGGCTTCAGGCTTTTACCGGTAAATTGGATATTTTTGCCGATACCGGCATAATCCAATAAGGTGGGTGCCAGGTCCATCCCGGATACCAACTGATCCCTGTTAATCGTTCCGGAGGGAATGTGCCCCTTCCAGCGGATAATAAAGGGCACCGTAGCTGCCTCTTCATATAAACTCAATTTGGCCGCCCAGCGGTGCGCAGCGGCACCATCGCCATGTTCGCTGGTCAGGACCACAATCGTATTGTCATCCAGACCTTTGTCTGTTAAAGCCCGCAGGATCTTCCCGATCTCTTTGTCCACCATCTCCGTAAACCGGTAATAATGGTACAGGTAGGCTCGCCAGTCTTCGGGGCTGTAGTCGCTGGTTAACAACAGCTCATCCCCATAATGGTCCATCAACCGCTTCTCATCCAGGAATTCAGGCTCATCTTCGGCAATTTCAAAGTTCGGAGGCAAGGGAGGGAGCGAGTCCAACTCATCGGCCCTGGCATAGTCCTCCGGTCTTCTGGGCACGTAACAGATGTCATGGGGATTGTGCAGGGAAACGGCTAGAAGGAAAGGGGCTTCTTCATTGTATGCACGTATATACTGCACTGCCGCATCTGCAATGGGACCATCCGTGTCTGCACCCAGGTCCCAGGCTTCATCCAGGGACTGAAAGGGAATCACCTGAAAACCGGCCACCGAATCCATTCCCGCTTTGGCGGGATAGGCTTGGGGAAGGTGCCATTTTCCTGCCCAGGCTGTCTGATATCCTGCTTCTTGAAAAAGATGGCCAATCGTGGGCAGGGAGGAATCAATATGGGTGGAATTCCAGACAACGCCCGTTTCGTGGGGCATCCGTCCGGTAATCAGGCTGCTTCTGGCGGGGCCGCATACCGGACTGGTACAGTACGATGCTGTAAAACAGGTACCTTCTGCTGCCAACTGATCCATCGCGGGTGTCGCCAAATGGGGATTACCCAGGTAACTGATGGCATCATTGGTTTGCTGATCGGTTAGGATAATCAGGATATTCGGGCTTGATTTTTCCTCCCCCTCTTTCTGGGAACAGCTCGAAAAAACCAGCAAGGCGGAAAACAGCGACAGCGGATAGGCCCATAAACGTACATTTCTCAAAAGATTATACAAATAGCCTTTGCTATATCCTACAGGACGAGGGTGCCGGCCCGAATTGGATTTCTTTTGGATCAGATTAAAAGCGGTTTTCATGGGCATTTGGTTTTGGATTGTACTGGGTTTACGATACCACCACCGATTCTATATGCAGGTAGTTGGCAATTTTCTGAATACTACCGGCATGGTGCCCAATGCCCAGCGCAAAATGGTGGGTAGGCCCTTCCTTGATCCATTTCGTAAGAAAGGTGCGCACATCCGGCTTAAAGAAACCCCGGGTATTGGTATTCCCGGTGGGAGGGATGGGGCCTTCCACCGATTCTCCTTCGGCGATTACAAATTTGAATTTTCCTTCGAAGGTCGAGCTTATGCTTAACATGGTAATGGGCCCTTCCTTGATCTTAAACTCCACGCCAGCACCAAAGCCGGGCTTGCCGTGGTATTTCTTTAAACTTCGCAAGACCGGCTTCCCCTGGGCGATGGAGATGTTGTGTGGGCCATCATGGCCCACCAGGATAAAGTTTTCGATGAAATCCACCGGATGAAACTCCGCAAAGCTTCCACCGATCCCCAAACGGTCCATGATAAATAGAGCCAAACAGGTCTTTAAATCCGATTCCCCACACATGGGAAAACCCGAGCTGGTGAGCAGGGAATTGCCCACGATCAGATTGGCCATTACTTGTTGGGTATCGCTTTCGGGCTCACCATTGTAGTAATAGGCCAGGCCGTCCAGTTTTTCGCTAGCCACAAATTTTTTTAAGGCCAGGGAAGCCCTCGCGGCCACTTGTAAATCGGCCGGTCGCAATTTTTCGGAAATGGGGTCGGACACCGGGTCCGGTGTATCAAAAAACGACAGGATGCGCTTTTCCTCCTGGCCTACCTCTGCCTCGCTCACTTGGTGGACATACTGGTGCACAAGTTGATTGGCCTCGCACTGCACCACGTGTACCCCAAAATGCGCCGTTAGCATAGTCGCATCGGTATGCATGTCGAGCATGGCCTCGATGGGATGCCCGATATGGCCGATTCGGGCATTTTTCAATCCATGCAGCACCCGGGCAATGCGGCAAAACTCCTCGATTTGCGCATCGGCTCCCGGGTCCTCGTGCAGCGTGCCGATGATGATCTCGGGCACTGGTTTGCCCATGCGCAGCGCTACGCCTGCAAATTCGGGCAGGGAGCACACATCGTCGTTGTACAGCTGCATGTAGGTAGAGGCCCGGCTGTAGTCCATGGCCTTGTCCGGTTGTAAGGCCACCAATACGATGGGCGTCTCGATAGTCTTGATGATCACGCCAAAGGTGCTGGAGGTAGCGTAGGTCAGCATGTCGCAAAAGATCAAATCCAGATTGGCCGCCTTGAGTTTGGGCACCAGGGCATAAGCGGCTTGGGCATCGTCTACCATGCCAAAATCAATGACCTCCACCGACAGGGGCGCAAGTTTATCGAGAAACACCCGTTGTTTTTCTAAGAGATCTTCCAACAAGCCTTCGAATTGGGGCCAGTACTTGACGTATCCCACCCCAAACACGCCGATCCGGGGCCTGGTTTCCTGTCTTCGTTCCCAGGGCTGCTGCTCCCCGGCTGGATTTTGTTCATTTGTGTGTTTTTCCATGTTTCTGCTCGGTGAAGTATTGGCGAATCACCCGGCACCTGCGCCTTTTGGCGGCTTGAATTCCAGCGCAGTAATCGAGGGTATTCGGATAAGCAATATACAAAAAGCCAGGGGATACATCAGCCCAGAAACCAACCACAAGGGACCGTAGGAATAATTTTGTGCCACCCAGCCAATAACCGGATTCAAGAGCATGCCGGAAATCGCCCCGGCCGTTCCCGACAGTCCCACCACCGTGGAGGTGGCCTGATTGCCAAACATATCCGCAATGGCCGTAATGTAGTTAGTGATCCAAAACCCGTGGGCCAGCATTACTAGCGACATAAGTAAAATGGCTACCTCCACCGAGGAAACGGTAGAAATAAAAGGCGCCACCAGGGTGACCGCAGCTGCAAAACCCATGACCCATTTTCTGGCGGCATTGATGCTCAGGTTTCGGGCAATAAGCTTATCCGAACACCAGCCGCCCAGCATGTTTGACAAGCCCAAGGCCAGAAAGGGGATCCAAAACAGTTCCCCGATCCGCTCGAAGGACAGTTCACGCTCCTGATTGAGGTATTTGGGTACCCAAAACATCAGAAAATAAAACACCGGGTCCAGCAAAAAGCGGATCAAAATAAATGCCCACACGGTCCTGTTTTTCAATAAGTCGACCATTGGAACCCGAATCGGCTTTTCCGTTAGGGGACGGCTCAGCTGACTCTGCGCATGCAGACTTTTTTTCCAGGGTTGGCCAAACCAGGCGACGACCCAGACCAGGCCAACCAGGCCCGGCAGGATAAAGGCCCAACGCCAGCCGTACTGCCCGGAAATCAGGATGGTCAGGGGAGGCGCTACAACGGCACCAATGGCCGCCCCACCAATGGCCACGCCGTTGGCCAGGGCCCGCTCCTTTTTCCCAAACCATTCGTACACGGTCTTCGCTGCTCCGGGAAAACAGCCTCCTTCCCCCATGCCCAGCAAAAACCGGAATCCCACCAACTGGTAAAAATTGCCCATAAGTCCATGCAGGGCACTGGCCACCGACCAGACGCCCACCGAGATGCCCAGACCTACCTTTCCTCCTACCTTGTCAATCAAGCGGCCGCCTACGGTAAACATCAGGGCATAGCTGACGAGAAAGCCCGTATTGACCCATCCGTACTGCACGTCCGAAATGGACAATTCCTCCTGAATCTTGAGGATGGTCATGGAGAGTACCTGCCTGTCAAGGAAATTCAAACCAGTGGCCAGGAAAACCAGGGCCAATACGTACCAGCGGATTTTTGGGCTCATTGTAGTCGGTGATGCTCAGGAGTTTCCAGCAATACTATCACCATAAATTCCGAAATACAAGTCATTGTATCGATTCTCCGCATCATTTTTTCTTCAACGCAGTTTCTACTCGGTTCGGCCGACAGCCCCACCGGCATTTCCCTGTTAACCTACCAGCAATTTAAGTGGACGAGGCTGTGTTGATCAGTGGATGAAAGCGGGTGTCTTTTTGGTTAGTACCAGCCAATCATATGGCCGCGATCCATTCATTCTCGGCTACTCACCGTCGACTACGGGAAAAATTCAAGGAACTGCTGCCGGTAGCCAACCACCCATTTATTCCTGCCAGAAGTGTACCGGGCTCCCTGCAGAAGATTCCAGGAAGCGTAAGGATGCCTACCATTGAAATTTTATTTGCAACCTTTTTTTTATTTCATTTTTTTATACGAATATATAGTACTAATTCAGACGGAACTACTGAAATCGGGTCTTTATCCCATTCCCTTATCCCAATGAAGTATACAAAACACCTTCCTTCCGAGCAACTTCGCCCCTATGTGGACTGCTTCTTTATTTGGGAAAGTGAAAAGGAGGAGAAAATACTGGCCCAAAGTCCTCCCTCCGGATAGATTGGCTTGGTTTTTAATTACGCCGACCCCTGTTGGGCGTACCAAACCGAAGACCAAAAAGAACAAGTCCCCCTGATCTTTGCCTCCGGACAGTTTACGGCAAATTACCACCTGCAGGTAAACGGAAAAATAGGGATGATTGGCGCAGTCCTGCACCCCGCTTCCTTGTATAATATTTTTGGGTTCCCCATGCCTGAACTGGTCAACCGACGCATGGACCTGGCAAAGGTCCTGGGTGAGAGCATTCAGGCAACGCATCGCTCCCTAAAAGGCAGCTGCGACCCTGAGAAAAAGGTTTTGATTTTGGAAACTTTTTTGGAAACGTTCCTATCTGCAGCCAAATCAAAACTCAGTATCATCGACGAAGCGATTGACTTTATTCATACAAAGGCGGGGATGGTTTCCATTGAGGAAGTACTACGCCAATTTTCTGTAAGCAGACGGTACCTGGAAAAACGGTTTTTGGAAAAAGTAGGCATTTCTCCCAAGCTGTACGCGCGAATCAAACGATTTAGCTACTTATCCAATACCGTAGCCAATCGGGAAAAAATTGACTGGCAGGACATAGTAGCTGCAAACGGTTTCCATGACCAGTCCCATTTGATAAAAGATTATAAAACGTTCAACCACATGAACCCTTCCGACTACCACCAAAAACACCGGGAATTGATTCGCTATTTGGACAAATAGTACGAAAGGGCTGTCTTAGGTACAACGGAGACCGGTTTCAACAGGACAGGGGTTAGCAAGAAAGCCCCTCGCCGGTAAAGCTGGTTTTGAAAGTACACATGGATTGATTGTACCTTCCGTTGGCGTAGCTACCACCCACATGCCTTCCCGAAGACATTGGATGAAAATGCCTTTTTTGCTGGTGGAACATCTGTCGCAATTTTTGGAACATTTGACCTAATTTCTTCCCACATCATTCATTATGTTTGTTTTGATCCTTCACCGGCAGGCATACCCCTTGAAAGTAGGCACGCAGAAAGGAGTGCAAGGTACCAAACCCAATCTTTAACCGATAAATAAAAACAGCGATGCGGAAAACCTTTGCCGGAAAAAAGCAATTCCCCGTGATTGGCAATCGCCACACACATTTTTACACGTATGGCAATGCTGGTTGATGTAAATTTGATCAAAAGCATTCGGAGAAAGCACTCCATTGCCCGAAACTAAATCACTACTTCATTAACCCATCCATAACTCACCAACAACGAACAAAAGGATGAAAGCAACAACAAAAACAAGTAAAGCGAATCAGGAAATTCTCGTTAAAAAAGGGATCTGCACGGACTTTTTTTCAGCGTATCAAGACATGGAAGCAGACCGGATGCTCGGCCTGTGCAGGCCTGATGGAAAGGTTTCATTTATCCCGCTGGGCAGCGGATTTAGCGGGAAAATCAAAGAGGTCGGAATGGGTGTTTGGTCCGCGCTTATGGATTCTTTTCCAGATTTAGACAATACGGTTATTGATCAGCAATACAACATGGCCGAAAACGAAGTGACCTGTACGGTAGAGATTTTCGGAACACAGGAAAAGGACTTTGCAGGACTACCAAGCCAGGGGAAATTCTTTGTTTCGGAGCACATCTTCATTTTCCGTTTTAATGAACAAAACAAAATTGAGGAAATAAAAGTGTTCTGGGACCACGAACATTTCGTGGAACAGCTTTGCTGACATACCCCTAACACTGCTGCACCAGCAATCCATTACCTACTTCTTTGAGATAGCGATGCCCATAGTAATGGAAACAATACTCCTGCACGCTTGAACCGCTCCAAACGGACCGCTACTACCGTCGATACCATCCAAGAAAGTGAATACCGATGCATCCCGCCAAAAAAAACCGAACCTTATGCGGTCTCGTGGAAACCGACCGTACCTGGAAACCACGCGCATTCGGCCTTACTACCAATTTTCCGAACGGATGCGATACACTAAGAAACGTAACGCCTGTAATAGCGTCGCTGCCAACCTTGCTCCACCCTATTACACTACCAATCCCTACCAAATGCACTACCCATGAAAAAATTCCGTATTTCAACCACCATTACTCTTTCCAGTACCTGTTATAGTTTGGCTCAAGGCACCAACAACCCGGGAGTACTGAAACTAAAAAAGGACACCAGCTTGACAAACCGCTTCCTGCTCCGGAGAAGAGACCGCAATATGGAAATGCTCGACTAACCGGTGAAGAAAAGGTTTCAGCAACCTGGGAGTTTCTCGACAACGTGTAAGCAAACCGATGCTGCGCAAACCCAAGATACGGCAATTCCTCCCTTTACGGAAAAAAATACGGGCGGCCACAGCCTTCCTACAGACGCTACCGGCCCCGGTATCCCTGTGGGATCTGCACAAAATAGCAACCCATCGGAAGAACAGGCAAAAGCAGTAAACAAGGTTCGCTGGAACAGGTGTTTTCACCTTCCGCTCAGGCAGCGTTTCTCCTTGCCCGCGGGAAATAGCCTTATTAGCCAAAAACAATGGTGGAAAACTCCCAGGACATTCACCCTGGCAGTAACGGGCAACACGGATTGGATGTAGGCCCTTGGGCTTGCTGGGCCAACATGTTGTCAAAAGCAGAACTACCCCGCAGCCATACGTTTCGGGGTAGCCTGTTGAATTGTACCATTACTTCGTTTGCATGCGAACAGAAATGGGTGCAAGAAACAGGTAATCGTGGGCAAGCTTGAGGGATACAAACAAAGCAAACCATTCCTGCTGAAAACTAAACAATCGCCAATACCATCTAAACAAATCCAGTCATGAAAAATGCACTCCTTGAACAAAACAGAAAAAAACTGCTAAAAAAAGCCGCCGAGGCGTACTTCGACGGCTTGCGGACAAAATCCTTTTCCCTGATTCCCTTTAGTGATGATATCATCTTTCGTGCGCCAATCGCTCCAGGGGGCGTTCATGAGCCGATCGTAGGGGTTCTCAACGTCTACGAACAGTGGTGGCTTCCCCTGGAACCGCTGCTGGAGGGTATATCCGTTACTGTCTTGGATCATTTCTACAACGAAGAGCAAACTTCCATCATTAGCAGGGTAGATATTACACTAAGGTTTTCGGACATCAACTTACGGGTGGCCGACCGCTTTCAAATCGATGATGCAGGTAACATCACCGAACAGGAAAACCATTTCGACGCCAGTCCACTCAGGAGGTAGTCCGGTCATTGGAATTCGGCCTCTTGCACCACCGAATTCACAGCTGTTACAATGAGAAAAATAGGTTATTTGTAGATTAAAAATCCAGGTACTCGTGGGGCCTGGCTTTTTTTATCCCTTCCCGGGTGCCTGCAAAAAAAACGATTAAACCAGGCCCGATCCTTCCGAAACTGCCTGGAAAACGTGAGGAGGAACAGCTTAATCCGGTTTGCCCCATACCCGAAACGGACCTGTGCCTGTTGCGGGAAGCAACCCTGCTGAATCAATTGTGCCACCGATTGCAGGTCAAAAGTTCATTTCCAGCGTTGCATAGAAACCACGGCCATCTGCAGCGATAATGCCCGGTCCCGGATAGGCATCTGCGCGCCGGGTAAAGTACTGCTCATCAAAGAGGTTGTTGACACTGACTTCAAGTGCAAGCGACTTCCACCGGTAAATGGCAGAAATATCTGCCACGGCATAGGAAGGAATCAGCCCTTCCACCGCCGTAGCCGTTCGAACGGCATTCGAGGCATCGGAAAAATGAGCATCCACGTAGGAATACTGGGCCGAGACGGAAAGTCCCTTGTAACGTGCGGTACTTCCCAGTTTTACCGTTACCGGAGGTACCATCTCTACGTTTTTATTGCGAATGGCCGCATCCTGGGTGCGGATGTACCGGGCGTCTATCAGGGAGAAGTTACCGAATAGCGTCCATTTTATCCGCTCGCTATCTTTTCCCAGTAGATTGAGTAGGGAAACTTCGCCAAATGCCTCCAGCCCCATATTCCGGGCATCCGCAATATTGGTACGGTACCGGTAGTCGTTAAATAGCACCGAATCGGTACGAAGTACCTGGCCGATTTTGCCAAAGTACCGCAGGTAAAACAAGGTGACTTCGTAGGTATACCGATCGCTCTTACTACCCTTTACCCCCAAATCGGCAGTATACCCCTGCTCGTCGGTAATCGCAGGATCCACCCGTAAATTCGGGTTGTTAATGCGCAAATCGGTAAAATTAATTGCCCGGTAATTCTGCGAAATATTCGCGTAGAACTCCACGGATTCGCTTTGCCGGTAACTCGAGCCCAGCCCAAAGAGCAGAAAACTGCGCCGGCGCTCCAATTCCTCGTCAAAACGGTTTTCTACCAGGACATTACCTGCCCCGTCAAACACGTATTGTTTGTAATAGCCATCTGCATAGGTTTGGATGTTTTCCAGACGGACACCAGGGGTCAGGCTAAATTTCGGGCTGAAATTGATGATATTTTCAGCAAACAGGGCGTAGTTGCGGTTGGGGAAAACGTAGTCCGAATCCTCCAAATCATTCGGGTTCAGGTACCGGAAATCCGCGTCCGCGCCCCGGCTTCCCCAGCCTTGTTTGGCAGTGGTGGTACCGTGATAAGCGCGTGTTCCGACCAGAAAGGTCTGGGTCTCCTTCCCCATGCGGTACCAATGCAACAACCGGGTTTCGTTACCGAAATTCCGAAAATCGCCCGCAATCAGCGTCCGTTCCTCACCAAAGTCGGCGACGTTGATGCGCTCCAGGTTGCCGACGGATTGGCGGGAGGCCAGCAAGGCGAAATTACGCGTATTGAGCTTCGTCCGATCGGAAAAATTATAGGTAAATGCCAGGGCGGCAAGGTTCCAGTCCACATTAAACCAATTTCGGTCCCGAAAGGAGCGACGGGGATTTTCCTCAAACTGCCGATCGGTCAGGCCACCCGCTTGCTGGGTGAGGTAGGTCATCTTGGTAAGCTCCAGGCTGGCCGATAGTTTTTCGCTAAAAGTATAGTCCAGGGAGGTATAGAAATTGTGCGCCGTAAATCCGGAATTGGGACGGTACCCATCTCCGCGTTTGTGCTGGTAAAAGGTGTAATAGCGGAGGTTTCCTACCGTACCCTCCAGGCTATTGAACGATCCGAAGTACCCCCAGGAACCCGCGGATTGGCGGCTGGTTAGGCGTATTTTGGCATCTTCGGTTCCCCGGCGAAAGCGAAAATTAAGCATGCCGCCAAACTGCGTACCGTATTGCAGGGAAGCGGCACCCCGTACGATTTCGATTCGCTCCAGGGCCTCCACTGGAGGCGTATAGTAGGACTCCGGATAACCCAGGGCATCCGCTGAAATGTCGTAGCCGTTCTGCCGTACATTAAAATTCGAGGTACGGTTGGGACTTAGTCCCCGGCCACCAATCCCGAGCTGCAACCCGGTTTGGTCGCTTTCCCAGATATTGAGTCCGGTAATCCGCGAATATACCTGCCTTGCGTTGTTGGTGGCGGTATTGGCAACCATTTCTTTGAGTACGATGACTTCACTTTTGCGACCGTCGTAGACACCAAAATTCTCCACGGAGGCCAAACGGGCGGCAGCAAAACTTTCTGCCCTGCTTCCATCCACCTGAACGTCCTCGAGCTCGTTTTCAATATCCGCCAACACAAATTCCAAACCCTCTGTATCCCGATCGACAATAAGCGTTTGTTCGGCCATCTTTTTGCCCAGGCAAAACGCCACCAGCGTCTGTTCCCCTGCCGGTATACCCTCCAGCCGAAAACTCCCCACTGCATCCACTGAAACCCCCAGACTGCTGCCGCGAACCACCACTTTGGGCGTACCCATACAGGCCTCCCCCACGATGCGAACGGTCCCGGAAAGAGTAAAAGTCTGGGCCCGAACCTGAAAAGACAGGGCTACCCCAGCCAATAGCATCAACAGGGGAAGCAACGACCTGGCTACTCCTTTTCGTTTCTTTATTGTCTTATATTCGTTACTGCGATAGGGCATTTTCTGCATTGTTTTCAAAGGGTACTATCCAGGTTTTGGGTCGAAAGGAATCGGTTTCCTTCATTAGGTCAACGGTTGGGTCGATGAGTAAACGGCTCGGACGCGCGTTGAGGGTGACATAGACTTCCGCGCGCACCTGCGGGCCCTGAACCCCTTGCTCGGCATAGTGTGTACCGAGAAAATGGGCAAATTGTAGAATCATATCCGGCTGCATGGCCATTTGTTTTTCCTGATGGGGGTTTAAAAATTCCCGGTTATCGACGACGCCCTCCCGGCCTGTTTGGCTATCCTTGACATAAAATGTGGCGGTACCCGCTTTCTCCATGAGCATGACGCGCCAGCCAAACCGGTACCCTTGTTCCGTCCAGAATACATTCCCCTCGTACAGCAGGTACCGCCAGGGAAAAATCAGCTGGAAAGCGAAGTGAAGCAGCAAAACGGCGGCCAGTACGCGCTCTCTGGGCCGGATCGGAGCTTTTGGGGCAAGGGCGAGTTGTGGACGCGTGTCAAAATCAAAGAAAATCAGGGTACCTCCCATCATCACCAGCGGGAAAATTCCAATCTGAAAGAGCAGCCCCGTAAGGGAATGAAAGGCAATAACCGTGAGGTAGGCCCAAATTCGGGTAGGCTTATAGAGCAGGAAAAACACGATGAGGCAATCGTACAGCATCCCAAACCAGGAAAAAATATAGGGCGTCACCGACCAGGCGAAAAGGGGACCCAGTACCGGCACGGTATCGTGCGCAGGAAGCCAGATTTTCAGCGGCAATGCCAGAACGAGCCAATCGTAGTTGATTTTGGCAAGTCCTGCATAGATATAAACGATGGCGATCTGAAACTTAAAAACGACCAAAACCCAGCGGGGAATGCGTGCTTCCCGGTCCCACAGGGACGGAGGCGAGGGCACGATGCAGAGCAGGGCACACACAATACTTACATAGTAGTAATGATTGAGGTAGTAGGTGAGGTCGATAAGTTCGGTATACGTAAAGGTTAGGAACAAGGTCAGCGCCGAAAGCCGGTACAGCCACCGCGTCCCAAGCATTACACCAAAAGCCGCCAGCAGCATCACCCAGTGGATCGCATAAAGGATCTCCGCCGAGAAGGGTTCCACCCATCCAAAACCCCAATAATGAAAGTGAACGATCGGATCGGAATAATGGTCTTCGATCCAGCCCAGCCACATAAAGCGTGCGGCACCAAAGGCCATTAGCAGACCAAAAACCCCCCGAAAGACAGAAAAGGGAGTCGCTCGAACGCGCTCCCTCAATTTGTTTGAGAGGACTTCTATGCGTATAGAAGCCAGGAAATTAGCAAGGAAAGTACCTGTCAGCACAAGAAGCAATCAATTGACATTTCGAATTTTTTTCCCTTAGTCTCCATCCCCACTACTGAACGTAATGGAAATCCCTAGCAGGGAGGACATATCGCTTTTGTAAAAGCGGGTCTGTTTCTGGAGTTCCGTATGGAGTCGATCGGCAGGTTCCGGTGCTAGCTGAATTTGCTCCGAGAGGGGTGGGGAATCCGGCAACGCTTCCAGTGCAGCCTTTACCGCTGTCATCTGTGCCTCGGTGGCCTCAATAAGCGCCGCCCCTCCTTCCACCGATTGCAGGTACTCCCAGAATCCGGGGCCATTTTGCCCCTGCCCGCCGCGTCCTTGCCAGATCCGCTCAATGGCCTGCAGGTGTTCCTTCAGCATGGCAGCAGAGGTGCCCGAATACCGGGCTTCTACCAACTGCGGTTCTGCTTGGGTTTGGCCTGGTCTCCTGCCGAGTGGCAAACCCAGTTTGAAATTTTTCGCGCTTTCAAAGCTTTTTACAAATTCATTATACAGCATGGAGGTACTGCTTCCCACATCCGTACCCCGATTTTGGATAAATTCGGAAGCATAGCCGCTGTTCCATGCCGAAAGCACCTCGGTCACCCGTCTTTCAATATCGGCCACAGCGCCTAGTAGGAAGTCTTTCCTGTTTTGGGAGGCAAAGGCTTCTACCACGGTTGCATTCGAATTTCCTGTTTCAAAAATCAGGTATTCCACCGCCAGAAAACCCCGGGCATCCCGGTTAAAATCATTGAAATTGGCTGTGCCTGTAATGGCGTTTTCGATTTTTTCCTCAGAGACGGGAAAGGTGCCTACTTCCTCTAGCAAGGACCTGCGGATACCCTCTTCTCCCGCTGGGCCGAAGTTGTAGGCATTGGCGTATTGCCAGGAGGAATACGCTGCCTCCCAGGCAGCTTGTAAGGACTGCAGGGAATTCATATCGGGATTTTGTGTAAAGCTCTCGGCACTGCTTTCCAGGGCACCAACGCGCGTCTGCAAGTCGGTGTAGGCAGGGATAATCAGGTTCTCAGCCATGTTTTCCAACATCTCGCCTCGATCGAAGCTATTCTGTATCGGTGTCTCACCCTCTTCACAAGCGAAGAAACCAACCAATAATGCCAGGAGCAGAGCGGTTGAGTAGAATCGTCGGTTCATAATTTATTTTTGATTTTGACTACGTGGGAACTCAAAAACGACTCACCAAAGAAAAAGTTTGGTGAGTCGTATCCTGGGACAGCCTAGCGCCCTTGTTCGCTAACCCAGTTTTTCTTGAAATCTTCGATATCCTGGGTGCTAAATTCATACAACGTCTGCAGCTGATCAATCACTTGCGTGAGCTTTGGCAATTCATTTACAGGGTCGGTTGCAAATTTGTAAGCGCTCGCAACTCCGTCCTGCGGTGCATTCAACAATACCAGCAATTGATCGATTTGCGCATCGCTAATTCGCTTGTCTGCCTGGGGAATGGTCCGCCAGCCGTGCAAAAAGCCAACCGCTTCACCATAAGAATGCAAGGCTGAGCCCACATCATCGGGAGATGGATTGGTTGCGCTCAACTTACTAATCGCTGAGTGGCAGTAATTGATGATCGTGGCCGCGTTGGCCTTTTCCCAAAGTAACTTCACTTCTGCGATGGCCTCGTCTTTTTCTGCCTGGTACTCCTGACCTGCCGCAGTAGCAGCCTGCAATTTCAGGAAAGCCGCTTTCATTTGGGAATACAAGCCGTTGCCGTCATTTTTGTCGCGACGTGCAGCGTAATTGGCCATGAAGCGGTCCCGTACATCCGAAGCAACGTTGGAAGAACCCGAGTTAGAAAAAGCGGGGGTAGCACCAAAAATAGCAAGTGTCTGATCTACTTGCTCGCCAGTCATTTGGGGAGACAGCAGCGTAGTAGCGTGGTTGTACAGGGCCGCACCAAACAAGCCTTTTTCTACCAGTTGCTCCAGTTCCAGGCCATTTTCGTCAAACAGATAGCCGCCTAGCGTACCGCCCTGTCCCACGGGTTCACCTGGCGTATACACCGTACCGCCACTTGCCTTTGCCAATTCATCCAACCAACCGTCGGCACCAGTGATTCGATCGGCATAATAGGTAGTGGTAACGGTCTCAACACTTGGATTTCCCGCTTCATACAGGCTCTCCAGTGTTGCTAAGGTAACCGTTTGACCTTGACGACCGCGCTGCATTTCGGTGGTCAGTAACGAAAGCTGGGTCAATACCGCTGCTTGTGTGCCAGTGGAGGTGGAAAAATTCGAGCCGTCATAGGTGGTAGGTAGCTGTAAGTCCGGACGAATGGGATCGTCCCCATTGTCACACGAAAAACAGGCAAGCCCCAGTATAAAAAGGGCAGAAAGCATTAGGTAACGATTATCAAACAAAATTTTCATTCAGTACTAATTTAAATGGTTTATCTACAATATTGGTTTCGGTTTCGAAAACGCCTCCCTGCGTTTTCTGATGACAAATATATAAAAGTTTTGTTTATTTAAACTAATTCTAAATAAAAATCAGAAAAAAGTAAGTGCCTGGATGCTGCACGATAGCCAATGCTTCGTCCCTGGCAAAAGCCGCCCTCGGACCTAGCGCCTATCTCTTCGAAGACGGCTGAAAAAACAGAACCGGGGAATTATCGTCGGAGACGCCTCGCTGGGATCGGACGCAACAAAAAAAAGCCAGATCCGTGGATCTGGCTTAATTCATGGCTGTCATGCCTGCTTTCCTAACCGGAAAACCTGCAGAGAGTTTATTGATAAATCAGGTCAAATCGGTCGAGTTTCATCACCTTGTCCCAGGCAGCAACGAAGTCGGAGACAAATTTTTCTTTGGACGTTTCGCTGGCGTATACCTCGGCCAGGGCACGCAACTCGGAGTTGGATCCGAATATCAGGTCTGCCCGGGTAGCGGTCCACTTCGGTTCTCCGGTAGCCCGGTCCCTTCCTTCAAAGGTTTCTTTGCTCTCGGAGCTGGCCTTCCATTCGGTCCCTATGTCCAGAAGGTGCACAAAAAACTCATTGGTAAGGGTCGCTTTCTTATCGGAGAAAATCCCGTGCCCGGATCCATCGTAGTTCGCGTTAAGCGCACGCATGCCGCCCACCAATACCGTCATTTCAGGAGCGGTTAGGGTGAGTAGTTGGGCCTTGTCTAGCAACAACTCTTCCGTAGAAATGGTGTATTGGGTTTTCAGGTAATTGCGAAAGCCATCCGCCATGGGCTCCAGCAGGTCAAAGGACGCCACATCGGTTTGTTCCTGGGTAGCCAGCATTGGCAGCAGCTTGTTCCACGGCAGCATTGCCTCCCAACACGATCAGGTCGGCCATGGATACTTTCCTATTTCCGGCGTTTTCGTTGAATTCGGTTTGGATGGTTTCAAGCACTCCCAATACTTTTGCCAATTGCTCCGGGTTGTTGACTTCCCAATCTTTTTGTGGAGCCAAACGGATACGTGCGCCATTGGCGCCGCCTCTTCTATCCGAGCCCCGATAGGTGGATGCCGAGGCCCAGGCAGTGCTGACCAGCTCGCTAATTGACAATCCGGAATTTAACAAACGCGTCTTTAATGCGCCAATGTCTTGGGTGTTGATCAGGGGATGGTTTACGGCTGGGATAGGATCTTGCGTCGGTGCTTCCGGACCCAGATACGCCGTTTTGGGGCCCATATCACGGTGGGTAAGTTTAAACCAGGCGCGTGCAAAGGCATCGTTGAATTTCTCCGGATTTTCGTAAAAACCCTTGGAAATTTTCTCGTAAACCGGATCAAATCGTAGGGATAAATCGGTAGTTAGCATGGTGGGCTTGTGCTTTTTTTCCGGATCAAAGGCATCCGGAACCATCATTTTCGGGTCTTTGGCTACCCACTGATGGGCGCCAGCAGGGCTTTTGGTCAACTCCCACTCGTTTTCGAACAGGTTAAAAAAGAACAAATGACTCCATTTAGCCGGAGTAGAGGTCCAGATTACTTCCAACCCGGAAGTAATCGCATCGGCTCCCTTACCCGACTTGTACGTGCTTTTCCATCCCAGGCCTTGTGCTTCGATATCGGCGGCCTCGGGCTCCGGCCCGACATGGGAGGCGTCTCCAGCGCCGTGGGTCTTGCCCAGCGTGTGTCCGCCGGCTATCAGGGCGACGGTTTCTTCGTCGTTCATGCCCATCCTTCCGAATGTTTCGCGAATGTCGTGGGCCGCCAGTACCGGGTCCGGATTGCCATTGGGCCCTTCCGGATTTACATAGATAAGTCCCATTTGTACTGCTGCCAGGGGATTTTCCAATTCCCGCTCGCCAGAATAGCGTTTTTCATCACCAAGCCATTTACCTTCTGCACCCCGATATACGTCCAACTCCGGTTCGTATACGTCTTCTCTCCCACCGGCAAAGCCGAAGGTCTTGAAGCCCATGGATTCCAGTGCAACGTTGCCGGTAAGGACCATCAAATCCGCCCAGGAAATCTTATCTCCGTATTTTTGTTTGATGGGCCACAATAAGCGCCTTGCTTTGTCGAGATTGGCATTGTCCGGCCAGCTATTTAGGGGAGCAAACCGCTGTTGTACGGAACGGGAGCCCCCGCGACCATCGCCGGTCCGATAGGTACCTGCACTATGCCAGGCCATGCGGATAAACAACCCCCCATAATGCCCGTAATCCGCCGGCTACCAATCCTGCGATTCGGTCATCACCGCCTCTATATCCTTTTTCAAAGCCTGATAATCCAGGCTGGTAAAGGCTGCCGCGTAATTGAATGATTCCCCCATCGGATTGGATAGGGAAGAATTTTGGCGAAGAATACTCAGATTCAACTGATTCGGCCACCAGTCGCTGTTACTGGTTGCAATGCGGTTGGAATTACTCTTTTGGGTTGCCCCGGAATACCCATCGGCTTCCGGCTCACTCGTGCGTTGACATCCTGAAAAAAGTGCTCCAATGATCAGAAGCCAACTAAAAACGATCGATTTTTTCATGCTTTTTTTACCAGTTATTTTATGAATAGCGTATCAAAGACAATTTCTATCGGTTAATAATTATCATTGATTTTTTCAATATATGTTCGAAGAAATCAATCATTCTATTTGGCTTTTCATCCGATAATAAAATAAACATCGGTCAACCTATTTGTTATTAGTAGCTTAAACCAAACATCCGAGAAAAATGCAGTGGATCCTTCACCGGAAGGCAGCGTGCCAAAAAAGCAAAAGGGCGCAACCTTGCGTAAAACGATATACCGATTTGGTCAAGTGCCCCAGCCTCGCAAAAAGGGCTTACAAGGATACCCTCATGCTCCCGCAGCATCTGCCTCCTAATTGATCTGGCTACGCCTGGGGCCTGCCACCAAATGGGAATAGGCGAATTCCACAGATTCCGGGCGGCTGCCATATTTTTCTGGAGCGCAGTCGCTTGTTCCCCGTTTACAGGAAAAAAGGGGCGTAAAATGGTAGGGTATCGGCTTCATTTCCTGTTATTTCCTTAAGGCAACGGGATGGATGGCCCCTGGCCTGGTTTTTTTGTGCGATCTCTTTTTTCCGTTGTGTTCCAGAAAATGGGCTCATTTACGGGAAAATTCAATAATTATTCCGTTTTTTAGGAGATTTCACTGGTTTCCCGGCACGAAATGCGTTCACATACTGTGGGTGTGGAAACTCCGATCCGGTTTGCCAGCAGGTTGACCGGCTCGACTGGAATCGCGGAACCAAGGACGGGACAATCCTTTCCTCAATCGCCTTATTCAAACAAATACAACCCTATGCCGCTCTTCCCATTCACACGTGCCCTGCCTTCGCCGCTACCATTGCTCATTGCTACAGTAGGAGTGTGGCTAGCTACCCTGGTGTCCACCGAGGCCCGGCAATCCGTCAAAGCAGCCCGGCCCAATATCGTATTCATCATGGCCGATGATTTGGGCTATGGGGATACCGGCCCGTACGGGCAGAAACACATTGAAACACCCCATATCGACGCCCTTGCGGCAGAGGGAATCCGTTTTACGCAGGCCTATGCTGGAGGGCCGGTCTGCACCTCCTCCAGGAGCGTGTTGATGACAGGCCTACACAACGGCCATACGGTTGCCCGGGATAATGTACCGCATTACCCAACCTACTTGCGCTCAGGAGATATCACCTTGGCACAGGTGCTAAAAGACGCCGGCTACCAAACAGGAGGCGTGGGCAAGTGGTCCCTTGGCGATGCCCGGACAGCCGGGCGAGCAACGGCGATGGGCTTTGATACCTGGACCGGGTACCTGAATCAAGACCATGCCCACTATTATTTCCCCAGCTATCTGGATCACGACGAACGGAAAATCCACCTGCTGGATAACCCCATTCTGAGAAATCACTACAGCCATGATATCCTGACCAACGCTGCGCTCAATTTTATTCGGCAGGCAGCGGATTCACCCTTCTTTTTGTACGCAGCGTATACCTTGCCGCATTTTTCGGCAACCGAGGAGGACGAGCACGGATTGACAGTCCCTTCCACCAGCCCTTACGCAGAAAAAGACTGGCCGGAGCGAGCCAAAAAATACGCCGCCATGATTCACCGACTGGACAAAGACGTTGGGAAAATCATTGCGCTCCTCGAGGCCCTGGGAATCCGGGAGAACACCCTGATCATTTTCACCTCCGATAATGGTGGACACAGCGCTACCTGGAAAGGATTTAAAACCAATGGCATGCTGAAGGGCTTCAAGAGGGACTTGTACGAGGGAGGCATCCGGGTCCCCTTTATCGCCTCCTGGCCCGGCCAGATTCCCGCAGGACGGGAATCGACGGCGATCCTGGCATTTCAAGACATGCTTCCCACCTTTGCAGCCCTAGCCGGTGCACCCCTACCGGAAAGACTGGATGGGCAATCCCAGGTCGAGGCGCTAAGGGGCAAGCAGCTTCCCCACAGTGACCGGGTACTGTACTGGGATTTCGGCCATACCCGCGAGCGGTACGACCAGGCAATCCGGATGGGTGACTGGAAAGGCATTCGGAGAGGAAAAAATCAGCCGATCGAACTCTACGACCTGTCTACCGATCCGGCGGAAACGAATAATCTGGCCGGAAAACACCCCGAGTTGGTGGATAAAATCGGGCAACTGATGGAATCGGAAGTAACTCCTTCTCCCCGGTATCCGGTCGGAGAACGGTACCGGGGAGGGGCCATTTGGAAAAAGGACTGGTAGGCGTACGCCCGGTTTACTCCGCGGACAGGGCCTGTCCTTGTGCACGCATGGCCTCCGAGACCGAAAGGGGTCTTTTGTAGATTTTCACCGCCCGAACCACTCCGGAATTGACTGCCCAACGTTCGGGTAAGCGGATGGTTCCCAGGTCGGGATCGTACCGGGTCCAGCCGTATTGCCGGCTTTCCCCACCGTCACCCAGGACGCCATCGAGCAAAACTTGAATCACCTTTGGTCCATTGTCGACGAGAAAGGAAAGGCGATGCGACGAACCGATGGCTAATTGACCTGGGTCCGAAGTCCAACTGCCTTTCTTGCCCCCAGCCATGAGGCTTAGTTGCACCTGCCGGTAGCCGACCGATTCCACCAGAACCCCGTCGCCATTCTCCACCCGCATATCAAGCAGCACCTGCCCGGGCTTCAAGGAAGAAAACACCAACTCCATCTCGAGGGCAAAACCTCCACGAGGATTCCCGGCCTCCAAAAGGGGCCCCTCCCGATCGAAGTCACCGGATTTCAGTTGGATCACCCCCTGACCAGCGAGGAACTGCTTCGTAAAATCGGCTACCGGCGCGGGCAGTTCCGGGCCAGTCCCCGGATCGAGTTGAGACCAGAGCCCCTCCAGCAACGCTGCGTCCACGGGTATCAATCTACCACTCGCC
This sequence comes from Cyclobacterium xiamenense, assembly GCF_900109255.1. Lineage (NCBI taxonomy): Bacteria > Pseudomonadati > Bacteroidota > Cytophagia > Cytophagales > Cyclobacteriaceae > Cyclobacterium > Cyclobacterium xiamenense. The sequence continues at coordinate 35,192 of NZ_FNZH01000012.1, read as the reverse complement.
TTATTCGTAGTGGTGACCCAATACTCCCCGTCCTGTTCGATCAGATCCGGGTAACTGTAGCGTCCCGTATCGTACGACAAGTCCTCCCCGTAAATAAAAATCTCGGGCTGGGACCAGTGTATCCTTCCGTCTTTCTCAATACCTCCGGCAATCCAGGCGGGATTGCGGTCCGAAAAATCATCCCCACTGTGGTCGTGGTACCAGAGCAGGTACTTACCGTTGTCGCATTTCCAGATCCGGGGGCAGGCACGGGGATTTTTTATTTTCCGGCCGTCGGCATACCTGGCAACCTCCGGCAAGGACCAGCTTTTACCGCGGTCCCGGCTGTAGGCATCCGCTGCGTATCCCATGCGTGTCCGATACATGCTGTACAAGTCGCCGTTGTTCAAGGATACGACGTTTTGTTCTTCCTGTACCGAGCCGAAGGCGGGATTTCGAAGTCCCTCTTCTCCCTCGGGCAGTAGTTTCCAGTGCAATTTCTCCACCTCACGCTCGGTGGCAATGTTTTCACTCCAAACGAACCAGCCCTCTCCCTGGTCAAGCATGTATTTCCCCAATTTGGTGAAGGCAAACAGCATACCTCCGGCATAGGAAATCGGCTTGCCGATTCCCCACATAATTTGCACGTCTCCTCCCCAATCGTTGCCACGGTCCACATTGGTTTTTCGTATTGGCAATCGATACCGTTTTGACCAGGTCTGCCCACCATCATCGGAATACTTGTAGCAGTACCAACCCAGCATGTCGTTTCGGATAGACTTTCCGTTTAGGGTAGTCACTTCCTCGCCGTTGTAGATGTAGAAGGCATAGACCCGCCCAAAATCCGTCTGATAGGGCATGACCCAAGAGGCTGCTGGGCCGGAAGCCGGTTCGATGGCTACAGGTTCAGACCAGCTGGCCCCCTGGTTTGTAGACCGGGAAGCGACCACGTGCTGCCCGATTTCCCCCTCATGCAGGGTTCCCGTGGTGAACACACAGAGCCAGCTTTCGTCAGGTAAGACCACTACATAGGGCTGGTCGATGTATCCGCTGGCATAGATAGACTTTCCATTGGCAAAATCCCGCCAATCGCTTTTCTGCGCACGGACAGATTCGGTCGACAAAAACATCAGAAAGCAAACAAAGAAGCCCGGTACAGCGATTGGAAGTTGCATGATCAGCAAGGGGTACAGTTGAAACGGATTTACACCACTAAATGTAAAATTTTCTCCGGAAATCCCATGGAGATGCATTCCATTATTTTTACCAGTTTGCCAGTTCTTTTTGGGTAAGGCAGGTCAAAACTCCGTTTGAAGGCAGCTACTTCACCCGGATTGTACGGGCTAAGCGAAAAAAACCATGGCAGGACGCGAAAACTAATTCCCGGTAGCCGGCAAACATCCCGGGCAGGTTCGGATTTCAGGCCGGCCACTGCTTGCTCCCCATCCTGAGCGCGAACCCCTGCTACCACGAGGAGGGCGGGATGCCAGTTCCCAGCCAATCTGGGGTTAGCCAAAAAAACATAGGTCCCGGACAGAGTCTGGGACCTATGCGCTTTCGATCAAAAATTAATCTTAAACCCTACAAAAAGACGTTAGTTCCGAAATATTTCCGGAATGCTTTCCGGCACCGATAGCTTGGAAAGAAATTTTTTCACTTTACGATTGCTACTCGCTTTTTCAAGGTCTCGCTCATCCAGGGACCCACTTAATATGTATACCTCAGATTCTTTATCTTCCGGAGTAAACTGCTCCAAAAAATCCCAGCCATTCATGTGAGGCATGACCAGATCCAAAAAAAGGTAACGGGGTCGGATTTCCTGAACCCGTTGCAGTGCTTCCGCAGCCGAATCAAAGGTGTGGATCCGATAGGGACCGTGCATGCTTTTACGAATAAACTTTTCCGTAACAAACGTACTCACCATGTCGTCATCAACCAAAACAATATCCACCATCGAACTACATTTATTATGATTCAAAAAACATATTACCTATTGCAAACATAAGACAAAAAAACATACCCCGCAAGGGAAAAACGTTTTTTATCATTTTTTTTGCTTTTCAAAGCATGTTTAATGCATTTAGAAAATTAGAAAGGATGTGTTTCTTCCGGAATGGCTAAAAAACGATGCGTTTAAAAATTCAAATTTTGACTTACCAGTTTTTTGAGGTATTCGCCGTAGCCACTTTTTCCCAATTTTTCCGCGGACTTTATCAGTTCTTCCTGGTTGATAAACCCGTTTCGGAAGGCGATTTCTTCGATGCAGCCGATTTTCAATCCCTGCCGTTCCTCAATGACTTCAACGAATTGTGCCGCCTGCAATAGGGATTGGTGGGTACCGGTATCCAGCCATGCCGTACCCCTGTTCAGGATCCCTACCTTGAGTTTTCCTTTTTTCAGGTACACATTATTGATATCGGTTATTTCCAGCTCTCCCCTGCTGCTTGGTTGAATATTTCTTGCAATTTCCACCACCTCGTTGTCGTAGAAATACAATCCGGGAACCGCAAAGTTAGACTTCGGCGCTGTGGGCTTCTCCTCAATGCTCAGCACCTTGTACTGACTGTCAAATTCCACCACCCCGTAGCGCTGCGGATCGTTTACGTGGTAGGCAAATACCACCCCTCCGTCCGGGTCGGTATGGTTTTTAAGCGTACTGTACAGACCAGTACCGTAGAAAATGTTGTCTCCCAAAATCAGCGCTACCTTATCCTCGCCGATAAATTTTTCTCCGATGATAAAGGCCTGAGCCAGGCCCTCGGGTTTTGGTTGAATCGCAAACTGGAAATCACAGCCCACCTGACTCCCGTCTCCCAGCAATTTACGGAATGCCTCGTGGTCTTCGGGCGTGGTGATGATTAAAATTTCCCGGATACCCGCCATCATCAAGACTGAGAGCGGGTAATAAATCATGGGTTTGTCGTAAACGGGCATGAGCTGTTTGCTCACTGCAATCGTCAGGGGATAGAGGCGGGTGCCTGAACCCCCGGCTAAAATAATTCCTTTCATAAAAACAATGCGTTAGTCAAAATACATACAAAACTGACCGAATGGGCCAAACAAAAATACTACGGGCAACAACCAAAGGAAAACTAAAATGCGCTTGCTTGCATACCTATTCCAAAGTTTAGTTGCACCTAAAATAGGTAATATTTCTTATCTGTTGAAATTTCCTATCTATTTCCATGAATTTTTTGTAGCTAAGATTCAACTTCTCCGCAAGAAATGATACTTTTAACCGTTACTAGATGAACCAAACCGCGTAGGCCTAACATGAAAAAACTACTCTCCGTAATTTCGCTGCTTCTACTTGCCGCCCCGCTGCTTCCCCTGAGGGTATCCGGTCAAAACTTTTACAAAGAGAAAATATCCAGAAACCAATACGTACAGGCAGGATTGGGGCTCGGCGCCATGTATTCAGACAATTCGGGTAGGTTTCGGGGCCTGGATGTCAAGATAGGCCCTGCTGCTTCGGTTGCCTACGGTAGAAAACTCCATCCACACCTCGACCTGCGAGGTTACCTGGGCTACCAACGTACACAAAGTCAGGATCGGGACTACTTCACCCCGCAAACCATCGCTAGCTGGGAGGCAAACGGACAGGCAATTGAAAGCAAAAACAACCTGATCTTTTTAGACCTGATGCCTACCCTGCAACTCTTCAGCTCCGAAAACCACACCCAACGAAAACGGCTTAATGCGTACCTGGGTGCAGGCCTGGGCTTGCTGCTCAACTTAAACGAGGAAACCCGAATCGAAGGCAATGAAACCTCTAGCAGCAACCACAGCCGGATCGTTGGGTACGTACCGGTGCGCGGCGGCCTCAGCTACAAGCTTAACTTATATACCGATATCGCTTTGGAAGGGTCTCTTTTTCTTACGTTCTCGGATGAACTGGATGGTAACGTAGGCTTTAACCAATTTAATGATTATCCCGTATCCGGGCAACTGGTCTTCAGACGGTATATCAATCCACTCAGAGGAGTGGATTAATCCTGCCATTTCTTTCCGGGAACTTTTACGCAGCGTTTATCCTTTTTACATGTATATACATGTAAATTAATCCGACTATGACTGCAACATTAAAAGCAATTCATGCGCTGGGGTTTCACTGGCAAACGCAGGATCCCTTTTTATTCTGTGCCCACCATCAGGACGCCTATCCCGAAGGAAAGCCCGACTTATCCCCCGTATCCGGTCTGAGTAGCAGGAAAATCGGACAGGACTTTTCCGGCAAAGACGGATGGAGCATGTACCATGGAAGCAAGGTCCCTGGTTTTCCCGCACACCCACACAAAGGCTTTGAAACCGTCACCATTGTGGAAAAAGGATTGGTTGACCACTCCGATTCGCTGGGTGCCGCTGGCAGGTTTGGCAATGGGGACGTGCAATGGATGACCGCCGGTAGAGGCGTCATGCATTCGGAGATGTTCCCCCTACTCGACGAAAAAAAGAAAAACGAACTGCACCTCTTTCAAATCTGGCTCAACCTGCCGCAGGCGAAAAAGCAAGTACCGGCGCATTTCAAGATGATGTGGAAAGAAGAGATTCCGGTGGCCGTCGTCAGAGACGAACTGGGAAAGCAAACACAGTTCAAGTTGATCGCCGGAAAACTGGCTGAGCAGCAGGCACTGGCAGCAGCCCCCGATTCCTACGCAGCCGATCCCGAAAACGAGGTGGCCATATGGCTGATCAACGCCGAAGCCGGAGCAACGTTTACGCTGCCTGCAGTCGGGGAAGGCACCGATAGAAGTTTGTTTTTCTACGCGGGAGAGCGCATCGAAATTGCCGGGATGCCCATTTCCGAGAAGCACTCGGTTGATTTTGGAGAACAGGCGTCCGTAACGGTAAGAACCGGTGCACAACCGGGTTATTTCCTTTACCTGCAGGGAAAACCCATACGGGAAAAAGTGGTTCAGCACGGGCCTTTTGTCATGAATAGCAATCAGGAGATACAAGATGCTGTGCACGAGTTTCAGCGCACCCAGTTTGGGGGCTGGCCCTGGTCGAGCCACGAACACACCCATCCCCGGGAGCGGGGGCGATTTGCCATCCATGCGGACGGGCGGGAAGAAATCAAAGACTGACTCAAAAAACCGGCGAAAAACTTCGCCGGTTTCCTTTTTTTTCATCAGCGCACGTAAGCGGCTTCGTTTAGGTAGTCGTAACTCATCTCCACGCTTTTGATCGGAGCGTGATTGTAGCGCTCTACCTCCACATAGTAGCCTTTCATCCCTTGTGCATAGGCTGCGTCAAAAATTGGCCCAAAATTCATGGTGCCACTTTGACCAATTTCCTCTTCGTCTTTGATGTGCAAAAGGGGAAACCTACCCGCGTATTTTTTCAGGTAGGCGACCGGGTCCTTGCCTGCCTTGGTTGCCCAATACACGTCGAGTTCCATGCAAAAAAGATCCGGATCGGTATTTTCTAGCATGAAGTCATACATCACCTGACCCTCTATTTCATCAAACTCCCTGGAATGGTTGTGAAACCCAAATTGCAAGTCGTTTGCATTGGCAATCGCACCGATTTCGTTGTAATAATTGCACCATTTTTCCAACTCCTGCAAGCTGTCAGGTTTGGGCATAGAGGGCTTGATCAGAAAACTTGCTCCGACTGCTGCGTGCGCTGCGGCCGCCGCTTTCCACCAATCCAAGGCTTCTCCATGTTTTGCTCCCGAGAAATCCCTGGGACCGCCCACATGGGCGCTTTGCATGGACATACCGAGGTCGGCAATCATTTTCCTGATTTCTTCCGGCGCGTACCCGTAAATGGTGCCCTCCGAATAGTTTGCCGCTTCCAGATGGGTAAAGCCTATAGCGGCCACTTGCTGCAAAATTCCGGAAACGTTGCCGTCGATATCCGCTCGTAAGGAATACAGTTGCAGTCCAATCTGTTTTTGTGCGGGAGCCGCCTGAAGCCAATGGGCACCGGTGGCAGTGGCCAGACCAAGCATGCCTAGCTTTTTAATAAAGGATCTTCTGTGTTGGGTTACTTCCATGAAAAAAGGTTTGTTAAGGTATACAATCGCTTACGCATGCTATGCGGGAATAAAGCTAGGAAGAATTTTAGTTTTATGGAATGATTCGGTTTGTTTTCGTATTTTCGCTACGGCGAAGAACGTATTCAGGCTAATTTTTGCTAACTTGATTTGCCGAAATAAATTTTTGTTGGAAAGTAAAGGTATTTGAATGGAAGTATTAGGATTGGATATAGGAGGATCCGGAATCAAGGCAGCCCCGGTAAATATCGAAACAGGGGAGTTGACAGCAGAGCGGTTCAGGGTCCCTACTCCCAGACCTACCAAACCAGAAAGCGTCGCGGAAGCCGTCCAAACACTGGTCAATCATTTTGCATGGGAAGGTCCCATCGGCTGTGGGTTCCCCACGGTGGTAGCCAACGGGCGATGCATGACCAAAAGCAACATCCATAAAAGCTGGGTAGGGGTTCAGGTCGATCAGTTGCTTGCCGAAAAAACCGGTCTTCCAGTAGTCGTGATAAACGATGCCGACGCGGCGGGCCTTGCCGAAATGACATTCGGTGCAGGCAGAGGACAGATGGGGTTGGTCGTTACCGTCACCATCGGTACGGGACTGGGTACGGGGGTTTTTTACAACGGACAACTGATTCCTAACTTCGAGCTGGGCCGCATCTATTACAAAAACGGAGAAATCATCGAGTTTTTTGCCGCCGATTCCGCGCGAAAGAAAGAGAACCTCAGCTACAAAACCTGGGGGAAACGCTTCAATAAATTCTTAAAACATACCGTTCGAATCATTTCTCCGGACCTGTTTATTTTGGGTGGTGGAGCCAGCAAAAAGCTGGACAAATTCGAGAATGAAATCACGGTGGAGGTTCCGGTCATCGCCGCCGAAAATAAAAACGAAGCGGGAATCATCGGAGCGGCCGTGGCAGCCCATTTGAAATTAAACGCCTAAATGACGATGAAAAGCTTTCGCTGTCTTTTGTTCCTGACGGTACTATCCAGCGGACTGCTACCCGGTTACGGACAGGTACCGGAAATCATGACGGTACGGGGCCCACTGCCTGCCGAACAAATGGGCCGAAGTCTGATTCACGAGCATTTGCTGGTAGACTTTATTGGTGCGGCCGAAATCACCGATTCCCGCTGGGACCGAAAAGAAGTAGTACAACAAGTTCTTCCCTATGTGGAAGCATTGCCGGAAATGGCTATTCGAACCCTGGTTTCTTGCACCCCGGCTTACCTGGGAAGAGATCCCGAATTGCTCCGCGAACTTTCGAAACGGACGGGGGTGCATATACTGACCAATACTGGGTACTACGGTGCAGTAGACAACAAGTTTTTGCCGGCCCATGCCTTTTCCTCCACCGCCGAGACGCTGGCCGCCATCTGGACCGACGAATGGGAGAACGGGATCGGGGAAACGGGTATCAAACCCGGATTTATCAAAATTGGTGTGAACAGTGGCCCCCTGTCGGACTTGCATCGAAAACTGATTGCCGCTGCTGGAATAACCCACAAACGAACGGGCTTGACCATCGCTTCCCATACCGGTCCATTTTTACCCGCAAAACAGCAGGTGGACCTATTGAAAGCGAGCGGAGTGCACCCCACCGCCTTTATCTGGGTGCATGCACAGAACGAACCCCTACTGGAAAACTATTCCCTTCTTGCACAGGAGGGCGCTTGGATTAGCCTGGATGGGATACAGCCCTCCAACCTGGAAGACTACCTGAAAAGATTGGTTTATTTAAAAGAGGAAGGTTGGCTCCAGCAAGTGCTAATTTCCCACGACGCAGGCTGGTACCGACCCGGTGAACCGGACGGAGGAGAGTTTCGGGATTTCTCCACCATCGGCACGCAGTTCGTACCCCTGCTGCTGCAAAACGGATTTTCGGAAGAAGAAATTGATCTGTTACTGGTAAAAAACCCGGCCCGGGCTTTTGCCATTGAAAAACGATTACTTACTGGTGAATAAACAGATTACTTAACGTATAACCCCAAAGAAAACGTTACCTATGGATTTGAATGAATTGAAATACGGTCCAGGTTTCACGATGATGAAACTACCGCTGTATGGATGCGTGCTTTTGTGGATGCAACCTTTCGTCGAAAAAATGTCTGAGGAGGAATTTTTTCACTTTATCGGCACCATCAAACGAGACGGGCTGACAGCCGAGCAAAAAGCATCCATAAAGGAACGACGAAAATCGCACCCAAATGTCATGCCTCCGGAATTTGGTGCTTATCTGAACATCACCCTAGATTGTATCATTCAGGAAAATGTGGGAAAATTCGAACGCCTGGGCTATCGACTGAACCACGATCAGATTTCCATTGATTGATCAAAAAGGCAAGGTTATTGCCCAGCAACGGAAAGTAATTCCGGTATTCGCTGCAAGGGAGAAATGTGCGCAACCGCTATGCCTCTTTTATTAACGGATATTCATACAAACAACACATAAAACCCAATCTATCATGAGATTCAAAATCACATTATGCACGGCCCTAACGGCCCTCTTTCTTGTTCACCTGGCAGCAGCGCAGGATGTTCCCATGAAGTCCATCTTTAACGGTAAGAATCTGAAAGGTTGGACCGTACAACCCGAAGACAATATTTGGTGGACTGTGGATGAGGGAACCATCTATGTGGAAAACGATCCTACCAAAACCGGCTCCACCCTGTGGACAAAAAAGGAATACGGGGATTTTGTGGTTCAAGCAGACTTCCTAATGGGAAAGGGAGTGGTCGATTCCGGCATTTTTCTTCGCTCGGAAAAGGATCAGATTCAAATCGGGATTTCCGGCTCCCTAAAGCGGGACATGACGGGTTCGCCGTACATACCTGGAAAATCCTATCCGGTGGAAGCCCAGGGAGTAGCCAAGCTCCTCAAACTGGATGACTGGAATACCATGAAAGTGAGACTAGTGGATCAAACCTACACGGTATGGCTTAACGGGCAGGAAGTAATGACCTATACTTCAGAAAACATGCCCGAAAAAGGACCCATCGGATTGCAACTCCACCCCAATAACGAGATGAGTATACGGTTCAAAAATATCCTTGTCGGCAAACTGTAAAAAAACTCCATTAAAAAAAAGAACATCAACGGAAACTATCAGCTTTTCAGATGACATCGGTCATGTTTTTTTAAAAAGCATTTTGTTTATTTTGAAATACACTAGAAAAGCAATCGATGAGATGCGTTTCGTTTTCCCATTTTTGGGGCCTAGAGACGCGTTTCATGGGTAGAAAACAACGCTTGTAACCAAAATACCATCGTCATGAAACGAATCATTGTTCCCGTAGATTTTTCTCCCTATAGTGAAAACGCCTTTCTGACGGCATCGAAAATTGCCGCCAAGGGAGATGCATCCATTACTTGTGTCAATGCCATCACTTCAGAACTGGATTGGAAACACCTTTCCGAAGCGGAGAAGGCCAAATATACCGAGATCGTGGACCTTGAAGCGGAGGCAAAAGGTAAGCTAAAGGAATTCATTGCCACCCATAAAGTAAAAAACACCCCCATCGAGGCGGTGGTGGAAGTGGGTATGCCCGCTCAGGTACTGGTAGATCTCGCCGAACGCCAAAAAGCAGACCTGATCGTCATCGGTGCCTATGGAAAAGGCTACGAATCCGGTAAATTCATCGGATCCACCACCCAAAAAGTGATGCGAGAGGCGAACTGCCCCGTACTCGCTGTGAAAAAAGTCCTTGATGGAAGGGCCATGAAAAAAATGGTTTTTGCCTCCTTGTTTAACGAAGCAAGTCGGCCCGCCTTTACCCGCATGAAGCCGCTGATCAAAACCATCGGAGCATCGGTCTATTTCCTATTCATCAACACGCCGGACAAGTTTACCGACAGTGCACGAGCCGAAACCTTGATGCGGAACTATGCTTCCGGGCAGGAAGACTTGATCATCCACCGCCATATCTACAACCACGAAGAGGCCGAAAAAGGCATTGTCGCTTATGCGTCCGAGCAAAATGCCGGAATCATTGCCATCGCCTCCAACGTCAGAAAGTCCTCTGCCTCCTATCAGATAGGAGTGACGGATACCGTGTTGTTCAAGTCGGATATTCCGGTATTGAGTGTGAAATTTGAATGACGTACGAATAGCCAAGAGACCGGGAATGCAGCGGCATTCCCGGCTTTTTTTTGCCCTGGTCGTCGTCGAAAAGCGAAGATTCGTTCGAAATGTAAACAGCAGCGTATTCGACTACCTGCTTCCGTCGGGAGCAAACTGCCCCTGACCATGAGGATGCCCTGCTGCAAGCTGGGCATCTCGCAATACGGGGCTTAGTCCCCGTCAGCAGCCAGTTTGTACAAATACAACCGGCTCGGTTCGGGCCAGGGTTTCTCCCTGGGTCGATCGCGGTTCCGGTTTAGGGTTTCCCATTTCAATAGGTACCGAATGCCACTTTCCGGCGACTCCCCGATATCCCCGGCTGTACGCACCTCCAGGCCTGGAAACTTGCCTTCCACCGCTACTTGTTCATCGAAAGGCGGCGCCTTTTTCACCGCGCCAATGTTCTCAAAACGGTCATTCAACAAGATGGTACCGTGACCGTATCGGATGTGCCAGTAGTCCAACTCATACAAGCCGTCTGCCCGTTTCTGAAATCCCTTGATCCGCACCTCGCTGTTGATGCTGCCGTTACCGGAAAACTCCCATCGGTAGTCCCAGTCGGTAACCCGGGTATACACCCAGCCCTTCGCCTTCAACTGAGCGGTATAGAACTGCAAGTTGCCGTCGGAATCGTATTTGTGGTAGGCAAAAACGGGAAGGTTACGATCATCGAGTACCATGCGTGCCGCCAGATTAATGATCCCTCCTTTGACGGGAATGGGGTCCACAATAAGCGAGGTATTGGCAAGGGTGGCCGGCATGCGGATCGGTTCTCCGAAAGCATTGTACCAGTTTTTCAGATCGGGACTCTTCATGTACGAGAGGTCGTGATTGGTAGAGCAATCGGGCGTGTCGCGCCAGACCCAGTACACGTGGTACCACCCATCTTTCATCAAGGTGGGCTGGCTCTGATACGCATTCATTGCTCCCTGCCCGTCGGTCAGCGGGGTATCCAGCAAGCGGGTCCATTGCTTCGTGTCGCAGTCGTATAGGTTGTAGATTTCATTACCGTTGCCGCTGCCTCCATCCCGGTAATGAAAGAGTAATTCGTTTTCCCGGGTAGTCATAAAATGCGGGTAGGTACAGCGTTTTTCATTTTCGCCGACCATTTCCATGTGCTGTTGCAGCGTGGAAATATCGTGGGGTGTTGTGCTGCGAAAATAGGTAAGCGGGTGTACGTGCATGTTTCCCGAGAGGTGGATAAAGCCTTCCTTGTCGATACCCAGCGTGACCGAATTGTGGCTATCCCAGCCAAGCACGGTGCTGGTGCCTCCCTGTGTTTCGCGGGACGTTGCCGGGAGAATGTGTAGCGCAAATTTCGGATCACGGAGGTTGCGCTGCCCCACGACCATGTTGCGGTTAGCATTGTAATAGGCGATGTACTGCCGGTCATCCTGAGTAAGCAGGCAAAATCCCACCGGGTGTCCTGCCCAAACCTCGTCAATCGACAGGGTTTGCACAATCGTCTCCTTTTTATCGGTATCATCGATCAGCAGGGGACTGGAGGAGGTTTGACCAAAAGAGGGCAAAGAAAGCAGCCCAAACAGAAGAAAAAAAGAAAGTTGTTTCATACCGGTAGGATTTTCCACTTAAATATGCTGCCTGATTTTTACAATTCAAAACGATAAACGGGTAAACGGTTAGGGGAGGGCCAAATTCTCCGAAAGCCGCAGACATAAAACCATCCCGGGATGCGCTATGCAATCCGCAGAATCGTCGGTCCAAAACAGGGCGTTCGCGCAGCTCCCATTTGGGATCTAGGGTTGGCTTGGAATGCTCAAAAGCGATCCAGTTACCATCGGGCGAGACCTTCGGGTCGCTTGAAAAAACCCGATAGGCCGAGATAAATTCTTTTTCTCCGGTATCAATAGCTACCCGGACCAATTCCCTTGCTCGGGAGTCCAGGGTTTGTTTGGGATACGCCATGCGCTCCAAAAAATACACGAATTCCCCTTTTGGTCCAAACGTGGCACCCTCCAACTGCGGCCCTTCTCTTGATTATCCACAATCAAGGTGCCCCTGCCGGCCGCAAGCGACCATTCATAGACAAGGGAGGGATTACTTTCCAGTCCAGAAATGGCGGCCTCAAAACCAGCGGTGGCATTGAGTGAAAGGCTGCCGTCCGGTTCGATCGTAGGAGAGGACAGCGTAACCTCGCCCTGCGGTTTGGGATTGGGATCTTGGGTATTACAGCCAAGCAGTAGTGGCCCCATTTCTTTGCATGGTGCGCGTTTCGACATTTTCCTCATCTGTTTCTGCGGTGATTATACCTATCCATCAAAAAACAGGTAAAATATCATTAGAAAACAGGCAGGAAACGAGAAAAAAGGTTTGGTTTGGTAGTTGAGGTCGTTCTTCAAGGTTAGTCAGCCGTCATGCGACGTAATTTGATGCTACGAAACGCTACCTCAAACCCCTCGTCCTGCAGTGCCAGGCGCCCACTTTTTTGCTCGCCCCAATCGGGTTTCCGGCGGCTGTTGTGTATCCCTTTTTCACGATCGGCGTACCATTTTTCTGTCCACAATTCAAAGATCGTCACTTTTTCGCCATTTAGCCAATAGGTAACCTGCCCATCTACGACCGTAATTGCGGATGCGTTCCACTCGCCAAATTTTGTGACCACTTCTTTGCTCGGTGCATACAGCGCATACAGCGAAGCCGCGCCTTTGGCAGGGTCCCTGCCAAGGGGATTGTGTTCGTTGTCCATGACCTGCATTTCGATGCCTGTTTCCCAGATTTTCTGGTAATGCTCTCCTTCGTTTACGTGGAAAAAAACACCACTATTTCCTCCCTTTGTGATCTTCCACTCAAACAGCAACTCAAAATCAGCGACCTGAATGTCCGAGACGATATCGCCGACCGATCCATCGGCACGCAATTCACCGTCCACTACTGACCAATTAGGCGTGATGGAGTCAAGGTTGTACCCGGTCCATCCGGCCGTCGATCGTCCATCAAAAAGCAATTGCCACCCTTCCTCCTTTTCCCAGTAGGACAGGGTATTCGACAGTGCATCCGGGGATTTTCTCGGCCCGTAATGCGGTACTTCTTTGCCAAACTCGTAGGCACCAAGGTCGGGAGCTTCCCCGGTATAATCGTCGTTGATCCCCGGGAGGTGCACGCCCTGATCAATCACGGAGGCCCCCTCCTTGAGCGTGAAGTCGAAATCCTCCGCCGTATAAACGGGATAGGCATTGCCCAGGGCTTTGTTTTGCGCATTGAATGCGTTAAACCGAGGGGCTTCGGCATTTGTGAAAATGTCGTAATCCACCTCCCTACCGTGGCGTTCTTGACCGGTCGCTTGCCGAAAGGCTTCCAAACTTTCGTAGCGTTCGGCGCTATTTCCTTCGGAAAAATCGTACAGCTGGCCCGCCTGGGGCCCAAAATACCCGATAAAGGGATCCCGCTTCCGGTACCCATTGTAATCCAGGGAGGAATAGCCGGTATACGTATACAGCCCCAACGTGGGCAAATCCGCATCGTCCGAAGGCAAAAACAAGTTATTCCTTGCATGTACGTTGGACCCCGGCTTATCGTCCCGGGTAAAAATACCCGAAGAAGTATTGTGGTACATCAACATGCCTGCGGGAAACATTCCCCAAAACTTAAAGGTGGACGCATTGCCGCTGTTGTAGACCACGTTTCGTATCCAATAAACCGGTCCCCCCAATACGGGCTGGTTGGACAATGCCTGTTGTCCCGAATTGATCCCGCGATTTCGTAACACACGAATGTTGTGGTTGCCCCCATCGGCTTCGATAAAATTATCGTTGCACAGAAAGAGCTCATTGTTGTAAAAATCGATCGCAACGGCTTTCATTTCGGTGTCTTTCTCGGGTCTGGCATGCGTGCAAATATCAATCCCGTCAAAAAAATAGGCCACGCTATTGTAACAAACGGTGTGGCCCTGTCCGTGAACTTTCACCGCATAGTACGACTTGATTCGCTGAGTCGATTTACCGTTTTCCAACCGGCTATGGTAAACAATATCCCGGTCTTCCCGACCGATAAACGTATTGTCTGCGATGTAGAAATGCCGAGACCCTTCGAATTGACCCTGAATCCCAATGCCGATATCCAGAAACGAGCAATGCTTTACCGTCAGCCCCGAGCTACCGTAGGCATTCATCAAGCCGGCCCGTATCGCTACTTCGGTATTTCGAAAGGAAATGCCCTCAAAATAGTGGTAGTCGGCAGCCGTCACATCAAACAATACCCCGTTCCCGTTGCCGTCAAATACTACTTCACCATCCCCGGCCGCCTGGATAACAATCGGCCGCAGTGCCGTTCCATCCTGGGTAAGAAAGTAGGTGCCGTCAAAAGTTAGCCCATGGAAGTCCCGGTAATTTTTGTAGTCCGCCTTGTATTCTCCGGCGTGGACGATGATTTTATCTCCGGCAACCACGGGATCCGTCGTAAGTATCCAGTCAGCAAACCGGGGATAGCCGTAATACGCGTGCAACAGGCCATCGTAGGAGGGCTCGATGCGTTCGCCTTCCCAATCTTTGGGATACACGTGCCGGACGTCACCCTCTTCGTAGGGTAGAGGTTCTTTTCGCGTTCGCACGTCTCGTACAATTTCCGTCACTCCTTCCGTTCCGTCGGGATCCGTTAAAACAAATTTGCATTCGTAAGCCGTGTTCGGTGCCAAATCCAGGATACTACCGGCAAACATGTTCTCTGTGGAGTACTGCCATTCCGGAGTTCCTGCTTTTTCATTGCCAATTCGGAGAAGCGGTAGGGTATTTTTCCATTCGTTCGCTCCTTTTTCCCGATACTGCACGGCCACGCTTGCGTTCCTATTCGCATCTCCGGAAATATACCATTCGAAGCCCAGGCAAATAAGCGTGGACGGTTCGATGATAAATTTACCTGTGGTGGTGCGGTCTTGCGCATGCAGCGGCGATGAGGACACCAGTACAGCCAGAAAAATAAGTAGCGATTTGAGGGTATTCATTTTGTATGCTTTAATTTTCCACGAAGGCGGGATTGGGGACGGGCATTTGCACGCCCCTTCTCATCCGCCAATCATCCAGGTAGGAATAAAGGGTTTTCGCTACGCCGGGCATGTTTTCGGCCAAATTTTTGCTTTCGCCAATATCGTTACCCAGGTCGTAAAGCTCCAATTTATGGCTTTCATGCCAATGAATCAGTTTCATGTCGCCTACCCGAATGGCACTCGAAGGCTTCATTTCCTGCCGTGGCATGTAGTGCGGGTAGTGCCAGGTTAGAACCCGGTTAAATTTCGCCAACTCTCCCCGTTTAAACACAGGAAGAAGGTCCACTCCCTCGATCTGATCATCGAAGAGCGGACTGCCTGCTGCGCTAAGTAAGGTCGGTAGCAGATCGTGACTGACAGCCAACTGAGAGGTTTTTGATCCTTTTGGAACGATGCCCGGCCATCGTACAATCAAGGGTACGCGAATACCTCCCTCGTAGAGCAAAAATTTCTCTGCGCGCAGCGGATGATTATCCGTTACATGCGTTTCAGAAAGGGAAAGAACCCCGCCATTATCGGAGGTAAAAACCACCAGGGTATTGTCTGCAAGGTCTAACGAATCCAAGATTTTTAAAACTGCCCCCACGGCCTGGTCCAACCGAGCCACCATAGCCGCGTAGGTTGGATTTTTTTGCTTCCTGTACGGTTCTTTTCCCCGAAAATGGGCGATCGTTTCCTCAGGCGCTTCCAGCGGTAAATGGGGAGAATAGAAAGGCAGGTATAGAAAAAAGGGGCGATCCCGGTTATCCTCTATGAAACCAACCGCTTCCCGGGCGATGCGGTCCGTCAGGTACTCGCCCGGTACTTCGTCTGAAATTTTTGGGTTTTTGTAGGGAGGGAAGTACGAAGCGGGCCTCCCGGACTCCCAGGCCCCAACATTCACGTCAAAGCCCTGATTTTCCGGCCAAAAATCCGCTGTTTTGCCGAGGTGCCATTTGCCCATAATGCCCGTCGTGTACCCGATTTCTTTGAATCGCTCGGCAAGGGTCACTTCTTCCATTGGAAGCTGCTTGACCCAATTTGGGGGCAACAAGGGCATTTTCTCAAAATCTCGGTCAAAAACCGCCGTAAGCCGTAGTTGGCCCGGGGATTTACCCGTCATCAGGGCTGCCCGCGTGGGCGCACAAACCGGCGCCGATGAATAGGCATCGGTAAACCGCAAGGCCTCTGCTGCGAAACGATCAATGTTTGGGGTCTCGTAATACGGGCTCCCATAGCAGCCCAAATCGCTCCATCCCAGGTCGTCCGCCAAAATCAGCACAATGTTGGGTCGGTCCGACTTTCCTTGTGCCACTACCATAGAAAAAGTAGACAGATACAGCCAAACAAACCCAAATAATGTATACCTATTCATACGTGTATACCCATTAAAGGTCAATCAAGTTATATTTATTCAACCGATGCAGTTGATTCGTTAGAAAAACGTACCGCATGCACCGGATCCAGAGAACCTAAAAATAAACAAACCGGAGGCTAATTTCCAAACTCGAATAACGAACTTGGATGGGATTATCGAGGCTTCTCCATGACAGGCATTATTCGAAGGAGTTCTGAAAGGGATTCCGTTCCTTACTACGTTTGGTCTTTTGATTGGCGGGACTTTTCCTGATAAACCGGCTTATTAAACCAAGCCTCCCTCCTAACTCCTCGCAGAAACAATCCATTGCACTTACTCACCCTCTCCTCCCAGGGCCCTAACCTGCCGGTCTTCTTCGATATGCCGAATCCCTTTGATTTTAAGCTCTTGCAAGTCCTTTTCCTCTCCGGAAGTGCAGCCGCTGATGATGCCGGCAAGCTTCAGAATCTGCGAAATGGTGCAGCCCCTATCCTGCAGGTCTTTTGCGATCTGCTCGATTTGCGGCTCGAATCCCCGTTCTACAGAAGCTATAAAGTTTCGTTTCATTATTCGCTGCGGGTGTTACTGCGGTGATTGTACCAGACCACTCCCCACATCACGACTGGGCAAGGGTACCTGCCTGGCATGCGTGAGAAGTTTATCCCATAAGTCGCGGGCGGTGGCATCGGGAAAAGCCTCCAGGAGCTGCGCTGCTACCCCGGCCACAAACGGCGTCGCCATACTGGTCCCACTTAAAATAGCGTACTCCTGGGGAGGCTTCCAGGAGCTAAAAACCTCCACCCCCGGACCGGCAATATCCACCAGTCCGCCGTTCGGATTTAGTCCGCCGCAGGAAAAGTCGGCTACTTCGGAACGCCGATCGAGCGCTCCTACCGCCAGGATGTTCGGGCAATTGGCCGGGTGATTGACAGCACGGATCAGCCCCTGTCGGCGACGACTGTCGTTTCCGGCAGCGGCGATAATCAGGGTACCCATGTCCATGGCCTTTCCGGCAAGCTCGTTGTAAATCCCAGAATACCGGGTATCTTCCTCCACCGAGGCCCCCAGGGACATGGAGATCACCTTGCATCCCTCGTTTACCGCCCACTCCATGCCAGCCAGTATTCCGCTATCACTGCCTATACCTTCGTTGGACAGCACCTTGGCCACGTAAAGGCTGGAATCGGACGCAGCACCGTATCGGGGACCGTTGGTTCCCCGTAACCCTCCGACCGCGATGCCCGCACAATGGGTGCCGTGTCCGTTTGCATCGTCGACGGTTTCTCCCTGAATAAACGATTTGGAGACGATTTCCCTTCCGGCAAAATCCGGATGGGCCAGGTACATGCCCGTGTCCAGCACCGCTACCTTTACTCCTTTACCGGTATACGAACTACTCAAGGCAGCAAGGGCATGCAGTCCCCAATAGGCTTGGGTATTATTTTCAAAAACAGGCAACGGGGGTAGCGGCTCAACCGGATCGGGATTGGGTCCGGTGACGGGCGGATTGCTTTTTCTTCCAAAAATCCGGCAAATCAGCTGCCAAAGCACCAGCCCAAAATTTCTACTTTGCGGGCCTTCCAAGGCGTAGAGATAGCGTTCCGGCTCTTCGTAGTGAAAATTACTGTGCGCATAAACCAGGGACTTGATTTGCTCATCGTTATTCGCGTTGATGACCGCAACCCCGAATTTCTCAAAAACGATCCCGTCTCCTTCGTCAAAGGCTTTGAGGTAATCTTCCTCGTGTTTTCGGTAAGCACTGGAGGGTGCCAGGCGCAACGCGGCTTCCTTCGCTTCCGCATCAATATTTTTCATACTGGCTCCTGGTGCCAGCATCACCAGCTTCTTGCCGGTATATTTGGGTCGGTCGCCCGAAGGGACCTGATAGGTGGTGTAGGGATCCATGAATGGTGGGCTTGTGTTGGTAGTAGGTATTTACACCCTAAAAAGGTACGGTATTTCCATCAAAAAAACCAGCGCCACCTTGTTGTATTTGCTGAACGACAGGCAAATCGGCCTCTGCCCAGTCCAACTCCTGCAAGCGCCCGGGGGGCAGCCAGCGAAGCGCAAGGTGCTCGGTCAATTGTGGGGATACATCGCCGATTCTTGCCAGGTAGGGAACCAGGCAAATGGTACCCGTTTCGTAGCGATGGTTTACGGGCTGCATTCGCTTTTCTGGAAAAATGGTCATCCTCAGTTCCTCACGAATTTCGCGTATGAGGGCTTCCTTCTCGGTTTCTCCCAGCTCCACTTTGCCACCGGGAAATTCCCATTTCAGCGGCATACGCATCGTTTCAGATCGCTGTACCGCAAGAACTTCGTTTCGGGAATTGTAAATAACTGCGCAGGTAACCACAAACATGCCCGGAAGATAGTTCACAATCACTTTACAAAAAAAAGATTTAGCTGTTTTCGATATTTGCAGTAAAAATGTAAAAAAAGTTTTATTTTCGTCTGTCTATTGGCGGGTGTAGCTCAGTTGGCAGAGCGTCAGCTTCCCAAGCTGAAGGCCGTCGGTTCGAACCCGATCACCCGCTCCATATCTCTTTTATTTCCGCCATTTTTTTTGCAGAAACCAAATCAGCCTGCCCGGAAATACCCGGGAAAAGCGTCGATTCCTATGCCCCTGTATGGTTCAAAAAAAAGAATATAAATAAAGCACCAAACGCCATAGCCACAAAAAAAGCCCCCGGTAAGGCTACTGCTACCGGAGGCTTTATTTATAAGACAGCTACCCGATCAGGCCGCGTTTCGAGCCGCATTGATGATACCAAACATGGTACGTAGGATAAGCTTTTGCAAGGCCGTATCCTCCTTTCCTTTTTCCAGAATTGTTTGTATTGCATATTGCTGTATGGTAATCAGGGGCAATACAATCCTTTCGCGGATTCCTATGGAATCCTTGCTAAGCGGGCTGTCCTCCAGCAGGCTGTTCATGCCGGCAACTTGCAGGATCTTTTCGTACGAAAGCTGGTACTCTCCATACATCAGCTCCCAAAACCCGCCAAACTGCTCGTCATTCTTGAGGTAAGCCGTGGCAGGGTAAAAGGCTTTTGCCAGCGATTGCATGGAATTGCCCAATAAGGAGCGGAAAAAAAGCGAGTCTTTGTACAGTTGCTGCACTTCTTTCAATTTCCCTCGCTTCTCCATCTCTTCGATGGCCTTGCCTACACCAAAGAAACCCGGGATATTCTGCTTCATTTGCGCCCAGGCACCGACAAAGGGAATGGCCCGCAGGTCTTCAAACTTCATGCTGCCCCCCTTGCTTCGCTTCACCGGCCGGGAACCAATATTCGTCATCCCAAAGAATTTGAGCGGCGTCACTTTTTCCAGATAGGGAACGAATTGGGGATGGTTTTTCAGCTCCTTGTAGGCATTGTAACTGATTCCAGCCATTTCCTCGATCAATTCCTTCTGGGTTTCGGTCAGGCTGTTTTCACTGGAGGGATACAGGTGGCTTTCCATCCCGGCACTCAGCAGTTGCTCCAGGTTGTAGGAACAACTTACCGGCTTTCCGTAGTTAGCGCTGATCGTTTGGCCTTGAATGGTAATCTGGATTTCCCTGTTTTCCACATTTGGGCCCAGAGAGGCATAGAAATTATGCGTATTCCCACCACCTCGTGCCGGTGGCCCCCCCCTGCCATCAAAGAAGATCACATCGATCCCTTCTTCCCTGGCCACTCGGGTCAACTCTTCCTTGGCCCGCAAAATGGACCAGTTGGCCCGGATGTACCCGCCGTCTTTGGTACCGTCGGAAAAGCCCAACATGATCGTCTGCTTGTTCCCCCGGTGGGTCAGGTGATCGCGATACACCGGGTTGTGGTACAGCGATTTCATCACACCGGGTGCCGCTGCCAAGTCGTCGATGGTTTCAAACAGCGGAACAATATCCAAAAACAAATCCCCTCCTCGTGCCAAAAGCAACTTGTTGAGTTGGAATACTTCCAACACGTGCAGAGCTGACTGGTTGTTTGAAATGATGTAGCGGTGGCATCCCATGGGACCGTTTCCTTTTTGGATATAGGCGATGGACTCAATGCTTTGCAGCATTTCCCGGTGAAAAGAGTCTTCCAGGGTATCGATGGCTGGCAACTTATCAGTGGCCAGGATTTTTTCTATTTTACCTTCCTCGTCACTCTCGTGGTAGGAAGCCAATGCCGCTTCCCCTTCGCTTGTAGCGATAATGGCATCCCATAAGCTATCGTGTTTCCGGCTGTCCTGCCGTACATCCATGCTGGCAAAATGAAACCCGAACACCCGGACTTTTAGGATGAATTCATCCAATAGTTCCAGGGAGAGGCCGCCATGATCCTCGATGATACCCTTTCTGGCTTTATAAAGTACCGCCAGCAGATCGTCTTTGGAGTGAAAGACTTCCCCACTGACGCCAAAGAGTGTATTGTAAATTCCCCTTTCGGCGGTAATCAGATGGGTTTCCACATTGGAAAAAGTGAGTCGGCGTCTGATTTTGCGTATGTCCCGGTAGTAGCATTTAAGAATGCTGTTTTGCAGCTTATCTGCCACTTTCTTGGTGATGTCGTGGGTAACATAGGGGTTGCCATCACGATCTCCTCCCGGCCAAAAGCCCACTTTCAGCAGGTTGGGGTTTTCCCAATCGTGCAGTTGGATTCCCAATTGATTCAGGATCCGGATCATGATGTCCGAAATGCTGGGATAGAAAACGTACTCCAGAAACCATGTCAGACTAACGGCTTCTTCGTACGGGGAAGGCTTTTCTTTGTTGATAAACGCCGTTTTCCCCAATTGCCTCAGCAGTAAATCGATGTCGCCCAGGTCGTTTTTGCGAATGGCTTGTTCCAAATCCGTGATTATCGCCAATACATTTCCCGGATAAAACTGGGTAGGGTGGGCTGTAAGGGTCAGCCGAACCGAGAAATTCTTTAGCTTCTCGATCAACTCCTCCTTTTTATGGTCGTTTTCGGCACGGGCAATCAGCGCCGTCATGGTGCCTTTCCCCTTGATATCATTGAATTTTTCGTAGGCGGCATCTTCAATGGAATCAAACAAAACCACCTGCCGTTCGATGTATTGCACCATTTTGAAGAGGAGATCGTGCCGGTCTTTTTCGGGCTTATCCCCCATCAATTCCTCGAAAAATTGCTGTATGATTTCTTTAGGCGATTGGTTTTTTTGAAAGCCATTTTGACACGCTTCCGACAAGATGGGCAGCAGCGTACCCGTTCTGTAAATTTGGTCAAATGGAAGGTCTAAAAAAAGACTGTTATAGATCGTGAAGCGCTTGGCGACTTCAGTCTCGTAGATGTTTGCCATGATAATTCGGTTAATTATACGATTTCGTAGTACTCAAAAATGCACATTTTTTTCCTTCTTTACACCACTATTGGCCTAATTTTTCCCCAGAGGCCAGGCTTTCCTGTTTATTTTACTTAGAGTCAGCCAATTACTCAAAGCCCCAAAACGCCGTTTGTAGAATCTGGCGTCGGCGGACCTTCCGATCGGATATTTTTTCGTATTTTAGGCTTTCGAAAACCACCTTCTAAACCAGCGCCGATGTTAACCGCAGTAATCTCGGGATTTATTTTTGCTTTGTTGATCCCATTTATTTTAGGCCGGCTACAATCAAAATCCTCGTTGTGGGTCGCTTTGTTGCCCCTCAGTTTATTTGGGTATTTTCTTTCCAGGATCAGCCTGGTACAGCAGGATGGTCCGATCAAGGTCAGCTACGAGTGGGTCCCCTCCATCGGCATCAATCTGGATTTTTATCTCGATGGTTTGTCCCTTTTGTTTGTTCTTTTGATTAGTGGCGTGGGTACGCTCGTATTCGTTTACACGGCTGCCTACCTGAAAGGCCATCCCTACCTAAACCGCTTTTATGCCTATCTTTCTCTTTTTATGGCCTCGATGCTGGGGCTGGTCCTTTCGGATAATATTTACACCTTATTCTTGTTTTGGGAGCTAACCAGTATCAGCTCCTTCTTTCTCATTGGATTCAATAACGACAGCGAGGCCTCCAGAAAATCTGCTTTGACCGCGCTGGCCATTACGGGATTCGGAGGATTATTTCTGCTGGCGGCCATGGTGGGACTGGGGCACATTACGGATGCGTATACTATTTCTGCCATGGCACCCATCGCAGAAATGATTAAAGGCCATTCCCTCTACGGTTGGGTATTGTTGTTCCTATTTTTGGCTGCCTTTACCAAATCCGCTCAATTCCCCTTTCACTTCTGGTTACCTGGAGCCATGAAGGCGCCTACACCTGTGTCTACCTACCTGCACTCCGCAACCATGGTAAAAGCCGGCGTGTACCTGCTGGCCAGGTTTACGCCCATTCTGGGTAACCACGAGTGGTGGAACGGAACACTCATTGTTGTCGGGGCGATCACCATGGTATACGCGGCCGTCCATGCGCTTTTCCGAATCGATTTAAAAGGTATATTGGCCTATTCGACCATTTCCGCATTGGGTATCCTGGTATTTCTGATTGGACTGGGGACGGAGGAAGCCCTTCTTGCGGCTTCCGTGTTTATTCTGGTCCACGCCCTGTACAAGGCCACTTTATTCCTGGTCACGGGTATCATCGATCACGAAACCGGTACCCGGGATGTCACCCAACTGAGCGGACTGCGGAAGGTGCTATTGCCGGTAGGCATCGCTGCCCTGCTGGCCGCTGTATCCAATGCAGGGATTCCGCCGTCTTTTGGGTTTGTAGGAAAGGACCTTATTTACGGAGCAACCCTGGGCATGGGGGACCTGGCCTGGCTTTTTACCCTTTTGGCCATATTGACCAATGTGGCGCTTTTAGTAGCTGGTTTTATCGCCGGCATCAAACCGTTTATCGGGAAGCTGCCGGAACGGTATGCCGCGGTGCATCTCCCCTCCCCTGCCCTGTACGTACCCCCCCTGATTTTGGGCACCCTGGGTATGCTGTACGGGCTATTTCCCGGCCTGCTGGAGGCAGGGCTTGTACAACCGGCCGTCTCCAGCCTGATCGGTACAACGCCGGATTTCCATTTGCAGCTCTGGCATGGATTCAATCTGATCCTGCTATTGAGTGTGGTGACCATTGGCTCGGGAACCGGCCTGTATCTTTTGCTAAAGCCTTCTGAAAAACTATTGGGTAAGGCCTCCCGTTTCGAACGTTTTTCTCCAGAGACCCTTATCACCGGGTTCACCGTTGGTTTTGGTCTGTTAGCGAAGGGATGGACGCGCTTTTTTCAAAATGGATACCTGCGGTATTACCTGATTACCATTCTGGGTTTTCTTTCCTTATTGTTGGGTTACCGCTTGTTTGTGGGGGTAGAATTGTACATCGATACGGGGCTGCTGTCAGAAATCACCTTCTACGAGGCAATTGTCCTGCTGATCATGGGCGTAGCCATCTTCTTTACCGTATTTTCCAATTCCAGGCTGGTAGCAGTGGCCTCCCTGGGCGTGGTGGGGTATTCCTTTTGCCTGATTTTTCTATTTTACTCGGCCCCGGATTTGGCCATGACGCAGTTTTCGATTGATACACTGACGGTCATCTTGTTTGTACTGGTTTTGTATAATTTACCTAAATACCTGAAGTTGTCCGATAACCGGGTTCGGATTCGGGATGGCTTGCTCTCGTTAATCTTTGGTGCATTGATCAGTATATTGGCATTGGAAGTAATGAACGAATCGGTCACCAAGGAAACCACCGCGTATTACGCAGAAAACGCCTATATCCTGGGAAAAGGCAAAAATGTGGTAAACGTAATTCTGGTGGATTTTAGGGGATTTGATACCATGGTAGAGATCACCGTACTGGCCATAGCCGCAATTGGGGTATTTGGTTTACTGAAATTGCACCTTAGAAGCACTGAAAAAGAATAATTCATGAAGACAATCATATTTAAAACGGCCTCCGTCTACCTGCTTCCCTTGCTGTTGCTTTTTTCGGTTTTTATTTTGCTACGGGGGCATTACCTTCCGGGAGGAGGGTTTGTGGGAGGACTGATGGCATCCACCGCTTTTGTGATCCACTCCTTTGCAAACGGCGTGGAACGGACCAAAAACATTGTGAAATTCCATCCTGGCTTTCTCATGCCGGTTGGTTTGGCATTGGCACTGCTTGCTGGCTCCCTGCCATTGTTTCTGGGGGAAACGTTTATGACGGGCCTGTGGATGGATCAGCCGGTCCCGGTGATTGGTTCGGTAGGAACAGCATTGTTTTTTGATACGGGCGTGTATCTGGTGGTTATTGGGGTTACCCTTACCATTATTTTCACCATATCTGAAGGCTTGTAAGCATGGAAATATTACTGGTAATCATCATTGGGTTATTGTACGCAGCCGGCATTTACATGATGCTTCGGCGGAGTCTGGTCAAATTGATTATTGGCTTGATTTTATTGGGAAATGGTGCAAATTTACTCATCTTCCTGTTGGGGAAAATTGTTAAGGGGGAGCCTCCCATCATTGGTTCTACGGAAAAGATGCTGGGAGAACTCTACGCCGACCCGGTACCACAAGCCTTGATTCTAACTGCTATTGTGATCAGTTTTGGCCTGCAGGCCTTTGCTATCATCCTGATAAAAAGAGCCTATAAGGTGGTAAAAACAGATGATCTGGACGAAATGAACGCAACCGACGAAGATTTATGAGCAATCCTTACATTGTTTTACCCGTACTTTTCCAGCTTTTTGTTGCGGTGATCCTGATGTTTGCCTGGAACAGGAAAAACCTACAAAAACTCATTTCGGTGGTGGGATCCCTGATTGCGCTACTAATAAGCCTGGCGCTTCTGATAAAGGTCAATCAGGAGGGCATACAGACCATGCAGGCTGGCGGCTGGATCGCTCCCTTCGGCATTACCTTTGTGGCCGACACCCTCAGTGCCCTGTTGGTGGTATTAACCGCCACTTCCGGATTGGCTGTGAGCGTTTTTTCCGTCGGCAGTGTCCGCAACGCACGGATTAAATTCGGGTATTTCCCCATCTTTCACTTACTGATTATGGGACTGAGCGGTGCGTTTCTTACCGGAGACATTTTCAATCTCTATGTCTGGTTTGAAATCATCATCATTTCCTCCTTTGTGCTCATCACCATCGGTGGAGAAAAAGCCCAGCTGGAAGGAGCCATCAAATACGTGGCGATGAACCTGCTGGCCTCGGTGGTGTTTCTTACCGCGATCGCTATTCTATATGGCCTGACCGGCAGTCTGAATATGGCCGATCTTTCCCTGCAGGTAGCGAATGTATCGAACCGGGGCTTGGTGAATGTCACCGCTATTTTGTTTCTGGTCGGATTTGGGATAAAATCCGCCGTTTTCCCCCTGTATTTTTGGCTGCCCGCCTCGTACCATACGCCTCCCCCAGCCATTTCGGCGATTTTTGGCGGGCTCCTGACGAAAGTTGGCGTTTATGCCTTGCTCCGGGTATTCACGTTGATATTTATTCCCGATGACTTTCTCTTGACGGTTATAACGGTCATGGCGCTTTTGACCATTTTATCGGGTGGATTTGGCGCATTGATGCAAAATAACATCCGGAAAGTTTTCAGCTATTTGATCATTTGTCATATCGGATTTATGCTAGCGGGTCTGGGGATTTACAGCACGGTCGCCATTGCCGGGGCCGTCTTTTACCTGGTACATGACATCGTGGTCAAAACCAACTTATTCCTGGTAAGCGGGGTCATCTTCAAATTCAGAGGCACGTATTCCATGCGCTTGTTGGGTGGTTTTTACAAAGAACATCCCCTGATGAGCCTGTTCATGGCCATTCCCTTGTTTTCACTGATCGGTATTCCCCCGCTTTCGGGTTTTTGGGGCAAGCTATTGCTAATAGAAGGAGCCATGGATCAATCCAATATTTTGATGATTGTCTTCATTCTGTTGGGAAGTTTCCTTACCTTATTCATCATTGCGAAATTGTGGGCAGAGGTATTCTGGAAAGACGCGCAGGAATTGCCAAAAAAGAAGTACATCCGGTATTTTGACGAATTGAAACCTCTCAAAAAACAAGCTATGTTGGCATCGGTAGTGTTTTTATCGCTGATATCCCTGGGTATTGGTTTTGGCGCAGAATGGGTGATGCAACTTGCGCTACGCATCGCCGAAAATCTAATGGACCCTTCCCCTTACATTCAAGCCGTTTTGGGTAGTTAAATCAAAAAACAATGATAACGACCAGGTTTCTAAGTAATCTATTGCTCTCGTTTATATGGCTGGCTGTGACCGGTACCTTTTCCTTTGTGAATTTTGTATTTGGTTTTTTCTTAAGCTTTTTTCTGCTCTGGCTCATTTCTACCAACCGCAGCGACAACAAGTATTTTTACAGGGGACCGAAGGTAATCGCCTTTGTTTTTTTCTTCCTTTACGAGTTGATAAAGGCCAATCTGCAAGTAGCTTTTGATGTGGTAACACCCAGCTACTACATGAAGCCCGGAATTATTAAAATACCGCTAACTGCCGAGTCGGATTTGGAAATAACGCTGTTGGCCAACTTGATATCCCTCACTCCCGGCACCCTGAGTCTGGACGTATCCGACGATCGGAAAGTGCTGTACGTACACGCGATGTATGTCAATGACAAGGAAGAATTTATTGCGGATATAAAAAACGGATTTGAACGAAAGCTATTGGAGATATTGCGATGAATGTAAACGACTATTTATACCTGGTGATCTTGCCCGTGCTGGCCTTTTCCACCCTCCTGATATTTATCCGGTTTATTATCGGACCCACGCTTTCCGACAGGGTGGTCTCTCTGGACTTATTGCTTACCACCGGCATCGGGATTATTTCCATTTACAGCATCCATACCGATCAACCGGCGTTTTTGGATATTGCCATGATTATGGCACTGATTGCTTTTCTGGGGACCGTAGCCTTCTCCTATTATTTAGAAAAAAGAGAAAAAAATGAATGACTATTGGATCATCGGTCTGAGCTCGCTTGGAGCATTGTTTATCCTGCTGGCGGCTGTAGGTGTATTACGAATGCCCGACCTGTACCTGAGAATCTCGGTTACCACCAAAGCCGCTACCTTAGGGATAGGGCTGGTGCTCATCTCTGCGGCCATTTATTTCAACGAAGTGGGTATCACATCCCGGGTACTGGCCATCATTTTATTCATGTTGCTGACCGCCCCGGTGGGTGCCCACATGATCGGTCGGGCATCGTATTTTACCGGTGTAAAACTATGGAAGCATTCCAAACTGGACGATCTCAAAGGAAAGTACCATCCAAAAAGTCACGAACTCGCCAGTAACCTGAAAACCGTTGAAAAAGAAAATGAAACGAAATAGATTACTAACCCTGCTTTTACTCGTTGTTTCGCTGGCCTGTGGAAGAAACCAAAAAACAGCGGAAGCAATAAACCCACCCGATATGGCTACTACGTATGCTTTCCTTCTTGGAACCTATACCGAACTCCCCGAACAGGGCATTCACCTGGTTCACTACCGCCCCGGAAACGGGGGCTTTGAGGTGCGTGCTACGGGTTCTGAACCAAGCAACCCTTCCTTTATTGTTGCCACTAAAAACCAGGAACTGGCATTCTGTGTGGAGGAAACCAGCGGAGCAGATGGGGGAAAAGTGAGTTCCTTCCGGCTATCGGAAAACGGCTTTTCGATGATTAATTCTGTCTCTTCGGCTGGAAACGGACCCTGCTACTTAAGTTTGGATCCGAGCGAAAAATTCCTGATTGTTGGCAACTACTCACAGGGAAATTTTGCCGTGATTCCGGTGGGCAGCGACGGAGGCCTGGCCTCCCCCATTCAAGTGATCCAACACGAGGGCAGTAGCGCACACCCCCGCCGCCAACAGCAGCCTCACGTGCACTCGGCTGTGTTTCACCCGACGGACGGAAGGCTCCTGATCGCCGACCTGGGTACCGATGAGGTGGTGGTCTACAACGTTAACTCCGCTAATGAAAAACCCCTGCAAGCCGAGCCGCATTTCCGGCTCAAGGTGGCTCCGGGCGCAGGGCCCCGGCACATGGTTTTCAATGAATCCGCAGACCGCTTGTACCTGGTCCATGAGATAACGGCAGAAATCGGCGTATACGGATACGAAGATGGGGAGCTCCAACACCAAGAAACCCATTCCCTACTACGCGAGGGATTTGAAGGGGACGTGGGTGCTGCGGAAGTTCGGCTAAGCCCAGACGGAAAACACCTCTATGTCTCCAACCGGGGAGATGCAAACGAGCTAGTCGTATTTGGGGTTTCCTCGACGGGATTGACCCATCTACAGACGGTGTCTTCGGAAGGAATGGCCCCCCGAAATTTCAACCTTACACCGGATGGCGTCTACCTGCTGGTTGGTAATCAAAATTCAAACAGCCTGCTGTCCTTCAAGCGGGATGCAGCTACTGGAAAAATCACGCCTACGGGAGAGGTCCTGGACATTCACAAACCCGTCTACATAAACTTCCTGCCATAAATCCGTGATTCATCGGCGATATTTCCGGGAGTCAAATCTTTTCCTTAATATTAGGCCGATTTGGGCGTAGCCGACAAAATTTTCCGACAGTAACGCAACTAAAATGACAGCAACCAATGAGCTGAAGTACATCAGTCTATTGAATCGACGAGAAACAGAAAAGGCCATAGACCTGATCAAAACCAAATTTCCCGTGGCAATGGCTGACAAGTTAAATCTTTTTAAGATTTCCTGCCCGCTGGCAATCATGGACGGCACGGGAATCAACGATGACTTAAACGGCATCGAACGGCCGGTAAAATTCCCCATCCGCAATCAATCCGATGCAAGCGCCGTGGTGGTGCAATCGTTGGCTAAATGGAAGCGCTGGCAGCTGGCTGAGTTGGAGGCAAGGGAAGGAGAAGGAATCCTTACCGATATGCGCGCGCTGCGACCGGACGAAGATTATTCCCCTCTGCACTCCCTGTACGTGGACCAGTGGGATTGGGAACAAAAAATCTCCCAGGAGAATCGTCAACTTGACTACCTAAAGGCCACGGTAAAATCCATCTACGAGATTTTCCTGGAACTGGAAAAATCGATTGCCAACACATTTCCGCAAATCCAGCCGATCCTGCCAGAAGAGATCACGTTTATTCAGGCAGAAGAGCTACTTAGGCAGTACCCGGATCTATCGCCCAAGGAACGGGAATACCGGGCTTGCAAAGAACACAAAGCCGTATTCCTTATAGGCATTGGGGATGTTTTGAGCAACGGGGAGAAGCACGATGGTAGGGCACCCGATTACGACGATTGGAGTAGCTACAATTCCGAAGGACATAAGGGGCTTAACGGAGATATATTGGTTTGGAATCCCATGTTGGAAAACAGCTTTGAATTATCGTCCATGGGTATCCGGGTAGATGCCGCAACACTGGAAAGGCAGCTTCAACTCTCGGGTCAGGAAGAACGGAAAAATTTATTTTTCCATAAAAAATTACTGAATGGTGAATTGCCGCAAAGTATCGGTGGCGGCATAGGTCAATCCAGAACCTGTATGTTTCTTTTACGAAAAAAGCACATTGGAGAGGTTCAATCGGGTATTTGGCCCTACGAGGAAGTAGAAAAATGCCGTAAGGAAGGCATAGAATTAATGAAATAACGGTCATTGAAAGTGGCAAAATTTAAAGTCTACCTTTATTTTATTTAAAATAGCGTTTTAAGAAATCGTTAAATTTCAAAAAATAATTTTCCAGATCTGTTTTTTTTGCGAAAAGAATCCTTACCTTTACCACCATCAATACAATCAATTAATTACAATTATGAACACAGGAAAAGTAAAATTTTTTAATGAATCCAAAGGATTCGGTTTTATCATTGATGACGAATCATCTAAAGAGTATTTTGTGCATGTCTCTGGACTAATCGACGAAATCAGAGAAGACGATGATGTATCCTTCGATCTAAAAGAAGGAAGAAAAGGTCTGAATGCAGTGAATGTGAAGGTAGTAAACGCATAACATAACATTGACATCAGTTGTAGAAAGCAACCCTTACGGGTTGCTTTTTTGCTTTTAGGGGAAACCGAATGATCAGGAGCCCTCCAATACCATGCGCCCGGACTGAAGTTTACCTTTTATGGTTTGGGCTGCACCGTGGTCGATATATAAATCCTCACTACTGGACCGATCGCCTACACTCAAACGCCCACTTCCGACCTGAAAATCGTAATTGTAAGCACTTAAATCGGTATTACTGGTAACCTTCATGTAGCCGGAAGAGGCCGAAAAATAGCTATCCTCGCTCAGACCACAATTTTCAGCATGGAGCATTCCGGACGTCAGCGAGATCGCTCCCAAGTTGGAAACCCGCTTTAAATCTGCCTTTCCCGAACTCATCTTGCCAGCGACCTTACCCTGCACATCGGATAGTTGAACCAGCCCGCTAGATCCTTGAAACTGCACGTTCCCTTTCATCCCGTCCAGGGAGGCCATTCCGGACGATAGCTTCAAATCAAGATTTCCCCGTATGTCTGCCAATTCCACCCTTCCGGAAGAAATCTCCACCTGCAGGTTTGACGATTCCAGATCCCTGCCTTCTACCTTGCCCGAACTGCCTTTGAGCTGAATGAACTCGTTTTTTACATGAAATACTTCCAACTTTCCGGAAGAATTGTGAATATCCAGTGCCATGTCCCGGGGTCCTTTTAAACTTATAAATCCATCCACCTGCGTACCGAACAGAAATGATCCGTGAAAGTCGGTATCAAATTCCACAATTAATTCATTTCCCGATTGCCGGTACCTGACACCCTCCATGCCGGAATCCGTCGATTCTACGTACGCATTCAGGTATACCTCATCGGTCTCCTCACCACCGGTATAACTGATTTCCAAAGCCCCTCCGTAAATCCGGACCTTCTCAATCCCGTCAAATGAAATTTCTATGTCCGAAATGGTTTCCTTAGGCAAGGACGTACAGGAAACGAATAGCAGAAGCGATGTGACCAACATGGGTACTTTATCCATTCGATTCATTGGAACCCTCCTTTTTTAGGTCAGCACTTAGGGACATTAAAGACAGTGTCTCATGGGCGACTTTGATATTGAACTCATACGCCAGACTCTTGTAATTAACCAAATCCACTATGGTCCCGATAAAGCAAAGCCCGACGGTCAAAAGATATAAAATACCCAGGCCTATTTGCCCAAGGATAAATCGGTGCAGACCGGCAAAGCCAAAAAATCCGATCAGCGTTAAGATAAGAATCATTTGACTGTCCTTCCGCCTTGCCCGGTATACCTGTGAAAACAGCGCTGCCTGTTCGTCATTCATGTCTTTTAAAACTCCCTGAATGTATCCCAATTCCATTCCTTCCAGTTCCGGAAGGTGCTTCAATACGTTTGCCATGATTTTAGTTGTTTTTTTATAAGGTATAGTAATTCAAATTGACGCCAGACGATCACCAATACGGCAAAACTCCCCATCGGATGCATCTCCCAGGAAGCATGGAAATCTCCCCGCAGGAAGAGGTGGATGGACCGTCCCAATCCACAGCCCGGACACCAGGTGAGCCCTAGGTTTGCTATCGGGCAGAGCCCGGCATGCGGTCCTTCTACCCTGGCAAAGAAGAACAAGCCAGTTAGGGCAATCGCCCAGGTAAGAAATTCCAAAATACCTATCGGAAATCGCTTCATACCGGAAAAGATACGAATAGAGTGCCAGTATTAAAAAAGGCGATTGGAGGAAGTAGGGAAAGCCTGCGTCTGTAAAATGTACGGTTTCGCTACTCTTTTTGTCCGAATACGAACAATAACAGCCAGGGATTTCTGGATATTTCAGCCGATTACCGGGTCAATAACGGAAGGGACAGCCGTGGTTCAGAACCCAGTGATTTTTTGGTTTCGATTAGAAATTGCTTGTAAAACAGCGCGTACCGGGAAGGGCTTTTCCCCAATCCAAACAGCCCGCTATTGAGTAAAAAATAAAAAAACCGATCGGGAATCGGCGTGTTGGTACGGATACCAAGTACTGCTCCTACTTCCGGACCCAGGTAATGCGCAAGCATGGCTTCGAGAATCGGAGAAAGCTCAGGACGCAGCATCTCTTGTCGGTAAAAGCCCAGCAAAGATTGAATCAATTGCGTTCCAGCTACCGAAGCTTTCAAATGCCGCTTTCGAATCAAGCGTTCCAGTTCAAAGGCCTGTTTGCTATTCTCAGGTAAATAAGCAGGGTCAATTCCCAGGTAATGCCCTATCAGGCCCCAATACCGTAACATTCCCTCCCGTTCGGAAGTGCTGACACGCACGCCGGAACGTTCCATCCCTCTATATACCAGCAAACTAAAGGTAAGGTTTGTCGCCAGCATGTCTTCCTGATTAATGGGTTTTCCCCAGGCAGGATTCCAGTCGCGGGCATATTTTCTGATGAACAGGCGGGATAAAGCATGTATCAACCGGACCTTTGCAATCACTGCCAGCACGCCTGTTTCTCCGATAAAGGCCTGCGGTCGGTAGCATTCCATAACAAACAGGGCCGTTTCCGCCAGTCGTTTGCCAGGGTTTTCCAGGATGCGTTTGGATCGCACCAAAACCTCTGCCCCATCGGCAAATGCATAGGTGAAAGGGAGGGAATAAAACCCCAAAAGTGACAGCACCAGAGAGGCATTTTTCTCAAAGAACCGCTGTGTTTGGCGTATCACTATTGGATCCACTTCGGGAGGAGGCTGGTGAAAAAATGCGACATAGCGCATAAGGGAAGGAGGAAACGCGTCGGGCAGGACCTCCGGTAGGCGTTCCCAGGAATTAATCACCGGAACCAACTCCGGATGCCGAATAAGGTCTTCTGCTGCGAAATCGGCTAATTCGTCCTGCCTTTCCCGCAGCGCATCCATCCGATCAACGGTATACAAATCCAAGGTATTCACGGGAATCTAACAGGTATTTTGTAAATTAGTTTAAAATTAACCTTAACCTGGCTTTTTTACTATGAAATTTAATTTTCAAAACTACGTCTATTTTCGTGCCTGTTTTCTGACGCTCGTTTTCTTTTCCAGTATTACTGCCCCGGCGCAAGAGGCCAGCGACCTATTTCTAGTAGACGCCAAAAACAATATCCTGGGCTTTGCGGTGTTCTCAAATTCCGCCAGGCAAATCACCGATAGCGAGTGGTATGACAACCAGCCCAGGTTTATTAACGACAAACAGCTGGTTTTTGCATCGGAGGGTCAATCGGGTAATGTAGATGCCATTTTGTATACCTGGGAGAAAGCGCAGTTTGCCAACATGACCCGGACACCGGAAAAAAGCGAGTTCTCCCCGGATTTAACAAGTTGCGGCCAATACATTTCCGCAGTTACCGTAGAGGAAGACAGCAGTCAACGAATCTGGCTATACCCGATTAATGGTGGCGAACCCGAACTGCTGTATGATGATATCGCTCCGGTCGGGTATTACGGATGGTTAGGAGAGACGGCCGCGCTATTTGTAATTGGAGAACCCAATAGGCTGGTTTTTCCCTACGGGAGAGACGATGTGTATACCATTTCCGAAAACCCGGGGCGCAGCATACAATACCGGCCCGGAACGAAGGAAATTGTGTTTTTAGACAAGAACACCAACATTGTGGTAGATGGGGAAGTGACGTTTGAGTTAAAGGCCTTTAATAGTAAGCACAGGGAAACCCGCAGTCTTGGATTGGCGCTGGGAGGATCGGAAGATTTCTGTTGGGTAGATAAGAACAAACTCCTAATGGCGAGAGGGAATGACCTGTATCTACGGAAGGTAAACAAAGGAATTGAGTGGGAAAAAGTTGGGACATTTACTTTCCCAGGCTACGGGTCCATCAGTAGAATCGCTATCAGCCCCGATAGTAAAAAAATCGTGCTTGCATTACAGCGCATGCAGGAATGAACAGTATCGAGTCGTATTATGAGTAATCTGTTGTGAAAAAGCGACCGGGTTGCTGCTAGCCTAAACCCTATCTGTGTGTTCTGTGGTGAGAAGTTCTTTCATTCTGGGTTAATAGGGCATAAGAAAAGCCCTGCTTGTAGCAACGAACTGGGCTAAATTAATGAGGCGCCGATTCCGACGAGTCGGGACAGACGCTAGGCTCCCGTGCGCCGCCGCGCACCAGTACCCCGCCACGGCGGGCAGGCATCGGCGCTGCAGGGCTTAATAAGGAACCATATAAGGCATTTAAGAGCATATAGGAGTTTTCCTACCCCCTTTTCAACGCCCTTTTATCCCTTAAATGGTAAAAAAAAAGAGCACAACATAAGGCATAAAAGAACATATATGGGGCTTTCCGGATCCTATTCTGGTTGGATAAAATCCTTAGTGCCTATTTTTTATACCCCCGGATGGCTACCAATTTGCTGGGATTTCTCCCGCTCGTGCCCAGACCCTTATATTTCCTAATATGTCTTATATGGTTTAAAAAAAGAACCACATAAGGGAAATAAGGGAATGGAAGGGGTTACGATATATTTGTGTGTCCTTATATGGTAAAAAAAGGGAACCACATAAGGCCTGGAAGAACATATAAGAGGGTTTTTGCATTGATATTCAAATTCAATCTGTGAGAATCTGCGTGTTCTGTGGTGAACATGTACTTCGCCCCAGGGCATAAAAAAAGCCCTTTTGGGATTAACCAAAGGGCTTTTGAATAAATGAGGCGGCGACCTACTCTCCCGGGTGTAACCCCAGTACCATCGGCGCTGCAGGGCTTAACTTCTCTGTTCGGGATGGGAAGAGGTGGGTCCCCTGCGCCGGGCCGCCTATGTCTTTGATCTTCCACATAGCTGTGGAAAACCGATCTCTTGTATTCATGACTTGTCTCGCGGAAAATGCAATGATGGAATCGTACGTTCAAGCTTTCGGGCTATTAG
>NZ_FNZH01000008.1:0-165397 GCF_900109255.1 Cyclobacterium xiamenense | reverse complement strand
AGGGCTTTTTTGATAAAATATCCTTTATCATGTCGATCTCTAGGCTTTGGTTGGCCACTATTTTTTTTAACCGGCTGTTTTCCTCCTCCAAACTTCTGAGACGACGGAGTTCCTGTACTTCCATGCCTGAGTATTTGTTCCGCCAGATGTAAAACGTGCCAGCACTAATCCCATGCTTCCGGCATATCTCTTCTACTTTGAGCCCCTCCTCCTGCAGTTTGAGGATTTTGATGATCTGTTCTTCGGTAAATTTGCTCTTTTTCATAATTACTAAGTTAAAAATTCTAGTTTTAACCTGTTCAAAAAAAGCAGCCTAGTACCATAGGGCTACAATACTCGATCTTAGAGATAAATAGGCGTTTTTCCAGTTGTACTTGTAGGCAAGTTTTCTTTTTTTCATCGTCTTTTTAATACTCTTAGCGGCGGCCATACCAGCTAGTGAGACCATATTCATTGCCAGTATATGTGCAAAAAATTCCTGATAGATTCCCTCCGGCTTCCGGCAACCAAACTGTTCCACCTTCATTTTAGGTTTAAGGTTTTTTATCCCTTCTTCGACTCCCCATCGCATTTTATACAGCTGGACCATCTCCGCAGTACAGAATTCACTGGACTCCAGGTTACTGACAAGCAGCTCTGTTACTCCGGTATTGAGTACTGTCTTTGTCACCCGTACTTGTATGGGGGCGTTCCTCTTTGAGGTTTCCTGTTCCTTTTTGCTAGGTGCCCATTCGGTAATAAAATCCATCCGCTCATCAGCCATTACCTGTTTGGCAAAGTTGGTTGTCTTGGTAGACATCCGGATACAGAAGGCTCTTCCTTCATTGACCATGGCATTTACGTTATGGAAATAGCCAAAATTTCGGTCCAGGACCAGCAAATCGTCTTGCCTGGCAGGTGTTTTCGACAGACAGTCATCCAGTAAACCGGATTCTCCCGTACTCATCCTTCCAAGTCTTGCCTGAAGGGTGAAGCCGGTATTGACGTCATAGAGCAGGAATATTCGAGCCAGTGAGGCTTTTTTACTTGAGGAATCTATACCGAAAAAGCCCCTGATCTGTTTGGATGCAGGAAGGTTTAAAGTGCTACCGTCCCCGGCAAGGATTCTATACCCTTTCCATCTGGGCGTGGCAAACTCCTGATAGGTTTCTGAGCTAATGGTACAAAGATCAGCGAAAAACTGCCAATCAATCTTATATCGGGCTTGGGAGAACGCACTCTCAGTTACCGGTTTTTTACCAAGCTGTTTAAGCACATCAACGGTGTCAAAATCCGCCGATGATTTGAACATATTTAGAACAGAAAGCACCACCGTCTGAAAGTCAAGTGGGGAGGATCTAGAAAAATGAGCAGAAGACGAACAGTAAAGGGTCTGATTTTCAAATGATTGGATTTTTTCAAAGATTTTTTTTCGGACAATCCCAAGATCTATCCGTCGTGTTTTGGTTGGTATTTTGTACCTTCATAGTTATATGTTTTAGACAACATAATTTACTTAAAGTAGGCCGGTTTTCATAAGGAAAACCGGCTTATTTTGCTGCTAAGAGCAATTTTTTTCTTAACTTAATAGCATTGATTCCAGCCTGATGCTGCTACGGGATGGACACGCTTTGGGGAAATTGAAGGCTACCGGATTACATGGAAAGCTTGTAGGCTCTTTTATTAAAGAAGATAAGCAGGAAAAAGTCGGCGTTTATCAAGCACTACAGGAAGCCGGGTTGCTTTATGAAAAAAAGGATGTACATAACCTTTGAGGTCTTCGAGACCTCGAAGGTTTTTTCCGTGAACGCGCCAGAAGAGACCTTCGGGGTTATTGGAAACCCCAAAGGTCAGTATCCGTAACCTTTGAGGTCTTTGGGACCTCGAAGGTTTTTTTCGTGAACGCGCCAGAAGAAGACCTTCGGGGTTGGGCAAACCCCAACGGTCATAACCTTTGAGGGCTATTTTCTTTTTTAAACTACCGCATGACCTGGCTGACTGCTAGCTTATCCCGATCGGAGAATGGAACCAGAAGTTCCCAGGTTTCTCTCCCGACCTGCACTTCCACCGTTACATAGGTCTCAGTTTCGGACAAAACCCGCGCCCGATAGGCGATGTCGCCGGAGGAAGAGGACCGCGGCAACAGCAACCACACCAGCGTTTGTGTCGCAGGAATTCGTAGCTCGAAACTGGTAAGCGTGTTGGGTTCGTACCGATTGTATTCCGGACTGTACCAGCCCTGGATCTCGGGAATTTCTTGTCCCCTGATCGATCGTAGGTCAACGTCGCTTGGTCCGGAAACCAGGGAGAGGGTAAGCGATCCACCCGAATGGCTGCCTGCTACCTCCAGTCCCTGCAGCTGCAAGGCTATATCGGGATGCCAGTGCCACAATGCCTGTATCATTCGCGGCCGATCGCTGCTTATCCGATCGGCAATCAACCAAAATTTGCCACGCAGGTACAGGAGGCTGCGGCTGTGGGAAACCTCCCCTTCCAACCCTTCGAACCGGTCGAAAGACTGGCTTCCAAAATCGTAGCGTTCGGTGATTTCGACAAACTGCCGGTCCAGCGGAGAACTGGCGTGGGTGGGGCCACTGCCCTGTCCTTTTCCATCCAGTAGCAACACGTTGTGCCCCTGACTTCCCCGGGCATAGGGGCGAAACTTCTCGGCCAGGGCACCGGTGTACGCAAACCTGCCTGCGTCAACCAGAAAGTCTTGCCCAAATGCACTTACCGAGAGGTGCAATTTGTCGTTGTGTTGGTGGCCGCTTCCCCATGGCCCCATGTCAAAAAAGGACCAATGGGCCAGGGAATCGAACCCACTTCGGCTAATGAGTTGCCCCGCCCAGGGAAAGAAATAGGAGGGTCCATCTGAAGGAAGGCTCCCGTTTTTTCCATTGCTGGCGATATAGGCCCAATCGGGCCTGTCAAATGCATCGGCCCCGCGTAAAATCAACTCCCGGTCACTGCCCCGGTCTCCGTCGTTGTTTAGGATCCGGTAGCCGTCCGGGCGCACCGCACGGGCGATGTAGCCGTACATTCGCTGGATCGTTTCGGGAAAAAACGCGGGCAGCTCCCGCCCAGCCACTTCACAAATGGACTGAAAGAGTTCGAAGTTATGAAGGGAAACGTTGTGGTAATGAGAGGTTAGCTCGGTTTGTACGCCGTCGGGATACACCTGGTCACGCATGCTTTCGGTCATGGCCCCGATGGCGTAGTCCAGCCAGGCATCGGAATCCTTAAATTCTGGAAAGTAGGCGGCTACGGTAGCCAGCGCGGATATTTCCATGGTCAGCCAGTTATTCCCCCCGTGAAAATGCCGGTTGTAATGGGCATGGTCGGGCAGGCTACTCAGTAGGAGCAGCCGGGTAGCAGGACGTAGGTAGGTACTCCCGTTCATGGCATAAAACAGGCGGGTCCATGCTTTGGCCCTTGCGGCCACTTCCAGCCCGCGCCAGATGGACTCCGTTCCTTTTTCAGCCGGATAGGGCATACTTTTTAAAATAAAATCCCGGAGAAACCGATCCATATACACCGCATACTCTGGATTCCCCGTTTCAAAATAGGCATCCATGACTTGCAGCAATTGACTGTGCCGGTTGGATAACCAGGCCCACTCCCGGTCATTATTGGGACCCTTGTAATACCAATCCCGGTGGCCATCGGGAAGGATGGGTACCTTTCCTTTCACATTTTGTATGGTAAATACATCTTGAAGGATGGTATCGGCCGCTGCTATCCGTCCGTTGCCCTGATCCGGTAAGTCCCTTGCCAACGATTGCGCAACTGGACTGTGCGCGTAGTAAGCCAGCAATTTGTCGGCTGCCTCTACCCAGTCGCCCTGATCCCGGGCTGCTTTTACGGCAGCCAGTTCCGGAAGATCCAGGTCCAGGTGTGAAAAAATACCGCGAAGGATTTCGGGATGTGCCTCGTAGAGATCGGCGGTGGTATGCAATTTTTCCCAGGGTTGTTGCGCAGGGCTGATGCCTATGGCGCCAAGAAACAGGAGCAGGGAAAACAGGGCTGTACAGAAGGTTCGGATCATGGGTTTGGGTAATGGTTCGGTTCGGTTTGGGTTGAATTGGTAATACGGTAAGAGCGGCCGCTTCCGCGAAGGCGCTGCCCAACAAGGCTGAATCAGGGTTCGGTCAGGAGCTCTTGCAGTTCCTTTAGGATGGTTTCGGCTTCTTGCTTCTTTAACAGAAAGCCCTCGTCTTCTTTCGGGGAATTGTTCAGAAAATGCTGCCGGTGCTTCTCGGCTTTCCTAAGCGTCCGGTGGCTAATTACAAACTCCTCGTAGTCCAAATGTGCTTTTGCCAGGGCCGAGGATTTGAAATTACCAAACAGGTAAATGCGAAAGAGGTCCACAAATTTCTCGCTCAGGTCAAACTCCTCCAGCAAGGAGACCAGGCCGCCGTTCTTCCCGGCATTGGCAGGTTTGTGAATCACCTCCAGCAGTACATCCAGGGATTCCTCCTTGCCCGTTTCCATCATCGCCAGGGTTTTGGTTGCCAAAAATGCCTGATCCAGGGTGCCCTCTTTGAGCACCCGGAGCAGTTCGGCCTGTACCTGTGGCCCTCCGATGCCGGCCAGCCGGGTTGCATGACGCAAGGGTTCTGCCTCCTGCTCATCCAAAAGCCGGGCGATCCATTCACGTATTTTTTCTTCTTCAGTATCCATACCGTATCGTTCTGCCTGCCGGAGCTTTCCGGACAACCCATTCCTAGGGGATAGAAAGTTCCAAAAAATTACCGAACCAAACAACCCCTACGCCGGGGGGCCGCCAAAACAGCCGGCTTATTCCCTGGTTTTTTTATCACCGGACGAGGTACGCCCCGGTAGCCGGCCTGCTTTCTTCAATGCCTCGTGTACGATCCATTCCAATTGTCCATTCGTACTTCTGAATTCGTCGGATGCCCATTTTTCCACGGCCTTCATCAGCCGCTCGTCTATTCGCAGGGCAAAGGGTTTCTTCTGCGCCATAATCTTAGTTTCCTACATTCCATGCTTCCCAGGCAGCCATAAATTCCTTTGTTCGACGGGTACTGAGTACGAAGCTGCGGTCTTTGAGAAAAACCCGCACGGCATTTCCGGAACTAAACAGGTACCGCCATTCGCCGTTCCAGCCCCTGCGTATACCGAGGCTTCCTCCCAGGCGCAAGCCCGTTCCTCCAACCCAGTTGAAGGGGCCGGTGGAAAGGAGCTGCATGTCCGTTATCTCCTCCCACCGGTATTTTCGCCAGGAATTCACAAAGGGAGGACTTCTGAATTGCAATCCTGAAGGATCCATTCGGATCTCCAAACGCATGTGTAAAAACAACAGCAGCAAGCCCCCGCTCAGCAGCAAAACCAGCCCAAAACTAATCCAGGCTTGCACCGGCTGATCTGCGGAAAAGCCCCCTGAAACCGCCAATATTCCGATACCGAGTTGGAGTAGCAAAACTAGGGGAAATGCCCAGGTCTTTTTCAGTGGCTGAATTTCGTTGTATACCATGCTTAGGGGTTTAGCGTACCCACATTGACTACCGGACTGGCATTCTTGTCCGAGCAAAGCACCACCATGAGGTTGCTCACCATCGCTGCTTTTTTCTCGTCTTCAAAATCGATGATGCCTTTTATCTTCAGGTCCTCTAGCGCCATTTCTACCATACCCACGGCACCGTCCACGATCATCCTCCGTGCCGCGACAATGGCCGTGGCCTGCTGCCGCTGCAACATGGCCGAAGCAATTTCAGAGGAATAGGCTAAATGTGAAATGCGGGCCTCGATGACCTTGATTCCGGCATGCTGCAGCCGGTCGCTGATTTCATCCTCCAGCGATCGGTTGACATCTTCCACGCCCGAACGCAGGGTCACTTCCGCATGCTCGTCTTCAAAATTATCGTAGGGATAGGTACCGGCCATTTTTCGCACCGCAGCATCGGCCTGCAGGTGCACGAAGTTTTCGTAATCGTCCACATCAAAGGAAGCCTTGAAGGTATCTTCTACTTGCCAGACCACAATGGTCCCCACCATCACCGGATTACCAATCTTGTCGTTTACCTTAAGGGGTTTGTTCTCAAAGTTTCGCACCCGCAACGAAATCTTTTTCTTGGTCATAAACGGATTGACCCAAAAAAAGCCATCTGCCTTGACGGTTCCCTTGTACGATCCGAATAGCAACAAGACCATTGCCTTGTTGGGCTCGACAATAAAAAAACCAGGCAATAGGAGAAAAAAGGCCAGCGATAGCGGAAATGCCAGCAGGAGGGCTTTCCCGGTAAAGGCGAAAATGGCCAGGACCAGGGTGATCAGCACCATGAGCAACATCCGGTAGCCGGATTGAGGTTTACTTATTCTTTCCATAATAGTGTGAGTTAAAATGATATCATATTGATATACGATTGACAGGTTGCAAAGGTTCACGTCTGCCTTCGGATTTTTTCATTTTCGCCAGGTTTGCTACGGATCGGCCCCATATTTCAGGGCTTCCGCCCCGCCTGGAGCCTCAGTGACAAGGCTGGCCAGCGGGTCCGCTGCGCTGGCGGCAGCCGGCCGTCCGGCACCCCTAACTGCCTGAATGGTAGCTACCAAAGGAATTGCTGTTGGTACGCGTTTTCCGAAGAATACTACCTGAACATTTCAAATAATTGGTGATAATTCCAGAAAAAAGGCAAAAGGTAAAATCAATTTTTTTTATATTGTCCGGGTGATTTGTTTGATCACCCAAAACAACATTTAAAAAACTTCTAAACCCAAACTCAATGAACGAGAACATTAACAAAAGCGCACTCTTTAACGGGAGCTGCTTTGCGCTGATCACCACCGCTTTTACCTTCAGTATTCGGGCTGGGATCTTGCCACAGCTTGGAGAAGATTTTGGCCTTAGTGCCGCCCAACTTGGGTTTATCAACTCCATGTGGTTTCTGGGATTCCCCATCTCCATGATCATCGGAGGTATCGTGTACCATTCATTTGGTGCGAAAAACATTATGCGGGTAGCCTTTGTGGCGCACACGCTGGGTATCCTCCTGACCATTTATGCAGGCGGATATACTACCCTGCTGATCTCTACGCTTTTTATCGGTTTCGGTAACGGATGTACCGAAGCGGCCTGTAACCCCATGATTGCTGACATGTACTCCGGCGTGAAGATGAACAAGATGCTGAATCGGTTCCATATGTGGTTTCCGGGTGGCATCATGCTG
Organism: Cyclobacterium xiamenense; assembly: GCF_900109255.1. Lineage (NCBI taxonomy): Bacteria > Pseudomonadati > Bacteroidota > Cytophagia > Cytophagales > Cyclobacteriaceae > Cyclobacterium > Cyclobacterium xiamenense. The sequence goes on along the minus strand of NZ_FNZH01000008.1, from coordinate 158,231 downwards.
GGAGCTATCATCTCCAACGTAATGAGTAGCATGAACCTGGGCTGGGAAGCCCAAATGTGGATCACCATGGTCCCCACGGTGATTTATGCGGTGTTGTTTTATGGCAAAGCCTTTCCAAAAGCCAAGGTGGAAGGAGCAACTTCTCTGGGCAACAACTTCAAGGCACTGTTTAGCCCGGTTTTTCTATTCCTTTTCGTCTGCATGGCCCTTACGGCTATCACCGAATTTGGCCCGCAGCAATGGGTGAACATCATCCTGGCAAACAGCGGTGCAAACGCAATGATAATCCTGGCCCTGACTACCGGGGTGATGGCAGTCGCCCGCTTCTTTGCCGGTCCCGTGGTTGAAAAACTGGGACAAACCGGGGTTCTCCTGGCTGGAGCAATTCTGGCAACCATCGGCATTTACCTTTTCAGCATGGTTACCGGAGGCATCGCCTACTTTGTAGCCATCATTTTTGCCCTGGGCGTGGCCTATTTCTGGCCCGTAATGGTGGGAGCCGTGGCCCAACGAGTTCCGTTGAGCGGTGCCCTTGGCATGTCCATCATTGGTGGCATCGGGATGTTTTCAACGGCTATCTGGCAGCCCATCATCGGTGGATGGATCGATAGCTCCCGGGAAGAAATGCAGGCAGAGGGATTTTCAGGCGATCAACTGGAGTTGCTAGCAGGACAGGCTACGCTACAAAGTATGGCCTTGTTTCCTGCCATACTGATCGTATTGTTTGTCATTTTCTTTGTCTGGCAGAAAAATTCCAGAAAAACCGAAATGGTGAGCCCCGTTACGCACTAAAATGGTAACCTCCCGATTTCGGGAACACCCACAAAAAGAGCCGGCGAACGATTCGCCGGCTCTTTTTTTGTCCGACCTCCAATTAATCTACGCTTCAAAGCTATTTTTATGTTTTTCAAATAATGTATTTCGCTTTTTAATCTATCGATTGTTTTTTAAAAAGAGTTTTTAGCATAGAAAAAAATTTTCCGCTACATTTAATACGAGAATAAACCGCTGCATATCCGGCTATTCAGAGAAAATTAACAGGCATAAATCGTGAAAAAGCACCTATCCTACACGTTGGTTTTTCTCCTTGCGGGAGTTATTCTTGTCGGTAATCCCCTTCTGGGAAAGACCATAAGCAGGGATAGCGTACGGGTGCTGCTGGATCAATCCAATGAATTGGCCTATATACAGCCCGGTTTGTCCCAGGCGTATGCAAAAGCTGCCTACGAACTAACCCGGGGAATGCCGGACCCAGCGCTGAAAAGCGAGGCTGCACAGGTAGTGGGATACAGCTATTACGATCAGCGAAAGTTATCGCTGGCCCGGCACTATTTTTTGGAGGCGCTGCGCCTGAGCGAAGCGGCCGAACTGGGGGAATTGAACGAAAAAAACCACCATGCCCTCTATCAGCTGTATCGACGAATGGAGGATTTTGAAAATGCCCGCATACACATCGAAAAGGCGCTGGCGCATGCAAAATCGCTGGGGATTCCCCGGCGCCTTGCGGTGAACCACAGGGGACTGGGCGAACTGTACCGTGAGTTGGGCATAGCGGATAAAGGCATCGCCAGCCTCCATCGTGCCATGAAGGTGCTAAACCAATCCGGACAAGTACTGGACTATCCGCTGTACATTGATTGTGAAATAAGTCTTGGATTGATATACAAAGACCTGGATGATTTTGACCGGGCGCGGGAACACTTGCAAGCGGCTCTTTTGCTGGCCGAGCAGCAGGAGCTGGCCATTCAATCGCTCTACGCCCACCTGAATCTGGGTCTGGTTGTCAAAAAGCTGGCCGATCGGCATCCAAGCCCCGATAGCCTGTACCAGCTAGCTTCCTTCCACAACAAAACTGCTTTGGACCTGGCCCAGAAGCAAAACCGGAAACCCGAGACCGCAATCGTTCTCACAAACATGGCGTTTTTGGCCTTTGAACGGGGGAAATTGGACCTGGCCGACACCTTGCTTCAGCGAAGCCTTTCCCTCAAGGAAGAAATCGCGAACTTGCGAAGTCTGGGATATGCCTACTGGCTCAAGGGAAAACTGGCTGCCGCCACCCAGCGCTCACCGGAAGCGATTCAGCACTACTTGCAGGCGATTTCCTACGCCCAACAAGGCAAGGACCTTCCCCTCCACCGCGATCTTGTCGACGATTTGTCAGAGGAATCCTTCCACACAAACGATCTGGTATCCTACCGCAAGAATCTGGAGCTAAAGGAAATGCTTAGCGATAGCCTGATTAATCTGAACAAAGCGAAAAACATCGCCCGTTCCGAAATTTTCTTTGAACAGGACTCTGATTTTACCCCGCTCCAAGCCCAACCCCAAGGCGGTGCTGCCTCTCTAGGCTGGGCGCAATGGCTGCTAAGCGGGCTGGCATTGGTTTGTCTGCTGCTGCTGGTTTATTTGTATTACCGACTTCGGATCAAAGAAAAATTAATTCGGGTGGTCGATTCTCAATTGAAGGAAAGTAGAAAGCGACAAGAGCGATTGAACCGACAACTGCTCGCCTATTCTCAACGGCTGGCCAATTCTGTAACTAAAAACAAGGAACTGCTCCATCAATTGAATCAATCTTCTGCGGCGAGCGCACGTCAGGAGGCGCTGGAAGCCCTATCCCGATTTCGAATCTCCAAAACGGAGGACCTACGTACTTTTCGGTTGCTGTTCGAAAAAGCCTTTCCCGGCTATTGGGAAGGGTTACTGGAAGAAGTTCCCGACCTGACTGAAAACGAACGCATGATTGCAGCTCTGTTTAAACTGGGATACACCACGCAGGAAATGGCAGATGTACTGGGGATTTCCTACGATGGCACGAAAAAGGCCCGGTATCGCCTGAAAAAAAAGGTGGCTGCCAGGGCTGGACAACCCGAGTTGGCGCCGCTCTCCGGCATGTGGAAGTAAGCTAGAAAAACCCCATTTCCCACGGATAAACCGCCATTAGGGATGCATTGTCTACTTTTTGTCCACCATTACCGGTAAGAAAAGTAAGAAATGATTGGCAACTTACCGGGTATATTTTGACAACCTAACTTTTAACCTTAAAACAAACGTAAGATGGCAGAAGGATTAGTAAACATGTCTGATCAGTTCAAAGGCCTGCCTATGCAGGATTTGATTGGAGGACCATTAAATGCTGCGGTTACGGCAAACGTGAAATTAGCCCAGGCGACGGCCGATTTTATCAACACGGTGGGATTCACCCAAGTGCCGGTGGACAAAAAACCGGGCGAGTTCACCACAGGGGCAGCCCGTATGCTGGATTTTGAATTTGAGCGGCCGGGAATATTTGTACCGGAGGTCACGGACAAAAACCCAACGCCCGTTCCACAGCGAACCATTGAGGAGGTAAAAATCCGGGTACCCATGCTGGCCGTGGTGCCCATTCCAAACCTACAGGTAGATACCGTAGACATTACCTTTGACATGGAGGTAAAAAGCAGCACCTCGGAAACCAGTTCGACGGACATGAACGCATCGGCCGATCTATCGGCGAAGATTGGCTGGGGTCCGGTCAGTGCCACCGTAAAAATCCACGGCTCGGTCGCCACACACAAGGAAAACACCCGGACTTCCGACAATTCGGCCAAATACCACGTACAGGTCACCGCTTCCAACCACGGCACACCGGAAGGACTGGCGCGGGTACTGGACATCATGGCGTCTGCGGCCTCTCCGAATGACGTGAAGGTAGCACCGCTTGCCGCCGGAAAAGACCGGGATCCGAAAACCGGAAAAATCAAGGACGCGAACTTAAAGCCGGTTAACCCCGATGGGTCTCACGAAGCACTGAGCTGATCGTCACGATGAAAACAAAATGATCAACAGTACGACCAAAACGTTGGAATTGGGCGATGTTACCTATGTCAAACGCGTGAGCATAGGTAACATCAACCCCAACAGTCCGTTGAACGAAGAGCAACAGGAACGACAGATGGCACTGCTGAATAAATGCCTGAACGAATACCCCAAAGGCAAGATAATCGGTAAGGATATTTCCGTTGGGGTTTTTCAGATCGGTGATCACCAAATCACCCTTCAGCGCACGACCTATCATGTCGGATTTTTGAGAAAGCCAGTTTGGCTGGAAGATAATACCTAACCTTATGGCAAAAACAATCAAATTGGACAACCTGCTGCAGGCCATCCACCAGTCGGTACTGGAAGCACAACTACTTACCGAGCAGCAGCATTTGGAACAACTGCACCGGTATTTTGAATGGCCGGAAGACGAAAATGAAAAAAACGCGGAGCAAGCGCCCCATATCCACCGAAACGGGGGTATAGCAAAAACCTGGGCGGTAGAGGTACCAAATCTCCATCCCGACGCACCTCCTGGCAGCACGACGACCATACAGGTTCCCCTGATGAGCCTGATCCCCCCGACGGCCATAAAAATAAAAAACATGGTCGTGGAATTTAAAGTCGCCCTGGGTGAGCTGGTGGACGAGCGAAAGGAAGGCAGAAACCTTTTTAAGAAAAACCAACCCGCTCCGGATGCCCCTTCCCTGGGAATCGATTTGGGGGGCGTTTCCGGAGGTGGATTTTTTGGCAAAAAGACCCCACTGGCTCGTATCAAAATAGAGTTTGAGGCCGGAGAGCCTGCCGAATCCTTTTTACGAATCAACGATCACCTGATCAAATCCATCATTTAGCCACCGATCCCCCAAGAAACTACCTGTATCAAGGGATTCATGAAAAAAAGGGACATGTACAGACGGATACTATTTGTAATGCTCTTGGGATTTTTCCTGATGTTCAGCATGTTGCTTCTGGTGATCTTAAACCTCACCGGCCTGGTCGATTTTGGAAAAACCGTGCACGAACACCACATCTATCTCGCAGATGGGCTCAAGGAAAAAAGCTATGTGCTGCCGGAAACGACCGCATCGGACTCATTGCCTGCCCTGCCCCTCTTCTATGCCGGACATTCTGCTCCCAATGGATCCGGAGAAATACAAGACCGCGGACAGCACTACGACAGCATGCTGCTGTTTTTTAATGCAAAAGACCGGGAATGGGGCCCCGGCCACCAGACCCATGGATATTATGGCATCGATGTTTCCCATTGGCAAAATGTGATCGATTGGCAGGCTGTAAAAAACGATTCCCTTCCCCATCCTGTCAGCTTTGTGTTGATCAAGGCCACGCAGGGGGCCAAAGCCACCGATCCGTATTTTCGCCGGAACTGGGCTTCCGCCGGAAGTCAGGGTTTGATCAAAGGAGCCTACCACTTCTATCAATACAAGGATCCACCACTCGATCAGGCCAGGCACTTTATCAGTCAGGTAACGTTACAAACGGAAGATGTCTTACCGATCGTCGATGTAGAACTGGACTGTACCCACTGTACCCGACCGGAGATTTCCGACAACCTGCTCATAAAAAATCTAGGCATTTACCTGGAGGCCATCGAGAACCATTACCGGGTAAAACCGATCATCTACACCTACGAAGCCTTTTACCAGACACATTTGAAGGGGCATTTTGAGGAATACCCCTACTGGATGGCGCGGTTTTCCTCCAAACCTCCTGCCGAATTCCACCTTTTTCGGGACAGCATTTCGGTACCAGAGGTAGCCATGTGGCAGTTTACCGATTCTGGAAAAATTCCCGGTATACCGGGAAAAACAGACATGAGCTTTCTTCCTGCCTCCCTACGAGACCGGATCCTGATCCCAAAGTAATCTCCCCTGCCTGCGGCTAGCCCGCCCGGCTTTCGTTTGGGAAACTACCGATGAAGCCCCTCCAGGCATTGGAAGTACACCCTGTCGCCAGCATCCGGTGCCCAACCCATTTGCCAGAAAGGCGAAATAGTTGTAAATTCCGCTTTGGACTGTCGTTGATCGGCAGAAACCTTTAACCACTAAAATTGCTCAATGCCATGCGTAACAAAATCCCTTTGCTATCCCTCTTTGTCCTACTTTGCGGGCCGGTCCTGGCCCAGGAAGCGAGCCAGGTGAAATTCGCCAAACTTCACGAACCGGGTGCACCGGGGCTTTCGGCCATTAAGGAAGCCTTTACGAAAAACAATCCCGGCTACGATTTAGCCTACCTGAATGCTGTCCGGGAGGTGCCGGGGGAAGGAATTACGCGGGCTCTCTTTGTCCAGCAGGGAGGCGGTACGGCGAAGATCACGGACGATCAAGGGGCCAGCAAAAGCTCAAAAGTAGCTGTCGGGGACATCGTTTTATTGAACGCCGGCGAAACGATGGAAGCAGACAGTCTGCTCGGTCTGCTCGTGTTCACTGTACCCGAAAAACCCTCCCATGCGATCCCGGCTTTTGTGCGTCCGGATTGGGACCCCAATATCACGGATACACCGGGCGGATGTGCTACCGAAACCAATGCTTACCGGCGCATCTTGCTAACCTGGCACGAGGATGTGGGAAGCTATCTTTATCATTCCATCAATGCCCATCGGGTTCGAATCATGGATTCCTTCAGCCATTATCATCCAAAAGACCAAGGTTTTGATGAGTTTTACCTGGTGCAAATGGTCCTGGCTGGCGCGAAACTTTTTACCAGCGAAAAAGTAGAACAACTTGCCAGTCCCGAAGATATCACAAAAGAACAGGTCGAGGGCCTTATCCAGGAGCATTCCCTGGAAGTGGGGGACCTTATCTACCTGCCCCGAGGCGTGATGCACCGGGGATTTGGAGGGGTATTGGCCCAGGTGATCACCGTGCCGGGATTTATTCCGGGTTCTCAATACGGCGTGGATCACTTTTTACGACAGATCAACGAAAACCTGGGACTTAAAGCCGGGGAAGCCCTGCCCTTTAATCGGCAGGCCTCTGCTTTTCAGGTCGTTCTATAAGACACCTCCGGTTCCCGTTATCACGGGGTGACACCGATTTCCCACGCTTTTGCTGCCAGTAGTGCCGCGAAGCAAACCGACCGGCAAGTTTACCCGAGATCAACGGCAGCCCCAAAAACCAGGAGATCACTTCGAAAACCCCCTGAACTGGATAAAAACGCCGGTAAATTTGCTACATTTGTCTGAATCTGAACATCGTCCGAAAGAAATCACAGCCGCTTCTGTCGGGCGGAACCTTTTGTGTAATCAAAAAAACGGCTCACCATGATACAGGAATACTTGACACAGGAATTCTGGAATAATAGCGTACAGGACTACCTTTTTGCGCTGGGATTTATTCTGATCGGAATAGGAATTGTCAAGCTGTTTAAGCGTTCCATGCTTCAGCGGATAAAAAAACTTACCGAAAAGACCGATACAAATTTGGACGATTATTTATTTGAAATCGTCGAGCGATTTGTCCTGCCAGCGATTTACCTTTCCATCTTTTTTTGGGGAATACAGACGCTAAGGCTTTCCAATATGCTCGCCACCAGCGTATCAGTGGCCCATAAAGTAGTATTGACCTACTACAGCATCAAAGTCGTCGCGAACCTACTAGCAATGGTTCTCCGCTCCTACGTGAGAAAACAAGAAAACGGAGAGGAAAAGGTCAAGCAAATCGGGGGAATCATCCTATTGGTGAATATACTTATCTGGGCCCTCGGTATTTTGTTTCTTTTTGATAACATGGGGTACGATGTCACCGCCATCATCACCGGATTGGGAATCGGAGGTATAGCCGTGGCCCTGGCGGCACAGAATATTCTCGGCGACCTGTTCAATTATTTTGTCATCTTTTTCGACCGGCCCATCGAGATCGGTGATTTTGTGGTAGTAGACGATAAAAACGGGATCGTCGAACGAATCGGCATCAAAACCACCCGCATCAAAACTTTGTCCGGAGAAGAATTGGTGGTGGCAAACAGCGACCTGACCAGCTCCCGTATACATAATTATAAAAAAATGCAGCGGCGCCGGATTCTATTTTCTGTAGGAGTCACCTACGAAACGTCTTCGGATACGCTAAAAACAATACCGGGAATGCTCCGGGAAATTGTGGAGCATCAGTCCCCCGTGACCTTTGACCGGGCCCATTTTAAGGCTTTTGGCGATTCCAGCCTTGATTTTGAAGTGGTCTATTTCATTGAAGTGGCAGACTACAATACCTACATGGATATACAGCAGCAGATCAATTTTGAGATTTTTGACCGGTTTACGGCAGCTGGAATATCCATCGCCTTCCCAACCCGCACGCTCTACCTCAGAAACGAAACCGACCAACACCTACAGGTGGCCCAGGTTGACGCGCAGAAATAAACACGATTACTCAGTTTCTCCTGAGGGAAGGGGAAGTGGCATGCCGGCGGGGACAGGTACCCCGAAAACTGGATTGCCCGATGCGTCCCAGGAAAAGGGTTGCAGGCGTATATCCCGGTCCCATCCCGGTTTGGCGGATTTTTTGGAATGATACAGCAGCCAGTGTTCGCTCCCATCGGGTGATGTGGCGAAGCTGCAGTGGCCCACCCCCAGTACCTGCTCGGTTCCTTCAAACACCGGCCCGCTCTTTACCCAATTATCCGGATCAAGCGGGTCCAGGCCCGGCTCTTTTAATTTCAACTGACCGAGTCGGTATTCGGTTAACCAGGATTCCCGCGTGGAATAAATGATAAAGGTCTCTCCGTCTTGCGAAAGTACCTGAGGACCTTCGTTTAAATCCAGCGGCCCGCCCGTTTCCCAGGGTTGATCCGGAGAAGACAGTTTGACCCGGTTGCTGCAAACGGTTTCGGGGTTACACATTTTGGCAATGTACAGGTGTTGCGGCGTTTTATCGGTAGGTTGATTATCTTCCCAGCCAGACCAGACGGCATACAGTTGTCCCTGAATGGTTACCGGACTAAGATCAATCGCCCATTTGATGGATTGCGGGTCGGGATAGTGATCCCCGGTGTAGAGCATGCCCAGATCCTCATAGGCGCCCAGGGGATCCGGACCGACCGACTTGAGCACTCCCGATCGCTGATGAATGAAGGGAGTACCCGGTTCTTTTCCTGCAGCATAATAGATGTACCAATGTCCGTCGAAAAAATGAATCTCCGGGGCCCAGATACTGGCCCGATTCCAACCCGTTTCCGGAGCTTTCCAAACCTGTACGGGTGTTCCCTGCTCGGTAAGTTTCGGAGAAACCGAGACAGCGATCCCGTTTCCCGTACTCATTGAATAGTAATAGGAGCCGTCTTTTTGGTATACCCAGGGATCTGCTCCATCCCGAATGGGATTGGTGAAGGTCTGTTCCTGTCCGCAGGCAGCAAAAAAAACCAACAGGAGCGAGGCAAAACAAGCTTGCGTGGAATGAAAAAAAACGCCGCTTTTTTGCCGACGCATTGTGTTTTTTTGTATCATGGCTGTTTCGTGTGAATAGGGGCCAATTTTCACAAAACCACGTACCATTTTAACAGGTGGTGGCCTTGGTTAGGTAGTGGTTCCTTTTCCCGCGGGAAAGATTGCCTCCGCCAAAAACGGCAAGACGTTTCCCGCGAAATGCCAACTTGTACCTTGTTATGGATATAAAGCTAGATGGATTTGCTCAGAAAATCACAACCGCCATGCGGTTTTTATGGATGTTGGGGTGGATTTCAACAGCCCTGCCCCTATCCGCTGCCAACTATTACCTTTCCTCCACAACGGGAGACGACGGGCATAGTCCCAGCCAGGCACAAGATCCGGGAACACCCTGGCAAAGCCTGGAACGATTGAACCAATTTATCCCGGAGCTGGCTCCGGGAGATTCCGTGTTGCTAAAAAGAGGCGATGTCTTCTACGGAACGCTGCAGCTCAGAAAATCCGGCAGCGCGGACAAGCCCATTGTCTTTGCTTCTTACGGGGAGGGAGCGCTTCCAGTGATCACCGGACTTTCGAGCCTGACCGGCTGGGAATCCCATGGGTCGGATATTTATTCCGCTGCATTACCCCCAGCCATCGGTCGGATTCAGGTAGTGACCCTCAACGGCGTGCCCCAGGCCATGGGTCGGTATCCCAATTCGGACGAACCCAACAAGGGCTACCTGACTCCGGAAGCTATTCCCGCAAAGAACCAGGTAAGTCATCCGGGTTTTCAACCATCTGGGAATTGGGTAGGAGCAGAACTGGTGATGCGGAAAAACCACTGGATCATCGATCGACAAGAGATCGTGTCGCAGGAAGGCAGTACGCTAACTTTTTTACCGGGTTCGGATTACGAACCAAAAAAAGGCTACGGCTTTTTCATTCAAAACCACCGGAATACATTGGACCAACACGGAGAATGGTACCAGGACGAAACGAACAAGCGACTCTACCTATGCCTGAAAGAGTCGGATCCTGATTCCCTGAAAATTGAGGTTAGCGGTATCGAAAACCTCGTGACAACCCTGCCCAATACCCGGCATGTGGTCCTCCACGGTTTGCACTTAGAAGGGGCCAATGCCACGGCGCTACTGATACGGGGCGGAAGCCATTTCCGATTTTCGAGTGGAAAAATCGTACATGCGGGAGAAAATGGGATCCTCGCCCAAAACATGGATCACCTCGTGCTGGAGAATTCCGAGATTCGAAATGCCTATAACTCCGGCATCTACCTGCGTTCCGGTAATTTCCAGGCAACCATCCGGGACAACCGGATAGAAAACACATTCGTTTTCCCAGGAATGGGTCAAAACGGCGATAATAATGGCTTTGCTATTTTTAGCGTGTCCGATGCGGATACCATTGCTCAAAATAGCATCGTACGCGCTGGCTACGTAGGTATTGGCTTTAGGGGCAGTCGTACCCTGGTAAAAAACAACCTGGTCGATGGCTTTTGCCTCACCAAGGGAGACGGCGGCGGCATCTATTCCTACACCGGCAGGTCAAATCCCGGCTATACCGAACGGGTAGTAAGGGGAAACATCGTCCGCAATGGCGATGGCGCCAGGGAGGGGACTCCCCTGCAGGGAACAGACATCCCCGCCCCCGCCGAGGGAATTTACCTGGACGATAATGCCGAACAGGTGCTGGTCACGGACAATACCGTCTACGGAATAGCAAATAGAGGCATTTACCTGCACAACACCCAACACATAACGGTACGTAACAACCTGGTATTCGATGCCGGGTACCTGCTTTTTTTAGCAGACGACGAACTTGGGCAGCCGTTAAAACACCTGCAATTCTCCGAAAACATTCTGATAAAAAAAGAGGCTTCTCAGGTGGGGATGGGCGTTCGATCGGGATCGTTTGATTTTGACGCCATGGGGATTTCCGACAAAAACCACTACCTGGACCTATCGGGCACCGGGATTTCTTTTTTTACCCAAAATACGCAGCTAAAAAGCGACCGATTTTATACCCATGAGGCGTGGAAAAACGCAGCAAAATGGGAAGCAACTACCATGATTGCGCATTACCCGGCACAGGGGTCCGATACTCCCGGAACGAGCATCGCCTCTTCTTCGGCTGTAGTTCCGATTTTGAAGGGAGGCGCTTCCTGTACCGGCGGCTGCCAGCTAAGCTGGGAACCGGAAGGACAAATTCGGATCGCAGGAACGGATGAAACCTCCGAAGTCAAAATACCGCTTTCGGGATATCGTCCGGGGATTGGCTATCAGGTATCGCTATCAGGTTCTTCTTCCGGGGAGGCAGTCATGGAACTTTACCTACGCCAAAACGGTGCCCCTTACCAAAAACTGAGCGCCAGCCGGGTGGTCGTTTTGGGCAATGACCAAAAGCAGGTTCAGGTAAATTTCAATCCATCCCCTTACGAGGGAGCAACAGCACTGATACTAAAGTTATTTCAGGGAAAGCAGCAAACGATTCTTAGAAATTTGAAGCTGGTACCCTTGTCTGAAAAAAGACAAAAACACCCTGCCGATTTTTTCGTGCTGGCAACCAACCCTGGCGGAACTACCAAACAACTACCCTTGAACGGTACCTACACCGATATTTCCGGGAGGGAATACAAACAAACGATCGCTCTTGCACCCTATCGAGGGATCTTTTTGCTCAAGGAAATCGAGTAGTCCTTTCGACGAGAATATCAGGCGTATCTACTTTTTTGATCAAGATCTCCACTCAGGTCTGGGTATAAGGGACCCCTTTTTCCTAACATTTCCAAAAAAATCAGTGTCTTCGGAGACTTTCGGAAACCTCCGTCTCCATAAAGATATCCTTTCCTTGGCGAGGAAACATGGATGAATAAGGGTCCGAGTAAAAAAAATCAATTTTTTTTCAATTTTTTTTTGCAGGTACTTTTTCAGCACTATCGGCAATAAAATTATTCCCAAATACAGAATTGAAATCACATAGGCGAATTATTCAATTCCAGCCTTCCTCCAACGAATATTTCAGAAATAACAAAATTTGGTTTTAAGTATTTTATATCATTAATTATTCAAATCAAAGATGTTTTTAGAATATCATTTTGCTATATATGAAACTCAAAAAATTAAATTTCAACAATCAAAATACTGTTTTGAGAATTTATACGCCAGAAAAGATAGGATAAAATGAATATTCCCTCAAAAAATATCAAGAAGAAAAACAACAGAATAATTGTCAAAAATATAATTTCTGAAATCATGAAAACACGTGTAGTACTAATCGCCATTTTTTCTTTCCTGGTGATCACAGCGGCTTCTGCCGCCGATTATCATTTTTCCAGCGAAAGAGGAGACGATTCCAGAAGTGTCGCTCAGGCGCAAAATCCTGACACTCCCTGGAAGTCCATTGAAAAACTGAACGCGGTCTTTCCTTCCTTACAACCGGGGGATAAGGTGCTTTTACGCCGGGGCGAAACATTTTTCGGAACCATCGTTATGAGCAGTTCGGGGACATCAAGCAGCCCGATTACCATTGGTGCCTACGGAAGCGGTGCAAATCCCGTCATCACGGGCATGGTAACCCTAAGCAATTGGAAATCCCTCGGAAATGGGATTTACGAAGCGGGTCATGCACAGTTGAAAAACAAACCCACCACCCTGGTAGCTTTTAATGATCGCGACCGGGAAATGGGCCGATACCCCAATACAGACAGCGGTAACAAAGGGTATCTTACCTACGAACGTACATCCTGGAATTCCATCACGGACAACGAGTTGAGTTCCTGGCCCAACTGGACAGGTGCGGAAGTAGTCATTCGAAAAATCTACTGGATCCTGGATCGGCACAAAATAACCTCTCATTCAGGAAACACAATCAATTACGCTACCAATAATGAGACTACTTACCAGCCTAAGGCTGATTTTGGTTACTTTATCCAAAACCACATCCGTACCTTGGACCAACTGGGTGAATGGTATTACGATGTAAGTGCCGCAAAACTTAAGATGTTTTTTGGTAACGAGTCGCCTGCTTCCCATTCCGTGCAAATTGCCGCTCTCGACTTCCTGTTAACTCAGGTTAGGCGTGTAGATCATGTGGTAATCGAAAACCTCCATTTCCGGGGAGCCAATTCACATGCCATCGAGCTCAAAACAGGTAATAATGTGGCCATCAAAAATTCCAAAATCGAGATGGTCGGAGTAAACGGGATTTATGCGCATGGCAGCTATCGCCTGTTACTTGAGGGCAACGAGGTAGCCGACGTGCACAACTCTGCGATAGAGCTTAACTCCTGTGATGATGCCGTTATCCGGAACAATTACATCCGAAATATCCAGCTTTTTCCTGGCATGGGTAAATCGGGCGAAGGAAACGGGTTTGGCATTTTCTCTCCCAATGACAACAACCTGATTGAAGGGAACCGTATCATCAACTCGGGCTACATCGGCATCCGTTTTGGCGGAAACAATACAATGGTGAAAAATAACTTCATCAACCATTTCAATAAAACAAAAAATGACGGAGGGGGAATCTACGTATATACTGGCGATAACAACCAAACTTTTTACAATAGAAAGGTTATTGGAAACATTATCCTCAATGGGCAGGGCGTGGTCGAAGGAACGAATATTCGTTCTGCACTGGCAAAACCACAGTCGGAAGGGATCTACCTCGACGATAACACTACCGGAGTAGAGGTAGCTTACAATACCGTCGCCAATATTTCCAGCAAAGGCATCTACCTGCACAATGCCCGTAAGAACCACATTCACCACAATACAGTATACAATAGCACCTATCAGTTGTTTTTTAGAAACGACAACATGGGAGACGACATTCGGGAAAACGTGATCGAAAACAACATCTTTTTTACTCAAAACGGAGCACAGAACAATCTAAACGCAAGTTCGATTAAAAACGATATCGGTCAAATGGCTTCGTTCAACAACAACGTATACGCCAGCCCAATGACCGACAACTTCCGCATAATCACCAAACACAACATGGGTACCAGTAGCGAGGTGACGAAAGTATTGGATCTGGATGGCTGGAAAGCACTATACGGCAAAGACGGCGGATCCAAAATCCATCCGGTATCCATTCCCGCCTTCGAAGTAAACGGCACGGTCGGCAACAATAAATACGATAACGAAGGTTTTGATAGCCACGCAAATTACGTGACTGCAAAAAATGCAAGGACATCCTGGGTAAGTAACTCAAAATTAGATAAAGGAGCACTTCGGGTGACCGGCTCAGGCTCGTTTGAATTCAACCTCAGCGTGGGAAAAGTGGTTGAAGGAGCCAATTACCTGGTTCGATTCAGCGGTATCGCCAACAAATCCTTTGCCGGCAAGCTTTATTTTAGAGAGCGGTCTTCGCCCTGGAGAACCGTCAGTGCCGTGAATACCGTGGAATTTTCCACCGAAAGAACCGAATACGAAATCCTGCTCAATCCTGCCGTAAGTTCGGCGGAAACTGCACTTATGTTTAAGTTTGACAACGTAAGTTCTGCGGACTTTCAGCTGGATAATCTGAGTGTCTACGAAGCCGATTTGCAGCTAGCCGACCCGGAGGAAAAAATATTTTTTGCCTATAACGAGACGAATTCGGAAAAAACGGTGAGCCTTCCCGGTGAGTTTGTGGACATGGACAACAAGCCTTATTCTGGTAGCATCAAAATAGCGCCTTTCCGATCCGTGATTTTAATTAAAACCTCGTCAGAAAAAGTCAGTCAACCTGCCCCCATACAGGAGGCCCGGGTCATTATTCCCGAATACGGATCAGGCATGATCGAGGGAGACGATGTTCCCATCACCTTGCAAGTGGACGAAGGAAGGGAACTGGAAGTAGAAAAGGTCAATTACTACTACTGCGAAAAATTGATCGCCACAGAAACAGAGAGTCCGTTGGATTGCACCTGGGAAAACATTCCCTTCGGATCGCACTACCTTTATGCCGAGGCGGTGGATCTTTATGGAAGAACTGTTTTTTCAGATAGCGTAGCCATTCAAGTCAAAAAACAAAATATCCTCCCTGTCATCACCCTTACCGAGCCGCTTGCGGCAACGGAAATCGGTGTCGGAGAAAACCTGGTGGTGTCCGGTTCGGCAATCGATCTGGACGGAGAGGTAATGAAAGTTGATTTGATGGTCAATGGAAACTCCGTCGCCAGCACTACGACTTCCCCGTTTGAATTTACCTGGAATTCCACACAAGAAGGCACCTTTGCCCTTGCATTGCAAGCAAAAGACAACGAAACGGGTACTGCCCTTTCCGACGAAGTACAAATCGTCGTTCGCGCCAAGGATGCCCCTGTCGATGTGACTCCGGTCGACAACACAGGGTCAACCGAAACTACCGAAGAGGAGGTACCGGCCTATAGCTTGTTTGTAAACCTCGGAACACAAAAACAAATTGTTTATGGAGGCATCGATTTTGAAGGAGAGCAGGCAGTAACCAATCTGATAAGCGGCAAAACCTACACCTTCTCCAATACCAAATTTCAGGAACCGTTGTTCCAAACCGAGCGAAACGGATCAAATTTCACCCTGGCAATCCCGGTTCCAAACGGAACCTATACCGTCAAAACCTACCACAACGAGTTGTTCTTTGGACATTCCGGTCCATCTGCAACTGCTGGACGACGGGTTTTTGATATCCAATTGGAAGGCACTACCGTTAAGGATAACCTGGATTTGTTTAAAGCGAATAACAACCAGCCACTGGAGCTTACCTTTGAGTCCATCGAGGTAAGGGATGGAAAGTTGGATCTGGGATTGATTGCTTCCGTCAACCGTGGAACCATTAGCGGACTGGCTATTATCTCCGAAACCGGCACGGAAAGTATGGTTACTGAATTGGTGCCGGTAATGCGATTAAACGCCGGCTCCAGCAGAACAGTACAGTACGAGACACAGGAGTTTGTTTCAGATGTCAACCTGGGGTATTTCGGCAGTTCGTCTACCTATACCAACACTTCAGCCAGTACCCAGCCGTTATTCCAGACGGAGCGAAATGCACAAGTACTCAACTACAGCATTCCTCTTCCAAACGGAAGCTACACCATCAAAACCTACCACAACGAACTTTGGTTTGGTAAAGGCGGCCCTTCTGCCAAAGCAGGAAACAGAGTCTTTGACTTCTTTCTGGAAAACACCTTGGTAAAAGACGGTTTCGACATCTTTGTCGAAAACAACAATCAACCTACCGTCCTTACATTTGAAAACATAGAGGTAAAAGACGGAGTACTAAGTCTGAGCATGGTGGCAAGTGAAAACCGTGCCTCACTATCCGGCCTGGCCATATTTACCGAGACAACCGTAGTCGAGGCGGGAACAGACCATGTGTTCTTCATGAATACCGGAGGAGGGTCGGATGAGCAACTGAATGGTGACCTCTACATCGCCGAGGAAAATAACGAGGTATATTACAACTCGCCGTCCTACCGGTTTGAAAATAGCAGGGCCTCTCAGGAACCGCTTTTCCAAAGTGAACGAAATGGGGAAAAGTTGGCGTACGCCATCCCTGTGCCAAACGGGACCTACACAGTACTTACCCTGCACAACGAACTTTGGTTTGGACATGCTGGCCCATCCGCTGCTGCCGGTAGGAGGATCTTCGACCTGGCATTGGAAGGACAAGTAGTGAAAAAGGATTTTGATATCTTTGTGGAAGGTAACAATGCACCGACCCTGCTCTCCTTTGAAAACATAACCGTTACCGATGGGGTACTAAACCTGGACCTGAATGCAAAAGAAAACAGGGCAAGTATATCCGGTATCGCCATCATCGGAAACAACGCGAAGAATGCGATTGAGGGCGGAAACCTACGCGGATACCGTGAAATGTTTAGTAGGGGATATAAAGAGATGTTCGGCAGAGGATACAAGGAGATGGACGTTTACGCTCCGAATACCGAACAAAATAACGCGTCGATTTTCCCGAATCCAGCCAGAGACAAAGCTACCCTGGTGCTCGACCAGGAAATTGGCCAGGGAAGAGTGCTCATTCACAACATGAGCGGTCAGCTAGCTAGCCAGTACGAGTTGGATTGGATTCGGACATCCGGAAACCAGTTTACCATTCCATTGGACAACCTCGCACAGGGAATGTACCTGATCAGTGTCAGCAATGACCAAACGATCGTCAGCCAAAAACGACTGATAGTAAATCCTTAAGTCGAAAAAGCAATCCCCCTGGAAGATACATCCAGGGGGATTTTTTTTACCTCATCAAATGAATTGCTCCCGGCCAATATGCAACTGGAATGTAAGCTGCCGACGGTTGGTGACGCCTCATTTTTTCTTTACGGAGGGTGTACCTGGATAACCAAACAAATGTAGCTGTCAGAAGTGAACGGAGAGGCCGCTAAAAATACCGTTGCGAAGCTGCCTTATTCGGAAGCGTGTGTTGGTGTTAGCCAAAATGCACCAACAGGGTTAAAAAAGAATCACCGGAATTCATCCGGACGTCAAGCGAGCAAGGCTCTTAGAATACCGAGGTAATCCTCCGTGACGCGCTTTCTCGAAAACGCATCCAATTTACCCTCATCTTTAAAATGTTGTACCGAGGCCGTGTATGCTTCGTTGTTTTCGTACACCTGCTTCAATGCATCGGATATTTCTTTCACCGAGCGACTGTCAACCTTTACGCCCACCTTTCTGTACTCCTCAAAAAAACCGTCCACACCGGCGTTTTTAGCATAGATGATGGGAAGACCCGAATTAAGGGCTTCAATAAAAACCAGACCAAAGGTTTCCGGATTACTCGGGAGTACCAGGCCCAGGTATTTGGGGTACACGTGAACCAGCTGCTCATTGGGTACCGAACCGAGGAGGTTGAAACGAGAGGGGTACTTGCAGGAATCAATGTACTTTTGAATTACTTTTTTTGATTTTTCGGTACCCGGTCCAATAATATCCAACCCAACGGAAGGGATCGACGCATGGAGCGCGTCCATGGCCTTGATGACGCGTTTAATGTTTTTCCTTTTATAGGAATCCAGTTTAAAAACCGAAACGAACTTGTTGTTTTTGGTATGGCAGGTTGTGCTTACCTGCCTGCTTGGCTCAATAATATTTGGGATCAGTACTGCTTTTTCCTGAAAGGGTATAGCGGGAAAATAGTGCTCCAATTGATACCTTGTCCACGGAGTAAGGAATAGAATTTTAGATGCCCCGCACAAAATTTTCCCATACAATGGGCGTGCCCACCACTTGGCCCGAATCACTTTGAGGTCGGAGTCACCGCGAATGGTAATAAGATACGGAATACCCAATCTCTCTGCCAGCGAAAAAGCAATGATCCCCTCAAAGGTAAGTTTGTGGGCATGGATCATATCAAAATCCACCGAATTGTTACGGAGGGTTTTCAGGATTCGCCTGCCAGCGAAACGCATGCAGGGCGTGAGAAAAATACCAAAGGGCAACCCAAATACCCTCATGCCAAAACCATAATCCGTCTTGACCACCCGGTAATCGGAAAAAGGATTTGCCGAACGTTTCATAGAGAATACCAGATTATCAAACTCGTTTTGTGCATCTATGAGGTTCTTGACAGCTTTTGTCTTATCCTTGTGTAGAAAGCCCGGGTAATCAAAAGACAGGTGCAGTATCGACATGGGTTACAGCGTTGATTCGAAAAATGCCATTATATTGCTTTTCTAAATATTTCAGCCATCTCCTGACCAAACACTCCTGAATGATACCGGGTATGGTACAATTGTCGGGCATTTTTCTCCATAAGATCAAAACTACCCGAAAGGCCAAACATCCTATTCAAGGCAGTCTCCCAGCCTTTCACCGTGTTGTCTTTTACCCACAGTCCGATATTCTCCTTCTCTATATCAATATCGATGTAGGGGTGGTATGTCATTAAAACTGGCTTTCCCATGGCGATGCAGTCGTTTAATACAGTAAGTCCAAAGGTATTACCCCTGTTCTTGATATCATCCCGAATGGGAATGATCACAAAACTGGATGCCCGGTATTCCTCCATCAGAACAGGGTAAGGTACCCAGGAATTGTCCACAAAAACGTTCGAAGGCAATTCTTTAGAGGAAGAAACCCCCTTTTCCGTGCAAAAAATCCTCAATTGCTCCCCCACGTTAGAGAAAGCCGCAATCAACATATCGTAATCCCTATCTACTGTGCCGGCACAAACAGCAAATGGCCGATCGTTTGGAGACGTTTTGGTAGCTGACAGGCGCTGATAAAACTTCCTGTCCGGCCCCCAATGGACGTAATGAAAACGCTCTCTTGCAGAATCACTGGAAAAATCCAAATCGATTTGGGTTTTCTCTAGTAATTTTCTACTGAAAAACGCATAATGATCAAACTGCTGATACCCCTTTTTTAGAAGTCGGTTAAAAAACGTGTCTTTGTCATCGTAGTACTGGAAACCTTGATGTCCAAGTACTACAATAGGTATAGGAAGCAGTTTCATCCACTTAAATAGCGATAATAGCCGACTATTGGCAAGCGGGTAGGGCAGGTAGAGAAGGTCGTAGCGGTTGACCGACAAAAGCGTCCTAACCTGTTGGTCCAGGAAGGGAATACGAAGTAGGCTCCCCAGTCGATTTAACCAACGATATTTTTCGTGCTTTAGAATATCTACAACAAAATCCCCGGACTCTTCCAATTCAATTTTCCCCATAAGAAAATGGCTGGGATTTTCCCCCTTTGACCAATTGGCAAAAATCGTATCGAATGAGTAGGAATTGATGAGGAGTACTCTAATCTTTCGTTGCGTTACCATTTTCTACGTTTAAAAGACCAGCAATTCGTTCGCTTACATACCGTGCAGTAGCGCTTTCCGAGCATCGATTCTCCCACCACTCAATCATCTGTTTTTGGATACGCTGCATTTGCTCGGGATTCGCTAAGAGTTTCTTTACAATAGCGATTCCTTCGCCCCAATCGTCTATTTCCAGTATCGGAGATCCCCGGTAAAACTCGGTATTCGGCAACCGTTCGGAAAGTATCACACAGCCGGCACGCATTCCTTCAAAATGCCTGAAGCATTCTGTCATATCGTATCCTTTTGGACAAAGCACGATTTTACTTTCAGAAAGAATCTCTCCATATTTTTCCAACGTGTAACCCGATTTAAACGAACTATTAAACATGAGAATGGAATCCGGGAATTTGCTACTAAAATCAACTTTCGTTTTTAGTAACAAATTGCGGTACAATTCGCCCCTAAAAAATCGCTGTGCCGGGAACAGCCATTTCAAGCCCGATATATTTCGGAAAAAATCGATTCGGTTTTTATTTAAGTTTCCGCGGAAAAACACGTTGTATTTTCGATTCTCGATCGGCTTTATCGGTCGAAAGACCGGTACATCCTTCACATAGCCAATCTGTATGGGAAAGACGTTCCCCGTAGACCCATATCTATCTCCAATATACGCCTTAAAAATAGCAAAATAATGCTGTGAATAGGGTCTCGGATCCTTTCCCAATTCGTCCGAAAAATAAAGCAGAATTTTCTTTTTGCTGCTTTTCACCTGTATACTTTCCGGGAGAACCTTCTTTTTGTGGTTGGAGAAAATAAAAAACTCGAAGTCAAAAAAAGTCTCCTTCATCAAACGTTGGAGCTCCTCAAAAACCCGGGAAATAAATACCCCTTCGTTCAGATCCTCAAATCTATAATCTGAGTTTTTATCATAATGTACATTGGGGTATTCAAACAAATCTCCACCAACTATTTTTTTACTACTCACATCTACCCTTTTAATCTTTAAACACATCTTACGTCAAAACTTTTCTAGATGGTCTATCGCATTACTCGCAAAACGGTTAACTATTTTAAAAAGCTAAGACTGCGCCTGCTTAAAAATACGAACAATCACCAATAAAATACGTCTTTACGAACCACAAATCTCAATCACAACTGACTGATGTAGTCTTCAAGAAAATCTATTATTTGTTGCTTTTGCGAAACATACGGAGCCGGTTCGAAATCTTCGACCCTATTGAGCAAATCGATCAAACTATCCTCTTCACGCCAGGCAATCAAATACCCCAATCGCTCAAATTCGCGGAGAATCTCAAGCTGATGATCATCTACGTGCTCGCCGTATTTTGCCAGCCGGGGAATGGCAATCACTTTCTTGCCAAGCTTCACGGCTTTCAGGATCGATCCGGATCCCGCATGCGTGATAATAAGACGTGCCTTTTTATATAAGCCCAACAGATCATCGGCCGACATAAAGGGTTTCACTGTAAGATAATTCGAATCAACTTCTGTATGTCCAGACTGAACGATTATTTCTTCGTTCAATAATCCTTCCTTGCAGAGTCTGTCCAACTCAACAAGAGGCCTTTTAAACTGGATAGGAAATGTTCCCAATAACACTAAAATCATATTCGTAGGGTTGGATTTATACGCTATATTAATCAATAGATTCCTCCTAAATGTATTCCTTTTTTGTAAAACCGTTGAGGACCCGGCCATTGTAAAATAAACTTATCCGCAATGGGGTAAATAAGATCCGCAGAAAACGCCCTTGAATCGATCCTTGCGAAGGACAAAATCCAGATAATCTTTCTACCTAACAATTTCCCCAGGATACACATCGGAACTGCTGTATGGCTTCCAGTCGTAATGATCGCTTTTGGAAAATGACTAAATAAAATCTTAATCGTAAGAAAAAAATTAACCAATATATTGATAAAAAACCCCACACTTCGACTTTTTCCATTTGACCGGCCCCTTAGATACTTAATATTATATTGGTCTTGATAGGCCATGGTGGAAGGAGCCATCTCTGTAACCAAAAGATAGTCATAGTTGGTAAACCAATCCCGCAATTCAAGTATCTGCGCCAGGTGCCCCCCATCCGAACAAATCAAAATAATCTTTTTTTTCTTCATCTTCCTCATGATTTTATAAAACAGTTAGGAATTACTTATCTCTTTCTTTCCAAAATTGGGTAAAAACCGTTTTCAGTTGATTAGCAAAAATATCCGCATTGAACTTCTTGCGATAGACCGACAACGCATTTTCACTCATTTGTTTCATTTTTGTTTTGTCATTCATTAGCGTTTTCACCGCATTCACCCACCCATCAACATCCCCCATTTCTACAAAGATACCGAACCCTTCTTTCTCGGCATCGAGATTTAAGGTTATATTTTTGGTGATAATCGTAGGTTTTCCCAGCGCAACTACGTCTTGAATACTGGTCATCCCCTGACAACCTTCCTGAATGCGATCGTATTTTAGCGGAATTAGGATCGCTTCTGCATTTATATAATGTTCCATCAACTCTATATAGGGAATAAATTCAGAATGAATGGAGACATTCGCTGGAAGCTCGGCTATCTTCGGCATTGACCTTGGCGTACAAAAAATCTTTAATTTATAATCCAGGCGCCTAAATGCTTCAATCAACGTCTCGTAATCTCTCGCCGTATGTCCCGCACTAATCAAATAGGATTCTGTCGCTCCCGCAGAGAATTTCGAGTTTGCATAAAAATTAAGATCTGGCCCCCACTGAGCCGTATACAGTTTATTGGCAATCGCATCCGTATCGATCTTTAATTTTTCAATCGCCTGAGCCAGCAAGGCTTCACTTAAATAAATGCTGGCATCGTAGGTCATCAAAAGCTTTTTGGTAATCTTCCTAACCAGGTAAGAGCTGGAATTGGTTCCGATAAAGGGCTGGTGAATCGTAACGACCACCGGTTTGCGGTAAATTTTTAAAAACTTAAGAAATAATAACAACTTTGTGTTCTTCGTATTGTAGGGCGCATACAATACGTCATAGCTCCCCGGCGAAAACAATATCCGTATTTGTTGATCCAAGTGTGTGATCCCAACTTTCCCGCCGATTCGGTTCAACCATTTGTACTTTTCGTGGGGAAAAATAATCATCTTAAAATCGCTGATGCGCTCCAATTCAATCTTACCCCAAACATGGTGAGACCCGCTTTTTCCCTCGCTCCAAAGCTGGTAAGCGTTTTCCATCGAATAACTATTGATCAACAAGATCCTCATTTCAGTAACAGAAAATAACTGGAACAAACAAATGTATCCGGAACCTAACAAGAAGGAACCCTATGCCGCACTACCGGCTAGCGAACCAACACCCATGAACTTAATCCTAAATAACCCGTGAAAGCAGCGACTACTCAATGTATAAACGTTACAATGCCCCCGCTAACGGGTGTAGAGATGACGTGCATCCCGCGCGAGCCAAAGGAACAGGGCCCCTTGGCTCGGCGGAAAAACACCCGATCAAACGCGGCTATATGTATCAATTAAGGTTTTCGTCTGATGTATGTTCGCTCTTGACGAAGCACCGAACAATATGGATTCAACTCCGTCCAGGGAACAAACGTATTCCAGGGCTTCCGCCGGAGGCAGTGCTCCTGCAGCAAGTACTTGCATGGCGACCAACTTGCATCGTTTTTGGGCGATTACCTCTTCATACTTTTCTTTCCCACCAGACATTCGAAACCCGATTTTATTGATCGATGCGCAGACTGTAGGATTCTCAATACCTGCTTTCTCGAGCGTATCCAGTAACAACGGTAGATTCATCGTAATGAAGCCCGGTTCCGCTTGGTGCTTTTCTTTTACGTGCCGATAAAACGTGACCAAAAACTCGGTCATTCCCAGACCTAACAGCAAATCCGTGATGACATTCTGAACCCAAATCACGGGGGTTTTTATGCCCTTAAACATTTTCAATTCGGCATCAATCATCAACTCCGCCAGGGAAGAAAAATCCTTTTTCACAAAAGCCAGCCCCCCCTTTGCAAACGTATTGAAGATGTTCCCGGGAACAAACTGTTTGATGGTCCCCAAATAGCCCAACTCGGTCACCGCATTTGCATATTTATGCGCGTAGGGCATACAGGGAAAAATTTGAAAACCGTTGTATTTATCGTTTGTCCTGATGACCTCACAAATATTGGCAATACGGTCATGCGTCGTGCACATAAAGGTATTAATCCCTTCATCAATCGCGGTATCCAACACTTTCAGGATGGCCTCGTCTTTTTGAAATTTCATCGTCTGAGCCCTGGATTTTTCATCAGAACTGTGGTTTACACCAAAAAACTGATTATCTCCAAATAATACTCTATCCATTTTCTTATTGTTTAGCGTTTTCAAGTAATTTTGATATTGTCTGATCCGTCACTGTCGCGTTCTTGAAACTACTTTTATTCTGAACTCCCTTATTGAGAATACAGGAAATAAAGTGATCCAACTGCGAGCTATATTCCTCTCCCCTCAGGTAAAAGTCCACGGATTCAGTAAGGTCTGTTAAGTACTTTATCGTCCAGCCCTTTTCAAGTCCCTCTTGTAAATTTGCTTCTTTCAGAAAAATCTTTACTTCTGTAGCATCAGCGATTAATTTCCCCTTCTTTCCCATGACGGTGATTTGAGTCGTCATTTTTCTATGCGTCTCGTCGCTCCAGTTCACGGACAATTGGCCACTCAACCCATTTTCCAATTCCATACTGCTGTAAACAGCATCTTCCACGCCCCGGGAGAAAATACTTTTAAGCATCGTCCCCGAGACTGCCGTTGGCTTACCCAGAAGAAAATATACCAGATCGATGGTATGAGACGCATAGTCATAAAGACAGCCTCCTCCCTGATTCTTTTCAGACCTCCAGGTTCCCCCTTTTTCTCGCAATACTACAGGTCCGTAAGATTCCGCCAAAAAATGGTACATCTCTCCCAGTATCCCTTTTTCGAGCAACCTTCTTACTTCCTCGAATGTCCCTAAAAATCGATTGTGGTAGCCAACTTGATTTACCAATCCTCTTGCATCCGCTTTTTCTGACAGGCGAATCCCATCCTCCGCGTTGAGGACAAAAGGCTTTTCGCAGAACACGTGAATATTTCGCTCTAATCCATAGTCCACCATTTCAGCGTGAAACTTGGTCGGAGATGCAATGAGCAAGGCATCCAGGTTTGACTGATCGATCATCTTTTTATAATCCGTATAACACGGAAACGACGAATATTTCTTGAACCCGTCGATTACCAAACCAGAGGTGTCACATACACCTGCTACCTCTACTTCCGGATGCGCGCCTAAGATCGAACAATGTGATAAACCCATTTTCCCAAGGCCTATAATCCCTACTCTAATCATTTTTAATTCAGTTTAAAATATATGTTAATAGTGCAGTATAATATTTCAAAAACCAGAACATCACTTACAAATCTGCGAGCACCCGATCTACTTTGTCAATAAACCTTTCCCAATTATTCTCCTTAAAAAAAACGTCCCTTTCCGACCTCAGCTGATCGGCTGTTGTACCCGTGAAACGACTACATTCAACGATATCCCCAAAATTCTCGTAGGTTTTCACAAAACTCAGGTTGCTCAAATCTTTGAATGCCCCATGATTTGGACCCAGTATGGTGCTTCCCATGCGTATGGAATCAATCAACGAACCCGAACTTATAACCGTGTCGGAATTATAGGTAAACAAAATAAATTTTGCTTCCTGTGCAATCCGATAAATTTCCTCCAATTCCAGAATTTCATTAGTAAACATAATATCTTCGTTTACATAAGAGGTGATTTCCTTCAGATAGGTTTTATCAAAACATTTTCCAACAATTCTTACTTTAAAACGGTGTTCCTCGGATATCGTAGCGAGGAAATTTAAAAACTTATCAATCCCTTTGTACCTGTGAACGCTGCCCCAAATCAAAAAATCGATGGTTTTTTCCGCATCAATAATCGGAAACAGTTCGCTAATGGGATGCAGAATCACCACAACTTTGGCTGCTTGTTCGGGGTACGTTTCCTCAACAAAAGACTTACCTGATTCGGAGTGGGTGATAATCTTATCAGATCTTCGCATCATTAACCTAAAAACTTTATCCGCCTGTTGATTGTCTCGTTGATGGTGTGAACCTTTGTTATGCAGTACCCAAACAATTTTCTTTTTGAATATACGCACCAGCCAAAGGAAAAAGACAAACCCAGCTACTTGAAGGCGGCCAAACTTCTTTTCCGGCAGGTTTTCGATCCAATTAAAAAGAAAAACTTCCGAGTGGAAAAAGTAGACAAATAAATTCAAAGTACCTATATTTGGCGCATTTTTGTTTACAACCCGATGCTTTTTAGCAAGTTCCCGGTGGAAATCAAAGATATAGGGATTTGGAGATCCATAAAACCGATCGTGCTTGGGATATAAAAAAATATTTTTCATCTGTTTATAATTGTCTTTTTGTGGTCACATAATCTGTCCGGATCACTTAATAATCATCCCGCTGTGTGACGGTACCTCATGCCTGCCTGTCCGGTAGGCAGGCGCGATTTCATCACGTATTATCAGACCAAAACTGAATTCAAGGCCTGTCTAAAATCATCTCGAACCTTTTTGCCCTCGTGTCGCTCTTTTGCTATCGCTATTGCCGCTTTTCCAAACGCTTCTCTTTCGCCGGAATTTGCCAGCAGTCCCTCCACTGCTTCCACTAATACGTCTATCTTATTTTCGGTGACCACTTTAGCCCATTGGTACTTTTTCGCATAGTCTACGAGCGCCGTCTCCTCCGGTGCAAAAATCAGGATTGGTGTTCCGCTTACCATGTATTCCGATGCTTTCGTTGGCATGGAATACTTGATAAACTTGACTGCACTTTGAGAAAAATCATAGGGCAGGTACAATATATCCGCTTCCCCAAATTTTAGTGGAAGCTTTTCATAAGGCACCGGCTCCCGGTGTTTTACGCAGGAATACTTTTCCATCCAGGCCCTTTTTGTAGCTACTTGTATGACAAACTCTATTGAACTCCCCGATTTGGAATTAATTCGTGTCACCGCCTCCGCCATATTTTCTAACGACTCCTCGATTCCCAACCCGACACGTCCTGCATACAAAATCGTGGGGTTTTCGGCCTGCAATTCCCAGGTCGTTTTTTGGCCCGTTTTCCAAAAATCAATATCAATCGGATTGTGGAAAGGTTTGAAGTCCATGCCATATCTCCTTCGGTATTCATCATCCATCAACTCACTGATCCCCAAATGAAGATCGGATATCTTTAGCAGGTGCCGAAATTCTTTATCAACGACTTTTTCCCAGGATTTACCGAATACGCTCTCATCGCGCGCATAACTGGGCCAATCGTCCATCATATGAAAAACCATTGGCTTTTTCGAATACTCCTTTACCCGCGAACAAAATCGAACCCTGTTTCTCCCATGTGCCTGGGCGTAGATAATATCCGGATTAAAATCATCAAGCCAGCGTGTAAATTCATCGGACATCTTCAACTCGTACAGCAATTCCATCACCCCCAACCACTTTAGTGCCGGCTCAACGTAGTCAATTGAAATCCGAGAACGTAACCGGGATTTTTTCGGAACAATTTCCTTTACCTGTCGGTTTTTGAAGTCCAGTAGTCCCGATGGATACCTCCGTTTTATCTTATTAAAGGGAAACTTCCAGATCGTTTCTTTCTCTCCTAACTGATAGTACGTATCACAGATAGCAGTGTTAATATGGGTACTAACCAATGCCGGTAAACTCGCTACCGCTAGTTTATCTTTTGGCCAGCCGTAAAATAGATTGGTCAGCGTAATACCTCCTCCGGTATTGTTGTTAAACGGTTGGATTAATATAAGAACCTTGGGATGCTTCATGTTACCAACTAAAAATAACCTATTGTTTAAATGCCTCTTTGATCGTTTCGTCCGATAAATACCGAATATCCCTCGAATACCCGATTCCAACAGCTATCCAAAAAATCATGTAGTTTACCGAAAATATAAACACATTCATTGGATACAAACTTAAAATCCATAAAATTATCCAAATACCGGCTGCTTTGGACAAAAGGTTTTTCGAATAAAAAAACGCTTTAAAAGCAGCAGGAATTGAAATTACTAAAATCAGCACAAGTAAAATAGAGCCCCCTTTTAAAATCATGTTTAGGTAATCTGTCTCTATCATCCTCCGATACCCTGTCGTATCATTCACGTCAATATTCGGACACCAATAGGTCCCGTTAATTCCCCGGCCAATAATCCAATCCTGCAATTCGAAATCGCGATAAAACGCAAGTTCTACGTATTCACGAGTGTTTTCGGTACTCCGCTCCTCAATTTTCTCGAAAAAAGTAAACCGAAGTTTTTGATAGATCTGTCCGGCAAAAGCAGAAGCGACCAGTAAAAGTACACCGAAAAGCATGGCCATCAAAACTTTTCGATTTGAATAAAGGTAGAGTATGACGAGAAAAATCAATAGGTAAACAACGCCTACAACCATAATGGATCGCCTTGCTCGATAGGCAGCCACGCCTACCATAAAAAGTACACCCAGTAATACCGTTAAATTTTTTGTTTTACTATGATATATATACGTGAAGAGAAGAAATCCCAATGGGATACCAAAATTTCGGGTAAATCCTTCGAAAATAAATTTCTCGTTGACGTTCGTCTCATAGTGCGTGGTAACCTCTTCGAAAAAGAGTAAGTTGTATACGATATACGCAATAGCCAGTACAAAAATGACCGAAAAAAGCTTCTTGTAAAAAAATAGATTTCTGGGAAAGAAAAGAAGAAGCGGAAATAAATACTTAAAGACACCCCCAAAAATAACAGATTTGGTACTCTGATACGTATACTCGAACCCATAAAAGGTAATAAAAATCACCCATATAAAGTAAATAACCAATAGTATGCTGATCACTTTATTGGGCGAGCGGAATTGCACGATATGATACGTAGAATAAAAAATTCCAAGCAGCGCGATCATCTGAAAAAATTGCTCAATCTTATACAAACTTTCGATAAAGGTATTTCCTAGCCCCCCACTTATGCTGTATAGCAGCACAGATGCCCAAAACACCTTATAGTTAAAATTAAGTTCGTTTACGTACTTTTGATAGTTGATTGAGTATTCAATGGTATTCATGCTTCTTGAATTTGCTTTATAAATCCCTCAACATCGAAAAACATTTCCTCTACCTTCTGTAGGGAAGCATCATCGCCTTCCCACCATTTTGACTTTAATAAACCATCGATGATTTCATTGCTAAACCGGTATTTGATTATGCGTATCGGACAACCTACTGCAACCGCATAGGGGGGGATGTCTTTACTAACCACCGCACCCGCACCGATCACGGCCCCATCACCGATGGTAACCCCGTCCAAAATGATCACATTGGCCCCGATAAAGACGTCATTCCCAATCTTGATGGGTATTAGCTCTTGAACTTTGGTTTCTTTACAAAAGGTAAATCCAGCCTGCGCATTTGCTGAGTAAAATGCAGGAGAAGTAGAGATGCCATTGATGGGATGCATCCCCCAACCACATACCAAATTAGGGCCAATTGAGCAAAACTTCCCGATCGTTGTGTTGTATATCCGCGCATTGAGTGAAATGTACGTTCCCTTATCTACTTCTGTGTTACTCAGCACGTAGTACTTAAACACTCTTGCCTGTGGATGAACTTTACTGTTGATCAGATTTCCTCCAAGGATTTCCCAGTAAACACTCTCCTTTTTTGCCGATACCTTGAGCAATATAAACGTATTTATGAAAAAATTCCGTATGTAATTGAAAACCCTCATTGATTCCAAATATTTTTCGCTGATTTATTCAATATCTTTCGGGTTTGAATAAAGAACACCAAACCCTGTACCCCAAAAATGATGGTACTGGTAAGCGTGATTCCGACCAAACCAAACACCCCCCCTAAATAAATGGCCATCGGTATATTCAGCACCGCTGCAATAGAAACCATGTACAGCTGCAGCTTGATTTTACCGATCCCGTTTAAGAAAAAAACATGAATCGTCTGCCAGATTGAAACCACCACATACACGCACATTGCCACCGAAAGGCTAAAAGGTACCTGCACTTTGTCCCCTACCCAAATATCGTATAAAAACGGTGATGCAAACAAAATGGCGACCGCTGCAAGAATGGACAACAGCCATATTTTTCTCATTTTAGCCAGGGTATTTTTTATCCAGGTGTATTCCTCACGTACATATGCATCCGTAAATGCACTCCAAAGTGGGGTTGCGACAATCCCAAAACCCATCGTCACAATATTAAATAATTTGAAGGCTATATTGAATGGCGTGACTTCCGTCGGGCCAAACAGCTGCGTAATAATGATATTATTCGTGCTGAACAACACGAGTGCGCCAATCTGAATGATAAAAAACTTCCCCCCTAATGTCATTAAATCCCGTGCCAGGCTAAAGTCTACTTGCTTTAACGAGGGTGCGTATCGCTTGTATTCGTGATTGTAAAACCAAACACTTGAAAAAATCAAAACCAATACGGGAGTAAAACTCAGTGCCGTTCCCAAATAAATCAAGTTCCCCTCTGTCGTTAACGTCAGGATATAAATCACAATCAGCGAAAAAAGACTCCCCAGAAAGTTAAAAAAGGAAGCTTTCGCAGGTTCCTGATTCGCAGTAAGTACGGTTGTAATTAACTTTAAAACAAATTGAAGGCAAAAGAACGTGAAAACGATCAAGGCCAAAATCCGTAATTCTCCAGCCATTTCAACCGGGGAATTCAGAATATTTGACCAATTCAAAAAAGGTGTAATACCGGCAAATACCAGTAACACGACACCAATAATCAAGCTTAAAACTACATAGGTGGTACTGATGTATTTTTTCGCCAAATCGTATTCACCCCTGGCAATACTTTCGGCGAATTTGTTTCGCAACCCATGCCCAAAACCGATGTCAAAGAAACTAAACCAACCAACGATAGAACTCAACGTCAACCAAATACCGTAGCTTGTCGCGTTAACGTAATTGATAGTCAAAGGAACCAGTACCAAGCTAATCGCGATACTTCCGCCCTTTATCACCAGGGAGGCAAGGATGTTCTTTTTGGCTTTTACACTTCTTTTGTGCCCTTTATTGATCGCCTTACTTAAAACGAAATAAAGAGAGGAAACTTGACTTCTCATACAGAAAAACATTCACTAACACCTCAACCTAAAAAAATGCAAGGCTATACTTTTTTCACCATCTTTTTATACACCTCGCGTTTCTTCTTCTTAATATCTGCCTTCTGATAGTAATCGTAACCGTAACTCATCTTGGTTTTGGCATCATTTAAAACAATCACAGGGTTTTTTAATTTCTTTTCTCGTTTTTGCTCGTTGATGAACGTAATTGCCTGTGATTCAGAAAAGTTGTACCTCATGATATAGGTGGTGATATCCGAAAACCGCGAAAGTGAAAACGCGTCGGCCACCTGACCGACAGGAGCTGAATCAATGATGATCACGTCGTATATCTCCTGAAGCTTATCGATAAAATACCCCACTTTGGGCAATAGCATCAATTCCGACGGGTCATCTGGGAGCGTTCCACAACCAATCAAATCCAATCCATCCGGCAACCGGTCATTCTTGACAATTAAATCTGCTATCGTCAACGAATCGTTCTGTAGGTAATCGGAAATTCCCCGCTTCTCCTCCATTCCCAGGTATTCCAATAGTAGGGGCTTTCTTAGGTCAAATTCAAGAATGACAACTTTTTTATCTGCCAAACTCATGCTCACTCCCAGATTCAGGGAAAAAAATGTTTTTCCCTCCCCACTCGTAGTAGAGGTAACCAGAATCACTTTCTTGTCCTTATTGGGCAGCGCAAACTGAAGGTTGGTCCGAATAAGGCGAAACTGTTCGGCCACGGGCGTCCGTACCCCTTTGGATATGGCTATCGGCACCTTTTCATCGTGGTGGGAGACTTCTCCCAGAATGGAAATATTGGTCCTTGATGTAACGTCTCGTTTCACTTTTATCTTGGTATTTAACTGATAAAAGACGAATACAAACCCGAGACTCCCGCCCAATCCGGCAAAAAATGCGAAGCCAAGGATCAATAGTTTATTAGGTTTGCTCGGTTTACTGCCGGCCATTGCTGGATCAATGATTCTGGAATTACTCACCGTTGTGGCGGCAAGAGACATCGATGCCTCTTCTCTCTTTTTCACCAGGTATTGATAATGGTCCTGCTTGATGGCTTGTTGGCGATTTATTTCCAATAGCTTTCGCTCGATTTCAGGAACTTTCCCACTCTGTATCTCCACTTCGGTCGTCCGGGCCAGGAGATTATTTCTTGCTATTTCCACACTGGATTTAATGCTCTGGATATTTCCCAGTATGTTTTGACGAGCAGAACTCAACTGCTGGTCCTTCTCCAATATCAGCGGATTACCCGGTTGGGTGGTACGAACCATGCGCTCTCTGTCCCGCAGTAACTCATTAAACTTGTCGATGCTAGCCGACAACGTTGGATCAGGAATATTGAGCGATCCCGAAATAACCTGAAAATCGTCCTCCTGCCCCTGCAGTGACTCCTCGATCGAATTCAACACATCCAATTGAATGGAATATTCTGCCAGTTGTTCTTTCCCTTGGTTAAACCGTTCGGCATACTGCAGGGCATCGGAACTCAGTTCGGTGATTTTATTTTCTGACTTGTATTCTTCCACCATCGCTTCAATTTCCCGTAAATCATTGGTGACCGAATCAAGCTGTTTATTAATAAAATCAATGGTATTCTTAGCTGTTTGGTTTTTGTTCAGCATCGCCTCCCTGTTGTAGGCTTCGATTAGCTTATTCAAGACTAACATGCCCTTTTGGGGTACCGGATCCGTAAAACCAAGCCGCAATACGCTGGCTAGCTTGTTTACGATCATCACTTCCAACTTATTGCTATACCTTCCCGGTAGCGCATACGGATTGTTGAATTGGATAATGATCGTGCTGGGGTATTCCTTCAACTCCTGCAATAGGTCAATGGTAAACTCCCCAAATGGGAAGGCCAACTCTTCCCCAAAACGGTGGTTAGAACTATTTTCCTCTTCATCCTCCAATTGAAACGTTTCCGGTCCCTGCACGTGGACCTTGAATACGGTCAACAAGTCTTCGTCAAAAAATGCGGCGGAATCGTACCGATCCAGGTTAACCTGTATGGGTACCTGAGGTCCAAAAATCTCTTTGTTTCGAAATAAATTATCTTCTACAAAATAGGACACATTTAGATCCAATTCCCGAACTGCCTGCCTCATTAAGCTAAATGACTGCAACACTTCCGACTCATTTTCTACCAATTTTATCGACTGATACGTTTCCAATTCCGAGTATACGGCATTTTGAGAAAAATCCGAACTCTTGTTACTATTGATCAAAATAGTCGCCTCAATAGGGTATTCCGGGGTGGCATACTGCAAATAAAGAAATGCCAATCCCAAGCATCCAACAAGTCCGATCACATACAAATACCAAAACTTTAGGTATTTCATGATCAAGTACTTGTAATCCGTGTTTTCCACCTCTTTGGGTTGGAAATCATCCATTAACATATCCGACATTTTCATAATCCCGTGTTCTTATTCGAAATAGAAGCGTAAGTTGAACAATACCGCGATGCCAAGTGAGGCCAAAATACCAAAAATGGTAATAGCCCGCTGATTTGTACTGGCCTGAATCGCTTTCATTTTATCTGGTTCTACGTATACCACGTCATTTTGGTGCAACATGAAATACGGAGAATCTAAAATTTCTCGATTATTTAAATTTAACCTAACTGCCTTTCGAACGCCACCTTCATCCCTGATTACCAGCACATTCTCCCTCTTTCCAAATTCCGTCATGTCGCCTGCTAAACCCAAGGCTTCGAGTATGGTAATTCGGTCTGTCTCCAGTGTAAAGGTGTTGGGTTTGGAAACCTCTCCGATCACTGTAATCTTAAAATTCAGGTACTGCACGTTAACAATGGGGTCTTTCACGTATTCTTCCAAACGCTGTGCCATTTTCTCAATCGCTTCTTCCTTCGTCAACCCTTCCAGCACCACCATCCCCAAAACCGGGAAATTTACCTGCCCGTCTTTGTCCACCAGGTAACCCTCGTTGATCGGAACTGCCGCATTCATCACCCGCCCGTCCTCAGAAGACGACATCACGCCCGCATTAAACAGCAGATTTGACTCCGGGTTAAGACTGCTTACGGTAATCTTTAACAAATCCCCTTTCTGAATGGTCGGCTCAGGAAACTTGGTAATCTGGGTTGAAAAATCTGCTCCGGATTCAATATCGCTGAAATAGACCAAATTCCTCTTCGCACAACCAAAAATGCCAGACAGAAGGAAAATAAAAACCAAGCTGTTTACTAATGTACTTTTTCTCATAAAATCTAAAGACTGTTACGTCGTTTTTACTCACCGAACTCGTTCATCTCGGTGAAAAAGTGAAACAATAATCTGCTAAAACATGCAACCAATAAAGACGTCGCAAATTACTTAATTATCAGAACAATAAGAACTGTGCCAGAATATTTTCATTCGTTTTAGCTATATTTACCCGCATACCTATCGACAAACGTTCCATTTCTTCTCGTTCCAAGACGGAACAAACCTGTAATCACGAATGTCGGTTGCCCCTTTGCTCGTCAAAAGGATCGACTCGGTCTACGTAACTTAAGGAAGCCAGCCAAAGCCCTAGTGTTCGGTAGCAAAACCGACCGTTTGTTATAATGGGTTATCGGACACAAGCAACATCTGGAAAGCTGTTATCAATCAGAAAAATTTGTGCCCTTTTGTGTTTATCGCTGTTTATTTCGACGCGCTATGGTGTTAATATGCTTTTTCGTTTTTTGTCAAAAGAGAAACAACCGTTTCAATGACAATTTTAATATCAAATAGCAGGCACCATTTCCGCACATAGAAGAAGTCCAACCGAAACCGGGAATGTAGTTCCTGGAAATTAACGATTTCACCACGATACCCCTTGCACTGCGCCAGGCCGGTAATGCCAGGCTTCACGCGGTGTCGTTGCATGAAACCGCCGATTTCTTTCGCAAATTCCAGGTTCATCGGTACGGCATGGGGCCTTGGACCAACGATCGACATGTCTCCAAGAAGCACGTTCAGTATCTGCGGAAGTTCATCCAAACTGGATTTCCGCAGAAATTTCCCAACCCGGGTGATTCGCGAATCGTTCTGCGTCGCTTGCCGGGTGTCTGCTTCGTTGTTTTTGATCATCGTTCGAAATTTGTAGCAATAAAATACCTTGTTGCCTCTTCCATGCCGCTGCTGCTTGAAGAGGACAGGTCCCTTGGAATCCAGTTTGATCAAGATTCCAATCAATGGAAACAACCAGGACAATACGAACACGGTAGTAAATACCGATACAGTCAAATCAAAAACCCGCTTGATGAGACGCTTCTGATAGCTATCGTTTTTACCGTAAAGTACCCTGATTTTTGCCTCCTGCTGCCCTTTTACAAAATTTCCCTTCCTGAGGGATTGGCCAAATTTTCTTTCTACTAAAACATTTTCCATCGCTAACAATCGTTACTTACCTCCCTATTCCTTACCTATTGTTTAAAAAACATTTTTATATATCTGAAATACATTTTTACAAATATATAGGGACTTTCTGTTCTTTGCAAGCTTTTGGAAAATTAATTTTAATTAAAATTCGTTTTTTTGTATTTAAAATTCATTTTTATTGATTTAAAAATTAGTTTTAGGCAATGAATCGGTCATAAACGTAAAAAAACCTGCTTGGAATCGACCAGATGGGGACTGGGGATTAATTATTTTCCTAGGCCATCGTCTGACAAATGCTTAGCCAAATTCATGCCCATTTAACAAAAAAATCAATAGACGTTGGCATTCTTTAAAAATACAGCAGAAATCGTCCAAACCAGTATCTTTGCGTCCAGGAGTAAGGACCAATTTTTGATATAAAAATGATCCAGCCGCACCCGACCATAAATATCATAGAAGCGCAGGATTTCCCCCCGGTACCCTTTTACCTGAGCCAATCCGGTAATCCCAGGTTTGACAGAATGGCGAAACATGTAATTATTTATTTCGTTGGAAAACAAGTGGTTCATTGGCACGGCATGAGGTCTGGGCCCAATAACAGACATGTCACCAAGCAAAACATTGAAAAACTGTGGTGTTTCATCCAGACTGGTTTTCCTTAGGAATTTCCCCATTCGGGTAACCCGCCGGTCGTGCCTTGACGCCTGGCGGGTGTCAGCCTCATCGTTTCGCTTCATCGTTCGGAACTTATAGCACCAGAAGGCGGTATTCCCTTTGCCGTGCCGCAACTGCTTGAAAAGAACAGGGCCGGAAGAGTCCAGTTTAATCAACGCTGCAACCAAAGGAAACAACCAGGATAGAATAAAAACCAAGAAAAGAAATGAAAAAACCAGGTCCACAAGTCGCTTCACAAAAACCTTCCTAGGATCCGTAAGGTAAACCACCCCACCCGGCCCAATATACCCGGAGAGCTTTTTCGATAAATATTCCGACTGATCCTGCTTGTGTAAAAACTTTTCCATTGCCGAAATCAATGAACCCCAACAAAAAACTATACCTCGTTTTAATGTATTTGAAATACATTTTAACAAATATATTCAGCTATTTTGAGATTACCAAATATACGGGCTGTATTTATGATCCAGAAAATTATAGTTTCAAAATGAAAAAAATTATTAAAAAAGTTATTTTTATTTACATAATTAGAACAAACACATCTAATTGTATTGTATTCTCATTGAAATATTTTACTTATTTAAACAATTTAGGGAGCAATTTCAAATTCTTTTACCGTTTGAACAAAAAGCTTCACTTTCTCTGGTGAGGTGTCCGGGTACACCCCGTGACCCAGGTTAGCAATGTGCCTGCTTCCTGCAAATTGACTTAACATGCTGCGCGTCTGAGCAACGAGTGTCTCGTCTGGAGCATACAGGGCCGCCGGATCGAGGTTTCCTTGCAGGGCTTTTTTCCCATCCACAAGTTGCTTTACCTCTCCTATATCCATGTTCCAGTCCAAGCCCACGGTGGCACAGGCCATGCGTGAAAAATCTTTCATGGCAAAATAAGCCCCTTTGGCAAAGACCGTGACCGGTACTTCCGTAACCGCTTCACAGATCCTCTCCAGATAGGGCAATGAAAACGCCCGGTATTGATCGGGAGGCAAGATGCCAGCCCAACTATCAAAAATCTGCACCAGGTTTGCTCCTGCACCTACCTGTGCTTGCAAGTACTTAATGGTCGTTTTGGTAATTAGGTCCAAAAGTTTGTGCGCCAAATCCGGGTTTTGGTACAACATGGCCCTGGCTTTGGAAAAGGTCTTCGACCCAGAGCCTTCTACCATGTAGGCAAAAATCGTCCAGGGTGCTCCTGCAAAGCCTATCAGCGGCACCCTGCCGTTGAGCCCCTTTTTCGTGAGCCGAATGGCTTCCAAAACGTAGTGAAGATCGGTTTGGGGATCGGCTACCCTTAATTTCTTTAAGTCGGCGGCACTCCCGATCGTTTTCGGAAACCAGGGACCTCGCTTCTCTACCATCTCGTAGGGAAGCCCCATCGCCTCCGGAACAACCAAAATATCTGAAAAAATTATCGCAGCGTCCACACCAAGGAGATCTACGGGCTGTATCGTCACCTCTGCAGCCAATTCAGGCGTTTGCGCCAGTTCAATAAAACCACGCACACTTGCTCTGACTGCCCTGTACTCGGGTAAAATTCGCCCAGCCTGCCGCATCAACCAAACTGGAGTCCTTTCTACTGCCTCTCCTTTAATTACACGTAAAAGTAAATCGTTCTTCATTTGCATGCCGCAAATATAAATCAAGTTGCGCCAAAAACGAAAAAAGGGACTATATAGAAAAAGCTTCCCTAAATTCCGGAAAGCTTTTTCTACCTGCAATTATCGAAGTTCCTTTCTTGATTAGTTGAGCGTTATTGGTACGATATCCGATTCGTCCTTCCCGATCAGGGACATCACGGCATCAAAGTCACTGAAATCAATTCGCGCAGCTTCTTCCTCTACAAAAAACCCAGGGAGCAATACAATACGAATGCGCTGGTTATCTGTCCACTCGGCTTCCAACTGCGTAAGATCAAAATTCGCCTGCATGAAGACATTGAAAAAAGAAGCGGTGTATTGGTAATTGTACGTCAATGTCGCTCCCTCTGCAAAAAACACCGTTTGGGGCAATAAACGCCACAACGTCTCCCCTTCTACCTGCGCCCATTCCAGGTAGACGAGCAAATTATCCCCCGGACCAATCTCCAGACCGGAACCGATCGCAAATTCGTTCTCCTCAGAAAACGTTACTTGCCCTTCAAAGACCAGGTTCAGAACTTCAATCCCATCCTCCCCATCTTCTCCATCCACTCCATCTCTTCCATCCAGACCCGGAGGGCCTTGAGGTCCTTCCGGACCCTCACATGCAGGCAATGCCATTATTGCTACAAGTACTACCAAGTATAAAATCTGCTTCATAAGTTTTTGTTTACTACGTATAATGAATTAGGTGCGTTATTTGAAAGATAGCCGGTAATTTTTTCATATCCAATACCAACCAAAAAAAAGACAGCCTGCCACACGCGCAAACTGTCTTTTTACGAAAATCACATCGTTTCGGCTTAATTTCCTACCGGATACCGCCGGATATCCTCTTCGTCTACCCCAAGCAAGTTCAAAACAGCCTGGTGGTTTGAAAAATCCATCCGTAGATCAATTCGGTCAGCGGGAACGATCAATACCCGAAAAACCTGCTCGTTTCTAAACCCAGGCTCCAATGTATTGAGGTCAAAATCACCGGTTAAAAAAATTGAATAATCGTAGAAGGTGAAATCGTAATCGTAGGTAAAAATACCGTTTTGATGAAATACAACCTGCGGGATTAACCGCCAAATGTCATTGCCTTCCTGATCCACACCACCCAGGCGGTAGATCAAGACCTTGTCCGACTCCACCAAATCAAAGCCGTACTCACCGCGGATGCCAAAATTACCTGACTGTGTAAAGTCGCCGATTATTTCGAAAACCTCTCCCACGATGGTGACACCATCAAGTCCGTCCTGTCCCGGAGGGCCCTGCGGACCTATCGGTCCTTCACAACTCCACAAAACCCCTGCGGTGATAAGAAGGAACAGCTTACTTACGAGTACTGATTGATTGCTTTTTTTCATACGCTTTTAATTTACTTTGTAAAGGCCATATGCCTGCCTGTATGCTAAGGAATACCCAATGTATCACCCGATGCCGCTAGGTGCATCCACTTGTGTGACCTTTGCGTCATGCCCGTTTACATCAGGCAGGCTCCATTTCATATACTTATGCGAAATACTAGATACGTTGGTTTCCTTTTTCCAAAACCGTACCAGTTTTGGTAATTCCCCCGAAAAACCCGTACCTCGCCCAATTTTTCACCAACAGCCCAAATGCCCATTCCTGATCGCCCGTTTGAATCAAACAGAAAATCCGTTCGGTTGCCCGTATCGCACTACTATTCTCGAACCGGGGCCCACACCTCCACATGATTCCTTCCGATAATCTTATCAATAAAGACCCCCTGCAACATTCGTCCCCGGGCAGAAGCAAAATCCTCCATCTTTTTCTTTGTTTGTTGCGGCCCAGGCATCACCCACCGGTGCATCTGCATGCTGGCTTTTACTGCCTCGCTGCAATCAAATGAGCGTTCCGCCCAACTAGTTGGCAACCGGTCAGGTCCTTCACCAGAAGCCATTCCCACAAACACATGCAATGTATCCCGTTTTCCCGAAGGCTCCTCGAAATAAACGGTGTAAAGCGGAGCTTCCCCCCTATTCGCCTCTACCTCCTGAAAATATTGCCCCAGTCGCTCTTCTTGGGGAGTACCCCTGTATTCCAATCCGACCAGATCCAGAGTCTGGCACGAAACCAACTCCACTTTTGTCTCACTCGCTCCACCCAAATACAGGTACCCGGCGGCAGCTACAAGTAGTAGCACTACCACTACTCCCAGTATTCGTCTGCTTTTGCTTGTCATTTTCCAAATGCATACCTGGCGCCAATGGCTCCCTGAACTTTCAGATGGCCAAATCGGTCCAGAAGTTCCATAAACAGCCCCAACTCCGCAAAAATCCCTAAGGGCACATCCTCAAAATAATAGGCCGAACCGATAAATCCCTCCGGACCAACGTCTGCATTCCTCCGGGATTCGCTACGGGACGCACCCGCCTCGCCGGCAGCAGGTGTGCGGTAAAAATAGGTGACCGTAGTACTTCTAACCTGTACACCGGCGCCCGCATAGCCGACTAAATTTCCTTCCGCTATATCAAATTCGGCATTGAGTGATTGTTCATAGGCCATCCGTGCTTGTGCCGAAAAAGCACCTGCTACTTGTTGCCCTTCGTAGATGGCTGAACTCAACGGCGGGTTGTTTTCAAACGACCTACGGTAATAGCTCCCACTGTTTGGACTCCCCCGTCCAATGATTGCCTCCAGGGAATAGTCATCAAATAAGGCTGTTTTAAACGTGATCCCGTACGGTTCACCCAACCGCAATCCCAGCTCGTATTCCTGGGCAAAAGCCGAGAATCCAGTAAAAGCAATCAAACAAACTAATAAATATTTCATGCATCAAAAACGATAAGAAGCGTCAAATTCATTGCTTTTCAAACGACAGAGCCATCCGGTAAGTTACGGGCAATCGCCAAACTTTTTCCCTACTTGCACAAGTCAACTAACCGCCATGGACTTGAGCTGCATTTGATGCAACTGGGAATAGTACCCTCCATGCTTCAATAGGGCCTCGTGGGTCCCTTCCTCTACGATTTCTCCTTTGTTAAGCACAATTATTTTACTGGCCTTTTGAATGGTAGAAAGTCGGTGGGCGATGATAATTGATGTTCTTCCTTCCATCATTTTTTCTATCGCCTCCTGTATCAGCTCCTCGGTTTCGGTATCTACTGATGACGTGGCCTCGTCCAAAATGATGATCTCGGGATCGTAAACCATAGCCCTGACAAATGAAATCAACTGCCTTTGACCCACCGATAGCGTGCCCCCTCTTTCCCTTACATCGTAATCCAACCCTCCGGGCAGTCGTTCAATAAACTTTCGCGCACCCACCAATTCTGCTGCATGCATCACCTGTTCTCGACTGATCTCCGGATTCCCCAGGGTAATGTTTTGGAGAATGGTGTCCGAAAAGAGAAATACATCCTGCAGTACCACCCCAACGTGCTTGCGAAGTGTAGGTAATTCGTAGGAAGAAACGGATGTTCCGTCAATTTTTATCGCTCCTTTGTTTATGTCATAAAACCGGCTGATCAGGTTGATGATGGACGATTTGCCGGCACCTGTTGCTCCGACCAATGCTACGGTTTCGCCATGCCTGACGTTCAAATTGATGTCTTTCAATACCCAATCCTCCTGATCGTACGCAAACCAAACCTTTTCGAATGAAATGTTACCCTTAATTTTTTCAGGGGCATGGTTCCCTTCGTTTGGTATCTGCTCGCTGTTTTCAAGAATGGTGAAAATCCGGGAAGAACTCACCACTCCCATCTGAAGGGTATTAAACCGATCGGCAATCATTCGGATGGGACGGAAAAATAATTGCAGGTACATGATAAAAGAGATCAGCACCCCTACCTTTATCTGCAGGTCAAATACGCCGGTAGCTCCATACCAAACTACCAGACCAATCCCGATGGCCTGGATGATTTCCGCAACGGGATAATAGACGGAATAATACAAAACCGACTTTAGGTGCGCCCGGCGGTGCTCCTCGTTGATGGCTTTGAATTTTTCGTATTCGCGTTCCTCCCTGTTAAACACCTGAATGATATTCATGCCCGTAATATGCTCTTGCAAAAAAGAATTCAGGTTGGATACAGCGTTTCGGACATCGTTGAAGGAAACTTTGACTTTTTCTTTGAAGACATAGGTGGAAACGACGAGCAGCGGCAGGGTACACAGACTTACCAGTGTCAACTTCCAATCCACATAAAACATCACCGCAAGAATGGATACCAACTGTAGCAAGTCACCGATTATTTCCGCCAGGCCTTGGCTAAATACATCCGAAAGCGTCTCCACGTCAGAAATATTCCGGGTCACCAGTCGGCCAATCGGCGTTTTGTCAAAATATTTGAGCCGCATCTTCAGCAGATGTCGGTACAGCTTAATCCGGATGTCCCGGATGATCACCTGTCCTAACCAACCGGAAAGGTAGGTGTGCCCAAACTGAACCAGCGCATGCAGTACCAATAGTCCAAGCAAAAAATACATGATTCGGAGCAATCCCTCGGCATCACCCATCGCGACGTAATCGTCCACCGCGATCTGTATCAATAACGGTCTACTAGGCGCAAGCACGGCCAACAACAAGGTTAGCAAAACCAAAAAGTAAAACCGCGGCTTATACGGGGTAACAAATTGGTACAGCTTTTTCAACACCTTGGTGTCGATGATATCCCCGCTTTTTACATTTTCTTTTTCCAGTCCCAATTGGTCAGTAGTTTACATAAAAATTTTTGCCGGATACCGTACCCCGGTTAGGTAAAGACCCTGAGCGGGTGCCGCACTCCCCGCCTGTTTCCGATCCTTGCTTCTAATGATCTCGGTAAATCCCGCCAAATCCAGTTGCTTTCGTCCGATTTGTAGTAAGGTACCAACGATCGCCCGAACCATCCCACGCAAAAATCGATTGGCCTCTATATGAAATACCAAACCATGGGCGGTTTGTTCCCAGCCGACCCGTTTTATTTTACAATCAAAACTTTTAACATCGGTCTTTGTTTTGCTAAAGCACTGAAAGTCGGTATGGCTCAAGAGTAATTCCGCCGCCGCCGCCATTGCTTCCGCATCCAACGCATAATAGCAGTGCCAGGCTTTCCCAAGCAGAAAGGGGTCTTTGCGAAAGGTAATGTGGTATTCGTAGCTGCGCCACAAGGCATCAAAGCGGGCATGGGCAGTCGATTGCACCGGTAACAAATCATGAACGGCAATGTCTGATGGCAACATGCCATTGACCCGCTTTAAAAACTCTACCTTTGGTATCTCCTCCGGCACCTCGAAATGGGC
This sequence comes from Cyclobacterium xiamenense, assembly GCF_900109255.1. NCBI lineage: Bacteria > Pseudomonadati > Bacteroidota > Cytophagia > Cytophagales > Cyclobacteriaceae > Cyclobacterium > Cyclobacterium xiamenense. Next base: position 115,192 of record NZ_FNZH01000008.1, on the reverse strand, counting down.
AAATTGCTGGCGCGCATGTACGCCAGTATCCGTCCGGCCACTCCCCATGATGAAAACAGCTGTTCGAAATAAGACCGACAGTACTTCCTGAATCGCCTGCTGCACGGAAGGAGCATTTTTCTGCATTTGCCAGCCATGATAGGCAGAACCGTCGTAGGCAATCTCAATAAAATACCGGTGACCTTTGCTCATTTCAAGTGCAAAGATAAAAATATACCCCTATTTCAAAGCGGATTTGACGTATTCCTTGCGAAAATTCAAATAACCCTTTTTCTTTGTCAAAAGACTTTGACATGATCCAACGAATCCAATCGCTTTTCCTTTTTCTGGTTGCCGTTTCCATGATTACCGTAACGCTCACGCCAATTTGGCTTCAGGTGAGTCCTTCCCAAGACCAACGCATGGAAATGACCGCCTGGCATACACGCATCCTGGAATTGCCCCAGGAAACCATTGTCTCTGAAAGCAATAACATGTACATCGGGATTTTGGCTGTATTGGCTGCAGCACTGGCCATCTATAGCCTGCTACAATTCAAAAACCGGAAAAGGCAACTCATGCTGAACATGATCAATGCCCTGCTAATGGGCTTCACGCTAGGGCTTGCTGTCTATAGCAGTTATACATCAAACGAGACGTTCAATCCTGCAGTCGGTGGTGCCTTTGTGCTCGGCTTTTACAGCATTATTTTTGCCTTAATTGTAAACCTTATCGCCAACCGATTTATCAGAAAGGACGAGATGCTGATCCGTTCTGTGGACCGAATACGGTAGACGCCCGCGAAACCCTGGTAGGGCTTTTGCCGGTGAAGTACCTAACCCCCTACTCCAATGAAAACAGAAACCATCGCCATCCATGGAGGAAACAACGTCACCGACGCACTAAAACCTGTAATCCAACCGATTACGCTCTCCACTACCTTTGAACACCAGGACAACAGCATGCTGTACGGCCGGCTAGAAAATCCGAACAGAAAATCGCTGGAGCAAGTCATGGCTGCCCTGGAAAAAGGCGTGGATGCTGCCGCATTTTCCTCGGGAAATGCAGCCGCTAACGCCGTATTTCAGGCGCTTCCTGCGGGAGCGCATGTGATTGCCCCCGATGATATGTACCACGGTTTGAGATCCTTGTTGGAAACCGTTTTTTTTGATAAAATCCACGTGGACTTCGTGGACATGACCCAGCCCGAACAGGTTGCGGCTGCGATTAAGCCCGCCACGCACCTGTTGTGGATCGAAAGTCCTTCCAATCCGCTACTGAAAATATCGGCTATCAAAACACTATGCCACCTGGCTCACGAAAACGACGTTACCGTGGTTTGTGACAACACCTTTGCCAGCCCAATTTTTCAGCAACCCCTGGAGGAAGGAGCAGATTTGGTCATGCACAGCAATACCAAATACATTGGTGGACACAGCGATGTTATCGGCGGGGTACTGATCACCGGAAAAAAAACCGACTTTTGGAACAAAATCCGCTCCGTACAACAACTGGCTGGAGCCGTTCCTTCCCCTTTTGATACGTATTTCCTCACACGCAGCATCAAGACGCTACCCTATCGCATGAAGGCGCATGCCGCTAATGCCAGCCAAATAGCGCGATTTTTGAGCAAACATCCCCTTATCGAAAAGGTATACTATCCCGGGCTGGAAACACACCCGGGCCACAAAACCGCCCGGGCCCAAATGCAGGGCTATGGAGGCATGCTTTCGGTAGTGATTAAAGGCAATGCGCGGGATGCGGATCGTTTTGTCGATGAATTAACCTATTTCTCCAATGCTACCAGCCTGGGAGGGGTGGAAAGCCTAATTGAACGAAGATCCCGCGTGCAGGGGGTCACGGAGGGCGTGCCGGAACAGCTTATCCGGATCTCTGCGGGCCTTGAGAATACGGAAGACCTGTTGGAAGACCTTGAAAAAGGACTTAAGGTATTGCGGTAGAGGGCGACTAATCCATTTTCATTAATTCCTCCACAGGCCGCCTGGGGGTATTTGGATCATTGCCTTTCTGCGATTTGGCGGATCGCTCCGTCGCGCCGCCTTTATTGAACTTAGACACGGTCAATTCCACGTCTGCACCGGCTTCGATCCCAATTTTTTCGGAACAAACCGTACCCTTCATTGTAGCTTCCGCCGTAAAACGTGCCAGGCCCTGGATGTACAAATCTCCCAGAACTTCACCCATGACGCAGATTTCGGAGGCGTGAATATCTCCCTTTACTTTTCCCGAAACACCTACAATTACCTTTTTCTTGGTCACGACATTGCCACAAATATCTCCTTCGATCCGGATATCACTCGTGGCCTCTATATCTCCTATGATCGATAATCCTGGAGCAAAAACCGATGTTGCACTAGCCATTTCCATTTCTTCCTGAATTTTTCTTTCCTTAGTCCACATAAAATCAACTACTGTTAATACCGCTTGTTTCTATTTGCTAACGAGGTTTTTCTGGGCGACAACCCTACAGGCTACCAAGCAAATATAACAAATTGAGGACCGAAAATCCTAACCAGCGAGGGGAAATGAAGCCGCCGGGTCTTATCCTGCCCATCCCTCCCTATCCAGGCTTCGGTATTGGATGGCTTCGGCCAAGTGCTCCACCCGTATTTCCTCAGCTCCAGCCAGATCAGCGATGGTTCTGGAGACCTTCAGGATACGGTCATAGGCCCGGGCGGACAGACCCAATCGTTCCATGGCCGTTTTTAACAAGACCTTGCCAGCCTGATTGATTTTACACAACTCCTTGACGGTATGGGAAGGCATCATGGCGTTGCAATGGACGTCCGGGCTGTCCCCAAACCTGGTATGCTGTCTTTCTCTGGCCAGGGAAACACGCTCCCGGATGGACTTGCTGGATTCGGACTTCCCCTCTGAAGTCATTTCTTCAAAATTAACCGGAGTCACCTCCACGTGCAAGTCTATGCGATCCAACAGGGGACCACTTACCTTGTTGAGGTACTTTTGAACAATTCCTGGACCACAAACACATTCTTTTTCGGGGTGATTGTAATAACCACAGGGGCAGGGGTTCATACTGGCTACCAGCATGAAGTTGGCAGGAAAATCTACCGAAACTTTTGCTCTGGAGATGGTCACTTTTCGCTCCTCCAGAGGCTGACGGAGCACTTCCAGTACCGTTCGCTTAAACTCCGGCAATTCGTCCAAAAACAAAACACCATTGTGGGACAGGGATATTTCCCCGGGCTGAGGGTTTCCTCCCCCGCCCACCAAAGCCACATCGCTGATGGTATGGTGGGGTGAACGAAAGGGACGTTGGGCCACCAACGATGCCTCTACGCCAAGCTTACCGGCCACCGAATGGATCTTCGTCGTTTCCAGCGCCTCCTGCAAACTAAGTGGCGGGAGAATGGACGGAAGTCTTTTTGCCAACATGGTCTTTCCCGCGCCCGGCGGGCCAATCATGATCACGTTGTGCCCGCCAGCAGCGGCGATTTCCATGGCGCGTTTGATATTTTCCTGGCCCTGTACGTCTGCAAAATCAAAGGCATAATCCTCCAATGAGTTAAAAAACACATTGCGTGTATCCGTGACCAGCGGGGCAATTTCCTGTGTCCCTTCCAGAAAATGAATAGCTTCCTGTAGGGTTTCTACGCCGATGATATCCAATTTATTAACAATAGCGGCCTCTTGGGCATTTTCTTTGGGCAGGATAAATCCCTTAAACCCGCGCTTTCTAGCCTCAATCGCAATAGGTAGAACTCCTTTTATGGTTCGGAGCTTTCCGTCCAGTGACAGTTCGCCCATGATCAGGTATTCTTCCAGCTCGGGAAAAAACACCTGCTCGGAAGCTTGGAGTATCCCCATAGCAATGGGCAAATCGTAGGACGATCCTTCCTTTCGAAGATCGGCTGGCGCCAGGTTGATGACCACTTTTTGTCGGGGCATGCGGTAGCCATAGTACTTCAATGCAGATTCCACCCGCTGCTGGCTTTCCTTTACCGCACTATCGGGAAGTCCTACCATATAAAAACTGGTCCCCTGACCTACATTTACTTCGATGGTGATGAGCTTTGCGTCTACACCGGAGACTGCACTGCCAAAAGTTTTAGCTACCATACCTAACCTGTGAGTGAAAAGCGGAACGGCGTACTTTCGCGATCCGTTCTGCTATTTAAAATTTTCTCTGGGCTTAATGGAGGAACCCTCTTTGTCATCGGGTTGATCCTCGATTTTTTTGTCCAGTTTTTCAATTTTAACGCCCCTTTCCAGGTCGAAAACCATGGCTTTCAATTCCTTTTTCTCCTGCTCTGTTTTTTTAATTTTACTTTGTAAGTTGCTCGTGTGGGCCCAGCCGGCTCCCCAGGTAATCAGGTACGACACCAGGCCTGCGAGTAACCAGGACACCACCTCCCCTGCCTCCGGACTCCCTCCCCACATTCGTTCGTAGGTAAGAAAATACACCAGTCCGATGCCAAAAAACAAAGCGGTTACTAGTTGAAAGATATTCGTCAATTTTTTCATAAGGGTCTATCTTAGGGAATGCTACCACAATATACTAAACTGACTGCATTTGGGAAAGTTTCTTGTACAATCCGTTCATTTCCATTAAATCGGTATGTGTGCCTCGTTCAGCAATCCTGCCTCCTTCGATGACCAGGATTTCATCCGCATGCTGAATGGTACTCAGTCTATGTGCAATAACCAGGGAGGTACGATTGGCCATCAGGTTGGCCAGTGCTTCCTGCACCAGTCGCTCTGAAGCCGAGTCCAATGCCGACGTAGCTTCGTCCAGAATAAGAATGGCAGGGTTTTTTAAAACAGCCCGTGCGATACTCAGGCGCTGCCGCTGTCCTCCGGACAATTTGGTGCCTCGCTCGCCAATATTAGTCTGGTATCCCTCCTCCAGTTTAGTAATAAATTCGTGGGCATTGGCAATTCTGGCCGCTTTTTCTACCGCTTCCTGCGAAGCCCCCTCCATGCCAAAGGCGATGTTATGATACACGGTGTCGTTGAAAAGAATGGATTCCTGGGTGACAATTCCCATGAGTTGCCGCAGGTCAGCGATCTTCAGGGTTTTGATATCATGGCCATCAATCGTGATCAGCCCCTCTGCCGGGTCGTAAAACCGGGGCAATAGATCGGCAAGGGTGGACTTCCCCCCTCCGGACGGACCTACCAGGGCGATCGTCTTTCCTTTGGTTAGTTCAAAATTGATCCCTTCCAGTACGGGAGTTTCCTCGTAGGCAAAGCCTACATTCGCAAAAACCACCCGATCCGTAAACTGTGGCAGGCGACGCGGCTGGCCGATTTCCTGAATCAGGGGTTTGGCATCTACCACTTCGAAAATCCTGCGCGCGGAGGCCAATCCCCGTTGAATGCTGCTGACTGCGCGGGAAATTTCCTTGGCCGGGTTCAACACTTGGGTAAACAAAATGATGTACGCGATAAATTCACTGGCACTGAGACTGGAGGTATTGGTTAAGACCAGGTTTCCCCCGTAGAGAAGAATCCCGGCGACGACGGTAACACCGAGGAATTGGCTGATCGGCGAGGCCAGTTCGTATTTTCTTGCCATGGATACATTCACCCGGGCATAATAATCGGTCTCTTCTGCAAATTTATCCTGTACAAATTTCCGCCCCCCAAAGGCCTTCACCACCCGCATACCCCCAATGGTTTCATCCAGAATGGTAACGATCCTTCCCAGGGATTCCTGGCTTTGCTCTGCCGTCTTCTTTAGTCGCTTGGTCACGTAGCCAATGATTGCACCCGACACCGGTATGAGCAAAATGGTAAAAAGTGTGAGCTGTACCGACATAAAAAACAACACCGCAAAATACAGGATCACCGTCACCGGTTCTTTAAAAATCACCCGAAGGGACTGCACGATGCTGTTCTCTACTTCCTGTATATCGTTGGTCATCTTGGATATCAAATCCCCCTTTCGTTCGGTAGAAAAGTACCCCAAATGCATACTGCTGACTGCATTAAAAATCCGAATACGCATTCCCTGAATGATATCCGCACGTACCTTGGCTAAAACTACCCCGGATAAATACGCAAACAGATTACTCAAAAAGACCGAAATGACAATAATGACACACACGTATACCAGGGTTCCAAATTTACCATAGGCCGTGGCAATCTCGAGAAAATAATGGTTAAAAAGGTTCAGGAAATAGTTTACCGTGAACGAAAATTCGGGTGCTTCGCGGTAGGCTTCCAATTCCTCGGGGCCCACCTGCTCGAAAATCACATCAAAAAGTGGCTTCAGCAAGGTAAAGTTCAACAATCCGAAAACGATAGCCAGCAAGGCAAACAACACGTATTGAGGGAAATACCTTCGGTAAGGCCGGGCATAGGCAAGTATACGCAGATACGTTTCCATAGGGTTTGGCTGATTCAGGGCTGTAATTTACAATTTTTTCGGGCGAATCACGGTTCCCCGAAGCTGTTCCGGTCAAAAGTGCGGATCAAACCAGGCGGTGTTCAGCCGCAAGCCCGCCTGAGAAAAGGCTTTGGTTCGGGTCGAAACTGCTTCTCCAGAATCCCTGCGTAACGTTTGGGAAAAATCAAGAAACACATTATGGTGGAGCATGTAGGATGCACGAATCGTCCCCATGTAGACCTGTGTTTTTTCCCCCTGTCCGATAAAATTACCAAACAGCGACGTGCTGTTTTCCACCCGGTTCTTTAAAATATCTCCTCCGAAGTTAGCCGAGGAGACCGGGTCCTTTCCGTGCATTTGGTAGAGTGCGGTCGCATGCAGCGTTAGTTTCGGTAGGGGTTGAAACCGACTTTGAACAAGGAGTTCCCGAAAATTGGCGCCACGAGGATGGGTAAGCGGGATGCGGTAATTGGTGTAGGATTGGTAATCGAACTTTTCCTGAAAGGTGTAGGGGCGTGCATGGTTGTACTCCACCTGCACATCCAGGTTCGGAATGCCCGCGACTTCCACATGATGTATGCCAAGTTGAAAACCGTGTTTGTTACGGCTGGATCCTTTACCGGAAATCCCAAAAAACTCATTGAATACAAACTCATCCAATACAAATTGCCCGTAGACCTGTAGGCCCTTTAGGGGGTGCCACTTGAAATCGGTTCCCAGCATGACTTTATCGGGCGTACCTAATTGATGCTCTACCCAGCGATAAAACACGAGGGGATTGAGGTAGTTCCAGTCCATGCGGTTTGCCATCACCGACTCGTACAGTCCCAGATTGAATCGTTTTCCCAGGTTTACACCCAGCCGGTGAAAGGAAAACCATTTTTGCGGATACCGTCCATCCGTAGGAACGCCGCGGTCTGTCAGGATATCTGCGGTGAGCTGCCCCCATAGGTTGGTAAAGTTTACCGGCCCAATCCGGGTATTTATTTTCACAAATACAAAGGGGTTGGAAAAATCAGACAGCACGAAGGACCGAATCCCCTGCCCGATAAAGTGACTATCGTGACCGAATTGCATCTGAATATGCCGTGTAGCCCGAAAGTTGATATGGCCGCGGGCAGAAAAGAAACTGTATCCATTGTCTCCGTATCGCTTCCAAAAACCCTGGCCGGGTATCGCTCCGTGCTGTTGGACGTAGCCATTGATCCAGGAGGGAAAAACCAGGTCCGTAGTCGAAAGCAGCGTATAAAACCCAATTTTATTATCAATGCTGCCTCGCAGGGTAAGTCCCCGGGTATTCCGAAAACGCAGGTCTGCTTCGTCGGTTTCCACCCCTCCCTGAAAATGCAGTACCGGATTGACGTGAACGTCCCATACTTCATCCTTGTACGCATAAAAATCCGCGGGATGCTGGTAAAACCGTCGTCTCTTTTGCTGCGGCAGCAGCTCCAAGGTGTCGGTAGTGTGTTCCCAACTGTCTCGCAGCAGGTAATTCAGATTGAAAGCGTCGGATTGGGAAAGGGATGGATGGGCTTCTTTGTATCCGTCCAGAAACCGGACGACAGCTTTTCTACCAAACGGCTTGACCCCGGTATGAAAGGATTCGGTAAAAAACCCTTGACGGATCTCTAGCCGTTCGATGAGTTGGAAATACTCCCTGTCGTATACCAACTGGGGGCTTTGTGCCCACGTTGCGGGGACTTGAAAAGGTAGTACAAGAAAATAAAAAAAAAGCGACCTCATAGGAAAAATTGTTTTGTTTGCTGCCCGCTTTTGGCGGAGTTACCCTTTCAACCAAGGTTTCTGAACCCCGACAGCCGGGACTTACCGTTCAGATGCGCCTTAAAATTAAGGAAGTATTTTATATTTGAAAGGGAATGTTTTGGAGAAAATTATAAAAAAGGGTAAATTTGTGCCTCTATTTGAAGACGAAGAAAATAACAGGCCATACAATGAAAAAAGAAATTCATCCCAATTACAGAGAAGTGGTATTCTTAGACACTTCCAGCGAGCATAAATTCATGACCAAATCCACCATAGAGACCAGCGATACCATTACATGGGAAGATGGCAAGGATTATCCTTTGGTAAAAGTGGAAGTAAGTTCCGCTTCACATCCTTTCTACACAGGTAAGAAAATGCTACTCGACACCGCAGGACGGGTGGAGAAGTTCAACAGAAGGTACAAGAAAAAATAATTATTTCAGGATATCGCCTGAGATTAAGTCTACCGGGAGGTGTATTCCGGTAGACTTTTTTATTTTTGTGACATGGACCAGCTCATGATGTTCGATGACCCCCGGATTCGGGGCAACCTTTTGCCTTTTACGTTTACCCGTCCGGTGGCAGCGATTCGAATCGGTATCCTCACGATCGGTGAAAAGTGGCAGGAGCATTTGCAGGCAAGCCAGGTCGGCTACCTGACGCAGGAATACCTGCAGGGCAAGTTTCCCCCAGTACCGGGCCCTTCCTTGTACATCAACGGGGCGCTTTGTCCCACAGGAGAATTGTTGGAAGCGGTGGGGGCGCTGAAGGAGAACGAATCCCTTTGGCATCAGGAAACGCTGTTGGCCACCTTTTTGGAAAAGCCGGAGCAATTCCAACCCGACCACCTTCCTAGTAAAAAAAAGGTCGTTTTCGAAAAAGATATTCGTATTCTCGGTAGAAACTGGCAGATATTTCAATGGAATGGAAACGAAATTCGGCAGGATTTTGATTTATTGACCAGACGAAGGGTTTCCTGGGGTACCGACGATCCCCACACCCACCTGTACCGAGAACCGGATATTTTCATCGAAAAGGGAGCTAAAATCAGGGCGGCGGTATTGAATGCGACGAACGGCCCGATCTACATTGGGAAAAACACGGAGATCATGGAAGGATCCCTGGTGAGGGGGCCCTTTGCCCTGTGTGAGGGCGCGACGCTTGCCATGGGAGCGAAGATTAGGGAAAACACGACCATTGGCCCCGGGTGCAAAGTTGGGGGAGAAGTTTCCAATGTGGTATTCATGGGAAACAGCAATAAGTCGCACGACGGCTACATGGGCAACAGTGTGGTGGGAGAATGGTGTAACTTTGGAGCAAATACGGTGGTTTCCAACCTCAAGAACAATCACATGCCGGTCAAAGTCTGGGACTATACCAAAGGCGGATTCAGCGACACGGGACTTCAGTTTTGCGGATCCATGATCGCAGATCATGTAAAGCTAGGAATCGGTACTACCCTGAATACCGGAACAGTCATCGGTGTGGGCTCCAATTTGTTTGGTGAGGGATTTCCCAGAAAGTTTGTTTCTTCGTTTGCCTGGGGTGGGGCAGCGGGATTCAGCACCTTCAAGCTGATGCGGTTTGAAGAAACCGCCCAGAAAGCCATGGCCTTCAAAGGCAAAGAGTTTGACGACAAGGAGCGGGCCATACTTCAACGCGTATTTGAACTCACCCGCCCATACCGGATTTGGGACAAGGAATTTTAAACGAAAAAAACATGCTTTTTTCATCCATTCCAGGGCTTGAGGAAACCAAGGGAAAACTAGTCAATGCCATAAAAAAGGACCACCTGGCGCATGCGCTCCTTTTTCATGGAAAAGAGGGTAGTCCTACCCTTTCCCTGGCTCTCGCATTGGCCACGTACGTGAACTGCACTCAACCGGGCGAATCTGATTCTTGTGGGACATGCCCCTCTTGTCTGAAAATGGAAAAATTGATTCACCCCGATCTCAATTTTGTCATGCCTCTTCCAGCGCCTCCCAAAAGCAAAGAAAAGGAAAAAGAGGCCGATTCGAACGAGGATAAAGTCGATCACCTTGCATCCTGGCGTTCGTTTGTTCGAGAAAAAACCTACGGTAATTTCCCGGATTGGAATGCACATTTGGGTAGCAAAAAGCCACTCAGCATTTCCAAAAATGCCGCCAGACAAATCGTGAAAACCCTCTCGCTAAAATCGTTTGAAGGGGGGTATAAAATGATGCTGATCTGGGCACCGGAAACGATGCACCCCTCCGCAGCCAATGCCTTGCTGAAGATTCTGGAGGAACCTCCGGCCAAAACCCTCTTTTTGATGGTAAGTCAGCACCCCGAAACCCTGCTGACCACCATATTGTCTCGCACACAAAAAATCCATGTGAGAAGTTTCTCGGACGAAGAGGTGCAAAACTACCTGATCCGATCCGGCCTTTCCAGCACAGTGGCTGCCCAGCAAATTGCTCCGCTGGCTGACGGAAATCTACGGGAAGCCATCCAGCTTTCTCAGAACGTGGCCGATAAAAACACCCTTCTTTTCAGAGATTGGCTACGCGATTGCTATGCCGTGGATATCCCGGCCTTGCTTCGTTTTTCCGAGCAGCTGAGTTTTACCGGCAAGGAAGCGCAAAAATCCTTGCTTTTGACCGGAGTCAATGTAATCCGGGAATCCCTTTTGAATCGTGCGCAGGTGCCAGAGCTCATGCGGACCGATGAAGCAGACCGGGAGTTTATTGTCAAATTTTCCAGTTCGGTACTTACCGATGAGAAGCTTTCCAAACTATATACACTCTTGAACGAAGCACATTACCACATTGAACGGAATGCCAATGCGAAAATTCTTTTTCTGGATTTGGCATTCTCACTAGCCCGAATTATTAAAGCGGGTTGATGTAGAATCCTCGGATCCCGGGCTTTATTACGACGGGAAAAACTTACCTTTGAAACGATGGAAAAATCTACAATAGGTAGAAAAGAACTAGTAGCGTTACCCGGTTGGTCGATTGAAAAAATCATTGCCAAAGTAGACACGGGTGCCTATAACTGCGCCATTCATGTGGATTCAGTGGTCGAGCAGGTGGAGCAGGGACAGCCTATCCTAGAATTTGTTTTGCTTTCTCCGTCTGATCCGGCTTATTCAGGAAATAAAATTCGTACCGCCAATTATCGTGTAAAGAATGTACGAAACTCATTTGGGCAAATGGAAAAGCGGTTTTTGGTGCACACCCGGCTGACGCTTGGAAGACAATCGATCCCGGTCGCATTTACGTTATCGGAACGGTCAAAAATGAAACATGCGGTTTTATTGGGCAGAAAGATGCTGAAAAACCGCTTCTTAGTAGATGTAGCAAAAATGTATCTGGCGGGGGAACCTATAATTAGCAATCAATCATGAAAATAGCAGTTCTATCAAGAAACCCCCATTTGTATTCAACCAAGCGATTGGTGCAAGCAATTCGGGAAGCGGGACACCAACCCATGGTGATTGATCACTCCACCTGTGATCTGATCATCGAACAAAATGGTCCCTATATCCTCTATAAAGGAGAAAAACTTATTGGAATCGACGCCATAATCCCCCGGATAGGCGCTTCGGTCACTTTCTACGGCACGGCGGTGGTGCGTCAATTTGAGTTGATGGGTGTGTTTTCTGCTGTAGAATCTCAAGCGATCGTGCGTAGCAGGGATAAGCTCAGATCGTTACAGATTCTTTCCCGGGAAGGGCTAGGAATGCCAAAGACGGCCTTTACAAACTTTTCGAAAGGGGGCGAAAAGCAACTGGTAGAAATGATCGGCGGAGCACCGCTCATTATCAAACTCCTGGAAGGTACCCAAGGGTTAGGGGTCGTGCTTGCAGAGACCAAAAAGGCAGGACAGTCCGTCATTGAGGCCTTTCACGGCTTGAAGGCACGAATCATTGTACAGGAATTTATCAAGGAAGCCAGGGGTGCAGATATCCGGGCGTTTATCGTGAATAACCGCGTGGTGGGAGCGATGAAGCGGCAAGGGGCTGAAGGAGAGTTCCGATCCAACCTGCATCGGGGTGGAAAGGCCGAAGTAATCCGGCTAAGCAAACTGGAAAAATCGGCCGCACTGAATGCTGCCAAAGCGCTCGGACTATCCGTTGCCGGTGTGGACATGCTCCAGTCGGACAGAGGGCCGCTGATCCTCGAAGTAAACAGTTCCCCGGGATTGGAAGGCATTGAAAAAGCTACCGGAATAGATATTGCCGGCAAGATCGTGTCTTTCATTGAGGCTTCCGTCGACAAAAAGACCAACAAACGAAAATCAGACCAATAATGAAACCCATACGAATAGGAACGAGGGGAAGCAAACTGGCATTGTTTCAGGCGCACCATGTAGCCGCACTGCTTCATGCCAGGGGCCTGGCAACCGAAATCGTAATTATAGAAACCAAAGGAGATCAGGTCCTGGATGTGGCCATATCCAAAATCGGCAGCAAGGGTGTGTTTACGGAAGAATTGGAAAACCAACTGGCCGAAAGGAACGTGGATATCGCCGTACATAGCGCAAAAGATCTACCCTCGCGGCTGCCTGAGGGTTTTGACATCATCGCATTTACAGAACGAGAAAAAGTAAACGATGTGATCATTAGCCACAAAAAGGATTTTCCAGCCCTGGAAACGACCGAAAAGCCCCTACTGCTAGGCACCTCCTCTACCCGGAGAATCGCTACCCTTGCCTACTATTACCCACAGGTACGCACCACCGATATTCGGGGAAACCTACAGACACGCATCGCCAAAATGGAACGAGGGGTTTGTGATGGGCTATTATTGGCTTATGCGGGAGTTCACCGCATGGGCTACGACACCTTGATCCGAAAGGAGCTGTCCCTGGAAGAATTCATTCCGGCGGTAGGGCAGGGTTGCATCGGTGTGGAGGCACACAGCAGCCTGGCCGGCCCCCTAAAAAAGGCCATTCAGCAGGCAGTCAATGATCCTGCCACGGCCGTTTGCCTGGAAGCCGAACGGAGTTTTCTGCGGGTACTGGAAGGGGGCTGCAGCATTCCCGCCTTTGCCCTGGCCGAGTGGAAAGGAGATGTCGTTCACTTACGCGGTGGCTTGATGCAGCTAGAGGGTAAAGAAAGGCTGTACGACTCTTTTCAGGGAAACGAAAAAGAAGCCCATTCCCTGGGGATCAAGTTAGCCGAAAGCATCCTAAAAAAGGGTGGAGATAGATTATTAAAGGAAATCAAACAAAGCATTGATGAGTAAGCTGTCGACTAGTACCGGAATTTTTCTGATCGGTGTGCTGCTACTCGGCAGTTCCTGTGCCAGTGAAAAAGATCACCTGGTCACCCTGTCTACGGAGCACGGCACCATGTACGCCATCCTATACGAAGAGACTCCGGCTCACAAAGAAAATTTTATCAGGTTGGCTGAATCCGGAAGGTACGATTCCACGGAATTTCACCGGATTATCCCTGATTTCATGATACAGGGAGGTGACGTGTTCAGCAAAGAAGACTTACCACAGGAGGAATGGTATACGCTACCGGCAGAGTTTCACCCGGACCTCATCCACGAAAGGGGAAGCCTGGCGGCAGCGCGGCAAGGAGATCAGATGAATCCGGAAAGAAGATCCAGTGGTTGCCAGTTTTACGTCGTCGAGGGGCGGGTTTACGAAGAGGCCCCATTGACCACCGATATGAACAAACTTCAACAGGTATTTTTCCAATACATGCAACTGGAAAGCAACGTGGGATTAAAGGAAACCTACCGTAGATTATACGCAAAACAGGAAATTGACAGTTTAAATGCCCTAATGCTTTCAAAAAAAGTAGTGCTGGAACAATTTTTTAATGTAAATTTGGGATTAAGCAGAAGGGAAAACCAAATTCAGGCCTATACTACGGTGGGAGGAACTCCGCATTTGGACGATACCTACACGGTTTTTGGCAGGGTAATACACGGTCTGGAAGTAATCGAGAAAATCTCCCGTTTGGAAACGGACCAAAATAACAAACCTATTACTCCTGTTTACATACATGTAGATGTCGAATTAGTTGCTAAGAAGAAAATTACGGAAGAATATGGATATACATATCCTGAAGAGTGAAAGGCCAAAAGTACTAATCACGGGAGCGAATGGATTGTTGGGCCAGAAAATAGTTAAAAAAATCCTTATCGATGGGAAATACGATGCCATTGCCACCGGCAGGGGTGCCTGCAGACTCCCTGGAGAGTGGGAAGGATACGATTTCGAACAAATGGACATTACCAACGAAAAGGAAGTAATGGACGTATTTCGGGTATACGCACCCCAGGTAGTCATTCATGCCGCATCCATGACGGATGTGGACCGCTGCGAAGTGAACCGGCACAGTTGTTTTGAACAAAACGTTACCGGCACCCAAAACATTCTAAAGGGCAGCAAGGCTTGTAAATCACACCTGATATTTATATCAACCGACTTCATATTTGACGGAAAAAACGGTCCTTACGACGAGGAGGACCTTCCCAACCCACTAAATTACTACGGAAAAACCAAGCTGGACACAGAGAATCTCGTCCGGGAATACCCCTTTGATTGGTCCATCATTCGTACCAATCTGGTATACGGTACGGCTCATGACATGAGCCGTTCGAACATCATTCTTTGGGTAAAAAAAGGACTGGAACAGCAGAAGGAACTGGAATTGGTCGATGACCAATTCCGAACGCCTACCCTTGCGGAGGATTTGGCTGAAGGCTGCCTACTGGTAGCCGATAAGGTAGCGACGGGCGTCTTCAATATTTCAGGAGAAGAACTGTTGACACCCTACGACATGGCCATGATGACAGCAAAATTTTTCGGACTGGACAGCAAAGGGATTAAAAAGACCGATTCGCGTCACTTTGGGCAGGTGGCCGCTAGACCCCTGCGAACGGGACTTATCATTACCAAAGCGAAGGAAACTTTAGGATTTCAGCCGAAAAGTTTTGAAGAAGGAATTGGTATTTTAGCAAAACAAATTAAATTAGCCGATTACAAAGCTTAACAAATTCTTTAGTTAATCACCAATCAACGCAACCACCAGTATGCAAAAATCTGTCAGTCGCTCCGCTAGAGGGCAATGGGGATCCACCTTTGGTTTTATTATGGCTGCAGGCGGCTCGGCCGTAGGACTGGGCAACATATGGCGCTTTCCTTACATTACCGGTCAAAATGGCGGTGGAGCATTCGTCTTTGTTTACGTTCTCTGTGTTTTGCTCATTGGTCTCCCGTTACTACTCAATGAAATTGCCCTGGGCAGGAAATCAGGGAAAAACCCAGTGGGTGCAATCAAAGAAACCGGAGGTAACCGTTTCTGGCAGTCTGCAGGTGTGCTTTGCGTGATGGTTTGTTTTGCAGTATTGAGTTATTACTCGGTCATCGCAGGCTGGACCATCGGTTATATATTTACCGAACTGATAAATATCCCGGTGGATTTTGAGGATTTTGTCCAAACCCCCGCATACGTCATTCCCCTTTGCATGCTCTTTATTCTACTGACCATTTTTGTCGTATTGGGAGGCATATCGGGAGGCATTGAGAAAGCAGCCAAGTTTCTGATGCCGGTTTTATTTCTGATCATTTTGCTCATTGCGGCGCGCTCGGTAACACTCCCTGGGGCCGGGGCGGGCATCGAATACTACCTATCCCCTGATTTTTCGAAGATCAATGGCAAAGTAATTCTATCCGCATTGGGGCAAGCTTTTTTTAGTCTGTCGGTCGGCTGGGGACTGATGATTACCTTTGGATCTTACCTACCGCGGGACAGTAACGTCATACAATCTTCTGGGTGGATTGCCGGAATGGATAGCATGGTAGCCCTAATGGGGGGCTTGATGATTTTCCCGGCTTTGTTTGCACTGCTCCCCGGCGTAAGCCCGGACGAGGGGCCTGCCTTGGTTTTTAACGTCTTGCCTAGGGTTTTTGATCAGATCGAACCCTTCGGAAACATCATTGGTGGCTTATTTTTTCTGCTTTTGCTCGTCGCAGCGCTCACCTCTAGTATTTCCATGTTGGAAGTCCCGGTAGCCTATTTCATTGACGAAAGAAAATGGTCCCGAAAAAAAGCCACCTGGACCATCGGGCTGGCCGCCATGGTATTGAGTATACCCTCTTCCTTGGCCGCTGTTAAGGGAAATTTCTTTAACAACCTGGGATTCAATTTTTTTGGAAGACAAATTGCCGGTTTTTTCGACATGATGGATTTCTTCTTTGGAACCCTTGCTATCGTAGTCATTTGCCTCATGCTTAGTCTGTACACCGGATGGATCAAAAACGTAAAAGAATATGCATCGGAATTGGCGATGGGATCGAGTTCATTCAACGGATTTCCAAAAAAAGCCTGGATATTCTTTATCCGGTGGATTTGCCCGGTGGTAATCCTGCTGGTGCTACTAAATATGATCGGTATATTTGGTGAACCTGGAGAAGGTGGGTAACTCCGCAGGAAGGGATCAGTCCCTTGTTACCAAAAAGCGGCAGCCAAAATCGAGTTTGGCTGCCGCTTTTTTTTCTGTTCGGTAGTGTTTTTGCTTTCGTATCGACTCGCCGAAAAGATTGGATGCGTCTTTACCAGGACCTGGGGAAATCCAGTGGGTCATTGTTGTCGCCGGATTCCGTGGAACTACTTTCCTTAAACGAGCGAAGCTCCGCCTTGGAAATGGGCTTTACCGGGACATCCTTCTTTTTAGACGTTCGATCATCTAGCATGGAATACAATTCTTCCCTACTAACAGAGTTGATTTTACTGGATTTTGAAGCCTCTTCTACTGCTTTGGGATCGACCACCTGGATTCCACTGTTGATCTGCGCTCCTTTGTGAATAAAAATAGAGCTGGTAATGATGTTTCCGGAAACCTTTGCGTCTGCGTAGATGGTGGTTTCTCCTTTGATATACAAATCACCGACTACTTCTCCGCTGATGCTGATTTCCTCGGCAATAATATCCCCGGTAATCGAAGCCTTTTCTCCAACGACTACCTTTTTGTCTGTTCGAATACTACCTACAAGAATGCCGTCCGCCCGGATGTCACTTTTAGAGATGATATCGCCCGTGAGTTCAAAGCCAAGGGACAGTACCGTTACCTTGCCTGCATGGGGTTCTTCATTTTGTTGTTTGTTGGATCCAAATTTCATAGGCTCAATCTTCTTTTTCTTGTTTGAACGTAGTGAGAATAGTGGAGCTGTTACCCAGGTCCAGTCCAACCGCCTTATCCTTGGCTCCGCCACTGATGGCCAGACTGTTGTAACAATAGCCGATCGACGCCATCTGCTCCGGTGCATCGGGTACGTGGACGTTTAATAATCCATCAAATTCATCCCGAAATAAGTTTACCAATTCGGCATAATTGGCACCGCCACCTGCCAGGTAAAGATCTGCGGACTTTGTAAAATCACTATCCGAAAACGCTTTTCGCAAAGATGGAGAAATCACGTCGTTGTAATACTGCGTGATAACCTGCTTTCGCAGCTCTCTTAAGTCCAAACGCTTTCGGTTTAAAATAATTGTTCCTTCGCTAAAATACTGGTCGATCTGATGCTCGGTTTTTAAATCCAGGTAATTGTCCTTTTGTAATTCCCGGGTGATCAGGTTAATGGCGTATCTCAACCCAAACGTAGAAACGCTTGACCGCTGTACCAAACCTCCCTCCGTACTTAGAATGGCCTCCATGGTGCCGTATCCAAGACTGATCATGAAGAAGTTTTTTGGCGAATCGCTGTACATCTGCCTGACGGCCATGCTACAACCCACTACTTCGGGAATCACCGCTACGCGATCCACTTCCACGGCCATTTTCTTTCGACCCCCTCCCCCAAATGTCTGCGTATCGTACTCAATGATGTGCTCGTTTTCAAGCAGGCGGTAGGCATTTTCCTTAAACACCTGAAAGGTGGAAAACGGAAAACCGGTGGTAACAGTAATGGGGCTACCCAGCTTTTGGGAAGCCAACAAAAGCCCCGCCTTTAAAAAAATACGGTAATCAATTTCTTCTGGTGAACTGTTGATGTTTCTGTGTGGAGAAGTCCCTTCAGAAAGTGCCAAATCTCCAACCAGGTAGCCAATGTTATCGTGGTAAATCTTAAGTCCGGAAACCAAATCCCTCGCAACGTTTCTAAGCTCAAGATTACTACTTTCCAATACACTGGGGTACTTTATTACTTCTATCATGGATTTTTTTTTTATTCTTTTGTCCTTTTTAAAACAGTTATCCGTTTTTCTAATTTTTCAATCCTAAAAACTAAAATGACCAAGAGAAAGTCTCCCTGTATGGATAAACGGGGCGTTTGCCGCCTGTTTATCGTACAAACTTAATTATTTTTATCAATATTTTACGGAGGCAAATGCCAAACCTTAGGTTTAAAGACAAATTAAAGGAACCTTGCCGAAATTACAAGCTACATCCCCAAGTTTGTGTATAAAATTTTGCATTTGATAGAAAACGAACCCCCTGTCTGGCGACTACCCCTCTTTCCATGCAAGGAATTTGCGAATTTGTAACCGTATCCTTTTGAATTTGTTTAGTTTTGTACCAAACCAATACCTTCAAGCGCATGAGACAAGTAATCCATATAAGTCTTGCATTGCTCCTACTTTCCCTCATTTCTGGAGAGGTTCGGGCACAGGAGTTTTCTATTGGTCCCAAGATAGGTATTTCGCAAGGCAATATATCCGTTACCGGTAGCACCTTCTCGAAAGGGAACGAAAAACTGGGATATCATGCGGGAATTTTTGCCCGCCTAGGAGGGAACCGGATTTTCATCCAACCGGAAATTCTCTACAGCAATACCGGGGGAGAATTTGAGCACATGCAATCCAACAATCAGGTTACGTACACTGCCAGTTTTGACCGAATCGATGTGCCGTTGATGGCTGGGTTTAAGTTTGCAAACTTTTTCCGCATACAGGCCGGACCCTCGCTAACCTTCATTCTCGACAACGAATTGAGCACACAGGACCCTTTGCTTACCATTGCTTCCGAACCAAACACGACCACATTGGGCTACCAGGCGGGAATTGGCCTGGATATCGCCAACATGATTCTCGATTTTAAGTACGAGGGAGCTTTAGCAAACCACGTCGATTCCATTGCCGGACTTCCTACCGACCAGCGACAAAACCAATTGATCCTTTCGTTGGGGATTCGTTTGTTTTGATTGCGTGAGTGACGGCTTCAACGGTCCCCAACCTGGTTCAAAAACTTGCGGGGCTTTTGGCTTAGTTTTCGAAATTGGCTGGGCGTCATGCCCGTATGTTTCTTAAACTGCGCCGAAAAATGTTGCATGCTGCTGTATCCCAATTTCCAGGCTGTCTCGGAGATATTGTGGGATGCGTAGCTGAGGTACTCCTTTGCCTTTTCGATCTTCAATTCGATAAAATACTGCTCAATGGTAATCCCCTGAAGGCTGCTAAAAAGTTGGCTCAAGCGGGAATAGGAAATACCGGTTTTGTCGGCAAGAATTTGCGAAATCGTCCCATCCGGGCCGTCTGCGCCTTCCTCCAGTAATTGAATCAAGGTAACCTTACAGGTTTCCACCCAAATCGTTTCCCTGGATTTTGCCACCGCAAAGCCCAGCGCATCTAGTCTTCGTTCAAATGCCTCTGTCTGCCGGCTGTCCGGGGGATCGGAAAAACGAACCAGACCCAATTCCACCTTTTCAAACGCAAGACCCATTTCCCGAAGAACCTCCTCTACTGCCATGACGCAACGGGGACAAACCATATTTTTTATTCGGATTTCATGCATGGATGGATAACAAATTGGACAAAAAATAAATTTCAAAAAAGCAAAAGCCCTGATGTCAGCAAACAAAAAAGAGGCCATTCCAGGGACAGCCTCTTTCCATTTGTTAGTGGTTGGTTCAATTTCTTTTATCGCGCAGAGAGGAAATTTCCAAATCCACTCTTGTCGGAAACTTTGATGCTGATGTCGTTCAATGAAGCCACGTTTTCAAAGGAAAACTTTCTTCCAAAGGCCTCGTCGGTGATCGGAGCTTCGTAGACAAGCTGTCCCTTGTCGAAAATTTCGAGGTACTTTTCTGAACCGTCCAAATTTTTCAAGATAACCGCCAACGTCTGCTCATCTAATTTCGTAACTTTGGCAAAGTAGGTTTTTTCCACACTTTTTGGCCCCAGAAAAACATCGAAATCGGAAAGCTTACCAGATTCGGTGTTAAATACTTCTACCTGATACGCTCCCAAGTCCAGCCGGTTCAAATCGTAATTCTTGAAAAACACCTTGTCGGAATCAATGACATCCCGAAAGATGATTCGGTTGGTTTCGTCTTTGATGGCTACGGTTACTTTACCCTCGGGAATTCCCAGGTACTTCAATTGAAATCGTTTCTCACCGATTTTTTCCAAGGTGACGACGGGAGGATTCTCCACTGGAGCCGTGGCAAAAACGGCCGTGCTGATAGTAAAAGCGAGTACTGTTGCAATAATTAATCTCATGGTGTTAAATTTTTAAAGGTTTAGAAACAGGTAAAACCTCTTCCCGGGTACTTCCCGAAAAATTTTTGTTTGAGGCTAATTATTTTGGGCAGGCAATTGAGTGACTTACGTAAGTATGACACAAATGTAATCAAGAGGATAGTACGTTGCAAATTATTCAATGATAATATTAAAAAATTAACTATTACATAATATTAACGCTAAATAATTATCTATTTAAAAATTAACAACAAGTATTTGATTCGTGGAGAAAATCCATTCAGGGTTTAAATCTAAACCCTGAATGGACTATAAAACAAAATTAAATTTTTTTTAGAGCATTTTATTTACCAGATTTGGAATTATATTCTTGTATTTACTAGAAAACAGCGCCTACTGAGCGTTATTCCATGAACTTCAACCGGTAAAACACATTGTAATCCCTTTCTACCGCCGGGTCCAGGTTATCGTTGACATAGATGTACCCATTTTCGTCGGCAAAATCAAGTGCACCAGAAAGCGGTAACCCGTCCAGCACACCTACCTGCTTGCCTCCCGCTACCACCATATAATAGGGTTTGCTGTACGTAGCCATGGCTTCTTTGAAAAGGGGACTTTCGTACCGATACTCCGAAGCAGCCCGAAGCTGGGTGACGATGTCCTCGGGTATGCGTGTTTTGAACTCCACCAAAAGTTTTTTTCCAACATACCGCAGGTCCGTAAAGGCCGGATAGCTGCTGTAATCCCCTACCTGCTCGGGCAGTCCTTCGGGACGGAACCGATGCCTGAGATCTACCTGGTATTTGAGCAGGGGCCTCTCTCCGGCAAAATCGTACACAAACAACTGATCGCCTATGGTAGGAAGCAATGCCAACTCCTGCCTACCCCGGTGGTAGGCCACAATGGGCGGACTCGGCCCAAGCATCTTCCCTTCTTTTCTAGGTTTCCATTCCTCCGGATAGGTTTCTAGCAACCGCAGCTTGCTGGAATCCACCTCATACGAAAACACTGTCTTTGCCCGATCGTAGTAAACAGCCGATTGCCTTTCTTCTTCAGTGAGGCTTCCGGGATCAAACAAATTTTGTTCCTGCCCCACCAGCATTCGCTTTCCATTCGTTGTGAAACCTCTAAAAAACGTCCGGTAACTGTACATGGACATGGAAAAAATATCCAAATGAATGGGGTCCAGCAGCTGCAGTTTATTTCCGGCCAGGTCGTAGACGTGGTAGCCGTTAAAAAGCCCCTGAGCTACCCATTGATCGGCATTCAAAAACCCATAGCCAAATGCACCTGAGCCCATGCCATTTGGTCCATCGTGCAGCACGTCGAACACCTGCACGATCTCCCCTGTCTCCGCTACCAGGTGGGGCTTTCGGCTTTTATTTCCCCGCAGCAGAAATTTTCCGCTACCTTCCAGGTAATCGTCAATGACCAACGGTTCTAGTTCATTCACCACCAGGCTATCCACCAGTTCGAGGGTCAGCTTCGTTTGTGGATCTTGCCCATCGGTAGTAGGCGCCGGCTTGCAGGCAAAAGCCCCCGCAATCAGTAGAACCATTGGCTGAACGTATTTCATCTGCATCGATTGTTAGCGCGTTTTAGCAACGTTCTTTTTTCTCCATAAAAAAACCGGCAAGGCAAGAAAAACCCCAACCATACTGAATGCCAATCCTCCGATGGTACCAATTGCCAAAGAAAACCAAAATATTTCGTTTTGCCCTTCCATGACAAAAGGGATTAAGCCAAAACAGGTGGATAAAACCGTCAGCAAAATAGGCGTAGCTTTACCTGCCGCCGCTTTGATTACCTGTCGATTATAGGATTGCCCCTGCCGGTTATTGAGATCGTTGACAATAAATATGGCGGCATTGACAGCCAGCCCCCCGAGCATGACAAACGCCGCATATCCACCTTGATCAAAATAGAAATCAAACAGCGAAAAAATCAAAAACAGCCCAATAAAGGAAACCGGAATGATAAAAATGATGTACAAGGGCTGCTTGAAATTTTCGAACAGGATGGAGCAAATAAAGAAGATCCCGACCACCAGCACCAGCAATAGGCTGTACTGCCGCTTGGCCTGATCGTAGTTCCAGGAGTAGGTCTGTCGGCTGGCAGAATACCCGATCGGCATGCTGGTTTTCATTTCTTCCAGTACTTCGTCGAGGTATTCTCCCCCAAACTTGGCCGAGCCCATGTAGTCAAAGGAAACCAATCGAATGTACTGCCGGTCTTCCTTGTGCAGGGCATTGGTGGTAAACTCTTTTTGCAAAGAACCTACGCCGGCCACCTTTACAATCCGGTTTTCTGCCGAAATCAGACTGCTGTTTTCCAGATCAAATCGCGAAAACCGAGCGGACTCCTTTTCTCGCACCACCAACCCATACTGATCATTGGCTACTTCCAGAAACAAAGAGGGCTGCTCGTGCAAGGACCTGTTTTGAAGCGCATTTACGACCTCGTACTGGTTGGTGCCGGTCAGTGCCAGCCGTTGTTGATCAAACGCGAGCACATACTCTTCGGTTTTCTGCTCTCCCCAGGTTAGTCGTTCGTTCGTATTCACCTCCTGTATCCGCCGATGCGAAAGAAGCTTTGTAGCCAAAATTTCTGCCTGCTTTTCCAGTTCGGTATAATTATACCCCCTCAACTCCGCCCGGAAAGAGGGGATTCCTTCTCCCCCGGGCCCGGTATAAAACCCCTGGCCCACGCCGTATATGTTCCATCGCACGCCACTCCAGTCCGTAGATTTCATCGCCAGCTTCCCTTTCAATTGGTAGGGCAAGGCCGATGTTTCGTAGGCTTCCTTGAAGGTGATTTCGATACGGGCATTTTGCCCGGAATTGACGGTGGTCACGAATTTATCAATCCCCTCCACCCCTTTTAGGTATGCCTCAAATTCACGAATGATAAAGTCCATTTGCTCCAAGGTATTGCCGAAGGGCAGATTGGCATTTACGATCAGCCGGGTGCGTTCGGCCTCCCGGTAGGATGATTTTTCGAATACCCCTCGGACAAACATCCGCATGGAACCACCCAGCGCCTTGTCTACGTACGGCCGGATCGTTTCCTGGTAATAGGTGCTGCCAACGGTGCTGTTGTACCATTCCTGACCCTCCCATTTTGCCGGAAGATAAAAAACCGGCAGGCCAAAAAGCAGCACCAATGCCCAAACAAAGGCTTTACGGTAACCGGCCAAAAATGCTACCGTTCGCGTATAAATCCGCATCGCTCCAGCCCGTCTCCGTAGCTGTCGGTACGTCATGATACGGCCGGCTTTCCCCTTTTTGCTCAGCAGTAGGGCATAGACGGCCGGAGTAAATAGCAGGGCGATCAGCAGGGAAACCCCCAACATCACCGACACCACCGTGGAAAAATCAGCCAGGTTTTTTCGGTCGTCTTCGGGAAGTAAAAACACCATCAGCAGCGCGACAATGGTGGTCAAAGATGCTGCCAGCAGTGCCAGAAATACTTTGCGGTTTTTGTGCTTGTGCAGGTGGTCGATCATGATGATGGCATTATCCACGATCAGACCAAAAGAAATGGTCAACCCAGCCAATGAATACATGTGGATGTCGACCTTTAACAGGTAAAGAATGATCACCGTAAGGCTTACATTGACCAGTATACCCAAAAACAAACTGATCAGGTAATTGAGGTTGCGGTTGATTAAAAATATAAAAAGAATCAGGATCAGAATGGAAAGCCCTGAGCGCTTGTAGATTTTCTGGAGTTCCTTTTCCAGGTAGGACGTGTCGTCAAACTCCAGCCGCACATCAAACCCTTCGGGCAATTGCCTCTGGGAGGCAGCCATGGTTTGCTTGATTTTTTCTGCCAGCAACACCTTGTTTACACCGTCCCGGCTAGTGATGGTCAGGCTTACCGAATTGTTGCCGTTAATGCGGTAAAAACGCTGGGGCGCTGCTTCCTCCAGGGTTAGACTGGCCACATCTTTTAAAAACAGCTCCTTTCCCTCCAGCCTTCCGATAAGCAGGTTCTCCAGGGATTGCAGGGATTGCAGGGAGCGGTCCACCTGCAAAAACAAGGACTCACCCGACGCATTCATGGCCAGCCCGGGATAATTCCTTCCAAAAGAACTGCGTATTTTACTCTCCAAAGCGGTTCTGGAAAGATCGAGCGTCTGCAATTTCTGAATGTCGTAGGTGACATACAGATACAAGTCGTTGGCGCCCCGCACCTCCATCTCCTCTACTTCTTCAAGTTGGTTTAGCGACGATACCAGGATGTCCTCGGTAATCTTCTTGATCTCAAAGGAGGCAAACGGACCGTTTATGCTGTAGGTCAGGATGGGCCGTTTCTCCCGAATATCCCGTTGGGAGGACTGGGTGATTGTGGGATAGCTCACCTTGCTGTCCAACGACGGGTATACCTGCCGAATCAGGGCCGAGACTTCAAATTTTTTGTATTCCATATCGGTGCGCTTATCAAAACGCAACTGAATGGATCCCTGATTGTAGTTGGATACAGAGGTCGTTTTTTTCAATTCAGACAACTGAGAGAGCACCCCTTCCAGCGGTGAAGTTGCCAGTTTTTCGACCAGCTCCGGAGAGGCGCTGCGCACGGAAAAGCCAATATTCAGTACCGGCTCCTTTTCTCTGGGGTTGAGATCTACGGATAATTCCGAGACCAGGGAAAATCCAATGATTGCCAAAACAAAAAAAACGATAACCATCCGGAAAGGTGTCATGGGGTATGGATTAAGAAGGTGTAGTTGGCCTTATTCATGGTTTTAACTTTTCATTGGATCTCATAAAAATAGAAAATAACCTGGTCCAATTCCGTTTCCACCCGCGGCAGGTGCAGGTTTCGATCCGCAAACAACCTCCCTCCCTTGTATCGGAAATCAATATCCAAATGTGCCTCCCACACCTTCCTTCCCTCCTTTATGAGTTGGTAGTAGGGAATTTTGTATTCCTTCTGCAGGGCGGAAAATGCCTCTCCCCCGACAACGTTCCTGGGCAAGGCATCAACCTCTTTCTGGGGCGCTGCTCCCTGGTAGGCGGTCATTAGGTATCCGTTGGACCGAGACAAATGGACAAAACTGGAAGCCCCAAGTTCCTTGAAAAACCGGTCAAAGGGTTCGGCTTTGGGAGAAGCGGGATCAATCTGCACGTAGGCGTCTCCTGGGTTTAACTGTATGGTATCTTGCAATTCCAAATCGGGAAAGGTGTAGCGGTAAATCTCAGGCGAATACGAGAACAATAGGTAAATGGTCGCATCGTTCCTTATGGAAAAAGGCGCCATCTCCCGGTATTGGCCAGAATTTTTCAGCATCTGTGAGGAGGCGGGAATATACTGACGGGAAAGGATCGTATCCTGCTCCAGGTCATATACGGTCAGAAAAGGAAGCTGAGTAAGAAAAACCTCCTGCTCCAGCATCTCTCTGGAAGGGTATTCCGGAAAGCTATTGGTAAACAGGATGCCCCCGGAAAGATCATTCACGTGCCCTCCGTATACTGTATTGGTAAAAAAAGAAAATGGAAGTTCCCCGGATTGAATCAATTGCAGGTTCAAATCGTACCGAAATAATTTTTTATTTGTCAGAATGATAACTTCCTCCGATCCATGGTAATGTGCAGAAATAAAATACGAGCCATACCCATCCCGGGTATCACCGGTGAGGTTTTTAGCAAGCAAAATTTGTCCATTACTATCCACCCGGACCATTTCCTTCCGTTGATGATCAAACATCAAATACTCCGACCTGTCCGATTGGATATCCAGGATCGCGAGCCTACCGAGGTAATCAATCACCAAACTGTCTGTGATCACAAACCGGGGTTCAAAACCATCTCCCGACCTATTTTCCCGGCCGCTATTGGAACAAGAAAGGTGTAAACCAATCATCAATCCAATCGGGAGCAAGGGGCAAAGGATTTTGGGACGCATATTCAGGAATTAACCATTGGATAAAGCTATCGGTGGAGATCCGATTAAAACTAAAAAAATAATTTTTAAAACAAAAATATTTTTGCTTTTTTTCTGGAAATAAAAAAAGGGCAGCCCTCCCTTGCGGAACGCTACCCTTCATGTACCTGTGGAATAGGGTGTTGATTACAACCTATTTCGCGTAGTTTACCGATCGCATTTCCCGGATGACGGTAATTTTGATTTGCCCGGGATACTGCATTTCCTTTTCGATCTTCTGGGAAATTTCGAAGGACAATTGACTAGCCGTGGTGTCGTCTACATTGTCGGCATCCACCAGCACGCGCAACTCCCGACCGGCCTGCATGGCAAAGCACTTATTGACGCCATCAAAACTCAGGGCCAAATCTTCCAGGTCCTTGAGGCGTTTGATGTAACTGTCCATGATTTCCCTTCTCGCTCCGGGCCTGGAACCGGAAATGGCATCACAGGCCTGCACGATAGGCGAAAGCATGGAGGTCATTTCGATCTCGTCATGGTGCGCTCCGATTGCATTGACCACTTCCGGATGTTCCTTGTGTTTTTTGGCGAGCTCCATACCCAAAATAGCGTGGGGGAGTTCTGCTTCTTCGGGATAAACCTTTCCGATATCGTGGAGCAATCCGGCTCGTTTGGCCAGTTTGGCATTGAACCCCATTTCTGCAGCCATGGTTGCACACAATTTGGCCACTTCTCTGGAGTGCTGCAGCAGGTTTTGTCCGTAGGAAGAGCGAAAACGCATTCGACCTACCATTTTGATCAATTCCGGATGCAATCCGTGAATGCCCAGGTCGATACAGGTTCGTTCTCCTATTTCTATGATTTCTTCGTCAATATTTTTCTCGGTTTTGGCCACCACTTCCTCGATCCGGGCCGGGTGAATCCTCCCGTCTTGCACCAGACGATGCAAGGACAAGCGGGCCACTTCCCTTCTCACCGGGTCAAACCCGGAGATGATGATTGCTTCCGGAGTATCGTCTACCACGATCTCTACTCCGGTAGCTGCTTCCAACGCCCGGATATTTCTACCTTCTCTACCGATAATTTTACCCTTCACGTCATCGCTCTCGATATTGAAGACCGAGACACAGTTTTCGATCGCATGTTCCGTAGCCGTGCGTTGAATGGTATCCAATACAATCTTCTTGGCTTGTTTGGTGGCACTGAGTTTGGCCTGATCCAAAATATCCTTGATATGGGAGGAAGCCTTGGTCGCCGCCTCGTCCTTGAGCATTTCGATCAATTGTTCGCGTGCCTCTTCCCGTGTGAGAAAGGCCACTTTTTCAAGATCAGTGATCCGCTGCTGGGTTACCTTATCCAATTCGTCTTTTCTAACCTGCACCGCATGCAACTGGGCGCTCAAGTTCTCTTTTCTACTATCCAGCTCGGCTTCCTTGCGCTTGAGCTGCTCCATTTCCTTGGAAAGGATTTGCTCGCGCTGCTTGAGCTTGTTTTCATTGGTAATGAGGATGTTTTTCTTTTTGCCTACTTCCTCTTCAAAATCCGACTTCAGACGAAGGTACTTTTCCTTTGCTTCGAGGATCTTGTCTTTCTTTAATCCCTCGGCGTTGATTTCTGCTTCACGGATGATACTTTTGGCTTTTTCCCTGGCTTCGGCTTCTAGCTTTTTACTGTTGTTCTTGATAAAAAAACCAGCCAGTAGCGCCCCCAGCAAAATGCCGATGGCTCCTGATAAAATGATGTATAGTGAGATTCCCATAGATGTAGTTGAGTTATATCTACCGGAAAAAAATTCAATGCCGCTGCGTCGGGACGTTATGCATGCTATATTAAAGTAAAGACTCCAGGCGTTGGTTGACCTGTTCGACCATCGTTCGAACCTGCTCGTCTTCCTGCCCTTGTGTTTCGTTTAGTTCGATGGATTCCACCATGCAATCAAACGCCACCATGGCCAGCAGGTCTTGCCGGTCTTCCAGACCAAACTCTTCCCTGTACTTTTTAATTTTATCGTTGATCAATTTACCCACCCGTCTGATTCTGGCCTCTTCGTCGGCCTTTACTTTCATCGGATATTCTCGGTCTCCAATTTTTATTCTGATCGAAAGTGTATCCATATTAGTCAGACAGGTACGTGATAATCTTGTCGATTTCTTTTATATAGTCATCAATTCTCCCCTTCAATTCAGCAGACGCTTTATTTTCTACCGGTATGTTTCTTACAATTTTACTAATTTTAATTTGATTTTTAAAATCTTCCAGGGCCGCTCCTTGATCCGAAAGTTGCTTTTGATAAATTAAAAGTTGGTTTTTGAGGGCAGTATTTTCCTCTTCAAGCAGCCTGACCTTCTCTTCGACCCGTTCTGCTAGCCTTTCCAACTTTTGAAGCGCCCCGTAATCCTTCATTTTATTTTCTGATCAATGCTCCTGCATTTTTTTCAAATGCGGTCATTAATTTGTGCATGGTCTTATCAATCAATTTATCCGTCAGGGTTTGTTGATCGTCCTGTAGGTAAAAACTCAGCGCATAGGCCTTTTGGTTGGGCGCTACCTTATCGCCGGTGTACACGTCGAACACGTTGATTCGCTTGAGTAGCTTTCCCCCGGCCTTGATCGCCAGCTGACGCAATTCTTCAAAACTCACCTGCTGATCAATCACTAGCGAGAGATCCCTGCGCACCTCCGGAAATTTGGAGATTTCCCGGTATCTTTCCTGTTTTTTGGCCAATTTGACCAGCCTATCCCAGTCCAATTCAGCGAAATATACTTCTTGCTTCACTCCGGCCTGGCGGGTTACGGCGGTTTCCAACAGCCCAATGTCTCCCAACTCCTGCTGGTTTACCCGCAGCGTAAGCCCGAAAGTATACGGGGCGCACTCCACCAGCTGCACGTCGGGAAGCGGTATATTTAACTTGGCTAGCAGTGCCTCGACTACTGCGTACAACTCCGGGAAGCCTGCTGGCTCCGATGCATGCATCCAGTTTTCCCGGATGGAATTTCCCGTTAGAAACAACGAAAGGCGCTTCCCCTCTGCGTAGCCCTTCTCGATCTTCGAATAGACCGAACCAAATTCAAATACCTTCAGGTCTTTTTGTCGCCGGTTGATGTTGTGTGCCAGCACTTCCAGTCCCGTGTACAGCAGGGACTGCCGGAGCACCCCGAGTTCCTCACTCAATTTATTTAAAATTACCACGTCTTTTTCTACATCCAGGAAATTTGCTTCCGAAGAATATGCAGCACTACTAAGGGAATTGGTGATGATTTCGCTGTAGCCCATACCTGCCAGGGTCTCGGAAATCCGGTATTGAAGCTTGTTTCCATCTTTTTCCGGGTGTTCTGCCAGGTATTCCGACTGATAATTGTCCTTTAGGGGTATCGCATCAAATCCGTAAATCCGTAAAATCTCTTCGATCACATCTGCTTCCCGGGTAACGTCTACCCGATAGGGAGGAACCCGTGCCAGAAATCCTTCGCTAGTTTCTTCCTCCACCCGGATGTCAAGGGATTCCAAAATGGTTTTTATCTCCTTCCGATCAATCACTTCGCCAATCAGCCGGTCCACATGCCGGTACGCTACAGGTACCGACAGATAGGTAGCAGGTGCCGGATAGTGATCGACTATCGCCGAGCTAATTTCTCCACCTGCGAGTTCGCGGATAAGCATCGCCGCCCGCTTCAAGGCAAATACCGGCATATTGGGGTCGGTGCCTCGCTCAAACCGGAAGGAAGCATCGGTTTTAATGCCGTGGTGCTGCGCCCCCCTGCGAATCACGTCCGCTCCAAAGCAGGCACTTTCCAAAAAGATTGTCTGTGTATCGTCCGTAACTCCAGAGTCCTTTCCCCCCAGAACACCCGCCATGCAAAGCCCCCCTTTGCTATCACAAATCATGAGCTCCTCTCCTGTCAGGATTCTTTCTTTTCCTTCGAGGGTGGTAAATTTGGTACCCTTTGGGAGCCGCTTGACCTGTATTTCATTTCCGGTGATCGCATCTGCATCAAAGGCATGCAATGGTTGGCCCAGATCATGCAGGATGAAATTGGTAACGTCCACGATAACGTTGATGGGTTCCAGGTCGATTGCTCTGAGGTAATTTTGAAGCCATAGGGGAGAGGGTACGACCTTCACCCCACGGATGGTCAGTCCGGCATACCGGGGACAGTCGGTCGTATCGGCCACGGAAACCGCAAAAGCGGGGCATTCCCTATCTACGGCGAAGTCCGATACATCGGGCACTACGAGTTCCTTCCGCAAAAGTGCTTTCAAATCGCGGGCGACACCCAAATGAGAAGCTGCATCCGCGCGATTGGGTGTTAGGCCGATTTCTAGCACGGCTGTTTCACTGCTTTCGATCAGGGAGCCCAGCGGAGTACCGTTTGGAAGGTCCGTATCCAAAACCAGGATGCCCTCGTGACTGCTGCCCAGGCCCAATTCGTCCTCGGCACAAATCATTCCCTCGGATACTTCTCCGCGAATTTTGGCTTTTTTTATTGCAAAGGGTTCCCCATCCGTGGGATACAAGGTAGCGCCTACAATAGCTACCGGGACCTTCTGCCCTTTTGCCACATTTGGAGCCCCGCACACGATGGGTAAAATGCGTTCGCCTACGTCCACACGCGTAAGGCTGAGTTTATCCGCATTTGGGTGCGGCTCGCAATGGATCACTTCGCCGATAACTACCCCTTTTAGGCCTCCTTTTATGGACTCATAGGTGGAAATACCTTCCACCTCCAGCCCGGAAGCCGTGAGCAAATCGGCAATCTCTTCGGGACTTTGGTCAAAAGGTAGGTATTCTTTGAGTCTATTGATCGAAATTTTCATTGTTTCAGTTTTGACTAAGATACAAATTTACGATAATTGACCTCTACTGAAAGGTTATTTATCGTAATTTTTCTCCCCTGCCCGAATAGGAATTTCAAGGATATTCTCTCGTGGAGGAATGGGGCAGGCATAATCCGGATTATAGGCGCAATACGGATTGTAAGCCAGGTTAAAGTCAATGTTGAGGGAAGATTGTCCATCCTGCCGGAGGTTTAGGTAACGCCCGCCACCATAGGTTTCGTCCCCGGAGGTTTTATCGGCAAAAGCCAGGAAAAAATTCCTCCGGTCCGCTTCGTCCTCTGCCTGTAGCAAAAGTAACTTTATGGTCTGTCCATGCAGTTCGAAAACGGCAAAGGAATGCCGGATGTATCGTTCCAGGCTGCCGTCGGTCATGGGGATTTCCAGGATCCTTCTGTCTGCTACCGGTTCCAGCCGCGCCCGTACCTTGTAGGCAGGGTCGACGGGATAGAAATCCAGGGAATCCATGTCTTCCTTTTGCTCCGCCTTTAGCGGGGAATCCAGGTTGTATTTCAGGAATTTAAACTGACGCTCCCGTTCCGCTTCAATAGTAGTTCGGTAGAACTCCGGATCCTCGGTACCTGTGAAGGTATACAGTATGGAAGCGGCGATTACCAGGGCCACAAATGCCCAAAATAGATTTTTTTTATTCATAGTGATTCATATCATGCCTTCATCTGCGAAGCTAAAATAGCCAACATCTGTGAAAATAACATGATCCAATACCGGAAGCTCCAGATTTTTGCCCACCAGACAGAGTTTCTTGGTGAGGGTAATGTCAGCGGTAGAGGGCTTGAGGTTGCCTGAGGGATGATTGTGAACCAAAATCAACGCATTGGCGAGTAATTCGATCCCGTATTTAAATATCAACTTGGGATCTGCGATGGTGGCTGCAGTCCCTCCCTGACTGATCAACTGCTTTTTGATGACCAGGTTGCTGCGATTGAGAAAAAGTACATAAAAGTATTCTACGGTTTCGTCCTGCAGTTCCTGCCGCATCAGCCGGTAAACATCCGCAGAGGAAGAAATTTTGTCTTTTTTATGGGGGTCTCCGTCTTTTCTGCGCCTGCCCAATTCCAGCGCGCTGACGATGCTGATGGCTTTGGCCTCTCCGATGCCCTTGAATTTTTTCAGGTCATTGACCGAGAGTTTGGCCAATTGGGCGAGGTCATGGTCTACACTCTTGAGGATATGCCGGGAAAGGTCCACGGCACTCAGGTGCTGGGTTCCTGAACCTATCAAAATGGCGATCAATTCTGCATCAGAAAGGTGGGACTTTCCTCTCAGAAGTAATTTCTCCCGGGGACGGTCTTCTTCCGCTAGCGCGGAAATGCGTATCGACTGGTAATTTTCCATGGCAAAAAAAGTAACTGGAACATGGCCATCCACCCCTCGCATCTAAACCCGACTTCCCCGAAAGCGGTAGATAACCCGATAAAATTAAAAAAATAATTGACATAAAAAAACCCTTACCTGTTTTTGCAGAAGGGTTTTATGATGCATGTACAAGTACCTGCCTCGTTAAAGAGAATTCACCAATTTGGTCAATTTTGATTTTTTATTGGAGGCATTGTTCTTGTGAATGACGTTTTTCTTAGCCAGTCTATCCAGCATGGAAGTTACCTGCTTCAATAATTCCTGCGCCTCGGATTTGTCTTCGGTATTTCTCAATCTCTTGATGAAGGTCCTGGTGGTTTTGGCCTGATACCTGTTTCTCAACCTTTTGGCTTCATTTGCACGAATTCTCTTCAAAGCCGATTTGTGATTTGCCATATGCTTGCTATACGATTAACTAGTTTCCTGATTCTTTATGGACCGCAAATTTAACCGTTTAATTTATAAATACAAAACATTTTTCCAAATATAGGAACCGTGGACGCTGCATATTTCCCCGATTTTAAGTACTTTAGATCGGGTTTTCGTCTTAATTTATGCGATCGGTAGTTTTGGTAATCGTTTTTCTGCTTTCTTTCACGCGGCTTCCGGCTTGGGGTTTTTATGCGCATAAACTCATCAACCAGCAAGCGATCTTCTCGCTGCCCCCGGAGCTGATGGTGTTTTTTAAGCCTCAGGCGTCCTTTCTCCGGGAAAAGGCCGTAAACCCTGATCGGCGACGGTACGCGGTAAAAGGTGAGGCGGAGAAGCACTTCATCGATCTGGACGTCTACGGGGACAATGCACTGCAGGTATTGCCCCGCTACTGGTCAGATGCCGTGGACCTTATTGGCGAGGACAGCCTGCGAAAATCAGGGATCGCTCCCTGGAGCACCTACCGAACGTTTTTACAACTGGTTCGGGCATTTGAACGAAAGGAAGCAGAAAACATTCTCCGCCTGGCCGCAGACCTGGGGCACTACCTGGGAGACATCCACGTTCCCCTGCACACCACCAAGAATTACAACGGTCAATTCACCGGTCAATACGGAATTCACGGGTTTTGGGAATCCCGCCTCCCGGAACTTTATGCGGAAAGCTACAACTTCTTTGTCGGTAAAGCCGAATACGTCAAGGATCCACAGCAGGCTATCTGGTACACCGTCGGCCAATCGCATGCCGCGCTGGACTCCGTGCTGGGGTTTGAAGCTGTTTTAAATAAACGATTTGCCGAAGACAAAAAGTACAGCTTCGAGGAACGCGGCGGCATCAATACCCGCGTGTATTCACGGGCCTACAGCGAGGCCTATCACCAAATGCTGGCCGGGCAGGTGGAACGACAAATGCGGAAAACCATAAAACTTATTGCCGACTTTTGGTACACCGCCTGGATTCTCGCGGGACAGCCTGATCTCGACGGTAGCACGCCCAATATGCCAGAAAACGAAGACGAACCCGGGGCTCCTGCCGATCCTACGCTAAAAATACGGGACCACGAGACCATTTTCAGGAATCCACCAGCACATCTTTCGAGGAGTTTAAGTACGTATGTATGCTCCGCGCCAGCCGCTCGAACGTATTTCGAAAGACGTCCTCGTTTTCTTCCAATAGGGTGACCCGAAACCCGCGTAACTCCGAACAAAAGGAACTAACAGGCACCACACAGATCCGCTCGGCCGCCAGTAGGTGATACACAAACCGTTTGTCATGCGGCATTTCTTTTTCCTGAAGCCATTGGTCCAGGTGCTTTTGGACGCGGGCATCCGGAATGGGTAAAAACTGATTTTCGTCCAATACCCCTTCTTCAAATATGATGGTGTTGTAAAAAGCCCCTTTGGTTTTATTGAATTTGATCCCCCGGACCTGGCCGAGTACCTCCTCCATGATGCGACTGCGGATACCGATGGCTGCATTGGCCGTCTTCCGGTATTCCCGATAAGCAGGGTGGCTCATGATTTTCGGAATGGCAAGTTGAGGAAGAGTGGTGGAACAAACCTCTATCATTTTGGCGTTTTCCAGGGTCGTGCATAACTTGGTAAACTCCTTTGATGTATGCTGGTTGTAAAACTCCATCCAGCCGCAGCGCGATCCGGGCCAGGGAAATTCCTTGGAAATTCCTTTGAGCGAAATACCGGGCAGGTCATTGCCCAGTATCTCTGCCAGGCTAATGGCCTCGTATCCATTGTAGGTAATGTTTTGGTAGATTTCGTCGGCAATCAGCAACAGGTTAAATTCCCTGGCAATTTCCACAAACCGATCCAATACCTCCCGGGGATACACCATCCCGGTGGGATTATCCGGATTGATGATCAGGATACCCACGATCGAGTCATTGTACTTTACCTTATTGTACAGATCCTCCATATCCGGGTACCAGTTATTGTCCGGATCCAGGTTGTAGGTTAGGGGTCGGGTATTGGCATGGGCTGCCTCTGCGGAGCTATGTGTAGAATAAGCCGGAGAGGGACCGATTATCCGGGCCGTTGGAATCAAAAACTGATACAATTTGGCGATGCCGTCACCCAGACCATTGAAGAATAAAATGTCTTCGGGACCAATTTGTACCCCTCCCTTTTGGTTGGTAAGGTTCGCCAAAAATCTACGGGTAGCCATCATCCCTTTGCTGTCGGCATAGCCGTAGGTTTGATCCTCCTGCACCAGGCTACTTACGATTTCTTTCATCCACTCGGGGATGGTATTGTTTTTTTGGATAGGGTCTCCGATGTTTTCCCAGGTAATGGGGTAGCCCAACTCCTCGATCATCCGGGCTTTTTTTACAATGCCCCT
The DNA here is from genome assembly GCF_900109255.1 of Cyclobacterium xiamenense. NCBI lineage: Bacteria > Pseudomonadati > Bacteroidota > Cytophagia > Cytophagales > Cyclobacteriaceae > Cyclobacterium > Cyclobacterium xiamenense. The sequence goes on along the minus strand of NZ_FNZH01000008.1, from coordinate 79,792 downwards.
TATCTCGTAATTCAATTCTCCAGCGCCCGGACGCAATAACAATTGTCTCATCATAACTTTCCCGAAAAGGTACAAACCAGACACAAAGAAACAAAAAAGCAAAACAACCTGTATCCCCATACAAAAAAAAAGCGGAGGGCCTCAAAGGGCTTACCGCTTTTTTTGCTAGCAAGATTCGGGGAACCTTCCGGGAAGCCTTTTTGCTGATTCCCTTTACCGATCGCAAACAGAAGACAAATAGATCTGCCTGCTGCCTCTTTTTCTGCTTATTTCAATTTTTTGTACTTGATCCTCCTGGGCATGGTGTCTCCCAAGCGCTTTTTCTTGTTTTCTTCGTAGTCCGAAAAGTTGCCTTCAAACCAATACACCGAGCTGTCGCCTTCGAAGGCCAGGATATGGGTGCAGATTCGGTCCAGAAACCAACGGTCGTGGGAAATGATCACTGCGCATCCGCCAAAATTTTCCAGGGCTTCCTCCAGTGCACGCAACGTGTTCACATCCAAATCGTTGGTTGGCTCATCCAGGAGCAGGAGATTCCCGCCTTTTTTGAGGGTCATGGCCAGGTGCACCCGGTTCCTTTCACCTCCGGAAAGAACGCCTACTTTCTTTTCCTGATCTGCTCCTCCAAAATTAAAACGGCTTACGTATGCCCTTCCATTGATCTCCTTCGATCCCAATTGGATGAATTCGTTCCCGTCGGTTATGGTTTCGTACACGGACTTTTTCGGATCCAGGTCATCGTGTTCCTGGTCCACGTAGGCGATTTCCACTGTTTCACCGATCTCAAAATGCCCGGAGTCGGGTTTCTCACTACCCGTAATCAGGTTAAAGAGCGTGGATTTACCGGCACCATTTGGCCCGATCACGCCTACAATCCCTCCTTGAGGCAGCGAAAACGTAAGGTCGTCAAACAATAGCTTGTCGCCAAAGGCCTTGGAAACGCCTTTTACCTCGATCACCTTGCTTCCGAGACGGGGTCCAGGGGGAATGTATAATTCCAATTTCGATTCTTTTTCTCTTCCTTCTTCGCCCACCAGTTTTTCATAGGCACTCAATCGTGCCTTCCCTCTGGATTGCCGGGCTTTGGGAGTCATGCGAATCCATTCCAGTTCCCGCTCCAGGGTTTTCTGTCTTTTGGAAGCTGTTTTTTCTTCCTTTTGTAGGCGCTCCTGCTTTTGCTCCAACCAACTTGAATAGTTTCCCTTCCAGGGAATCCCCTCGCCCCTGTCCAATTCAAGTATCCATCCGGCTACATTGTCCAGAAAGTACCGATCGTGTGTCACTGCGATCACGGTCCCTTTGTACTGTTTGAGGTGCTGCTCCAGCCACAAAACAGACTCGGCATCGAGGTGATTGGTGGGTTCATCCAGCAGCAATACATCGGGTTCCTGTAACAGCAAGCGGCAGAGCGCTACGCGTCGCTTTTCTCCACCCGAGAGGTTTTCTACCGGGGCATCCGCAGGTGGCAGCCGGAGGGCATCCATCGCTTTTTCCAGCATGGTTTCAAGTTCCCAGGCATTGGCAGCATCAAGTTTTTCCTGAACTTCGCCTTGTTGGTCGATGAGTTTATCCATGGCATCGGGATCTTCCATGAGCGCTGGATCCATGAATTTTTCGTTGATTGCTTCAAACTCCTTCAGCAATCCAATGGTCGCCGCTACGGCTTCTTCCACGACTTCCTTAACCGTTTTGCCGGGATCGAGTTCGGGCTCTTGCTCCAGCATGCCAACAGAATAACCGGGAGACCAGACCACTTCCCCCTGATATTCGGTGTCTTTCCCTGCGATAATCCGAAGCAGGGAGCTTTTACCGGATCCATTCAGACCCAAGACACCTATTTTGGCCCCATAAAAAAACGATAGATAAATATCTTTTAGCACTTTCTTCTGTGGAGGGTAGATTTTTGAGACTCCCGCCATAGAAAAAATTATTTTTTCGGTACTCATGGTTCTTTTGCGTTTAATTCAATCAACAAAGATGGTAAAAAATCCGCTTTCTTAGGATAAATGAACCATTATTAATTAATTTGCAGAAATTGGAAAAACCACTTCAAAATTACAACCAACCCTGCTAATCATGACGGATCATCCCTATGGGTATATAAAAGACGGAAAAATTTACTTGAAAGGTTTTTTGGGCCAGGAGGACCGGATTATTGGAGAGGTGAAGGAGGATGAGGCTTCCACCATCCGCTATTTCGAAGACCGATTTGAGACCGTAAAAACCAAGGTAGAAAAACTGAAACAGGACATCCAGGAAAACCAAAACAAGGGGTCCTTTCTGATGAAGCTGATTCACTTGAAAAACGCTTTGATGCACTACGATGGGCTGGGAGACTTCCCTGCGCTCATCCAAGAGCTCGAGGAGCAGGAAGCCTACCTGGAAGAAATCATTCAGGCCAATCGGGAAAAAAACCTGGAAATAAAGAAAGCGCTGATAGAAGAGGCCGATGCAATCAAAAACAGCACCGATTGGAAAGAGGCTTCCGAAGCGTTTAAGGAGTTGAAGCTGAAGTGGCTCAAAACCGGGCCTGTAGACAAAGAAATCCAAGATGAAATCGAAGGGCAGTTTCAGGCTATTCTTGATGTCTTTTACAGTAACCGCAAGAACTATTTTGACGGGTTGGCATTGCAGGCAGAACAGAACATCAAGGTTTACGAGAGCTTGCTGGAACAGGCCAGGGAAGCGCACGACCTGCCCGATGCAAAAACGGCTTTTGAGATCAGCAAAAAGATACAAAAGCAATGGAAAGCATCCGGTAGGGTTCCAGCGGCCAAACGACAGCCGATATGGGATGAATTTAGCAAGTTAAACAACCGGATTTTTAGCCGATACCGGCGAATGAGCCAGAATGCCCCTCGTCTCAGCCCGGGATTGATGATCAAAAAGATCGAAAAATTAGCCGAAGAAATGAAGCTTTTGTCCAAAGGTGCCGTGGACGACAGCAAACTGGCGCAGGCAAAACGCCTACAGGCGGAATGGAAAAAACTTCCCCCAAAAAAACCCAGAAACGCACAACAAAGTATTGGCGCTTTCGTATTCTTTTCAGAAATCGTCTTCGAGAAATCCTTTCTGGACAAATTGTGTCATTCCAAGTATCCCGGCTTTGATGAAAAAGATCCGTCGGAACAGGTGGTAATCAAGTCCGGATTGCTCAAAGACCTGATCGCGAGGGACCAACGGGAGTTAAACACCGTTAGAGAAAATACGGACAATTTCCGCACGCAGGAAGACGATTTTGACCACATGATGCGGCGAAAAATTGCCGCCCACAAACGAAAAGTGGATGTCAAAAACCACATATTAAAAGAACTTACAAACAATTGATTCGTAATTGTTTGAGTTTTGAAAAGAATTTCTATTTTTGCACCCCGTTCAAGGGGACGTTTAAATTTGTGTAGACTATGTATTGGACTTTAGAACTTGCCTCCTATTTGGAAGACGCTCCGTGGCCTGCCACTAAAGATGAGTTGATTGACTTTGCTATCCGGTCGGGAGCACCACTGGAGGTTGTAGAGAACCTTCAGGAGCTGGAGGATGACGGCGAACCTTATGAAAACATAGAGGAAATTTGGCCGGATTATCCGACAAAAGATGATTTCTTCTTCAACGAAGACGAATATTAAACCGAAAGCCTTCCCCTGTGGAAGGTTTTTTTTGTTTCTCTTTTCCGACCTGCGACCCTCTATTCAACCGCGTTACTTTCGTTCCTAGATACGCAGGGCTTTCCTCAACTTACCCATACCCGTTTTGCTTACCGGCAGGTGGGTTCCCTCTTTTAGGTAGACCAGGAAATTCTCCTTCTGAAAGGGCTCAATTTTACTGATCATGGAGACATTGACCAAATACGATCGGTGAATCCGTGTAAATTCATTTGGATTCAAGACCTTCTCAAAATACCCCATGGTGCCCAGCTTCAGGTAACCTTTGCCTTCGCATACGATCTTGACGTAATCCCCCTCCGCAGAAAAATAGGCGATCGCATCGATCGGTAAAATATGGATATTGTTTCCTGCTTTGACGACTACCCGTTGTAGATAATCCCGGGTAGCGCGCTCCTCACCGATCGCACGCAGCCCGGCTGCCAATCCGTACGGCTCATGCATCTCCCGGCTGACTTTTTCCAGCGCCTGCCGCAAGCGATCGCGGGAAAACGGCTTCAGTAAATAATCGATCGCTTGCTGCTCAAAGGCACGAATGGCATAGGTGTCGTAAGCGGTAGTGAAGATCACTTTCGGTGGCTCGTCGAGCAACTCCAGTAACTCAAACCCGTTGATCTTCGGCATCTCAATGTCTAAAAAAACCAGCTCGGGCTTTAATTCGGAGATACCTTTGAAGCCTTCGAAGCCATCCTGAAAAGCACCCACCAGCTCAAAATCCGGAAAGGACGCCAGGTAATCTGCCAACAGCTCCCGGGCCAGAGGCTCGTCATCGATAATTACACATCGTATCATGTCAACCTGTCTGAGGAATTTTAATCGTTGCGCTAAAAACTCCCTCGGTATTCCGAATCAGTAATAAGTCTTTCCTTCCAAAAATAAGGAACAACCGACGTTCCAAACTTTCGAGGCCAAATCCTGTGCCAGCAGCCGTTCCTAACGGATTATCAGTAGGGTTTTCCACGGTCACTGACAGCAGCTGCCCTTCCTTTTTTGCCTCAATACGAATCAAAATATCGCCCGTCATCCCATACAAGCCATGCTTTACTGCATTCTCTACCAGGGTTTGAATCAGAAGCGAAGGTAACTTCAATGCATCGGCATCGCTGGGGACCACCAGTTCGTATGCCAGGCGCTGACCAAACCTGATTTTTTCAAGTTCGAGGTATTGGCCGATTACATTCATTTCCCGGGTTAAGCTTTCCCATTTCCTGGGGTCCTTGTTCAGGTTTTCCCGGTAAAAATCAGCAAGCCCTTGCACCATTTCCCGTGCTTTTTCCGGTTGCCTTGCCAGTAAGGCATTAATTGAATTCAGACTATTGAATAAAAAATGGGGCTGCATCTGTTGGCGCAGGTAATGTAGCTCTGCATCTGCAGAAAGCTTTTGCCGCAACTCTCCCCGCTGCATCTGTTGAAATTCGTTGACGGAGGTTTTCCCAGACAGGATAATCAATCCCGACAAATGGAACAACAATAGTCCAACGATAACCCGAAACGGAAGGGATGCTTCGAAAAGGGCTAAAAATTCTGGATTACCCAAAAGCGCACTCTTCCATAGCAACCTGCAACAAAAAACAAGCCCTATGCTAATGACCAGGGAAAACATCAAGGCAGGCCAGGTTTTGAACTTTCCGCTGGGGTAGTAATACAGCATGAGATTCAAAAGAAATACCCCTAGACCAAAGGCCAGCGTACTGGTAATGGCATCCTGGATTGCCCACTCCCACTGCTGGTGCCAAAAAAAAGAACAGGCAAGCATACCCGTAAAGACCAGTAGCAGGAATGCCAGGTGATCCAAGGGCTCGCCCGTCAGTTTATGGATTTTCAGTTGGTTATCCATGGGTAATCCATCCACTAATAGGAAGAAATCTCTATGCCGCCAAAAATAACCGTCCCGGAAATCACCAACCGCTTTTGAGGATCCTGAGTGGCTTGGTGAAAGTGGCGTTTGTCTTCGACTCCCGCAGCCAGGTTACTAACCCCCAACTGTACGTCCCAATGGGGCGGCACAATGAGTTTGACTCCGCCGAATACGACAGAAACCTTAAGAACGGCCTGCGCTTCTATATCTGCATGCATCAAATCTATATCGGAACCCCCAAATACGGTGGTGATTTCCCCTCCTTTGAAATGCTTGGACATGACTTTGCGTTTCAGACCACAAAACAAGGCCTCCACATTGAGGTAATCGGAGCTATTCGTAGGCTCGCCCTCGGTGTCATTTTCTGTACGGAGCTTTTTTTCCCACTTATCGTAATTGCCCTCCCAGTCCGTCCAGTTGATCGCGGGGTTTTTGTTCTTTTTAAACAAAATAAACAACCCCAGAAAGATAAGTGCCAGCGGCAGCAGGTAAGGCCCGATTTCGAAAGGCAAAAACACCTTGTCCCTCAATAAAAAAAAGCCTCCAATAACCAATAGCACGACCGAACCGGTATTCTGAAAGCCGTTTTTATACCCGGAATACAACCCGATCGCGATTAGGATCATCGGCCAGGAAAAAATCCACCCGGGAATGAGTACGCCGATCTGTTTTAATAGGAGCAACGCTCCAATGACTAAAATCAGCACCCCCAGTGCGTGATTTCCATTTCGTATGTTTTTCATGGTTTCACTTATTTTACTTTTAAGGCAAGTTAGCAGAATGCTCGGACGAAATAAAGTGTCTATCTGCCAGGTACCTCCGAAAATCGATAAGCGACCGGATTTATCCGTTAAATGCCGCCATCCCCTTTAGTCAGCAGGTAATTCGCATAATCCAGATCCTCGGGACTGGTCAATTTGATGTTTTCCGGATTTCCCGGTATGAGACAAACCTCCCAACCCATGTGCTCGTAGACGGTGGCATCGTCGGTAAAAAAATCCTGCTCTCCAGCAGCAAATGCCGCCTTAATTTTTGAAAGCTGAAAAGTCTGTGGAGTCTGTACGAGCCGAAATTGTCCCCGGTCCCGAAATACGGATATATCCGGTCCCTGCATTTCCCGAATGGAATCCTTCAACGGCACCACCGCTACGGCACTGCCAACGTCTGCGGCCACTTCGTAGCTCCGAAGGATTACCTGTCCGTCTACAAAGGGCCTTACCCCATCGTGGATGGCTACCAATCCGGATTCCTCCGAAATACTGTCGAGTCCGTTGCGCACGCTGCCAAACCTGGACGTGCCACCTTTCACCAATTGGTGCGGAAGGGTAAAACCATGGGATTCGCAGAGGGATCTCCAAAAGGAAAAATCGCCCTCCGGCAAGACCAAACGAAGCTGAATGGCGGGATCAAGGGCGTAAAAACGAGCCAGGGTGTGCATCAATACCGGCTTCCCTCCTATGGGCAGGTACTGTTTGGCGATCTTTGCACCCATACGGGTGCCCGCGCCCCCGGCGACAATGATGGCATACCTTGTCTGATTTTGTATCATGGTCGACATCAACTTACCAATAATTTGGAACAAACCAGGGCTGAGAGCACCTCCCGGCGGCCCTCGTAATCCACCGTCATGTTCTTGTCGTACACCTCTACCTCCACTACCTGCACCTGCACGCCCAACGCCAGCTCCTTACTATTGAGGTATCGGAGAAACTCATCCGAGGTATGCGCCAATGCTTTCAGTTCTACCTTTTCCCCCGGCTTGCAATCGGAGAGCATCCGGTATTCCAAAATGGCAATATGCCCCTGTTTGTTGGGGATGGGCGAACCATGAGGATCTCGCTGCGGATGCCCCAGCAACTCGTCCATCCGGTCGAAAAATGCAGGGGATTGTATGTGCTCCAGTTGCTCCGCAATATCGTGCACTTCTTCCCATCCAAAGCCCATTTTTTCTACCAGATACATTTCGGTCAGCCGGTGCTTTCGGATGATCATGGCAGCCGTTTGTCGCCCTTTCTCAGTAATCTTGAGCGGCTTGTACTTTTCGTACTCCAAAAGTCCCATCCCGGCTAATTTTTTTACCATGCTATTAACGGAGGGCAAACTTACTTCCAGCGCCTGTGCAATACCTGTGGTGTTGACTTCATCAGTAACAATGGCCTGATTGAAAATCACTTTGAGGTAGTTTTCTATGGATTGGCTGTTCATGCGTGAAACTTTACGGGCAAAGATAAAAAATTATTGAAATAAATTTGTTAGTCAATGCTAACTATTTAAATTTGCCTTAACTAATTACCAATGGCGGCGATAGCCTCCGTCTGATCAGCAATGGTCTGGTAATGGCCCACACCTATGCCTGATTCGGCGAAACAGGAACCCATTGCCGCCCTACTCAATACCTACACCGTATGTTAGACACAATTATCGACTATTTGGCTAGTATTTCGCCCGTGAAGGCTGCCTTTCTGGCCACCCTGTTTACCTGGCTACTTACCGCCGTTGGTGCCGGATTTGTTTTTTTCTTCAAACAAATGAACCGACCGCTTTTAGACGCAATGCTGGGCTTTACGGGCGGAGTGATGATCGCCGCCAGTTTTTGGAGTTTGCTGGCTCCGGCGATCAGTATGAGCGAGGGAGAGGGGTTTATCAAGGTGATGCCAGCTGCTCTGGGTTTTGTGGGAGGCTCGCTGTTTATTTTCTTTCTGGATAAGGTATTGCCCCACCTGCATGTCAATTTCAAAAAAGCCGAGGGGATCAAAACCCCCTGGCAGAAAACCACTTTGCTGGTACTGGCAATCACCATGCACAATATACCCGAAGGCCTGGCAGTAGGCGTTTTGTTCGGTGGGGCTGCCTCGGCCATGCCGGAAGCCACCATTGCCGGAGCAGTAGTCCTGGCGCTGGGCATAGGCCTGCAAAACCTTCCCGAAGGAATCGCTGTGGCTGTACCGCTCCGACGTATGGGGATGAGCCGCCGAAAAAGCTTTTTCTTCGGCCAATCCTCAGCACTGGTGGAACCCATAGCAGGGGTGTTGGGAGCGGCAGCCATTACCATCTTTACCCCGGTGCTTCCCTATGCGCTTGCCTTTGCGGCTGGGGCCATGATATTTGTGGTCATTGAGGAAGTCATCCCGGAAACCCAGCAGGCGGGAAATACCGATCTGGCCACCCTGGGGTTTATCGGCGGTTTCACCATTATGATGATTCTGGATGTAGCCCTGGGCTGATTTACCGGCTTTAGCTCTCTTTGTAGACCTCGGGATTTACCGGATAAGGCAATTCTTTCCCCTGCAACCCTGCAATGATATTTTCCACGGCACAACGGGTCATGGCATCTCTGGTCTCTTTGGTAGCAGAGCCGATGTGCGGAAATACCACAGCATTGTCCATGTCAAGCAAGGGGTTGTCCGGATGCATGGGCTCGGGATTGGTCACATCGATTCCTGCACCCCAAATGATTCCGTCTCGGAGAGCTTGCGTCAATTCATCTTCGTTGTGTACCCCTCCCCGGGAGGTATTGATAAATAAAGCGGAGGATTTCATCTTTTTAAACTGCTCCATTCCAAACATACCCCTGGTATCTTCGGTAAGCGCGGTATGCACAGATACGACGTCGCTTTGCGCGAGCAGCTCGTCCAGGCTTACGCGTTTGGCTCCAAACTCCCGCTCGGCTTCCGGATTTACACCCCGATTGTGGTACAGGATATTCATGTCCCAGGATTGGATGCAAATGCGGGCCAGTTCGGCACCGATCCTACCTAAGCCGACAATTCCCAGCGTTTTTCCCGCCAGGTCGATGCCCAATCCCTCGGTAGGTTGGGAGATGCCCCATTGCCCCTTTTTGATTTTTTTGTGATGAAACAAGGCCCTGCGGGCCACGGTGAGCATCAGCAAAAGGGCGGTTTCGGCCGTAGCTTTGTTCAACACATTCGGGGTATTCCCTACGGGTATCCCACGCCGGGTAGCCGCTGCCACGTCTACCCCGTCAAAACCAACGGAGTGCAAGGCGACTACCTTCAAATGTCGGCACTGATCAAAAAAATCTGCATCCAGGCCTGCCTGACCGGCACTCAAAAAGGCGTCGTGCCCTTTGCAAAACTGAATGGCTTGCCCCCTATCCAAAATGGGTTTTTCCTTCCACACCGTGTACTCCAGTCCCGCTTCTTCCAACATGCGGTATCCGATTGCCGGAATGATTTTATTGATAAATACTTTCATAGACAGATGGGTTGGACCGCAGCGAGCAGAAGTAGTCCGGCACACTGCGGTCTTTTTGGCTTTTTATTTTACGTACCGGAAATCAAATTTTTGGTCAAAATCATCCAGAAATCCAATCATCAGGGCGATGACGTGCTCGATGTCTTTTTTACTCGCCGTCTCCACGGTGGTATGCATGTATTTCAGCGGAAGGGAGATTAAAGCCGATGGGACACCCCCATTGGAATAGGCAAAGGCATCCGTATCGGTACCGGTGCTTCTGGAGGAGGCGGAGCGCTGAAAGGGAATGTCTCGTTTCTTGGCGCTATCGATGATCAGATCCAGCAGTTTTTTATGCACCGCAGCCCCACAGGTCAAAACCGGGCCGTTTCCGGCGGTATAATCCCCGCTGGTAATCTTATTGTACATCGGTGCAGTGGTATCGTGGCACACGTCCGTAATCAACGCGATGTTGGGTTTGATCGAAGCGGCGATCATTTCGGCCCCACGCAAACCGATTTCCTCCTGTACGGCGTTGACGACATACAGCCCAAACGGCAATTCCACTTTTTCCTCGCGGATTTTTCGGGCTACTTCGGCTATCATGTATCCGCCGATGCGGTTATCGAGTGCTCTCCCGGAGTAGAATTTATTGTTCAGATCGGTCAATTCATCTTTAAAAGTAACCACACAGCCCACGTAAATCCCCATTTCCAGCACCTCGTCTTTAGACCGGGCACCCACATCGATAAAGATGTTTTCCATTTTGGGGGTCTCCTCTTTGGCCTTGTCGCGCACGTGAATGGCGGGCCATCCAAATACACCTGGCACCACCTTGTCATCCGTGTGGATGTTTACCCGCATGGAGGGCGCAATCATGTGATCCGATCCCCCATTTCGGATGACGTAAATGTATCCCTCCGGTGTGATGTAATTTACAAACCAACTGATTTCGTCCGCATGTGCCTCGATAACCACCTTGAAGTCTGCCTTTGGATTGATTACGCCTACTGCCGTACCGTAGGCATCCGTAAAATAATCGTCCACAAATGGGCGGATATAATCCAGCCAGATCTGCTGACCCGAGGCCTCAAATCCGGTAGGTGATGCATTATTCAGGTATTCATACAGGAATTTTTCGTTTGTCTCCATAGTTCATTTTCTATTAGCAATAACTCCAGGCTTACCGCCATGAAGGGCTAAAATTACAGATAAGATGGGGTTGAAAAAAACCAGCGGGACATTTCCTGGCTATTTTTCGAATATACGGGATGGGGTTAGCTGGTTTTTAGATAAACTTTCTATATTCGCAGAAACTTTTGAAAACCAGGTTCATGAAAAATAAGGCCGCAGTCATTGACATGGGCACCAATACCTTCCATTTACTCATGGTTGCGTTGGGTGAAGGAGGTTTTGAAACCCTGTACAAGGAAAAGGTACCGGTGAAAATCGGACAGGGAGGCATCCAGCAAAACCTCATCCTTCCGGATGCCCAAAAACGGGCCCTGCACACCCTCCACCATTTCCAGCAGTTGATTCGCGGGGAAGAGATTGAGCCGGTTTTCGCCTTCGCTACCAGTGCCGTGCGCAACGCGGAAAACGGATCATCCTTCGTAAAACTAATCCGGCAGCAGACAGGCATTGCCGTTCAGGTAATCGACGGAGAGCGGGAAGCAGAACTGATTTACAAAGGAATACGCATGAGCGGCTGCCTGGACAGCGGCAATGCCCTGATGATGGATATAGGAGGTGGGTCCGTCGAATTCATTGTCGGAAATAAAGACACCATCCACTGGAAGGGGAGTTTTGAAATTGGCGGACAGCGCATGCTGGATCGTTTTCACTACCACGACCCGATTTCCAGGGAGGAGACCGACAAGCTTTACCAGTATTTGTCACAAGAGCTACACCCCCTGCTTGCCGCCATTCGGGAATTTCGACCCAGCCAATTGGTAGGAGCTTCTGGAACGTTTGATACGCTTACCGATATTTACCTGGCTTCCCGTCAGGAAAAAAAACGTCGGGAGGTGCACCGGCATCGCTTGCCAATTGATGCATTTTATGAAATTTCCGATCGGCTGATCCAATTGCCTAAAAAGGAACGGCTCGAAATCCCGGGAATGATCCCCATGCGGGTAGACATGATCGTGGTGGCCTCCTGCCTGATCCGGTATATCCTACGCCAGATTGATTCCCAAGACATGCTTTGTTCCACCTATTCCCTTAAAGAAGGGGCCCTGGCGGAAATCCTGGAAGGGGTGGGGGTAAACTCGGACCTTACCGTCGGGATCGGGGAATAAATGGGGACAATGTTTTCCCATTACTTTTACTTTTTGCATTTTTGCACCCGTACAAGTACCCCTTTTCGCTTTATTTATGAATTTTAGCTTCGCTCAGTTAGAAAATTTCACCATCCATATTTTGCAAAAAATAGGCTGCTCCGAGGAGGACGCCCGTACCGCCGCACGCGTGCTTTTGGCTGCCGATGTGCGGGGCGTGGATTCCCATGGGGTGGCCCGCCTTTCGGGCTATGTGCGGCTCTGGGAGGCCGACCGAATCAATGCCCGTCCCAATCTGCGCATCGTGCACGAAACGCCGAGTACGGCGGTGGTAGATGGAGACGGAGGTCTGGGCCTGGTGGTGGCACCCTTTGCTATGCAAGTAGCCATTGATAAGGCAAAAAAAGCCGGGACCGGATGGGTGTCCGTTAAACATTCCAACCACTACGGAATTGCCGGAATTCATGCCATGGAAGCATTGAAGCACGACATGATCGGGATTTCCCTGACGAATGCCAGCCCCCTGGTAAGTCCCACTTTTTCCAGGGAGCGCATGTTAGGAACCAACCCCATTGCGGTGGCCATCCCGGCAAACAAGCAACCCCCATTTGTGCTGGACATGGCTACGACTACCGCAGCCAATGGTAAATTGGAAATTCTACAGCGGAAACAACAGGAAGCTCCTCTGGGATGGATACAGGACCGGGATGGAAATCCCACTACCAGCCCGCTTGGTGTCAAAGACGGTGGCGCCTTGTTGCCGTTGGGCGGCGATCGGGAACACGGGTCCCATAAAGGATACGGGCTTGGCTCGGTGGTAGACATATTTTCGGCGGTACTATCCGGAGCCAATTACGGCCCCTGGGTTCCGCCTTTTGTGGCCTTTCTTGAACCGCACCCCCATCCGGTGGGAGAAGGACTCGGTCATTTTTTTGGCGCCATGCGCATCGATGCCTTTCGACCAGCCGACGAATTCAAAACGCATATGGATCAATGGATCGGGCGTTTCCGAGAAGCCCTACCAGTAGCGGGTCAGGAGAAGGTGCTGATTCCCGGAGACCCGGAGCGGGAACTGGAGGCACAACGCATGCAGGAAGGCATTCCCCTCCTGGAACCGGTCATAGCGGATCTAAAGGCACTGGGTAAAAAATTTGACGTGGAATGGATCGCATAAGGCATCCGTCGTCAACAAGTAGCGCTCAACCGCTCGTTTCCCCCAACTACCCCTGGAGATCGAGTCAACGGGTCAGAGAGATGAGTTTCCTCCGGAGAGTAGGCCGGGTAGTCTGTCATGGGGCTAGCACCAATGCGACTTTTCTTTCGCTAAAAAACCCCCTTCAACGATGAAATCGAGGGCCTTTTTTAAAACCCTGGGACCGGGGATCCTATTTGCCAGCACGGCAATCGGTGTTTCCCACCTGGTGCAGAGCACACGTGCCGGTGCGGAATTCGGGTTTGCCCTGGTAGGTTTTATCCTTGCTGCCAACCTGTTTAAATGGCCCACGTTTGAATTCGGCTCCCGGTACGCCTCCGCTACCGGGCGCTCGCTAATAGACGGCTACCAGCTCCTCCACCCCGGATACCTCAAAATGTATCTGGGTATCAATTTGCTTTCCATGTTTTTTGTAAATGCTGCCGTCACCTATGTTGCAGCCGGTTTTCTGCAGTTTCTTTTTGGAATCGAGGTTCCTGCCACCTACTATTACCTGCCTTCTTTGGTATTACTTGCCTTCACATTTTTCTTTCTGGCGCTGGGCCGCTATGCGCTATTGGACGCTGGTATTAAAGTCATCGGCACCTTCATGCTGCTCAGTACCTTACTGGCATTTTTTATCGCACTTTTTAATGGACCCGAAAAGCCCTTGGTGATACAGCCCCTGGCGGAAATAATCAGTCCGGCTACCCTACCATTCATTATCGCGCTCATGGGTTGGATGCCCTCTGCCATCGACTCCTCTACCTGGAACAGCCTGTGGACGACCGAGCGAATCAAGCATAGCGGGTACCGGCCGACGGTAAAGGAAACCGTTTTTGAATTCAACCTTGGCTATTGGGTTTCCGCAGCATTGTCCATTTGTTTTGTGGTATTGGGGGCGTTCCTTTTATACGGAACCGAACGTGTGCTTCCCAATAACAACGTGGGTTTTGCGTCGGGAGTAGTGAGCCTGTATGCAGCCAACTTGGGGGCCTGGACCTTTCCGATCATCGCTGCCGCGGGCTTTACCATCATGCTTGGAACATGTATTGGCGTAATGGATGGCTACGCCCGGTCTACGGCAAGGGCGGTAGCAATTTTGCGAAACAAACCCGAAAGCCGCCGTCAATACCTTTTCTGGATCGGACTCATCGGTCTGGGAGGATTCGTTACCATCCGCTTTTTCATGACCTCCTTTACCGAATTGATCAATCTTGCTACCATCATCTCCTTTTTGATCGCGCCGATCATTGCCTTTCTCAATTACCGGCTGGTTTTCAGTGAGCACCTGTCGACAAGCCAACGTCCGGGCCGAATCACGCATGTGATTTCACTGATGGGGATTGGGTTTCTTACCCTGTTTTCGTTGGGCATGGGCGGGTACTACCTTTTCTATTGATAGTCTTTAAAAACCCCTGAGGGGTAGGGCATCCCGCAACCGTTGAAAAAAACTTAGCTTTGAATAAAGAAAGCCCGCTCCCCGGAAAATCCAGGAAGCAGGCTTTTACTCTTTTTTCTAGCCTGGGCGGGCATTAATTATTTACTAATATATCCGCACTTAGATTATTGGTGTTTCCTGCCGGAGGGCTGGCATAACCCCGGGCTACAATGGTGTACACGCCTCCGGACCGTAAATTTAGATCCGGAATAGACAACCCTTCTTCTCCGGTAGCTGCCAGGTTGACCTGATAGGACTGTAGACCACTAGCTACTGTTACAAAGGAGCTGGCGCCCAGGTATCCCTGGTCTTCTATCAGCAAGGTCTCGCCCTCGTTTTCTTCCGAACGAATCACGTTTACTTCCGGAGCATCGGGCGATAGGTGAACAAATCGCACGGCGGCTTCTCCCGGTGCGGGAGCTACCTCCTCATCTTCTACCAACATCGCTTGTATGTTGTCGTACTCATTTACATAGAAAAGCGAATACGCTTCACCCGTTTCAAAAGTAAAGGTGGTATCTACCACGACGTTGGATGCACTTACCGGACTTACCCGCATGGTTCTTTCCCCCGCATAAAAGTTGAGGTAATTCGTATAATCCGCATACCGCAGCGGGTAGTAATTGATGCGCCCATTCTCCATTAAAATATCAAGCGAAGGCGCATCCGGAGAGGCATGGTACAATCCTACGTAAGAGATCTCAGGTAGGGGCGCCACATCCTCGTCGTCCGTATCACAACCGGAAATCAACCCAACAAATAGTCCAAGAAAAGCAATGGGTAGAAATCTGAAATTTTTTATGATTTTTCTCATTTCTACTACTAACATAACATTAATATAGTTTTATTTTATAAATTTATTTACAGACTGGTATACTAAAAACAATCACCGTGCCAATCGCCCAAGTTTTGAAACGGATTGGGGTATCCGGTATCCATTGGAAAGCCTATACCTGTATTTATTGGCCCGATCCGGAAGTCCAATCCAGTACTGCACCATCAAACACCAAAAGCACCGCCCAATAATATCTTTTTTTAGGGAGCGAGGCCAAATCCCCACCGCAACAGACTGGGGCCTGCCCGATCACTGAACCCGGCGAATCAGAACTATTTTTTTAAATTCTTGGTTGTTGAAGTATATCCACCAAACAAAAAATCGATAAATTATGGATTTAACGCAGAGAACTAAAGTAGAATTAGAAGATCGAATTGACAAAATTGAAGCGTTTATCGCGTCGAAGGGCGTCGGTGCGACCTATCTCAAAAAAGCGCAAAAAACGCAACGAGACATCAACCTGGCACTGCTCCTGGTAGGAGTTATCACGGTGGCAGGCATTGCCGCCTGGGTAAGTGGAAAGAATAACTAAAGCGAATACGGTAAACCTCGGTTTTCGTCCACCCATTCCAAGACCTGCGGTGGACGAATTTTCTTTTTAATACCCCCACTATTTTGCCTCAAGTACCTTATAAGTTCTTTTTAATCTGCTTGATCACTTGTATGATGATCAATGGCAAAAAGCTCGTTCCAACGATTAGCGCCCATATTCTACCTTCCATTTGCTGAAACGACAAAATCTCGTTGACTTTTGGGGTAAAATAAGCCAGGGCCAGCAGACTTAGACACAAGCCAAGCGCCATCCAGATGTACTTATTTCGCGTCACCTGATTGAAAAATACGTTTTCTTTTCCTTCCCTCATGTTGAATACGTGCAGCAACTGGGCAAAGGCGAGGCTGAAAAAAGCCACATTATTACTAATTTCCTCAGGCTGTTCCCATACAAAATGTGCAAAGAAATACGCTCCGGAGATGCAAGCAGTGAGTACGAGTGCATACACAACAATCTGCATCCAATTTTTACGCGTCAAAAGCGGTTCCCGGGGATCTTTTGGTGGAACTTTCATCACGTCCGCATTGCCTTCACCCACACCCAGAGCCAGGGCTGGAAATACATCGGACAGGATGTTTAAGAAAAGCAACTGCAGGGGCAGTAAGGGCAAGGAAAAAAGGCTGAAACTAACCAGCGCAATAATCAGGATCTCACTCAGGTGGTAGGACAATTGGTACATGATAAATTTCCGGATATTGCCAAAGATAACGCGCCCTTGCTCAATCGCTTTGACGATCGAACCAAAGGCGTCGTCTTTTAGTACCATGTCCGAAACCTCTTGCGCCACCTGCGTGCCTCGTTGGCCCATGGCAATTCCGATATTGGCTTTTTTCAAGGCCGGCGCGTCGTTGATTCCGTCACCGGTCATGCCCACTATTTCCCCTTTATCCTGAAAGTATTTGATAAGGTTTAGCTTTTGTGAAGGGTCTACCCTGGAAAAAATGCGAACCGCTGTCAATTGATCGCTATCCGCTTCTTCCAGTTTTGCATCCAGGTGCTTCCCAGACATTGCCAGCCCCTCCCGGTCCGCTTCCTCATCGATCAAATTGACTTTTTCTCCAACGTTTCGGGCCGTTCCTGGGTGGTCCCCGGTCACCATCACCACCCGAATTCCCGCCTCCGCACAGGTATCCATGGCGGTTGCCACTTCCATACGCGGCGGATCAATAAACCCAATCAAGCCAATAAAGATCATGTCCTGCAAAAAATCATCCGCTTGCTTCCCTTTAGGCAACTGATCCAATTCTTTGTACCCAAAGGCCAACACCCGTAAGCCTTCCTCGGCCAACTGATCGTTCCTATCCGACCACTGGGATTTTTCTTCCTCCGATAAGGCTTTAACCTCCCCGTCTACCAAAATCTTCGCGGACCGATCCAGGAAGGCATGGGCAGCACCCTTTCCTGCCACGTAGTGGGTTTCCCCCTCTTTATATACCGCTCCCATGACCATCGCTTCGGAGTCAAAGGGATCGTGTAACTCCCGCTTTAATTGACGCAGCCGCTCAAATTGGGACGAGTCTACCTTTTTAGAAAAATGGAGCAGGGCCAGTTCCAGCGGATCACCCTCGCCTGCCCCGGCCTGTGGTTTCTCATCGGGGTCCTCTGCAGGTGCGGGCGGTTTTTGGTTTTCTTGCGCAGATTCATTGCCTCCTTGCCCTGCCTCTTCTGTCAATTGGGCATCGTTTGCCAAAACGGCGACCTTAAAGAGATGGTGAAAATTCGTATTTTCCCTGGGTTTCTCCACGCCGGATACCTTCACTTCCCCACTATCTAACCAGTCAATCTCCAATCGCGTATCCGTTGGAAATACCAGGGTGGTAGCTGTTAACTGGTTTTTTGTTAGGGTGCCGGTTTTATCGGTAAAAATGACGGTGGTCTCTCCCAGTGTTTCCACAGCTTCCAGCTTTTTTACAATGACGTTCTTTTTTGCCAACCGCAGCATGCCGCGGGCGAGGGCAATGCTGGCCACAATGGGAAGCCCTTCGGGAATGGCGGCAATGGTCCAGGCGATGGAGGTTTGAATGAGCTCGTAAATTTCCTTTCCTGTCAACCAGCCTACGACCAGAAAAGCCAGCGCAAGTCCCAGCGTTACGTAAATCAGGTTTTTCGTCAGCCGATTTAATTTCTTATTCAGCGGGGTGCTGTCCTTTTCTTCCTCGCCAACTAATGCCGAAATCGTCCCCAACTCGGTCTGCATACCCGTTCCGTACACGACTGCCTTGCCAGTTCCGGTGGTGACGGCAGTACCTTTGAATAAGATATTGGTTCGGTCGGCTACTTATTTTTCTTCGTCAATCGTATCTGGCGTTTTAGCGACCGGAACCGACTCCCCGGTGAGTGGCGACTCGTCAAGGCCCAGTTCTGTGGCCGCTAGCAATCTGCCATCCGCTGACAGCAGGTCTCCCGACTCGACCAGCAAAATATCGCCTGGGACAATTGCCTCGGCATCAATGGTCGTTTTCTCTCCGTTACGCAAGACCCTGGCCTGAATCTTATCCATCTCCTTCAAGGCCTCCATGGATTTTTGGGCCTTAAATTCCATCCAGAAACCAATGAAGGTATTGATCAGCAGCACCACCAGAATGGCAACGCCCTCTGCGATGTCCCCAAAAAGAAAAGCCAACAAGGCAGCTGCAGACAAAAGGTAAATGACCGGGTTCATCACCTGCGCAAGGAGTATCTGCCAAATACTTTCCCTGTCCTGTTCTTCCAGGGTGTTCGGCCCAAATTTCTTTCGCCTTTTTTCTACCTCCTTATCGGACAAACCCTTTTCTGGGTCCACTTCCAATGCCTGCAGGACATCCTGGACGGATTGCCGATAAGGGTCGTTCAAGGTATTGCTCGATGCAGTTGCTTTTTTCATGGTCCAAATCGGTTACACTTTTAGTCGCTTTACGGTTGCTTGCCAGTTATTCGTTCAAAAAAAACTCCCTTACCTCGCCCAGTTTGAATGTATGGATTTTCCCTTGTACGCCTATGTTAACCTCGTTTTTCCAACCGGTCTCAAAAGTGATAAGTAGCTTTTTGTCATCCAGCGAAACGGCGATCCAATGGCGTCGGTACTGCACCCGCAAGGATATTTTCTTCAAGTGATCCAATAAAGGCGGATCGATCCACAAAGCATCCTCCCCAACTTCCAAGCCAAGAAAAGCCCGTTGCACGAGATCCAGGGATCCGGCCATGGCACCGAGGTGTATGCCTTCGGGCGTAGTGCCGCCTTGAATGTCTTCAAAATCACTGATCAGAACGGTCTCAAAATTATCCCAGGACTGCTGCTGATCGTATTTTAATAAAATCCAGGAAAATACCACCCGGCTCAGGGTGGACCCATGGGAGGTACGGTCCCGGTAGTACGCGATATTCTTTGAAACCAGTTCCTCCGAAAATTCAAGCCCGAGGTTCTCAAAAATGCGCTCAATTTCCGTTTTCGTAAAGAGGTAGAAAAGCATCAATACATCTGCCTGTTTGCTGGCCTTGTAGCGATTGGGGGTATCTCCTTCACTTTCCAGCACCCGGTCCAGCCGGTGAATGTCGTCGTATTTTTCCCGGTATGCTTCCCAGGGAAATTCCTCCAGCTTTTCGTACCCTTCGAACTGGGAAATGACGTGTTTATCCAGAAAGGGCACATACATTTTTTTGCTGATGTCCTTCCACAATTCCAGATCTGCCTCGGTAATATGGAGCTCCTTCATCAGCTCCCTGCGCCTGCTTTTCTCGATAATATCCACGATATGAAGCGCCTTTTGCATCACCCAGGCGGCCATTACGTTGGTATAGGCGTTGTTATTCAATCCCAACTGATCGGAGTCGGGATAGGAGGTGTGGTATTCATCCGGGCCTACCACGCCGTGAATTTCATAGCGGTCCTTTTCTTTGTTATGCGTAGTCATGCTCGCCCAAAAGAGGGCGATGCTCAGAAACATTTCTGCACCAAAAAAAGAGAGAAACTGCTGATCGTCCGTAGTCAGGTAATAATTCCAAATATTGTAGGCAATGGCCGAACTGATGTGCCGCTGCAGGTGGGTATTGTCGGGAATCCAGTTTCCGGACGCTGGATTTAGGTGCATCACCTGCGTTTCTTCCCGGCCGTTGCTGCCACTTTGCCAGGGATACATGGCCCCTTCTTTTCCCACTTCCGCCGCAGCAAACCGGGCCTCTTCCAGGCGGTAATACCTGTACATCAGCAAGCTGCGTGTCAGGTCTGGAAAACGCAGGTTTAAAAATGGAAAAATGTATACCTCGTCCCAAAAGATATGTCCCCGGTACCCCTCTCCATGCAGGCCTCGGGACGGTACGCCCACATCCATGCCGATCGTATTGGAGGAAACCGTTTGCAGCAAATGGAAAACATGCAGGCGAAGCAATTGCTGATTTTTGTCTCCATTGATAATTCCGATATCTGCCCGGTTCCATAGCTTCTGAATGGCCTCCCCGTGCCGCGCACAAATCTCCTCGAAACGTCCGGCGCGTTGGACGGATTTTTTTGCTTCGATTCCGGGGTGACTGATGGCACGGTCTCTGCTAGAGTAGATACCCACCACCTTTTCCAAGGTATAGGTGGTACCCTCCTCCACATCTACCCGCAACAGCTGCTCGATGTACCCTTCTCGCTGATTGGTGCTTATCAACGGGGTCAGTTGCCGCTCACCCTGGTACAAGGAAGTGCGTGCGGCCTGCGCCATCAGTATCCGGGATTGTCGGGTTTCGGCCAATAAAAAAATGGCATTGTCACCGATTTTTTCCGTCGTGGCAGGCTTCAAATGCCGGCTCTCCAACTCTCTGTAGCGGGGAACATTGTCATTGATCACGTTTCCATCGAGGGCGGAACATATCTCCAGGCTGCCGCTCCAGTTTTCGGGTGTAAGCGACCAGTGGATAGCGGCAATGTGCTTGTCCCGCATGCTGACGATCCGCTTGCTGCGGAGCGCAGTTCGTCTCCCTGCCTCGTCTTCGACACGAAACTCACGGATCAGCGTGCCTGATCTCATGTCCAGCGTTTGCTGATAATCCGGCACATTTTGGGTATTGAGATTAAGCCATTCGCCTCTTTCCGGCCTGAAATTCAAACAAAGCCAATTCGGGAAATTGACAAAATCTTCGTTCTCAATTATTTTTCCTGAAACCTCCGTCCTGGCCCGGTTAAACCCCCCTGCCAGGTAGGTGCCCGGATAGTTCACCTCATCTGCGCGGCTTTCCTCTGCAGCTCCCCGGGTGGCAATGTATCCGTTTCCCAAGGTACAGAGGGTCTCCCTGAGTTTTTGCTTTTTGGGCTTCCACCCATCGTAACGTATGCTAAAATTATCCTTCATGTTCACTAAATTCGTTTGGTTCGATTTGGTGCGTTCTTCCTCTCCTGCACCTACTTCGGGGCGGGCTCTTGCCAGCGGCGCAATTGCGCTAAAAATTCGTAGACTTCTTCGGTATCATTCAGCCGGTAGTTTGCATGGGTCTCTTCCCCATGGGTACCGACAAGAATACCGGTTCCCTGCAAGAATCGAAGGGCGTCTTCATCCGTAATGTCGTCGCCGATAAAAATGGGTTGGTGGCGCTTCCGTGCCAGATCCAATTTATCCAATAGCCAATTCAGTGCATGCCCTTTGTGCCAGTCCAGATTCGGCTTGATTTCCCGAATTTTTTTCCCCTTGCCAAGTTTTAATTGCTCCTTCCCTTCCATGACTTCCGCGACTGCCTGCTTCAGTTCCTTTACCCGGGACTTCTCCACCTTGCGGTAGTGCACGGCGATGGCGTATTTTTTCCGCTCCACTTCGCAGCCTTCGATGGATTGGATCCGCTTTTTTACCGCTTTTTCCACCTGGTCCAGTAGCGGCAATATCTCCTGACCGGGTTCGTATTGCATTTCCAGGCCATCGGGTCCGGATATCTCAAATCCATGGCTGCCGGCATAGATCAATTGGTCAAGGCCGACTTTGGATCGCAGATCGCTTAATCCCCTGCCGCTAATAATGGCTACGGTAAACTCCTCTGCCAGATCCGCAAGTACTTTCTTGTTTCCATCTGTCAACACAGCGGCATCGGGGTCGTCCACAATGGGCGTGAGCGTGCCGTCGTAATCGAAAAATAAAACCGGTTTTTTGCCGTTCATTTCGCTGAAAATTTGCTGCATGCTTTCAAGTGCATGCGGAAGTGAGTCGGGTAGCTGCGCCCTGCTTGTTGTTTCCATATACGTATCTATTTCTGTAAGTTGTTTGACGACTTGATCTGCTCCTGCGTCCAGGAGTTCCTCGGTTTCTCCGTTTCGGGCAACCCCGATGACCCGGGTAAAATGGCCCCGCTTCGCTGCCTTGATACCAGCAATTGCATCCTCCACGACCAGAGTATGCTCCGGGCTAGCCTTTAGTTCCTGCATGGCTCTGAGAAATACGTCCGGTGCAGGTTTGCCGGGAAGTTGCTCCCTCCGGGCCGTCTCTCCATCTACCCGGACGTCGAACCAATGCAACAGGCCGGCCGATTCCAAAATCTTCCGGCAGTTTCTGCTTGCGGAGATGACCCCTAGTTTGATCCCTTCCTTTTTCCACTTTTTCAGCATTTCCAGGGTATCCGGAAATACATCCACTCCCTCCTTTTCCATCAATTCCAAAAAAAAGGCGTTTTTTCGTTTGCCCAGACCGACAATGGACTCCGCTTCCGGCCCGTCATCGGGATCGCCTTCGGGCAAATGCAGGTTGCGGGATTGAAGAAAAGCACGTACCCCGTCGAGCCTGGATATACCGTCTATGTAGCGTTTGTAATCCCGGGGGAGATCCAGGGGAGGCTGTTGCTCCCCGGGAAGTTTTTCCAAAAAGGCATCAAACATTTGTTTCCAGGCCCGGGCATGAAGCCGCGCACTATCGGTGATCACGCCGTCCATATCCAGGATAATGGCTTGGATGGTGGGCTTTAATTCTTCTGACATCTGGCTGGTACAATTGGAGGTGAGGGTACGAAATGGATTAAATGCAAAGTCACCGGGAGAAAGACCAGGTTTGATGGCTACATCCCGGGAAGGACAATTAGCGAATCAGGCGACGGTGATTTCCTTGCTTAGGTACACATCCTGGATGAGCTGCAATAGCTTCACCCCTTCCTCCATGGGGCGCTGGAAGGCCTTTCTTCCCATGATCAGGCCCGTACCACCGGCACGTTTGTTTATTACGGCCGTTTTGACCGCCTCTTCCAGATCGCCTTCCCCCGAAGAGGCACCGCCGGAATTGATAAGGCCGATCTTTCCCATGTAACAATTGGCCACCTGGTAGCGGCACAAATCGATCGGATGGCTGCTGCTCAATTTGTCGTACATATCGGGATGAGATTTTCCGAAGCCGATGCTGGTAAATCCCCCGTTGTGGGTGGGGAGCTTTTGCTTGATGATATCCGCCTGCATGGTGACACCCAGATGATTGGCCTGTCCGGTCAAGTCTGCGGCGGTTTCGTAATTCTTACCGTCTTTTTCAAAACCGCTGTTCCGCGTGTAGCACCACAGGATGGTGGCCATGCCTAGTTGGTGGGCTCTTTCAAAGGCCTCAGCTACCTCCATGATTTGCCTGTTGGATCCTTCCGATCCAAAATAGACGGTGGCACCGACGGCGGCGGCTCCGAGATTCCAGGCGTCTTCCACAGAGCCAAACAGGATTTGCTCGTGTTTGTTGGGGTAAGTCAGCAGCTCGTTATGATTTATTTTTGCAACAAAGGGAATTTTGTACGCGTATTTTCTGGCAAACAACCCCAGGGTTCCCATGGTGGTGGCTACGCCGTTGCAGCCGGCTTCCAGGGCAAGGCGGATGATGTTTTCCGGATCAAAATACACCGGATTGGGTGCAAAAGCACTACCTGCCGAATGCTCGATACCCTGGTCAACAGGCAGGATGGAGAGGTAGCCGGTTTCGCCCAGGCGACCATGGCCGTATAGCGCGGCCAAATTGCGCAGCACCTGTGGGTTTCGGTTGCTGTTTGCGAATACTTCGTCAATAAAATTGGGAGACGGGAGTTGCAGGGATTTTTTGTCAAACGTTTTGCAGGAATGATCCAAAAAATAGCCCACATCGGTTCCGAGTAATTCGTGTATGCGATCAAATCCAGTGTTCATTGGTTAACGGGTTTGTGTTTACAAAAGGAGAAAGTAGCATTCCTGGGTGAAAATAGCAGCCGGAATACCGGTATATGGGTACATTTATTGTACCAAAGTCCCTGATTGGGGTTGTTTTAGCCAAAAATTTAAAATTCCGTCGAAAAACCGGGAAAATCTCCATTTTGGAGGGCGGGCCTATTGCTTTTTTGCCAGGCATCTCTTCCCTAGCCGATAGGATCCGATGGGCTACACCCATCGGTGGAAGATGGCGCCCTTTCAGGGCTAAAATTAGGCAATTGAAGTTAGTCACCAGATCTGATTACTAACCGAATCCCTGAACGCTATCTAGCAAGGAATACCATCTCTGTAGAAAACCCCGAGCGCTGAAAGCGCGAAACATCCCAGCACAGGGTGCAGCCCTGTGAAAAAATAGATAAACGGGTCCCAAGCCCTGTAGGGGCGAAAGATTTTCGTCAATCCCCATGCCGGAGTACAAGAACATATCCCGCCCCTACAGGGCTGCCAAAAAAATAATGACATTACCACGATGGGCTGCACCCATCGCCGGGAGATGGCGCACCTTTAGGGCTAAAATTAGGTGGGTTAGGCATACAAACAGGAAAAAAGTTAGCAGACCAAACCTGGGGATGGTGCCGGTCTGCCGACCCAATCGCTCGCTAGTGAAGGACCTTGTCAAACTCCACCTCCTGCGCGGCCAATACAAATACGATGGTCGGTAAGGCCTTGGTTTTTTCTTTTAAAGCGGTGTAGTACACCTCAAAATCTCCTTCCAGTTCGGGGACAGCCAGGCCGATCAGCACCAAATCGCTTTCGGCAGATTCCTCGCGCAGGATCTCCCAGAAATCCCTCCCTTCAGCCACCAGTAACTGGTAGCTAAAACCGGTTCTCATGCCGGAAAAGATGGCATCCAGGTTTTTCCGTGCCCCAGCGGAGGCTTCGGTATTGGGCACGACCATTTTTACGTTGACCGTCGCCTGCTGCCATTCCCGGCTGTTTTTGAGCAGGTAGGCCAAAATAATCATCAGACTACCATTCCGCTTCATTCCCCCCCACCAAACATCGATTACCCGCTTTTTTTTAAACCCTTTGTTGTTGTCGTCCTTTACTATGATGACGTTTTTTCTGGATTTATAGAAATGCCGGATCATTTCGGAATAGGCGTTCAGATGGGCTGCGTCCCGGGTATCGCCCAACAAAACGGTATTTGGTACCAACTGGCCCAGTCCGTAGGCGTTTACCAATTGGGTGGACCCGGTGAAGGGATCGGGGGCACGCAGTACCCGAACCAGGGCCTGCACGTTTTTATTGCTTAGAAAATCGGCTATCTGCCCCTCGTAGTCTTTGACTTTCTCCTGAGGCACGTTGGACTCAGAAACAATGGTACTGACCGTAAATAGTGCATTGCCGTTGGTAATGTCATTGGCGAGCTCGATCAGCCGCCAACGCTTCGCCGGGGAACCCGATAGCACCAAGATATTGGGGCGCCAGCTTTTCGCATCGCCTTCTTTTTCGAGACGCAGCAGCGCATACCGGATGATGGAGGAGAGCATTCCCCGACCCAGTCCTCCCCAGGTACCTTTGATTTTTCTTCGCTTCAGCCAGATAAAGATCATCCCAATCACCAAAAAAGCGGCAACGGTAGCCAAGGCATTGATAAGAAACATGACCGCCGCGCATCCCAGGGCCCCCAATACGGAGAAGAACCAATGCACCTTGAACTTGGGGCGGAAGGAAGGACTTTTGAGAAAGGTTTCGATGCCTGCCGTGACATTCAGTACCGCATAGGTCGTAAGAAAAAACATGGTCAGTATCGGGGCGATCAGGTTGAGATTACCAAAGTATACCGTAACCAGGGTAAGCCCGATGGTAAAGACCGTGGCCGCCCGGGGGATTTTCTCTTTCCCCGAAACCCGGGTAAAAAACCGCGACCATCCCGGCAATATCTTGTCATTGGCCAGGGCCTGCAAGACCCTTGGTGCACCCAGCAAGCTACCCGTAGCACTGGACAGCGTGGCTCCCCAGACGCCCAAGAGAATCGCTCCACCCCATAGTGCGATCCGCTCCATGATCAGGGGCTCGGCCACCAGCGTACTTGCGTCTACCCGCGCAGCCAGGACGATCGGGAGTACCATGTAGATGACATAGCCCACACCCACCGCCAGAAAAGTCCCCCGGGGAATGGAACGGGCAGGATCTTTCAAGTCCCCGGACATGTTCACCCCGGTCATTATGCCGGTAACTGCCGGGAAAAATATGGCAAAGACCTGCCAGAAACCCACGGACTGGGAAGCGGGCACGCCCCACAATTCGATATGGGAATCCTCCAACGGACTGCCCAATAACAGCGATACCAGCGACAATGCAATTAAGCCCAGGATAACATACTGTGCCTTGATGGTCGCCTGCGTGGAAAACAATGCGAGCGCGCCCAGTGCCCCTGTGGTTACCAATCCAATCCACCGGGCATCCAGGGCGGGAAAGATGGCGGTCAAACTTTCCGAAAAGCCGATGATATACAAGGAAACGGAAAAAGCCTGGGCCAGGTACAGGGGAATGCCCACTGCCCCACCGATTTCGGCACCCAGGGACCTGCTGATCAGAAAATAGGCCCCTCCACCCTTCACCGGGGCGTTGGTAGCCACGGCAGCAATGGACAGGGAGGTAAGAAAGGTGATCGAGGTAGACAGGGTGACGATCAATAAGGTACCAATCAGGCCCACGTTACCGACGACCCAGCCAAATCGAAGGTACATGATCACGCCCAGAATGGTCAACAGGGAAGGGGTAAATACGCCTCCAAATGTTCCCAATTTCGACTGCTTTTTCGATGGTTTGGTTTTTCCTGGCATGTTGGTTGGTTTATCAGCGACGGCCCAATTGGGCAATCGTTTTCAAACTCCCAAAAAAGGTAATAAATACCGGCAATTCCCAACTATCCCGCAAAATGCTTTTGCTACCGAGACGAGGCCGATGGTGCCGAATGCGGCTGATATGCAAACGCTTCTCTCCGGCAATTCTGCCATTGAGCGGGTACATCACTCTTCGACGGCTGATCCATTTTCCCGGCTCAGCCAGAGCAACCAGTCTGCTTCGGGCTTAAATGGCTCATTTCCCAAAAATTCACCAACGGCTTCCCAGGGGAAGTACGCGAACCACAGTAGCCTGATACGTTTCGATAGCGGATTGGAGGAAATCCGCCAGTATTGATTGTATTTTACTGTTTATTTATTAAATTGATTCATTCATACACCAAATAACAATATAACCTATGGAAAAGTACCTCGGAAAATTTGCCCCCCAATTGTATGCCCTGTTACGAATCGTGGCGGGATTCAGCTTCGCCATGCACGGTTCTCAGAAATTAATCGGCTGGCCCGGAGGCGAAGAACCCAAAGAATTGTTCTCCATGATGGGCGTTGCCGGCGTGGTGGAATTGGTGGGAGGGATTCTCATCATGATCGGCCTGATCGGTAGTATCGCCGCCTTTATCTCCAGTGGGCAGATGGCAGTAGCCTTCTTTATGGTCCATGCCCCACAGGGATGGAATCCCTTACTCAACGGCGGTGAAAAAGCGCTGCTGTTCTGCTTTATTTTTCTATTTATCGCTGCCAAAGGCTCGGGCATTTGGAGCGTGGATGGGGAGAAAGTAGCGGCTACGAGCTAACCAAAAGGGCTTTCCATTAAAGCTTAGGCGAGGGAGGACCACTTCCGGGCCTCCCTGCCCATCCGGACTGCCCGCAGTTAATTTACCCAACCCGCTTTTCGGAAGATATGCGGGCAATCCGGGTTTCCCTGCAGCCTTTCCTGAACCACCGCCGCATCGCGCTTCCGGAAATTCCGTGTATAGAAAAAGTGAATCGCGCATTCCATAAAACCCGACCGCCGATTTTTTCTTGAGACAGCGATCCGTTTTTTCGTTCAATTGAATCACAAAATTTTCAGTTAATTGCCTTTGACAAAATAATTGGTTACATTAATTCGATTGTTTAAAATTTCAGCCAGTCTGAAAAAAAGCACCTTAAAAATCCATTACCCAAAATAAACCAAAAACACATGTGTAAGAATCACGGAGTAGCCTATGTAGAACCCGGGAAAGTAGAGGTCCGGGAAATCGATTATCCAAAATTGGCCCTCGGAGACCGCAAATGCCATCACGGGGTCATCCTAAAAATCGTCTCTACCAACATTTGCGGAAGCGACCAGCACATGGTACGGGGCAGGACCACCGCCCCGGAAGGCCTGATTCTGGGCCATGAAATTACCGGACTCGTGATCGAAGCTGGAAGGGACGTAGAATTCATTAAAGTAGGCGACCTGGTATCGGTGCCCTTCAACATCGCCTGCGGCCGCTGCCGCAATTGCAAGGAAGGAAAAACAGGTATTTGCCTAAACGTAAATCCCGCCCGACCGGGCGCTGCCTACGGGTACGTAGACATGGGTGGCTGGGTTGGCGGCCAATCGGAATACGTAATGGTCCCCTACGCCGATTTCAACCTGCTGAAGTTTCCGGATAAGGACCAGGCCATGGAAAAGATACGCGATCTGACCCTGCTCTCCGATATTTTCCCAACCGGTTATCACGGCGCGGTGACCGCTGGCGTAGGGCCCGGATCCATTGTCTACGTGGCAGGTGCAGGACCGGTCGGACTGGCCTGCGCGGCTTCCTGTCATTTGCTTGGCGCCGCCGTGGTGATTGTAGGCGATATGATTCCCGAACGCCTGGCTCAGGCCAAAAGCTTTGGTTGCGAAACCATCGACCTGAGGAACAAAACCCCATTGCCTGATGCCATCGCCGAAATCGTAGGTGTACCCGAAGTGGACTGCGCCGTGGATTGCGTGGGATTTGAAGCAAAAGGCCATGGAGCAGATGCCGATAAAGAAGCACCAGCCACCGTACTGAATTCCGTGATGGACATTACCCGTGCCGGCGGAAGCATTGGCATTCCCGGCCTTTATGTGACCGGAGACCCGGGAGGCATCGATGCCGCTGCCAAAAAAGGAAGTTTGAGTATTCGCCTCGGTCTCGGCTGGGCAAAATCGCACTCCTTTCATACCGGACAATGCCCCGTGATGAAATACCACCGGCAACTGATGCAGGCCATTCTTTACGATAAGGTGCAGATCGCCAAGGCAGTAAACGTACAGGTGATATCCTTGCAGGAATCCGTGCAGGGATACAAGGACTTTGATGGAGGTGCCGCCAAAAAATTTGTTATCGATCCCCATGGATTAATCCCTAATTGATCCGATCGCCTACCGGGCCGTATTGGGCCTGGTAGGTTTTTTTTAGTTTTAAAGAAACAGAATTGCCCCAATTCATACGATTTTTTCGAGCCTGATTTTCGAACGGAATGAGCAGCGGATCAGGCCCATGTGCTGTGCTTTCGGGTAAATTGTAACCGAATTTCTTTATTTTAGCACGAAAATCGACTGACAGGAACTTATGAAAATACGATTACTCCTAACCGGCCTGCCACTAGTTGCACTCGCTTTTTTTGCTTGTGAAAATCGGGAGGCAAAAAATGAAAAGCTCAATGTGCTGTTTATTGCGGTAGACGACTTACGTCCGGAACTGGGTTGTTACGGCGTTGATTACGTGCATACACCGAATATCGATAAACTGGCAGGAGAAGGACGGGTATTTTTCAATCACTTTGTCCATGCGGCCGCATGCGGGCCGTCCCGGTCCACCCTGCTTTCGGGCACACGGACCACCGATTGGGACATTTTCAAAACCATCCGGGAATCCGGAACGAAACCAACCGGTATTTTTTCCCTGCCTCAACTCTTTAAAGAAAACGGGTACCGCACTGTCGGTATCGGTAAGATTTCCCACCAGCCCGGTGGGGTGATGGATTCCCTACAAACCCTGCACGAAGTGCCTTACAGTTGGGATGAATCCTATGCTCCTGTTGGTGAATGGAGGGAACCCTGGAGTGCCTTTTTCTCCTATGCCGGAGGAAAGGCCCGGACAAGCTATTACGGCCGGCCAACCAACCGCAGCCTGCCCCCCTTTGAAGCGGCGGCGGTGGTCGATGAGGGCTACGCAGATGGGCACAACGCCGCAGCAGCCATCCAGCAATTGCGGCAACTCAAGGATTCCACGTTTTTTCTGGCTGTGGGATTCTATAAACCCCACCTCCCCTTTAATGCTCCCAAACACTATTGGGACTTGTACGATCCGGAAAGCATCCCCACCTCCCAGTATCCGAACATGCCAGAAAATATCGCCTCCGGCCTAAGCCTGCACTACGGACGAGACAGCTACGAACCGCGGGGAACCTACACCTGGCCCGGCGATACCCTTGGCTGGGAAATCACACCGGAGCGGGGAAATACCCTCAAACACGGCTACCTGGCTGCGGTCAGCTACGTCGATGCACAGATCGGTAAAGTCCTCGATGAATTGACCCGACTGGGGCTCGATGAAAACACCCTTGTGGTTTTGTGGGGAGACCATGGCTGGCACCTGGGTGATTACGGCATCTGGGGCAAACACACCAATTTCGATATCGCCCTCAACAGTCCACTCGTCGTCCGGCAGCCACGAATGAAGCAACCCGGCGTGCCTGCGCAGGGCCTGGTGGAGACCGTGGATATTTTCCCCACACTTGCCGAACTCTGCGGGATTACAGCCCCCGACCACCTGGAAGGGACAAGTTTCAAAGCTGCTTTGGATAACCCGGAAGCCCCGCTCAAGGAGTTCGTAGTAGGAGAACGGGATGCCTGGGGGGTACGTGGGAAAACGGCACGAACCCGCGACCACCGATTGATGGTATGGATCGATAAAGCCAGTGGCGACACCCTGGAAATCAATCTGTTCGATAACCGGGAGCAACCCATGCCCTATCAAAACATCCGGGAGGACCACCCGCAACTTGTCGCGGACCTGAAGAAAAAACTAGAAGCGGCTGAGCGGGAAAGAACTGACTTTTTCTCCGGGCTATAAACGGGTCGGGATTCAATCCAATAGGGAAGGGTCACCCAATTTGCCCATAAAAAGGACGACACCGCTGTGGTTTTCCTGAATAAAAAACACAAAAGGTTTATCCAGCTTATATTCTGAAAAAGAGGGTACCCCAGGAGCACTGGTCTCTACAATCTCCACGATGGTAGCGGCTGCAGCTTCGCTTCCTTTTTCGTCCACTTCGATCAGGGCCTCGTGGATTACCCGACTTATCGTCAAGGGACCGGTAGTATTGGCAAACAGACGGGTAAAATTACCTGGATGGTTTTGAAATGGAAGGGTAAGCCCCATGCTTATCAGGTCTTCCTTCAGGTTATCCACTTTGTAGCGCATGCTAAATTTTGGCATGTGCAGCAGAAAATTCATTTCCTCGGCCTCTTCGCGGAACTGCTCCAACGATTCCAGGTCCAGCCCTTCCAGCTTTTCTTGCAATCCTTCATCCGATGTCAAAATCCCCAGGCTATACTGCCCGGTGCTGTAGGGGATTTCCAGGTAATCCATCCCATTTTCCCTCCGAAATTTTAGGGTAGTGGCCTCCGCCAATTGCATCATATCGACCTGCACCTCAGTCCCATCGAAGGTGGTGAATGGAGCTTTTTTCGTTAGCCTCTCATCGAACCGGTACTTCCAGTCTGCCTTGAAGTAGATGGCGTTGACCAGGTACATGACCGCACTGGCCGGAACCTGATCCAACATATCCCGGATCAGTCCTTCCGTATTATTTTCAATCCATTTGTTGATGATATCGACCGCCTGGGGATTGGCCATGTCCAGGGCAGCCAATTCGGCATCATAAGCTTCACGCAGCCTGCTGGCAAACCCTTCGTCAAGGTCATAACCTTGCTTGTACCAAATGGCATTGGCTATGGATAAACGGACCTTTGGGTCCAATTCCATCAAAAATCGGGTAAGCGTTCCGGCCGCCTTATTTGCCTCCTCCATGTCCATACCCTCAAAATGGAGTACTTGCCTGAATTGCTCTAACGTCTCCCCCTCATTTCCGTTCATAGCCATGGCAAGTGCCAGGTGAATGCTGTACGGACTGAAAAATTGGTTGGGCCCCTCCCTGCTTTGTAGCTGCTGAAAGAGGTCCATTGCAAAAGCAGCACTGCTGTTAACCAGAGAATTCTCTGCCAGTTGAAGGGTCCGAGTCCTGGGTTTCAGTGGTTCATCTTCTCCAGTTATCCCATTACAGGACCAAAAAAACCCGCAAAGCGAAGCGAAAAGAAAGCAGTAATTTTTCATGATAACATCCGGTTTCGGTTATTCCCCAGACGCAAAACGAACCCCATGTGCTACAATGCTTACCGGAAAAAGTAACATTCATGGTCATTTTTTAGCTGGAAGGTATAAATGGGCTGCAGGTATCACGAAGACATAATTTATTTGAAAGGCCTAATGCTCCTCAGACTCCGAAGGCTTAACGGTTAATTCGATGGATTTATGCATCAGTTTTTCAGCCATCCACCTTAAAACTAACCAAACCAAAAAAAATCCTACTGCATCCGTCAACCCGTTGAGCATGATAAAGTCAAGCTGCTCGTACCAATCCAGGTGCCGTTGGTGGAAGAACCAATCGTAAATTCCCGTACCCAAAGAAAAGAGGACCAAAACCCAAAGGATAGTACTGATAGCTGGCCAATAAGGTAACTTTCCGGTAGTAAATTTAAAATGCATCATTTTGTCATCCATTTAGTTGGATACAAAATAAAGGATGCCCATTGATCCCTGCATTGACCTATGTTAAGTTTGGTAGATAACCCTTTACCACCAACCCTGAATGATTTGGCCCAGCTTTAAAAATACTATCAGGCCAACTCTATGATCTCAGCATTTAAGTTAATCCCTGATTTAATTCAGCAGGGAAGGATCGCCCAGTTTTCCCATAAAAAGAATGGCACCGCTGTGCTTGTCCTGGATTAAGAAAACAAAGGGCTTGTCCAGACGAAAGACGTTTGGTTGGCGCGGCGGACCAACAGAGGTAAACTCTATTTCTACCACCGTGGCCGCCGCCGCTTCACTTCCCCGCTCGTCCACCTCGATCAACGCGTCGTGAATCACCCGGCTGATAAACTTGGGTTCGGTGGGATGCGAAAACAATCGGGTAAAGTTCATCGGACTGCTATCAAATGGTTTCTTCAGGCCCATGGCTATCAGGTCTTCCTTCATTTCTTCCATTTTATAGCGCATCTTGAACTTGGGTAGCTGTAGAATAAAATTGGCTTCATACGCCTGCTCCCGCCAATTTTCCAGATCCTCGTAGGAAAACTCCCGGAGCTTTTCGTCCAAATCAAATTCATCCGACGTAATCACACCCATGCTGTACTGTCCCGTGCTGTAGGGGATCTCGAGGTAGTCCAAATCCCCGTTGCTAAAATACCGAAAGGTGGCCGGCTCTTCCATCTGCATCATGTCTACCTGCACTTCTTGCTGGGGGTTGATATAAAACGGAGCTTTTTCGGTATTGGAAGCATGGAAGCGGTATTTCCAATCGGCCTTAAAATAAATGGCATTGACCAGGTACATGGCCGCAAGGGGAGAAATCTTGTCCAGCATGTCCTTAATAAGCCCTTCGGTATTGGTTTCGATCCAATCGTTGATCACGTTGACCGATTGAGGATTACCCATATCCAAACCGGCCACTTCTGCGCCAAAGTTATTGCGAACCGTTTCTTCAAACTCCGGATGAACGTCAAAACCCTGCTTGTACCAAATGGCATTGGCAATGGACAGCCGGACTTTCGGGTCCAGTTCCAGTAAAAATTTGGTTAGGGATCGGGCCGCCTCGTTGGCCTGTTCCAAGGTCATGCCTTCGTAGCGCAAGACCCGGGCGAACTCCTCCAACACCTCTCCTTCGTTGCCGTTCATGGCCATGGAAAGGGCCTGATGGATGCTGTAGGGGCTGTAAAACTGATTCACGTCTTCGGATTGCTGAAGCTGATGGAACAGGTCCATCGCAAAGCGAGAACTGGACAGGACCATTTCCTGCTCTGCTGCCTGCAGCGCCCGGAGGTTGGGTACTGCGGGTTCCTCTTCGCCACCACCGGTCCAATCACAAGCGCTCAGCGCGAAAGTTGCGCACAAAACACCGATCAAGTAATGTTGCTTTTTCATACAGGTTTGGTTTTTTATTTACTGACCGTACGTAAAAAAGGCTTCAAACGCTACATGTCCGGATACATTTTTTCCGCAGCTAAAAGTCAGTCGGGTGGGCTCGGAGCCAATGGACTTTCTCACCAAAAAAAGTGCCTCTTGCACCGATCAAGGCGAGTTGGTGCTGCTCCCCAAACGGGCAGGCATTGCCCTGCTTCAACCTTCTCTGGGGTTTAGATTCCTCTTTAACTGAAGGTATATCCAGGCGCCTATTGGCCTTACCGGCTAGTACAGTCTGGAAATTTGATTCGAAGGTATCCCTTCTTTTCACCACATGGCATTTGCTTTTTTCAGGATTTATTAGAAGATTATAGAAAATTTTATCGCCGATTACCCATATAACCCATGCAACGAAGACAGTTTTTAAAACTGGGTTCCCTGGGAACCATGGCCGCCTTGTCTGGCCTTCCCTTGGTATCCCAGGCACGCTCCGAATATAAAATCAAAAAAATCCGCTACTACGCCGCTCCCGGCTATAACAAACCGCTATTTAATCAGGCTAGAGGTATCGTTGAAGTAGAAACCGACTCGGGATTGATCGGGATTGGAGAAGGAGGTACCCCGGACATGGTGCGGCAATGCGCCGAGATGCTGATCGGAGAAGATCCCTTCCGCATCGAACACCTCTGGCAGTACCTGTACCGGGGCATGTTTTATCCACCCGGAAAAGAAAAACTGCACGGGCTGGGTGCCATTGAAATGGCCCTATGGGACCTGAAAGGCAAGGCCCTGGATGTTCCTGTCTACGAACTGCTGGGCGGCAAGACCCGGAATTACGTGGAATGCTACGCCACCGGCTTTCGGAAATCCACTGCCAATACCATGGAAGGCAGGGCGCTGGACTGCCTGGAAGCGGGCCTCAGGTGCTACCGCATCGGTCCTACGGGAGGAAACGGAGACATGCCCTTTGATTTTTACGAACACAGCAAAAAAACCATTGCCCTCTGTGAACAGTTGGACAAGGCAGTAGGCGGCAACGGCAACTGGGCAGTGGACCTGCACACCCGGTTTGATACCCCGGAAGCCATCAAAATCTGCGATGCCCTGGAAGAATTGGAGCCCTATTTTGTGGAAGATATCATCCGATCGGAAAACCCGGAAGTATACCGAACCATACGAAATCAAACCAAGGTGCCCATTGCTGTGGGCGAACAGTTTGGCGACCGATGGGACAGCAATGTATTGATGGAAAACCACCTGATTGACTATAGCCGGGTGACCCTTCCCAATACCGGTGGGATTTCGGAACTGAAAAAAATCATCGCCATTGGCGAAACCCATTACGTGGGTATCATCCCCCACTTTACCGGCCCGCTTTCTACCGCAGCGCTGGTGCACGTGCTGGGCTCCTCCAGCCCTACCCGCTGCATGATTGAACTTGCCGGTGGAGAACCGGAAAAACCCGCCTACTTCAACGAAGATTTTATCGATTTCAGAGATGGAAAGGTACACCTCAATGACAGACCAGGATTGGGGGTCACTTTTGATCCGGAGAAGGCAGACTTCCTGTTTGAGGTAACCAAAAACACGGAATTTACTCATCCCTTCCTGAAAAGTCCGGATGGAGCCATCCATAACTGGTAATCCCGGTACCTTCCAAAACCCATCTACCCAAAAAGAACCCCTCGCATGAAATCCCAACCCAAAAAAAACAGCACGAACGGCAGCCGGGCTTTATCCCGCAGGGCAGCCATACAGTCGGTACTGGGACTGGCAGGAACCAGTCTGATGCTTCCCCTTTCCTCCTACGCCCAACAGCCCGCTCCTCAAGCCTTGCGAAAAAACGAGGTGCGGATAACCAAATTGGAAACCTTTCTGGTCAAACCCCGATGGATATTTCTAAAAATTCACACCGACGCCGGTGTCACCGGGCTGGGAGAACCTTTGCTGGAGGGACGGGCACTGAGCATTCAGACCGCCATCAAGGAAATTGAGCCCTACCTGATCGGAAAAGACCCGCGTCGGGTGGTGCATCACTGGCAGGCCATCTACCGGCATGCGTTTTACCGCGGCGGACCCATTCTTACTTCGGCCCTTAGCGGCATTGACCAGGCCCTTTGGGATATCAAGGGGAAATTGCTGGGAATTCCTGTCTACGAACTATTCGGTGGCCCCACCCGGGACCGGGTGCGGATATACGGTAGGGCCAGCAATGCCGAAGACATGAAGAAACGCAAGGCCGAAGGCTACACGGTCATCAAAACCGGGGTAGCCAAAAAACAGCCTGCCCGGATGGTAGAAAACCCGGCCTTTATCGACTACGCGGTGGAGAACTTTGCCGCGCTGAGGGAAGCCGGCGGCCCGGAAATGGACATAGGCATTGATTTTCACGGGGCCATTTCTCCACAGACCGCCAAAGTATTGATCAAGGCCCTGGAGCCCTATCAACCCATGTTTATCGAAGAGCCCTGCCAGGCCCAAAATGTGGACGTTCTGGTAGACATTGCCCGAAGCACACACCTGCCCATCGCCACCGGCGAACGGATCTTTACCAAATGGGGATTTCGGGAATTGCTGGAAAAGGGTGCCGCGAGCATTTTACAACCGGACCTGTGTCATGCAGGTGGCCTGACCGAAGGTCGGTTGATCGCCGGAATGGCTGAGGCCTACTACGCCGCCATCGCTCCTCATAACCCCATGGGCCCCATTTCCCTGGCCTGTGGCCTTCAGCTGGCCGCCAGCATCCCCAACTTTTTGGTGCAGGAACAGGTGTCTCTGGGAGAAGGTTACCTGAAAAAACCCTTCCGGCTGGAAGCCGACGGCACCGTATTGCTGCCGGAAGGTCCCGGACTGGGCATCGAACTGGACGAAGCGGCGCTGGCGGATAAAATTGGACACGACTGGACCAACCCCGAAACCTACGATCCCCGGGATGGATCAGTGGTGGATTGGTAAGTACGAAGGACAAAAGGCTATAACGAACGAAACAAACCCAATCAGATCATGAGACCAAAAAACACAACACGAAGAAACCTACTTAAAGGACTGGGACTGGGGGCTGCTGCCGGACTATTAGGCGTGCATCCCCTTGCACATGCACGAAACGAAAACGCAACACCCACCTCGCTAAACGGGCTTCCCCCATTAAAAATCACGAACGTGAGGGCGATCGGAACGGCTCCCAGCGGATCAAATCTCATCGTGGTCAAAGTAGAGACCTCCGAACCAGGCCTGTATGGATTGGGCTGCGCCACCTTCACCCAACGAGCCTTTGCTGTAATCACGGCCATCGAAAAATACTTACAGGACTTCTGTGTGGGAAAAGACGTGGACACCATCGAAGACATGTGGCAATCCGCCTTTGTGAGTTCCTACTGGCGCAACGGGCCCGTCCTGAACAACGCCATCAGCGGACTGGACCAGGCACTTTGGGACATCAAGGGCAAGCGGGCCAATATGCCCGTGTACCAGCTATTGGGTGGAAAATGCCGCTTTGCGGTTCCATGCTACACCCATGCCAGCGGCAACACCCCGGAGGCCGCAGCGGATCAGGTATCCGGATACATGGAAGA
Organism: Cyclobacterium xiamenense; assembly: GCF_900109255.1. Classification (NCBI taxonomy): domain Bacteria; kingdom Pseudomonadati; phylum Bacteroidota; class Cytophagia; order Cytophagales; family Cyclobacteriaceae; genus Cyclobacterium; species Cyclobacterium xiamenense. The sequence goes on along the minus strand of NZ_FNZH01000008.1, from coordinate 42,060 downwards.
AGGCTACCGGTACGTGCGCATACAGCAGGGAGGCTACGGCGGAACCGCCCTTACCGGAGAACCGGACTTCAAAAAACAAGGCTACGGGAGGGAAACGGATCAATACATGGACCAGGGAAAATACATTCGGGGTGTGCCAAAGCTTTTTGAGACCGTGCGCCGGCAATGTGGAGAAGAGGTGGAATTGCTGCACGATATTCACGAGCGACTGGAACCCATGGATGCCATACGGGTGGTGAAAAGTACGGAGCCCTACCATCCGTTTTTTATCGAGGACCCCTTTTCTCCAGAGCAGATGGAATGGTTTCAGGCCCTTCGGGAAGCCACCACGGTTCCGTTGGCCATGGGCGAACTCTTTAACAATATCAACGAATTTAAGGAGCCCATTACCAATCGGATGTTTGATTACATCCGCATCCACATCTCCCAAATCGGAGGCATCAGTCCGGCCATGAAAGTAGCGCGGCTGGGAGAATTTTACGGAATAAAAACCGCTTGGCATGGCCCAGGGGATGTATCACCCGTAGGGCACGCCGCCAATGCGCACATTGACCTGGCGGTATGGAATTTTGGCATTCAAGAAGCGGCGCGTATTTCCGAGCTGTCCCGGGAAATCTTCCCTGGTTCGCCGATCATGAAAGACGGCTACATGTGGGTAAACGAAGCTCCGGGCCTGGGTGTGGACATCAACGAGGACCTGGCCAAAAAATACCCCATGCATACCCGTTCCAACTGGACTGTACGAAAGTTTGACGGGACGATTATCCGGCCTTAGATTGATAGAGATTGAAAGGGAAATTGGCCTTCGACGGGCTCAGGCGTCAGGTTGAAGGGAGATTGGTCTTCGACGGGCTCAGGCGTCAGGTTGAAGGGAGATTGAAAGGGAGATTGATGGGAGATTGGCCATTTTTCAATCTTTATCAATCTATTTTCTTCAATCGATTCAATCATTCTTTCTTCAATCTTAAATCCAATTAGGATGGAAAACAGCAATTGGGTCAACTACAAAATCGATATTAGGGAGCTGCTTAAGCGATTTGCACTTGAGGTATTGGCCTTGTCCGAAAAATTTCCAAAAACAACCCGCTCGTATGATACACCTTTTCAAATTTTTTTCAACATTTCGAATTGCCGGCTCACTTGCGGAGCGCTTCGGTTCAGTAACTCTATAAATCTATGTCTTCCTCACACATTCAACTAAACCCCATTAAACTGGGCATTCAGCTTGAGAACATGCCTCATGGGGTGTACAGAAAACTATTGGTCCCCGACTATATCAATATGATGCAACTGCACGCTGTTCTTCAACTTGCAATGGGCTGGACGTTCAGTCACTTGTTCCAAATTATGGATACCCGGCAGCGGCCGAAACTGATTGCCAGCTTTGGCGCATTTGAATCGTACGAGGAACCACTACCCTATGAATACGAAACTCACAGGCTTCTACTGAAGTGAGAATACATGGAACGGATTGGCAGGAAAAACCTGTGGTACTGGTACGATTTCGGGGACGACTGGTGGCATAAGATCAGCTTCTTAAAGCCGACAAAGCAGGATCTAATTGAATTCAAGGGGATTCCCATTTGCATGGACGCCTATGGAAAGTGTCCTCCAGAAGATGTAGGCGGTGCCTGGGGGTACCAGGATTTTTGTGATGCAATCGATAACAAAAACATCCGGAATACCGCTCCTATCGAGAGTGGCTGGGACTGGATATGAAAACGCCCTATGAACTGGAAAAGGTGTCCATCACTCCAATAAACGAAACGCTAAGGGCCTATTTTCATTCGAGGGAGTGGAGCCGGGATACGGGCCAATCGTTTGCAGAGGGCTGGGTGGACTTTTTTGAAGGGAGGGAATACGCCCTTAATCGCACGCTACAGGGATTAGGACCGGGTCCCAAAAACAAACCGATGCGGCGCTCTAGCGAGGTATTTGACCGAAGGACCGATCCGTATACTCCTTTTTTTCCAACCTTTCCGCAGGGAAAGGATATTCAAAAGCTGCCAAACCCTCCCTTTCGCTTTACCGAAGAGAATTCCGCAGGCGAGGCAAGCCTCTGCCTTCAAAGCCAATTCCTCCAATCACTCCATTCCAGCACAAAAAACGAAATCCCACAAAAATATCCTTATCCAGCATTTTGTGGGACCCGGGTACCGAATACCAGCAACTTACCAGATGCTAGCCAGTTCGTGTACCTGGTGACTGCTTTTAAATCCGGTCAACCGTATCCGGGAATAGGGCTGTTCCGGGAAAACAATTTCCGACAGTACCAATGCGCCCTGATTCACAAAAATCTCCACCGAAGAACGGTCCAGAAATACCCGCAACTCGGTTACTTCCATTCCATGAAGCGGAGCCGTATGCAGGGCAGTAAAGGCCTCGCTGAAACCAGTAACTCCAGATTGGCTGCGATCGAAGGTGAGTTGATCGCCCTTTTTTGCCAGAATGATCCGTTCCCCGGCATCGTTGCTCAGCTCCAGGCTGAAGTCTCCCGCTTCGGGAAAAAGCAGCAACTCCGCAAGCTCGGCGTCAATAGCCCAGGAATCCCCTTCCTTTGTGCTACTGGATTTTCGGAGTTTTTCTAATTCGGCCACTGGACTAGAGCGCACCCGATAGGTTTCCCCCTGCCGGACCAGCGCTAGCTCCCGGGGAAGGGTATTCGCCGAACGCCAGTTTTCGGTCGGTACCACATTGGCATAGGTCCAATTGCTCATCCACCCGATGAATAACCTCCTTCCGTCCGATTTGGGCACGTTTGACCAGGTTACGCCGGCGTAGTTATCTGCCCCGTAGTCCAGCCATTTCACCTGATCGCTTTCGCTGGTGAAGGTGGATCCGTCAAAATCGCCGACGAAATACTGGGTGGCAGAGCCGCCATTCGGCCCGCCTGGATTGATGCTGACGAAGAGAATCCATTTTTCCTCCCCCTCCGGGGTAGTCAAGGGGAAGAGGTCCGGACATTCCCAGACGCCTCCATAGGCAGCCCATTCGGGTTGAAAATCGCTTTCGTAGGTCCATTCCAGCAAGTTGTCGGAAGAATAGAAACGGATGCGGTCCTTTACCGCCAACGACATGATCCACCGCTCCCCTATCCAGGCAACCTTCGGGTCTCTAAAATCCCGTATTCCCGGGTTTTCCAAAACCGGATTGCCCGCATATTTGGTCCAGTTCCGTCCTCCATCGGTGCTATAGGCTATCCCCTGAGTTTGGTAGTCTTCCCTCCCTGCTTCGGCCCCTACGGGATCGTGGTAGGTATAAATGGCGACAAGGGGCGGGTTATCTGCGGTGCCAAGGCCGCTGCTATTCGTTTCGTCAAGGACAGCTGACCCGGAAAATATCCAACCCAGGCTATCCGGGGCAATGGCAATGGGCAAGTGCTCCCAATGCACCAGGTCTTTGGATACCGCATGTCCCCAATGCATGGGGCCCCAGACGTTGCTGTCGGGATAGTGCTGGTAAAACAGGTGGTATTCTCCCGCGTGATAAACCATCCCGTTGGGGTCATTCATCCATTGGGACGGTGGGCTAAAGTGGTACTGGGGTCGAAACGGTTCATCAAACCGGCCGTCCGGCTCGGCGCTCTTTTCCGAAGGGGCCGGAGAACAGCCCACGGATAGCGCCAGTACGGATACGAACAGTACGTAGAGGACGGTGTTTATTTTTCTATGCATTGTCGATGATTTTTTTGCTTTTTTTCGCAAATAGCAAATGAAATGCGGTTTTTCCGGTGCTACGTTCTAGCTAAGGTCAACTTTCCTTCGGGATCTACCTCCGTAAAAGGCAAGAAAATGTACTACGCCGACCAAAATCTAAAACTGAGGCAAGTTACTAAAGTTAATGCGCAAATCTGTAAACACAAGGAGGATAACGAAAATTGAAACCAATACAACGCCCCCAAGCCAGCAACCAACGCCTCGTCATTACTTGCACGCGTTGTCTCCATGCCCTAGCTTTGTACCATGCAAAGCCGGCCCTATACCTACCTCTTCCGCATCCAATACCTGGGCCTTCGCTACCATGGCTGGCAGGTTCAGAAAGGAGTGAAAACCATTCAGGGTACACTCCAACGTACCTTTCGCTACCTGCTCGGGCACGAGGATTTTACCTTGCTGGGAGCCAGCCGCACAGATAGCGGGGTGTCTTGCCTCAACGGGGCCTTTGAGCTGTTTCTGCGGCAGCCATCCGATCCCTCCACCCTGCTGCAGGAGGCGAACGAAAACCTCCCGCCGGATATTCGCCTGCTCAGCTGTCGGGAAGTCCCTGCTTCCTTTAACATCATTCAGGACGTCTCCTGCAAACAATACGGGTATTATTTCTTTTTCGGTGAGAAGCCCCACCCATTTCAGACCGGCACGGTGGCATATGCGGGAAAAACCCTGGATCTATCGCTGATGGCGCAGGGAGCTGCTCTTTTTGAAGGCAGGCACGATTTCCGCAGGTTTTGTAGTCCGGGGAAAAATACCGATGACTTTCAACGGGAAATTGCGTATGCGGCCATCCTTTCGGCGAACCATTCCCTGGTTCCACTGACACCAGAAAATACCTTTGTTTTTCGGGTGCGGAGCAAGGGGTTTTTAATGCATCAGGTGCGGCGAATGGCTGCTTCCCTTTTCCTACTTGGTACCCGAGAAATGAGCCTGGAAATACTGGAATCTGCACTACTCGGAAGAGTAGCAAGTCTGTTGGGACCAAAGGCTCCTGCCGCCGGACTGGTGCTGGAAGACCTGGAGTTTCGAAACGGAAGTCTGGATGGCGAATAATCCGAGAGCAAATGCCTAGCAGCGAGGAGCTTGCTAATCACCGGCCTTGTTGCAAAAAAAAAGCCTGCCCATTGCATGGCGGTTGTGCCCGGCCCCTACCTGTCAGGATGGTAGTATTCCATGGAAATGACTTTTTTAGGGCATGTATACCCAGGAGATCAAGCTGTAGGCCGCAGCCCATAGCAGCAGAATTGCCAGGAAATTCAGTACGACTCCCGCTTTCATCATGTCTTTTATGCCAATGTATCCACTGGAAAAAAGAATGGCATTGGGTGGGGTGGAAATGGGTAGCATAAAAGCAAAACTGCTGGCCATGGTCACCGGGATGGCAAAAACCAACACCGACGCTCCCAGTCCATCGGCAATACCCATCACCACGGGTAGGAAAATGGTTACCAGGGCTACGTTACTCATGACCTCGGTCAGAAATAAGGAAACGGCCGTTAATGCCAAAACCAGCAAAGCGACCGAAAACCACTGATTTTCGGAGATATAGCTCCCAATCTCCTGAATGATTCCTACTACTTCCATGCCTTTTGCCAGGGACATCCCTCCGCCGAAAAGCAGTAAAATTCCCCAGGGAAGCCGCTCCATGCTCTTCCAATCCAGCAACTTCCTTCCTTGCAGACGCGTTGCGGGGATTAAAAAAACCAACAGCCCACCCACCATGGCAATGATGGTATCATTTAGGAAGGGGTTGGGAAGTACGTTATTCAAGGGATTTCGGAATATCCATAGGAGCGCCGTAAACACCAGCACCCCGGTGGTACGAATCTCCGCACTGCGAATCGGTCCGAGGGTATCCAACTGGTCTTGGATCATTTCCGCCGATCCGGCGATAGGCCCCAGCCGGTTTGGGTAGGCCACTTTCACCAGAAACAGGTACATCAGCGCACCCATGACCAAACCTATCGGCAAGCCCACCAATAGCCATCGACTGAAATCCAGGGAAACCCCGTACAGTTCCTGCATGTATCCCACCAAAACCACGTTTGGAGGCGTGCCGATAATGGTGATGACCCCACCGATATTGGCGGCATAGGCAATCCCCAGCATCAAGGCGAAGGCGAAATTGCGAAAGCCCTTTTTACGCTCCAAGCCCGGATTGGTAGCCTGCATCAACTGCAAAATCGAAAGCGCAATGGGCAACATCATGACGGCAGTAGCAGTATTGCTGATCCACATGCTTAGAAACATGGTAGCCAGAAAAAAGCCCAGGATAATGCCATCCGGCCGGGTACCGGTAATTCTAATCAGGTTGAGGGCAATGCGCAGGTGAAGCTTGTTTCGCTCCATGGCCAGGGCAATGATAAACCCACCCATAAACAGGTAAATCACCGGGTTGGAATAGGGTGCGGTTGCTTCGCTCATGCTGAAAATCCCTAAGAGAGGGAGCAGAATCATCGGCAATAAGGCCGTGACGGGAATAGGTACCGCCTCGGTCACCCACCAGCAGAGCATCCATACCGCCAGCGCCAGCACCCGGCCGGCATCCCCCAGCTCGCCTGCACCAAAAGACTCGCTTCCCATGATCAAGGCAAACAAAACCGGACCCAAAAAAAGACCCACATTGCTGGTAGTCGATACTTCCCGGACGGACTTGGATTTATTCATAGCAGGACATTGCGGCAGATTGGAACGGCCTAAAAATAAGGCGAATTTTCAAGAACTACCGCACCTAGGTTCAGCAAATTCGGCCCTGACAGAAATCCAACTCCCCGGTCTGCCTCCCTCAGCCGAAACAGAAATAAAAAAGCTTTTTTTGTTTTAGGTATTTCGGTTTACCTTCGTCCTTTGAAAGAAACGGAGAAGCAATCGAATTATGAGAACCTGGTTTTTGTGTAAAGTGAAGTATGCCAAAGAGAACGAGCAGGGGCTGCTCAAAAATGTATCCGAACAGTACCTGGTAGATGCCGTTTCCTTTACGGAAGCTGAGGCCCGGATTTACGACATGCTGGGCAGCGTGATTCGGGGCGATTTTCAGGTCACCAGCATTGGCAAAAGCAATATCGTGGATGTGTTTTTTTACGAGGATGTAGACGTGTGGCACAAATGCAAAATCACCTATATCGTAGCGGATGCCGACAGCGGCAAAGAGAAAAAAGTAACCCAGTACATGCTGGTCACGGCACACCATGTAAAGGAGGCCTACGAGCGCATCTATGAAAGCCTAAACAACATGCTCGTTAGTTTCAACGTGCCGGAAGTAAGCGAAAGCCCCATTGTGGAGATTTTTCCCTACGAAAAAGACGATGAGGAACTTAATCCTGCCATTCCGGATAATTTCAAGCCCTTGGAGCAAACGCGTACCGAGGGGGACGATCAATAGGGCTGGGATAGTTGCCTCTTTCCGCAACACTCTTTTTTCTACCGGCTGGCGGGATAGTTGGCCAGGTAGGCCTGGATGCCTCCCCTCAGGTTAATCAGGTTTGTAAATCCATGTTTCTTCTCCAGCAGTTGAATGGCGCGCGCGCTTCGGGAGCCCATTTCACAATGCACGACCACCTTTTTGTCCCGGTCTATTTGTCCGACCACTTCTTCCAAACGGGAAAGTGGAAGGGAAAGTCCACCGATGTTGACACGTTGGTATTCATACGGCTCGCGTACATCGATAAGCTGGTACGGCTCGGTACTTAATTCCAGTTCGTGAAACTTTTCCACAGAGATCCCCTTGCTTTCTGCTAGTTGATCCAGCCCGCAAAAAGCCTGGTAATCGATCAGGCTTTTTTGGGTGGGGCGATCTCCATTCAGGGGGTTATCGGGCCTTCTTTTGACCACAAATACCCGACTGCTAAACCCCAGGGCATCAAAGAGCGCCATCTTCCCGCTCAGCACCTCGCCGATTCCGGTGATTACCTTGATTACTTCCAAGGCTTGCATGCTGCCAATGATACCGGGAAGCACGCCGAGAATGCCGCTCTCCGCACAATTGGGCACCAATCCTGCCGGCGGTGGGCTTGGATAGATATCCCGGTAATTGGGACCAATACCGCCCGATTTATCGCGGAAATTAAACACCGCGACCTGACCTTCAAATTGGTACACCGAACCGTACACATTGGGCTTTCCTGCCAACACGCAGGCGTCGTTTACCAGGTACCGGGTGGGGAAATTGTCCGTGCCGTCTGCCACCACGTCGTATTGCGCAATAAGGTGCAGCGCATTTGCAGACGTAAGGCGCTCCTCGTACGTAAGAATCCGAATGTAGGGATTGATCCGTTCCAGCCGATTTTTCGCTGCCAAAACTTTGGGTTTTCCGATCTGATCGCTGTCAAAAATCACCTGTCGGTGCAAATTGGAAGCATCCACGCGATCGAAGTCAACGATTCCGATTCGGCCTACCCCTGCAGCAGCCAGGTACAACAGCAGCGGGCTACCCAAGCCACCAGAGCCTACCACCAACACGCGGGCATTTTTAAGTTTTTCCTGTGCCTCCGGCCCAAACTGAGGCAAGGCAAATTGCCGGCTGTAGTGCTCAATTTCCCCATCGGAAAAAACACGGTCGTTCATCATAAGCTGCAGATTCATTTCAAAGTTAGCTACTTTTCCTGGCTATCTCAATACACCAGCCGTGTATCGGACCAAAGACACTTTTTATCGGTCCCACAGTCAGCTGCGATGTTTGTTGACCAAGGTTTACCGAAATTTTCAAGAAAAGGCAAACCAAAAAATCATTTTTTTGGTTTCAAATGCATATTCTTTTATACATTGATGTGATTTTATTAACTTGCACGTTAAACCGATTAAACGAATGAAAAGAGTTTCATTAATTTTTCTAAGCCTCTTCGTCTTTTTTTCATTTCCTACATTTGGCCAGGATGACCGCACAGACCGACTGGGAATTGGTGTCGGACCAGCCAAAATGTATGGCGACAATACCGGCGTTCACAGCCAGTTTAAATTTAAAGTGCTTCCCGTTATTTCCGTTGATTACAGCAAAAGGTTAGAAACGCATTTCGATGTGAAAGCCACCGCCGGATGGCAACTGGTCAACAGTGGGGATTTCTATTCAATGGAACAAATTGACGAGATCGCTGAAGCGAATTTACCGCATGCGTTCAGAGGAAACGTCTTTTTTGCAGACGTAATGCCTATTTACCACATCAATCCCAACGAGAGTGGGTACCTTCCCTCCTTGATCAAGGTATACGCAGGATTAGGGTTGGGCTATTTTTATTCCCAACGCACCGACGAACGATTGATCCTTGGCGATCCCCGCCGGAGAACGGAAACCTACCCTGCTTCCGACTCTGGCGTTTATATTCCCGTACGGATAGGTATCTACAAGGATCTTAAATCGGATGCAGACATCGGCCTGGAAGCTACGCTGATGATCAGCCCTTTTTCCGAATTGGATGGCAATGACCAGCAGCAAAAACGATTCAAGTCAGACATGCTCATGCAATTTCAGTTTTACTACCGGATTTTTATAGGCAAATAAGGATTCCCAGGGACCTGATCATCGCCACGCGTGATTCGTACGTAATTTTTAGATAATTTTCAGATAAACTTTTTAAAAAGCACATATCTGTTTAGATTTAAAAGTTCTTGTTCTTAGCGATTACTTTATGAAAATCAACAGTTATGTCTTGTTTCTTTCCGTTGTTGCGGCTTTGGGAGGATTTTTATTCGGTTTTGACACCGCGGTTATCTCGGGTGCCGAAAGGCAAATTCAGGAAGTGTGGAACCTAAGCGATTGGAGTCACGGTATGGCGGTAGCCATTGCGCTTTACGGTACTGTCATTGGGGCCCTGTTTGGTGGGATACCGGCAGACCGGTATGGACGAAAGTCATCCCTGATAGGAATCGGCATCTTGTACTTTGTGTCGGCTGTGGGATCCGCATTGGCACCAGAGGTCTATTCATTTATGGTGTTTCGCTTTATTGGAGGCATTGGCGTTGGCGCTTCTTCGGTGGTAGCCCCCATGTATATCAGTGAAATCTCTCCCGCAAAAAACCGCGGACAGCTGGTGGCCCTGTTTCAGTTTAATTTGGTTTTCGGTATTCTGGTCGCCTATTTTTCCAATTACCTGATCGGACGTAGCATTGACGTCGAGAGCTGGCGCTGGATGCTGGGGGTAGAAGCCATTCCAGCGTTGATTTACACCCTACTGGTACTCAAGGTTCCGCTTAGCCCCCGCTGGTTGATTGCAAAACGAGACGATTTCGAAAATGCAGAACGTATTTTGAAGCGCACCGATCCGGAGGGGGTATCGGAAGCGATACGACTGGCCCTGGAAGAAAAAAAATTAAGCAAAGTTACCGTAAGTTTTTCGGCCCTGTTTCACGCCAAATACATTCGAATCACCTTATTGGCCGTGTTTATTGCACTATTCAATCAGCTCTCCGGCATCAATGCGATCATTTATTTTGCGCCCCGGGTGTTTGAAATGGCAGGTATCAGTGCGGAAAGTGCCTTGTTGTCCACGGTGGGTATCGGTGCGGTAAACATGGTCGCCACCATGCTGGGATTGTTTCTAATTGACCGAATTGGTCGAAAGAAACTGATGTACATCGGGTCGTTTGGGTACATCGTATCGCTGGTATTAATTGCGTATTCCTTTTCCGGCGGGCAGATAAGCAGCAGCTTTCTGCCCATATTTGTTTTCATGTTTATCGCCTCTCATGCGATCGGTCAGGGTGCGGTGATCTGGGTATTTATCTCGGAGATTTTTCCAAATGAAATTCGCGCTTATGGCCAATCGATCGGCTGCTTTACTCACTGGATACTGGCAGCGATTATTGCCAACGTCTTCCCCTTCTTTGCCAATCAATTCGGAGCAGTGGTGATATTTGGATTTTTCGCTTTGATGATGGTACTGCAACTCGCCTGGGTACATTTCAAAATGCCGGAAACCAAGGGCCGCTCTCTGGAAGAAATTCAACAAGAATTCAGTAAAGAAAATGCCTAAAAAAATTGTTTGCTACGGAGAAATGCTATGGGATATCTTTCCAAAAGAGAGTATTGCAGGTGGGGCACCGATGAACGTAGCCTTGCATCTGCAGCACCTGGGCATGGAGGTGGAAATGATTTCGAGAATCGGCGATGACAAACTGGGTAAGAAATTACTGGCATTCGTAAAAGGGTTTGGGCTTTCGGATACCTTCATCCAGGTCGATCCGGAAATCCCGACAGGAACCGTGCGGGTCAACGATCAGGATAAAGAAAACATACGCTACGATATCGTCAAACCAGCTGCCTGGGATCACATTCAATGGTCCGAAACGATGGAAAAAACGGTCAAAAACGCAGACGCCTTTATTTTTGGAACTCTGGCTGCCAGACACGAGGTAAGCAAAGCAACGCTTGATAAATTACTGGAAACACCGGTACTCAAAATCGTTGACATTAACCTGCGGAGCCCCTACTATTCCGCCGATTTGATCGAACAGTTTTTAACCAAAGCAGACATCCTGAAAATCAACGAGGACGAACTCACCTTATTGGCCGATTTCTACGATCTTCCAAGTAGCATGGAAGCAGCGCTGGAGAAAGTAAGCGAGCTTTTCGGTTTTGAACTCATTTGCATTACGCTAGGTAGCAAGGGAGCGGCCCTCTATCAGGACGGGGAAATCATCAGCCATCCAGGATACCCGGTGACCGTGAACGATACAGTAGGGGCAGGAGACGCGTTTTTGGCAGGCTTTGTATCCCGATACCTTGCCAACGAATCTCCCGAAAAGGTATTGGATTTCGCCTGCGCCCTGGGCGCATTGGTAGCTACCTATCCGGGCGGTACTCCCCAATACACATGGGGAGACATCCAACGCATCCAACAGCTCTGAGCCCTTCGCTGTATTGTTACTTAAAAGCTGATTCCGACAGCTACCTTAAAGCCCCTGTTAAACACGTCTGCATCCGAATCCTTAAAAACAGGAACCAGCCCAAAATCGTATCCTACCTGAAAATTCAACCCGGATGAGGGATTGTATCCCAGTCCGACTACCACTGCCGCATCAAAATCACTTATGGTATCGGTCTCCCAGTCGTAGGTATTGCCCAAGGCGTCTGCTTCGAAGGAGGAGTCCAATAGCAGCGACGCCTGCGGCCCGAAAAACAGGTTTACTGCATCCGTTGCATAGAGACGAAAAAGCAAAGGCGCATCCAGGTAATTTAACACAGCCCGGGAGTTAACGAGGTCGTCGTTTTGCGTACCTTTCACGGCATAATAAATACCTGGCTCCACAGAAAAACGCTCTCCGACAAAGCTGTTCCCGTAAATCCCGGCATGAAACCCGGTACGGTTGGTGTACCCGGTACTGCTGATATCCTGTCCTCCCCAATTAAAAAAACTGACTCCACCCCGTAGGCCAAAGCCAGGTTCTCTCTCCCCGTCCTGGGCCATCACTGGCGTCTGCAGGAAAAAAACACATGCGGTGATTGCCATTACTACTTTTCTCATGGTGCGTTTTTTATTGGTTTTACAACTAACTATGAAACCAATTTTGTGCCAAAAAGTAATACGCTCCAAACCGATGCTCCCACGCTTGTTCCGATAGATGCTTCCCCGTTCTGTCGGAAAACCACCAAAAAGCCTTCGCGTCAAACCACGCGTTTTTCGATATAGCTGGAATTAAGGATGGCCAGGGCACCCATGTATTTGAGTCGGAATTTGACCAGATCACCCACTTTATAGCCCTCGGGGTTTTCCCCCAGGTTAATGATGAGCATATCCGAACTGGCTCCTAAGATTTCAAACTCCCCGTCATCGGCGATCAGGTATTTTGGATCCACGTCCAGCAATCCCAGATCCAGAATCGCCCGGAAGGATGATTTCCCATACAGGGATTCATCGATATCCGCTATTTCACCCTGAGGGTTTGTTGCCAACATCCCCGAAGGCAACAGTGGTTTTTCCTGCATCTCAATGATCTCTGCAAACAACTCAAACACGTCCGGGTTCATTCCGTCAATCGTCTTCTCTTCGAAAAGATCCACACCAAAATAAAGGGTCTCACCTATGCGGAAATGATTCACTCCCTTGGGTAATTGCTTGTGCAGCATTAGTGGAATGGTCACCGAAGTACCCGCAGAAACCCAGGGTATTTTTTTATTGAATTTCAATTCAATAATTTGCTTGTACAGCGAAAGCTGAATCAATTTGTCGGCAGAGGGCATGACGCCATTGAGGCAGTTCAAATTGGTCCCCAAGCCAATGATTTCAAGATTGGGCAATTCAAACACCTTGGCATAAAAATCAATGAGGTGGTCTCCCATGACTCCTTCCCGGAGGTCTCCGGTCTCCACCATGATGATGATTTTGTGCTTTTTGTCCTGATTGACCGCCTCCTCGCTAATCCATCGGATGGTATTCAGTTCGCTATTCAGGCTTACATCGGCATACCTGACCATGTCGGCCAGGTTTCTTTTGGAGGGGGGCTTGATGTACACCGTTTGCACGTTGGGATTGATTTCCTTTACCTTAGCCAGGTTGCTAATGCGGGAATCGTGTATTTCGTCGGCTCCCATGTCTATCAATTCTTTGATGTACATGCGGTTACCGCAAAGGATTTTTGAGACCACGCCCCAGGATACCTCGTTTGCTTCAAATTCTTTTTTCAGAAATTCAAAATTTCCTCGTAGTTTATCGCGATAAAGGTTTAAGAATGCCATGTTATTTTTTTAATCTCATTTCCAGGTACTTGCTCGTAAACCCGAGCTTTTCGTACAAAATTTTGGCCGGATTATCGGGTTCTACGTGGAGAGCGATGTCACCCTCTGCCATACCGATAGCGGTAGACATGAGTTTTTTTCCCAATCCCTTTCCCCGTTGGGATGCATCGACTGCGATGTATACCAAAATATTCTCTGGGATATAACCGGACATACCGGTCTTGTTGACCACGACCGTACCTACAATCTTCCCCGCTTCCCTGGCCATTACGACAAAACCTCCCTTGTCGCCCGCCTGATCCAGCGCGTAGTCGAGACAACGAAGAATATGCTCCTTCGGATCTCCGTACTGCTCCAGGTGTTGAAATAAAAAGTCGGCTATTTCAAGTTTTTGTGGATGCGTTGCCTGATCAATGGGCGAAAGTGTTTCTATAGTAGACATGTAGCGAATAGTGATTAGTTTGGTTTCGATGAATTACTTCTTTGCCTTATAAATAAGCAAAAACACTGCTAGAGATGACAGAACCCCAAAGAAGTTGGGATCCAGACCAAATGGCAGCCCTAAATTCAACATAGACAAGATGGCGGTGGTTCCCCCACCGATGATCATGGAAGCCATGGCTGCCGATGGAGAGCGCATGCCCCAAAAAAGGCCGGCAATGATGGGGACCAAGAGTCCGGAAACCATAAATGCATACGAATACAGCATCAATTCGAGCACATTGGTCATCTGAATGGCAACAAGCAGGGCTACGGCACCTATCAGCAGGGTAAACAATTGGCTCATGCGCATCACAAAACGGTCCGTTTTATTCTTCAGGTACCTACCAAAGATATCCGTGGTGAGATTGCCCGAAGCGGCCATTAGACAAGAGTCTGCCGTGGATAGCACCGCCGAGAAATAAGCCGACATCATCAGCCCCATAATTCCCGGGGGCAACACGGTACTTAATAGGATGGGCAGCCCCATCTCCGGATCCAGTTCTTCCTGACTGACGGCGATGAGTCCCTGTTCGAAGGCAACCTTTGCCAACAGCCCCAGGGAAACCCCCATAAAAGCCATAATCGGCCATTCAAACAACCCGGCAATAAACCAGGCTTTTTTGGCAGATTTCACGTCGGTACTTGCAAAAATCCGCTGATAGAGCGTCATCCCCACAAACCATATCGGCAAAATGGTGATCCCCCAGTTGGCCAAATCCTGCCAACGCAAATTGGTCAGCGAAAAGTACTCTGCAGGTAAGGTTTCCCTTATCGCTTCCCAGCCTCCTACATGGTAATACGAAACCGGCAAACCAATAAAAATAAAGCCCATCATCAGGACAATCCATTGAACAGTATCGGTGTAAATCACGGCTTTGAGTCCTCCCAGTACCGTATAAACCACGGCGATGATACCCATGATCAACAGGGCGAGGTTCAAATCCAAGGGCTTAAAGGTACCGGCAGCAAGCTTTGCCCCGGCCAGCAACTGGGAGGAAGTGAATCCCATGTACCCGACGAAACAGATGACGGCTGCAAGAATGCCCACCTTCCGGTCAAAAAGATGTTGAAATATCTGCGGAAGGGTATAGAATTTCTCAAACTCCGGATTGGCGCGTACCCGCGGGATCAGCAATACCGCTGCCATCCAGGCACCCAATAGACCCGTAAATAACATCCAACTCCCCGATAAGCCCATTAGAAAACCCAGTCCTCCAAGACCCACCGAAAATCCTCCTCCCACATCTGTGGCCACCACGGAAAGCCCTATGTGCCAACTGCCGATATTCCTCCCACCTACATAATAATCGTCTTGTCCGGTATTTCTTCGCATGAAGTACACCCCTACTCCAAGCATTAAAATCATGTAAACGATAAAAATTGCTAAATCTATTAAAGGCATGTTTTATTGGTTAAGTCGATAAATCGCTTCCCATAAATACAATAAAAATTGAGAATTCCTAATGCTGAAGGGGGATAGTACCCGGAGAACACACTGGGATAAGGGAGCCTGTTAAAAAAAAAGACCGGTTTCCCGGTCTTTTTGTGCGTGTATTCTAATCAAACATTTTCCGTACTCAGCGATGCAGAAAAATATTCTCGATTCATTCGCGCAATATTGCTGAGCTTGATCTCCTTCGGACACTCCGCCGCGCAGGCCCCCGTATTGGTACAGGCACCGAATCCCTCTGCATCCATCTGCGCCACCATTTTTTCCGCTCGCTCCCGCTTTTCTACTTTTCCCTGAGGCAGTAAGGCCAGTTGAGAAATCTTTGCCGACACAAACAACATAGCAGAGGCATTCTTGCAGGCAGCTACACAGGCGCCACAACCGATACAAGTAGCCGCATCAAACGACTCATCGGATATTACTTTAGGGATCGGAATTTCATTGGCATCGGGTACCCCACCGGTATTGACCGAAATGTAGCCCCCGGCCTGAATGATCCGATCAAATGAACTACGGTCGACCACGAGATCCTTTAGAATGGGAAATGCGCTCGCCCTCCAGGGCTCTATCGTGATGGTATCTCCATCGCTAAACGAACGCATGTGCAACTGACAGGTAGTGGTTTGCTGGGGGCCGTGCGGCTGCCCGTTAATGTACAGCGAACACATGCCACAAATTCCCTCTCTGCAGTCGTGGTCGAAGTGAATCGGATCCTCGCCCTTATCGGACAGGTCTTCGTTAAGCACATCCAACATCTCCAGAAAAGACATGTCCGATGAAATACCACTGATTGTATATGTTTTAAAGCCACCTTTATCAGATGGGTTTTTTTGTCTCCAAACTTTCAACGTAAGATTCATATCGTAATGAATTTTTTAAGTTCAATCAATTATTTGTAGCTTCTTTGGGTCAACTTGACATTTTCAAAAACAAGCTCTTCTTTGTGAAGAGCCTCTTCTTTTCCCTCTCCAAGGTATTCCCAGGCAGCCACGTAAGCGAAATTTTCGTCATCTCGCAAGGCTTCTCCCTCGGGCGTCTGGTATTCGTCCCTAAAGTGACCCCCGCAGGACTCGTTTCGGTGCAAGGCATCGTCAATCATCAATTCACCCAATTCTAGGAAATCGGCCACACGGTGGGCTTTTTCCAGACTCAGGTTTAGTTCCTCTCCAGTACCCAATACTTTCACGTCGGACCAAAATTCCTCTTTCAGGGTCCGAATCATTTCCTTGGCTTTGGTTAGTCCGGCGGCATTACGCGCCATGCCACAGTGGTTCCACATGATTTTTCCCAATTTCTTGTGAAAATGATCGACCGTTTTGCTGCCCTTGATTCCCAATAACTGCTGGATCCTGCTCTTAACCGTCTCTTCTGCTTTGCGGAATTCCGGATGATCCTCGGGTATTTTATCGTATGGCAAACCAGCCAGGTAATCTCCCACCGTATACGGTGCCACGAAATACCCGTCGGCAAGCCCCTGCATCAGGGCAGAAGCGCCCAAGCGGTTTGCACCGTGATCAGAGAAATTGGCTTCGCCTAAGGCATACAAGCCCGGTACGGTAGTCATCAAATTATAATCCACCCAAAGACCTCCCATGGTATAGTGAACCGCTGGGTAAATCATCATTGGTGTTTTGTAGGGGTTTTCGCCGGTAATTTTCTCGTACATATCGAAAAGATTACCATATTTACCACGGACGGCATCCTCGCCATCTCTCAGGATCGCATCCCTGAAATCCAGAAACACCGCTTCTCCCGTCTCATTCACACCTCTGCCTTCGTCACACACGTACTTTGCATTTCGCGAGGCCACGTCCCTGGGTACCAGGTTGCCAAACGAAGGATACTTGGTCTCCAGGTAGTAATCCCGATCCTCCTCTTTGATGTCTTTTGGCGCAATCTCCCGCTGTCGAAGCTTTTCAGCGATCGCTTTGGTTTTGGGAACCCAAACCCGTCCGTCATTACGTAAGGACTCAGACATCAGCGTCAGCTTGGATTGATGGTCTCCCGAAACGGGGATACAGGTGGGGTGGATCTGCGTGTAACAGGGATTACTAAAGAACGCACCTTTCTTGTGTGCACGCCATGCCGCCGTCACGTTCGAGCCCATGGCGTTGGTCGAAAGGAAAAAGACATTGCCGTAGCCGCCGGTACACAAGAGCACAGCGTGCGCACTGTGCGACTCCACAGCCCCTGTTACCAGGTTTCGCGTGATGATTCCGCGGGCTTTGCCGTCCACGACCACCACATCCATCATTTCCGTACGTGGATACAGCTTCACTTTCCCATTGGCTACCTGTCTGCTGAGAGCAGAGTAGGCGCCTAAAAGCAATTGCTGTCCGGTTTGTCCCCGGGCATAAAAAGTTCGGGAAACCTGTGCTCCACCGAAGGAACGGTTTGCCAGTAATCCTCCGTATTCCCTGGCAAAGGGAACACCCTGCGCCACGCACTGATCAATGATATTTACCGAGACTTCTGCCAGGCGGTAAACGTTTCCTTCCCGAGAGCGGTAATCACCGCCCTTGATGGTATCGTAAAACAAACGGAAAACGGAATCGCCGTCGTTCTGGTAGTTCTTGGCGGCGTTGATTCCTCCCTGCGCGGCAATGGAATGCGCTCGCCTGGGGCTATCCTGAAAACAAAATGCCTTCACGTTGTATCCAAGCTCAGCCAATGACGCCGCAGCGGAAGCACCCGCCAAACCGGTACCAACGACAATTATTTCGTATTTCCTCTTATTGGCGGGGTTGACCAATTTTACATTAAACTTATGTCTGGTCCACTTCTCTGCCAGCGGACCACTGGGTATTTTTGAATCAAGTTTCATCAATATTCAAATTTAAATTCCCTTTTTAATTTCTATTTTTAGCCCACTCAGCTACTCTGCAAGAACATAATTATCGGTATCAACGCAAATAACGCCGGGACAAGGATGGCAAAACCTACACCCACTTTCTGGATAAAGGGCGTGTATTTTTTATGGTTGATTCCCAGTGTTTGAAAGGCACTGGAAAAACCGTGAGACAAATGAAACGCAAGAACAGCCATGCTCACTACGTATACGATTACATAAAGGATGTTTTCAAATGCCGCAGAAACCACCGCGTACCCATTTTTATACGTCACCCCCTCGTAGGTCACATACGGTATCTCACCAAACTTGAACTCATACCAGAAGCCCCGTAGATGAATCAAAATAAAAACCAAAATCAACGATCCCAAGATACCCATATTCCGAGAGCTCCAGGTACTATTCGCGGATCCCTTGGTCATTGCATACCCTACCGGTCGGGATTTTTTGTTGTGCCTGGTAAGTATGGCCGAATAGATGGCATGCAACGCAATAAATCCAAAATTGAAAATACTCACCACCCGGATAAGCGGGTTGGATGCCATGGTCTCGGCGTAGATGTTAAACGATTTTCCCTCGTCTGGGAGCAACAATTGCAAGTTTCCGGCCAGGTGGACCACCAAAAACAAAATAAGAAATAAACCCGTCAGGGCCATCAATAATTTTTTACCCAGTGTACTATTCAAGGTTTTGGATACCCAACTCATACAATTTTTCGTTATTACGGTTTGATCTAAATTATTCGATCCAAATTTACATTTGGAATCCGTAGCAAACAATCAAACCCCAACCAATGCTCTTATTTTAAAAGGTTCTAAATAACTTCCCTCGTTTACTTGTGCAGATAACCAGAACGCGGGTTTCTTTGTTTGATAAAAGAAATGAACTTCCCGAATGTAGCATCGAATGGAAAGTCCACAGGGACATATGGAAGCAAGAGGGAATACCGGCACCGATTGTCCAGAAACGCTCCTTCTGTTGTAAATGGTCCATATATGCCGTAAAAACATCCGAAGAGCGAAACGCATGGCTCCTCGGAGGGCTGTTCGGTGAGCTCAAATGGGAATTAATTTGGTTAGAAAATGAAATATTCCTAAGAAAGACATAATTTAGGGTAACCATTGAAAAACCATTATCGTTTTGATGGTAAGTTACGTCCCGGCAATAGCATCGAAAGAGGTATTGTAATAAAGAAAAACCTAATGATTGGAAATCAACTTCGGATCAATTTGCAAAAATCAACCGAGAATACGACTTATTTTCCGTTTATTCTGGGGCTGCTGTTCCTGATGATCGCGACGGTGTCTACCTCCTGGGCCACCCATATCCGGGCCGGGGAGATCATCGCCGAACGAATCTCCACCCAGACATTGACCTACCAGATCACGGTAGTGGGCTATACCGACACCCGCTCTACGGTGGTATTTGGCCCGGGGGAGATTGATTTTGGGGACGGAAGATCCGAGGTATTGAATACCGAAAGTGATTTCAATTTGACCGAAAACCTCGGAAATAATATCGAAAAGAATGTTTTTGTCATCACACACACCTATCAGGGACCCGGCAGCTATACGATTCGGTTTATGGAATTTAACCGAAACGCCAACACCCTGAATATGGATCAGTCCGTAGATACCCCTTTCTATATTGAGACCATGATCACCATTGATCCCTTTTTAGGAGTCAACAATTCCCCCATACTGACCATCGCTCCGGTAGACAACGGGGCGGTAAACCAAACGTATATCCACAATCCCGGTGCGTACGATCCGGATGGCGACAGCCTGGCCTACGTATTGGATGTTCCCAAACAAGCGTTCCAACGAGAAGTCAACAATTACCGGAGCCCTGCGTCGGGAGAATTTAGCTTTAGCCAACAAAATGGGGCCACGCCTCCGTTTTTGGAATTAGACCCGGTGACGGGTGACCTTATTTGGGATGCTCCGGGGATAGCCGGGCAGTACAACGTGGCCTTCCGAATCGAGGAATGGCGCTTGGTGGCAGGCAACTGGGAGCGCATCGGCTACGTGCTTCGGGACATGCAGATCATCATTGAAAATACCGATAACCGCCGTCCCGAATTGATCATGCCGGAGGATATCTGTGTAGAAGCCGGTACAGAGATAACAGAACTCTTTCAGGGAATGGACCCGGACGGTGATCCCATTATGATTGAGGTTTTTGGGGACCCGGTAGAAATCACCTCCTCTCCCGCTTCTTACAGCCCTGAGTCTACCTTTCAGCCGTCTCCGGGAATCGTAAGCTTTCAGTGGCAGACCGTTTGCAACCACGTACGGGCCAGGACTTATCAGTTAAGGGTCCGAATCCAGGACCAGCCGGATTCGGGTCCGGCATTGGTGGACATCAAGACCTGGAATATCACGATAGTGGCTCCTCCCCCCACCCCTTATGCGATCGAACAGCAGCAGGGACGGTCTGCACTATTGGAATGGGACCCCTACGAGTGCTCCAATGCTGCCGAAACCATGCAGGTCTGGCGCAGAATCAATAGTGACCCCTACGAACCCGATTCCTGTGAAACAGGTATTCGGGCAGGATATACGCTCGTGGGGGAAACCGACATGCAAACCTTCGATTTCAAAGACACCAATGGCGGTATGGGGCTGAGTCCCGGAAATACCTATTGTTACCGCCTGGTGGCGGCCTTCCCTTCGCCCCGAAGCGGAGAAAGCTACGTTTCAGAAGAAATATGCATCACGGTAGATGTGGATGTGCCGCTTATAACGAATGTAAGCGTAGAGGAAACGGATACTGAATCAGGGGAAATGCTGATTCGCTGGACTCCTCCATACGATATTGATACCGACCTTTATCCGGGCCCTTACACCTATGAATTGATTCGAAATCAAGGATTTACGGGACAAACCAACCCGGTCTCTCTGACCACCACCGCCGACACGGTATTTACCGATAGCCAGTTAAACACCGAAAACCTGGTATACAATTACAAGGTGGTGCTCTTGTCCGATGGAGAAAAAATTGACACCAGTGGGGTTGCGTCATCGGTGCGGGTGGACCCGACCATCATCAATGAAGCCATTGAGCTCCAATGGCAATACCAGGTACCCTGGAACAACGAGGACGGTACGTTTCCCCATTTGATTTACCGCAACAGGACCGATCCGGAGGCGGCGGATACCGAAACCTTTACATTGATTGCTGAAGTAGATGTGACGACGACCGGTGCGGTATACCTGGACGACGGAAGTCATAACGGCGTTCCGCTGGATACCGAAAAAGAGTATTGTTACTACGTGGTGACCAACGGAAGCTATAACCTGGACATTCTGGAGTATCCCCTTGCCAACAATTCCCAAATCGTATGTGCCCGGCCCGATGACGATAGTCTTCCCTGCCCGCCGGTACTTAGCTATGAGGGGCCAGCGTGCGAAGCATTTCTCGCGGACAAGCCGTGTAACTTCAGTGACTTCTACCACGACCTGAGCTGGGAACCCGATTTTTCTGGCGAATGTGACTCGGAGCTGAATGGCTATCGCATCTATTTCTCTGAGACCGGAGAAGAAGGAACGTTCAATTTTGTAAAATCGGTAGCCGTCATTCAACAGGAAACCCGTATGGAAGGCCTGATGGAATTGAAAGGCTGCTACTACGTCACCGCGGTAGACAGATCG
Organism: Cyclobacterium xiamenense; assembly: GCF_900109255.1. Lineage (NCBI taxonomy): Bacteria > Pseudomonadati > Bacteroidota > Cytophagia > Cytophagales > Cyclobacteriaceae > Cyclobacterium > Cyclobacterium xiamenense. Next base: position 20,249 of record NZ_FNZH01000008.1, on the reverse strand, counting down.
GGCAATGAAAGTGAGCCCAGCAACATCGTTTGTGTGGATAATTGTCCGAATTACGAGTTGCCCAATGTATTCACGCCAAACGGCGATAATATAAACGATACCTTCCAGGCCTTCGACAATCCGTATGAGAAGTGTCCCCGGTTTGTGGAAGCGGTAGAAATCAACATTTACAATCGTTGGGGATCCCTCGTTCATACCTATAACAGCAATTTAGCTACCGAAAACAACATATACATCCATTGGGATGGCAGGGATCCCGAAGGCAATGACTTACCTTCCGGAACTTATTATTACGAGGCGACGGTTTATTTCAATGTATTGGATGAAAGCTTGCGCGTGCGAAAAAGCAAAGGCACCATTCAACTCATGAAATGACGGACCGGACGCCGTTCGGCAAACCACCGCCTGAACAAAAGATTAAGTTTTATTACCTTTGATACCGTAACAGGATAGATTACTATGAAAGCCCAGACTAAAACGACACAAGATAGCCTTACCCCAAACGATGCATTGCGCATGTTAAAGGAAGGCAACAATCGATTTGTTAGCAATCAGCATACCAATAAAAACCTACTCCAGATGGTCAACGATACCCGGGATGGGCAATGGCCCTTTGCCGTAGTATTGAGTTGTATTGATTCAAGAACATCCGCCGAATTGGTTTTTGACCAGGGTTTGGGAGATATTTTTAGCGCCCGTGTTGCCGGAAACGTGGTCAACGAGGATATTTTAGGTAGCATGGAATATGCGGTGAAGTATGCAGGATCGAAGCTGGTATTGGTACTGGGGCACACCAAATGTGGTGCGGTCACCAGCGCCTGTAAAAAAGTCAACGATGGAAACATAACCGCACTCCTTCACAAGATCAAGCCGGCCATTGAGCGCGCGGAGAAAGAAGCAACCGTATCCGCCGATACCCAAGAATTTGTAGAAAAAGTGGCCACCTTTAATGTCTTTGAGGCGATGGAAGAGATTCGCGAACGGAGTCAAATCATCCGTGAGATGGAAAACGAAGGAAAAATCATAGTGGCTGGGGCCGTGTACGATGTAGAGACCGGAGTGGTCAACTTTTTTGACAACTAATCCCGGACGGCTCAGGATATTTTGAGGCAGCTTTAGATAAAGGATTGAGGCTGCCTCTTTTTTTGCTTACCTTTGTATCTTCACCAACCAACGTCCTTTTATTCATGATAGCCTATGTATTTCCGGGCCAGGGAGCCCAATATCCCGGTATGGGAAAAGACCTGTACACCCAAAAAGCCGAAGCTAAGAAAATGTTTGACCTGGCCAACGAAATTTTGGGGTTTAAAATAACCGATATCATGTTTGAAGGGAGTGCGGAATCCCTGATGCAAACGAATGTAACCCAGCCAGCCGTATTTCTCCACTCGGTAATCTCCGCCCTGACCTCCGACACCTTTTCTCCGGACATGGTGGCCGGGCATTCCCTGGGCGAATTCTCAGCACTGGTAGCAAACCGCGTACTTCGCTTCGAGGACGGGCTACAATTGGTTCACCGCAGGGCTCTTGGCATGCAGGAGGCCTGTGAGATCAATCCATCAGGAATGGCCGCCATTCTGGGTCTATCCGACGAGCAAGTCGAAGCAATCTGTGCCGAAATAACAGATCATGTAGTGGTCCCTGCTAATTATAACTGCCCGGGTCAATTGGTGATTTCCGGGAGTCTGGAAGGAATCCAAATTGCCTGCGAAAAGATGAAGGAAGCAGGTGCCAAAAGAGCCCTTCCCTTGCCGGTGGGAGGTGCCTTTCACTCGCCACTGATGGAACCTGCCCGCCTGAAACTAGAGTCGGCCATCAATGCGACCCCCTTCGCTGCGCCCAGTTGTCCGGTATACCAAAATGTAAGTACCACGGCGATAACGGACATCGACACCATCAAAAAAAACCTGAATGCACAGCTTACCGCGCCGGTGAAATGGACGCAATCCGTTCAGCAAATGGTTGCCGACGGAGCAGAAAAATTCATCGAATGTGGTCCGGGAAAGGTGCTGCAAGGATTGGTTAAAAAAATCCATAAAGAGGCCGAGGTAGCACCACTAGACGGATAAGGCAGCCCACCCCTTAGCCATCCGCGTACAAACGGACGGCTAAGGGATCCTTGCAGTCGATCAGCAAATCTCGATTGCTGACACCTAACTCCGGGTGCTGGTAATTCGGAAGTATCTCCGCCAACGGCACCAACACAAACTTTCGGAACGGAAGCTGGGGATGGGGTACCTGCAAGGTGTCCGTGTTGATCACCCGATCATCAAAATACAGGATGTCAATATCCATGGTTCGGTCACCCCATTTGTCCGTCCTCTTTCTACCCAGCTCCTCCTCCACTTGCTGAAGAAAACGTAGCGTAGGCTCCGGTTCCATGTCGGTTTGAACGGCAAGCACCTGATTCAGGTAAGCGCGTTGGGAATTTCCTCCCCAGGCTTCTGTTTCGTAAATCCCCGAAGCACGAACCAGCACCATGTTACCAAGCAAGCGGTTTACCGCCTCCTTTAGTAAAGCAAGCCTTTCCCCCTGATTCCCTCCCAATCCTAAAACCACGCTGTGTATCATCAATTAAATCTACGTCAAAATCAACAGTTTTGCCAAAAATAGGTTATTTTTGAAACTTACTAAAACAGACCGCGTCCATGAAATTTTTAAGCAACGTTTTGGCCGTTATCGTAGGGTTACTGGTCTTTTGGGTACTGGCATTCTTTATCTTTGCCGGCATCATCGCCATCAGTGCCGGTTCCGCAGAGGTAGAAATTAAAGAAAATTCGCTGCTTCACATTCGCTTAAACGGTGTGGTGCTAGTGGAACGTTCTCCAGACGAGGATCTTTCCCTACCGCCGCTTCCATTTGTGGGAACGGTGTCTTCCGTGGGAATCAATCAGGTCATAAAGGCAATCGAAACAGCGCAGGAAAACGAAGATATAAAGGGCATTTACCTGGAAAGCGGGTTGCTGGGAGCAGGGCAATCGCACGTTCTGGAAATCCGCAATGCGTTGAAGGACTTCAGGGAAAGCGGGAAGTTTATCGTTGCGTACGGTGAGTATTTTACCGAAACGGGGTATTTCCTCTGCTCGGTTGCGGATGAAATCTACCTGAATCCAATCGGTGACCTGGAATTCAATGGTTTTGCAGCCACTCCCGTTTTCTTCCGGGGATTGTTGGAAAAAATCGAAGTGGAGCCGGTCATCTTTCGCGTGGGAGAGTTTAAAAGTGCCATAGAGCCTTTTGTTCTGGATAAAATGAGCGAAGAAAATCGGCTTCAAACCAAGGCCTATCTGGAGGACCTGAACGGCATCCTGACCCAGGAGGTGGCCGAAAGTCGATCCCTGGCACCGGAAACCGTACAGGAAATCAACAATAATATGTCCGTCCGAACGAATCAGGACGCCGTTGACCTCGGGCTAATCGACGCCCTCTGGTACGATGACCAGGTCAAAGCACGCCTGCGAGAAAAACTGGGATTGGAAGAAGAAGCCAGTATTAACAGTATCAACATTAGCGGAATTAACCAGACCGCCACTGAAAAAAACCGGCTTTCCCGAAATCAGGTAGCGGTGATCGTAGCGGACGGTGAAATTGTGGGTGGAGAGGCCCCGGATCAGATCGGTTCGGAAGCTTTCTTAAAGGAAATCCGAAAAGCCCGAAAAAATAAGGATATAAAAGCGATTGTCCTACGGATTAATTCCCCGGGGGGATCGGTGGTGGCCTCCGAAGTAATCTGGCGTGAACTATCCGAAGCACAAAAAGAAAAACCACTAATTGCTTCCATGTCAAATTACGCCGCCTCCGGTGGCTACTACATTGCCGCCCCGGCAGATACCATCATAGCCCAGCCAAATACCATCACCGGGTCCATCGGCATTTTTGGCATCACGTTCAATGCGCAGGGGCTCTTGAATAACAAATTGGGAATTACCACGGATGTGGTCACGACCGGTACTTACTCGGATTTTCTAAATCCCACCAAATCCATGTCGGACATGGAAAAAGCCATCATGCAAACCAAGGTAGAAGAAGGTTACGAAACCTTTATCACTCGGGTAGCAGAGGGAAGGACGATGAGCAGAGAAGACGTAATGGCCATTGCCGGAGGCAGGGTATGGTCCGGAGTAGCGGCGAAAGAGGTCGGGTTAGTGGATGTATTGGGAGGCTTGGACGAAGCCATTCGGATCGCTGCCGCAAAGGCTGGTCTGGAGGAGGAGTACCGGGTGGTCTACTACCCCAAACAAAAATCATTTCTGGAGCAATTGATGGAAGATTTCGGCAATGAGGTGCAAGGCAGCTATCAACGAATCAAGCTGGGAGCCTCCTACGAGCTGTATCAAACGATCGAACGACTGAAACGAATGGAAGGCCGGATGGCGCTGATGCCCTTTCTCATGGAAATAGACTGATTTATTTGATTTTAGGTTGAAAATGACGAATTTACGGTTCCATAGAAATGCATCTAATCTCATGAATCCCCAAATTCGCAAATTTCTCCTTTTTTTTCTAACCGGTGTTGTTTTCCAAATCCATGGCTTGCTCGCCCAAGAGTCCTATTCCATTGCCACCTACAATATCCGGTACGATAATCCAGTCGATACATCCAACCATCAACGGGACGAGCAGGACCCGCATCCCATCAACTTGATTCGTTTTCACGAGATGGATATAATTGGCACTCAAGAAGGGCTCTACAGCCAGGTGGAAGATATTCAAAAAGGGCTGGAGTTTCCGTTTATCGGTCCGGGCAACGATACAACAGAAAGTGAGGGAGCGTCTTGCGCCGTCTATTACAACCCTGAAAAATTTAAGCTTTTAGATAAGGGAACCTTCTGGTTCTCGCCAGTTGCGGAAAGCGCCACGCAAAGCCCGGGTGAAGCAGCAAATCGGGTTTGCGCCTGGGGTAAATTCCAATCTCCGGAAGGCGATTATTTTTATGTTTTTAATGTGCACTACAAGCAGATAGGTCCCAAGGCCCGTGTAGAAAGTAGTAAATTACTTTTGAAAAAAATCCAGGAAATAAACAGTGACCACCTGCCCTGTATCGTTACGGGGGATTTTACTGTGGAGGAGAACAATGATGTCTATCAGGACCTCCTTGAGGGACGGTATCCGGAAAAATGGATCAATTTACTGGTGTCAAGCGAAGGCAGTCCCATCCCCTTTTCAGCCCTCGTCAGGAATACTTCAGAAAAAATCCTTCCTCCCCTCGGTTACTTCTATTGAACGGTCCCTACGTATAAAATTACGCCTTGCGTGGCCCAGAGGATCCCGTCTGAAATCGGATATTTTTTTGGAATTCCAACGGTGAAAAAGTATTCCTTCAGGCATTTTTGTGTTATTTTTGCCCCCTAAATTACGAAAGCATGGCACTCCCTACCAAATATAATTCCCAAATCGCTGAATCCAACTGGTACCGCTATTGGATGGAACACGGCATGTTCCATTCCGAGCCGGACGACGATAAGGAAGCTTATTCCATCGTGATTCCTCCGCCAAATGTGACCGGAGTTCTCCACATGGGGCATATGTTAAATAACACCATTCAGGATATTCTGGTACGAAAAGCCCGGATGGAAGGGAAAAATGCCTGCTGGGTACCCGGCACGGACCATGCGTCGATCGCCACGGAGGCAAAGGTAGTGGCCATGCTAAAGGAAAAAGGTATCGAGAAAAAATCCATCAGCAGGGAGGCGTTTCTGGAACATGCCTGGGAATGGAAGGAAAAATACGGGGGCATTATCCTTGAGCAGCTAAAAAAACTGGGGGCTTCCTGTGATTGGGAAAGAACGCGGTTTACGATGGACGCCTCCTTGAGTGAGGCCGTTACAAACGTTTTTGTGGACCTGCACCGAAAAGGCAAAATCTACCGGGGCATCCGGATGGTCAACTGGGACCCCAAAGGGAAAACGGCTCTATCTGACGACGAAGTCGTCTACAAGGAAGTCCCGTCTGCACTCTATCACATTGCCTATGCCATCGAGGGTTCAGAAGAATCACTGACGATAGCAACAACCCGACCGGAAACCATCATGGCCGACGTAGCCATATGCGTCCATCCCGAGGACCCACGGTACCGGCACCTCAAAGGGAAAAAAGCGTTGATCCCCTTGATCAATCGCCCCATCCCCATTATCGAAGACGAATACGTAGACCGGGAATTTGGAACAGGTTGCCTGAAAATCACTCCCGCTCACGATATCAACGATTATGAAATCGGCCTGAGGCATCAACTGGAAGTCATCGACATTCTAAACGATGACGGGACCCTCAATGAAAAAGCAACGATTCTGGTGGGGGAAGACCGCTTCGTAGCCCGTAAAAAAATCGCCGCCCTATTGAGCGAAGCCGGACAGCTGAGCAAACAAGAAGCGTATACCTCCAACGTGGGGCATTCCGAGCGAACCGATGCGGTGATTGAGCCCAGGCTTTCCATGCAGTGGTTTTTGAAGATGGAAGAAATCACCCAACCTGCTTTGCGGGCGGTCATGGATGACGCCGTTCGGCTATTTCCTCCAAAGTTTAAAAACATGTACAAAAGCTGGATGGAAAATGTACGGGACTGGTGCATTTCCAGGCAGCTTTGGTGGGGACACCGAATACCTGCCTATTACCTGCCAAACGGATCCTACGTGGTCGCAAATTCTGCGGCAGAAGCACTTGATTTGGCCAGAACGGAATTTGATGAAACCTACACGGAACAGGATCTGAAACAAGACGAAGACGTCCTGGACACCTGGTTTTCCTCCTGGCTATGGCCCATATCCGTTTTTGATCCGGCGTTTTTCAAAAGCGGCAAAAAAAATCGGGACCTTGCCTATTACTACCCGACCAACGACCTGGTAACCGCTCCGGAAATTCTGTTTTTCTGGGTCGCACGAATGATCATTGCCGGCTATGAATATACGGGAGAAAAACCATTTCGAAATGTCTACCTGACGGGAATTGTTCGGGATAAGCTGGGAAGGAAAATGTCCAAATCGCTTGGCAACTCCCCGGACCCGCTTGCGTTGATTGAAACCTACGGTGCGGATGGGGTGCGGACAGGCATGCTCTTTAGCAGCCCTGCTGGCAACGATCTCCCCTTTGATGAAAAGCTGGTCGAGCAGGGAAGAAACTTCTGCAATAAAATCTGGAATGCTTACCGCCTGATCGAAGGATGGGAAGTAATTCCGGGCAGAAACCTCGCAAACGAAACCGCCATCGCCTGGTTTGAAAGTAGGTTTAACCAATCCCTGGCGGAGCTCACGGATCACTTTGAAAAATTCCGTATTTCGGATGCCTTGATGACCGCCTACAAGCTGGTATGGGATGATTTTTGTTCCTGGTACCTGGAAATGATCAAACCCGCCTATCAGACCCCGATCGATGCACACACGAAAGACCGAACCCTGGCGTATTTCGAACAGCTGCTAAAAATCCTACACCCATTCATGCCGTTTATTACGGAGGAATTGTGGCAGCAAATCGGAGAGCGAAAAGACGGAGAAGCACTGATGTTGTCGGCATGGCCCAAACAAAATGCTTTTGACGAAGGAATTGTTGCGGAAGCGCAGCATATTTTCGAACTGGTATCGCAAATCAGAAACACCCGTGCCGCCAGGGGCATGTCTCCCAAACTGCCTGTAGCTCTGTTTGTAAAAACCAGCAACGAAGGCGTATACGGGCGATTTGAGGAAGTTATCCAAAAGTTGGCAAACGTTTCTTCCCTAACCTTTGGCGAAACGACAGGAAATGCCTTGACCTTTGTGGTAAAAGCAGACGAGTTTTTCATACCGATAGAGGAGGAAATTGATCTGGAACAGGAAAAAGAAAACCTGCTCAAAGAACTGGAATACACCAAAGGGTTTTTGACCTCGGTCTCAAAAAAATTGGCCAACGAAAAGTTTGTCTCAAACGCTCCCGCACAAGTTGTGGAAAAAGAAAAGAAAAAAATGGAAGACGCGCAGTCAAAGCTAAACGCACTTGAAGAAAGCTTAAAGAAGCTGCAACATTAGCCATCTAAAATGCGGTAGCACAGGAGCTGACAAGCAGGGAATTTTCCTGGCGCACTTCCTGAGTGAATCTTCGAGTGTCTAAAACGATAGGTAAAAAAGCGACAGGTCTTTGGCACAATCCGCTGAAGTGACATTCCGTATTACATCCCAAGAAACAAGATCCCGTCCGACTCCGAAGCTATAAGGGCTTCGACAGCAATAGCCCCGGGCGAAAGCCTGGTCCAGGGGCCGGTAAAAGCGATCCCCAACGTCGAGATCTTTGAATAAGAATCGTCCATAAAAAACCGTTACCCAATCACCCCCAATTCCCTTCCTACCTCGGTAAAGGCGGCGATGGCTTTTTCCAGGTGCTGCTTTTCGTGAGCCGCCGACAATTGCACGCGAATGCGCGCCTCCCCTTTGGGTACCACGGGGTAGTAAAAGCCGATTACGTAAATACCCCGCTCCAGCAAGCGCTCGGCCATCTGCTGGGCCAAAGGAGCCTCGTAAAGCATGATGGGGACAATGGGATGCGTCCCTTCCTTTACCGAAAAACCCGCTTTCCGGATCCCTTCCCGAAAAAAACGGGTGTTGGCTTCCAGCCGGTCCCGCAGCTCGGTGGTTTCCGACAACAGATCAAACACCGCTATAGAGGCTCCGGCGATGGCCGGGGCCAGGGTATTGGAAAACAGGTAGGGACGGGATTTCTGACGCAGGAGTTCGACGATTTCTTTTCTGCCGGAAGTAAATCCGCCGGAAGCCCCTCCCAGCGCCTTGCCCAGGGTGCCGGTGATGATGTCTACCTTGCCCATCACGCCGGTCAACTCGTGAACACCCCTGCCCGTTTTTCCCATAAATCCAGTGGAATGGCATTCGTCCGACATCACCAGTGCCTGGTATTTTTCGGCCAGGGCCACGATTTTATCCAATTGGGCGATGGTGCCATCCATGGAGAACACCCCATCCGTCACGATCAGTTTGTGCCGGGCACCTTTTTCGGTGGCTACCTGGAGCTGGGTTTCCAGGTCTGCCATGTCGTTGTGGCGGTAGCGAAAGCGCATGGCCTTGCACAGCCGCACCCCATCAATGATGGACGCGTGATTCAATGCGTCCGAGAGGATGGCATCTTCAGGCCCCAGCAGGGGCTCAAACACCCCGCCATTGGCATCAAAGGCCGCAGCATACAAAATCGTGTCTTCCGTGCCCAAAAATTCCGATATCTTTTGCTCCAGCTTCTGGTGGATATCTTGGGTACCGCAGATAAAGCGCACCGAGGACAGACCAAACCCGTGGCTATCAATGGCTGCTTTGGCCGCTTCGGTTACCTTTGGATGGCTGGAGAGGCCCAGGTAGTTGTTGGCACAGAAGTTCAACACCCGGCTGCCATCGGCTAGCTGTATTTCCGCACCTTGCGGGGATTGGATGATTCGTTCCGTTTTGTAAAGACCGGAATCCTTGAGTTGTTGCAATTCGTTCTGCAATTGCGCCTGTAAGCTGCCAAACATGAAGTCTTTCGTTTTGTGAATTTCTAACCGATGAATTTACTATTTTTAAATAAAAATGACAGCCGATTGTATAAAAATTCTGAAATTGAGGGTTTGAATCGCGCAAATCAAAATAAATCCAAATGGAGAAGGTATTGGTAACCGGAGCTGCCGGGCAGCTTGGGACGGAGTTGACCCAAAAATTAACCGAGTTATACGGGCCGGAGGCGGTGATCGCCAGCGATATACAGCCGGAGGCGGAGGCGAAATTTCCCCATTGTCGCTTTGTGCTACTGGATGTCATGGACCGGGAAGCGCTGCGCAGCTGCATCAAAAAAGAAAGCGTTACTCAGGTCTATCACCTGGCGGCGGTCCTTTCTGCCCGGGCCGAGACCAATCCCCAGGCAGCCTGGCACCTCAATATGGATAGCTTGCTGCATGTGCTGGAACTGGCGCGGGAATGCAAGTTGGACAAAGTGTTCTGGCCCTCGAGCATTGCCGTTTTTGGCCCGGACAGCCCCAAGGTCCAAACGCCTCAACTGGCGCCTAAAGAACCCGTCACCGCCTACGGCATCGCCAAACTGGCTGGGGAACACTGGTGCGCCTATTACCACCAACAGTATGGCGTGGACGTGCGCAGCCTTCGTTTTCCGGGCCTGATCGGGTACAAGGCGCTACCTGGCGGAGGGACGACCGACTATGCCGTAGCTATTTTTCACCAGGCCCTGGCCGGTAAACCTTTCTGCTCCTTTCTAGAGAAAGACACGCGACTACCCATGATGTACATGCCCGATGCCATCAAAGCCACCTGCATGCTGATGCAGGCGCCCAAAGAACGCATCGGCGTTCGTTCCAGCTACAACCTGGCGGCGATGAGCTTCACACCGGAGGAATTGTATCGGGGAATCGTTCCCTATTTTCCGGAATTTCGCATAACTTACGAACCGGATTACCGGCAAGCCATCGCGGCTGGCTGGCCCCGGTCCATCGACGATCGGGAAGCCCGACAGGACTGGAACTGGTCTCCGGATTACGAAATGCCGGCAATGATCCGGAACATCTTGCAGGAACTACCCAAACTACAGGCCGCTACAAACCCAACGAAACCATGAAAAAGCAACGATTGATTACCCTATTCGTGCTGGCGGTCCTTTTTTCTTGCGATGCGCCCACCGAAGAAAAGCGGTACGAGGGAGCCGAACAAGAAGGCGCAGCAGAGCAGGAGGAACTGGTGCTCGACAATACCTTTTCCACCTGGATGCAGTACGAAGGGCTACTTCCCTGCGCGGACTGTAAGGGAATCCAGACCGTGCTCAAGTTGGAAAACAGCCCCAATAAAAAGGAGCGTAGCTACGAACTCACCGAGACCTACCAGGGCACCAAAGACGGGGACCGGGAGTACGTCCGCTCGGGAATATACGAGGTGGTCTACGGACTGGAAAACGACCCCGGTGCCATGGCCATCCGCTTGCTGGACGATTCCGGTGCCGCACTGAAAAGCTTCCTGCAGGACAAAGAGGGAATGCTCCACCTGCTCGATACAAACGAGAAAAACATCTCCGCGGAAGGGACCTATACCCTCGAATTGGTGAAGCAATAGGCAATCGTATCTGCTGCTACCGATCCGGACAGCGCCAGCTACTCCATGGAATCGATACTACCCTTCATTAAGTCAAACAGCACCCTGATCCAGTCCTTGCCTCGGACTTGTTGATAAAAAAAATTTAGCAACGTGTGTAGGCTTCAAGATGCCGGGTTAACCTTTCAATCGTTTGAGTCCATTTTCCGTTATACGTCGGAGTTTGGATCGCTTTTTGACCTTGGGTTGATGCATGGTGATGCAGTGCAGCCCCCCGCCACTGTAGTTGAGTTCGGTAGCTTCGATGGTGACCACTTTTCTGGTTGTAAAAACTTGCTGAAACGCCTTTTTTGCCTGTTCGTCTTTTTGCCGGATAAAATCGGGGTCACCCGCTGTGTGGTAGGCAGGCAGTACGACCAGATTATTGGTCAGCACAAAGTTTAGATAGCTGGTGACGGGCGTGTAGTAAATCGGCTGACCGTTGTAGTGCCCCTGATCAAAAATGATCGGCGCCTGTGGTACCCGGATGATGGTAAACGGGTTTCCATCCTGATCCCGGGCATTTTTCAGGATCCGATAGCTTTCTTCCAACCGCTCGTGCACCACCTGGTAAAAGGGGTCCAGGGAAAGATCTGCCGGATCCACCTGGGCCAGCAGGATGGTTTGGGCATCCGCAAACCGGCAAAACTCATCTACGTGCCAATGCACCCCATTGCCGTAGATATTGTCAATGACGGGTCCGTGATCAAACAGATCGTCTTGCGGCAGGCCCTTTTTAAGCCAAATGACGTTCGTTTGATGCAGCTTTTGCTTGTACTCCGCTTCAATTTCTTCCAGGCTAAGGCCCGGATTGATGTATTTTTCGTGCCCTTCGATTAGAATAATGGTTCCCCGCCCATTGATCTCCCGGCCGCCTCCGGCGCTGTACAGCCTACTCCTCAGGAAAGGGATCCTCATTTTGGTGGCAAACTGTTCGCTGAACAGGTTGTATTCCGGATTTTCCTCGTGGGGATACTGAAACACAACCAATTCTTCCTGACCCTTCCTGTCTTCCATAAGTATCGGTCCGTAATCCCGGATCCAGATATTATCCTTTTCCAATTCGAAAGGGGCCAGACTGACATTTTCCCGGTTGACCTTCCGCGCCGCTAGTAGCGCTTCCAGGTTTTCGGGGCGGTGATTTCGTTGGTTGTAGAACAGCGTAACCCGATCGTCTTTGGCGATCTCCTGAATCAGTTTGAGCGAAATCTCCTGAAATTGAGGGTTCCAACAGATAAAGGTGCTTTCCTGTGGATCAAATTCCGCGAGCGGCCCTGCGGGAGGATTTTCCTGAACGTCCTGCGTGCACGCAGTGAGGAAGCATACGAGACAGGACAATCCTGCCAACAGACAGCGACGCAATCCGTGCATCCCTGTCAATCCGGCCATGGCATTCATATCAGGCCACCGGTTGAAAGCATTTTTTATACATCGTTGGAAAACCAGCTTAACCGATCAAATTTACTAAAGCAAGTTACAACAAGATTCTAAATAAAATCTGAATTTTACGAAGCCCCGGGGAATTACCACGGGGGCCAATGAAAAGGCAACCAATTGCCAGGCACAGCCCATGACCGCCGATGATGGAAGACGAGGACATCCTCCGTGTGAAAGGTTCGCTGACTTGGAAAAGCTTTGCTCCAAAGCGAAACGAGCCATGCCCGAGGACAGTCCGTAGCACAAGGATATTCAGGGGTTCGGGGGCTGCCTTTTTGCCAGAAGTGCAGCGGCGACTCTGGCTTGCGGGGAACGCCTACGTGTAATTTCAGAGGGATTCTGTTTTTTTCTGATAAAAAATTACTATCTTTTTCTCATATTTTTTATACCGATGAAAACCATTGTTTTAAAAAACGCTGTTTTTGAGGGATTGCCGGTGATCTGCCTGGAGTTTCCCTATGATTTTTCTTTAAAGGAGTTGGTCAAAACCTACCCGGAATGTCAGTGGTCCAAAAAGCACAAGACCTGGTGGGTTCCGTATCGGGAGGATCAATTGGATGCTTTGTTGCTGTTTTTCCGCGGCAAGGTCTGGTTAGACTATTCCGGCCTTCGGAAGGTTAAGATCCCTGAGACCTTCGCCGATCTGCCCGTTCTTTCGTCCGCCATTCGATTGGAAGTAAACAAGTTTGGGGACTGGATGCGAAACCGCCGGTATGCCGATTCGACCGTCAAAACCTATACAGAAGCCATGGCTTTGTTTTTCCGGTTTATGGAAAATAAAGAGCCAGTGGCCGTTACCAATGATGATCTGGAACTGTTTAACCGGGACTTTATCATCAGAAGGAAGTATTCTGTTTCCTACCAATCCCAGGTGATCAATGCGTTGAAACTTTACTTTGGCACCTTGGTGAAGAAAAAACTGGACCCGGAAATTATCAAACGGCCTAAAAAGCCCAAGCTACTTCCCAATGTGTTGAGTAAGGAGGAGGTAAAATGGATTTTGGACGCGCACCAAAACATCAAACACAGGGCGATGCTGTCGTTGATCTATGCCTGTGGATTGCGAAGGAGCGAGCTATTGGCATTGAAAATCCCGGATGTCGATGCCCGAAGGGGCTTACTGATCATCCGGCAATCCCAAGACCGAGTGGTACCCCTATCGGAAAAGGTCGTGGACTTGCTGCGGCAGTATTACCGTGCATACCAACCGGAGGTTTTTCTATTTGAAGGTCTGGAAAAAGGCGAAAAATACAGTGACAGAAGTTTGGAGAGTGTATTGAAACAAGCCTTGCGTAAGATTAAGCTCAACAAGCCCGTAACACTCCACTGGCTTCGTCATTCGTACGCGACCCATTTGCTGGAGAACGGTACGGATTTGCGGTACATTCAGGAGCTATTGGGGCACAAGAGCAGCAAGACGACAGAGATTTACACCCATGTCAGTACGCGCTCGTTGCAACAAATAAAGTCGCCATTTGATGATCTTTAACGAAATAATCCGTACTATTAAACCCTGACTGAACGATAAATTCATCAGGGTTATCCACCTAAAATTGGATGCATAACCCTGAATAGGTCAGGTATATATACGAGTTACAGGCAAGGCCATGTACAGTAAGAAAAGGTGGTCCTGATGAAAGCTTTTCAATTTCTGGTGGTGCACGAAGGACCGGATCGGGGCTTTTTCCAGCATCGAGGGCGTGGATAGGTATCCGTTTACGGAGATGGAAGACATACCTGCAGGACAGCAACCCGATACAACCGGTAACATCCGGAAGTGCTGCGATTCGACCGGTGATTTTTCGGTACCGAACAGAAATCCCTTGCGCCGGGCGAGCGGGTTCCGGAAGGTAACGACGTTTAAGGTGGAGAACAGGGCGAACCCGGAACGCCTGGAGGAAGGCTGCTGGAAAAACGCCGAACATCGATATCCAAGAGATGAAAACCGAAAACAGCATCCGTTCCCGTATTGGCCAACCGATCTGGTCCATGACATTTGCGGCTAAACACACCAGTTAGTTTTCAGCATACCGGGACCGAACAACAGAAATAAAGGGAGCCCTGCCTGTAACAATGGCTTGCGTGCATTGGGCATCAAGAGAATAAAATAAAATTTAGTACATTGACTAAAGTTTGGGAAAGCCGGGAGAAAAGCGCTCCGAAAGCGCCCACCGCACGCAAGCCTGGACGTTGCCACTCATTTGAAAAAAAGACTATGACGACAAAATTCACTCTGATTTTAGGGACAATTCTATTCAGTTCCAGTTTAACAGCCCAGACGTTTTCTGAAGACTATTTTGAGTTATTTAAAAAATCATGGGAGAAAGAACCGACCGAAGAAATGAAAGCTCAAGTTCCCCCAAGCGTAGATAGTATGTATCGACAAAGCACAGGCAAAGGATTTTGGGAAATGCAGGCAGAACAGCAAAAACAGTCAACACTGATAAATATTGAGAACTATAAATCAGCTTTTAAATTGAATGAACTTGACATTGACAGCGTGGACAAGTTTGTAATTATTGAAGAATCTGCACGGGGCGGAAATTGGCCACCTGACCTTACGAGAAAAGGATTTGTTATTGTTGACGGACAGACTTTCTCGTATAAATTCAACCCTGAAGCAGAAGTTAATTACAAGTTGACAACGGACTTTTTAGCAAAAGAGAATACGTTTTACGAGTGTAGGCTAATAATTGCGGACTTGGCTAAAGACTATGATATCGAAGGAATTACCACTTTGGCTAAGAAAGAAATGGAACTCGAAGGAATGCAGCCAAAGGTTGAATACGAAATTGTGGTTTACGACCAAACTGCTGAGAAACCGTTACGAATTATTTACCTACACGACTTTATAACCGAAATTGAAAAAAAATAAAAACGAGTGGCAACAACGCATATAGCTTATGGCGGGTAAACGGCTGCCAGAAAGGTTTTCGCTCCGTAGCCAACTTTGGTTTCGGTGGACAGGAAAGTGCTTCGAAACCGCCACAAGCCATATGCAAAACGTTGTAAAGCATTTAAGAAAGTGCTTGAAAGAAAAATTATTCACGACTA
Source organism: Cyclobacterium xiamenense (assembly GCF_900109255.1). Lineage (NCBI taxonomy): Bacteria > Pseudomonadati > Bacteroidota > Cytophagia > Cytophagales > Cyclobacteriaceae > Cyclobacterium > Cyclobacterium xiamenense. Next base: position 4,683 of record NZ_FNZH01000008.1, on the reverse strand, counting down.
CTAACTTTAGCTTCGAATGATTGAAATCCTGAGCCTGTACAACAAAATCCATTCTGACGAAAAAAAGCAATTTGAAAGCTCAGTAAAAACCTTTAAAAAGAAAAAAGGGGACTTCCTACTTTTTGATGGTGATGTTCAGGATAGTCTCTTTATGATTAAAAAAGGCGTAACCTTTCTTTATGATGACACAGGTAGAGATCGTAGAATATTAGACTTTTTTTATAATAATCGTTTTTGTGCAGATTTCATTTCATTCACGAATCAAAGTGCATCAAAGTATTGTATTGAGTGTTTGAGCAACTGTATTATAGAAAGTATTTCTTACGATAGTTTACAAAAGGCTTTTAATCAGTCCAAAGCTATTGAAACGGCATACAGGGTTCTACTCGAGAAAATGCTTATTGCCTCAATATTGCAAAATGTCAATCAAAGGGAGTTAAGTATGGAAGATCGGTTTAAACAAATAATGCACCGTAAGCCCGAACTCTTTAAAATGATACCTCATAAGTACATTGCATCATATGTCAACATAGATGTGACCAACTTCAGTAAGTTATATAACAAACATTGCGTAAGAAATGGGTTGCTATACAAGTAGCAATTTCTTTTCGCTTTTAATTGGTTTAAACCAACATTGATAATTTTCTTTAAATCTATTTTTGAAATTTAAATTAATGGTAATATAATGAAATGGAATAAAGGCCGTGGTAAACTTGGAACCTTTGCCCCGTTACTGGGAAAATGGATTGCAAATGAAGGCAGTGCTGAAGAACAAAAGCCCGAATGTCAAAGAAGCTTTGAATATGTTTTGGATAACAAGTTCATAAAACTTGAAGTACTCTGGAAACTTAAAAACAAGGATTATCTGGATCATACGCTGATTGGATTAAATGAAAAGAAAGAGATATGCTTTTGGTCATTTACCTCAGATGGTAAGAACTCTCATGGTGTTCTAACCGATGTGAGTGATATCCATCCAGAAGCAATAGGTTTTGTGGCTGAAATGCCTGCTGGAACAGCCAGACAGGCTTATTGGCCAGACGAGGAAAATGGCTTCTTTTGGGTTGTCGAATCGCAGACAAAAAAGGGTTGGAATAGGTTTGTTCAGCAACATTTCAAACTAAAGAAATGACAGTTTTACGATTAATAATAGGTGTTTTTATAGGGCTAATTGCCATAACCTTGGTAGCTGAATCAATTGAATTTGTCACTGTTAAAATCATTTCAGGGAAGAAGTTCACGGAATTAACTACCAATGAAACAGGCTATTTTGAGGTCCGCAATACCACTGGGGTACTATTTTTTAAAGTCATATACTCATTATTAGCTGGAACTATTGGCGGATTCTTAACATCACGAATTAGTTCAGAAAAACCACAGTTGGCAATTTTCCTGTTAATGGGAATTCAGGTCATATCACTAATTTGGGCAGGATTCTTTTCAGAATTGAGTCAAACAGGCCCCATTTGGATGTGGATTTACCTAATTGTAATTATTCCATTAGGAATTTTCTTTGGTCATATAATTCTTTTAAAAATGAATAACGCTTTACAACAAAGCGTATAATGCATACCCTTCGGGATACGCACCATACACAAAACGTTAGCAATTATTTAAAATGAAGACAGAAAGACGATACGATATTGACTGGATTAGGGTAATAGTGTTTGATATATTAATAATTTTTCATGTTGGAATGTTTTTTTCACCTTGGGAATGGCATATAAAAAATAATGAAATTGTGAATTGGCTTAACTATCCTATGGGTTTTACAAGTTATTGGAGAATTCCAATTTTATTTATTGTATCTGGAATGGGAACAAGATTTGCGTTTTCAAACAAAACTGGCAAATCATATATTTATGAACGTATTAGCCGATTATTTTTACCTCTGATAGTAGGAATGCTGATAGTGGTACCACCACAAGTTTATTTGGAAAGATTAACACAGGGTCTTGATTTCCATAACTACTTTGATTTTTATCCCCATTACTTCGAAGGTGTTTATCCGAGTGGTAATTTTAGTTGGCATCATTTATGGTTTTTGCCTTATCTTTTGCTTATGTCAATAGTTGCCACCCCATTATTTTTGTACTTAAGAAAGGAGAAAAGATTTCTAGTTGAGAAATTTAAAAGCTTAATTAATAAATATTCCGTTAGTCTGTATTTGCTCATCGTGCCTTTTATACCAATAGAATTACTTTTTGAAAATAAATCAATGACACATGCTTTATTTGGAGATTGGTATGCGCTTGTATTTTATTTTGTGTTTTTTATTTCAGGCTATCTTCTGATAAGCATTAAATCTTCATTTTGGAATGCGGTAATTAGAATTAGACATTTGACACTTATTATCGGAGTATTGTCATTTTCAATTATCGTAATATTTGACATTAACCGCTTAATATTTAGCATGGTTAAAATAGTAAATATTTGGAGTTGGATTTTAGCAATATTTGGTTTTGCAGCAAAATATTTAAATAGACAAAGTTCTCTTATAAAGTATAGAAATAAAGCAGTGTATCCCTTCTACATATTGCATCAGACAATAACTATAATTTGTGGCTATTTCTTGATTAATATTGACCTGCATTATTCTTTAAAAATGGCAATAATGATAGTGGCAACATTTGGTGGCTCTTGGCTGATATATGAATTTATTATTTTGAAAATACCGATAATACAGCCTTTATTTGGAGTAAAAAGAATAAAGACAATTGCTAACAAAGCGTAAAACCAATTGCGCAACAGGCGTTTAGCAGCCTTTCTCACTGATTAATTATTTTTGTACCTTTACGGGTAGGGTTGGCGTAGGCTCGCAACTGGTCATACGCTAGCCGTTGGGCTTAATATAAAAATGACAATAGACACTTTTGAAATATCAGAAAGCCAGGTTAATCAGATTCTTCAGATTCATGAAGGACACTTTTCCGATTTAAAGAGAAAGGAAATTAAACCTGCAAAACTGACACAGACGCTATCCGCGTTTGCAAACGCTGACGGAGGAGAGGTTTATGTAGGTGTTGGTGAACTAGAAAAAGGAGAAAGTCTCAAAGAACGCTTTTGGGATGGTTTCAAGACCCCTGAGGATGCAAATGGCCACCTTCAAACTATTCAGGAGTTCTTTCCTTTTGAGCAATATATCAATGTTTCGTTTTTGGGTTCAATAAAATTGAACGGGTTTGTACTCCACATTCAAGTTCATAAATCAAAGGAGATATTGACAGCTTCAGACGGTTCGCCATATGTTAGAAGAGGAGCTCAAAACATTCCGGTTAAAAGTCATGAAGACTTAAAAAAATTAGAATTCGATAAGGGAACAGTTTCATACGAACAACAAGTTTTAAACTTACCTGTAGAGATGCTAACTGAATCCGAAGTGATTAAAACTTTCATATCACAAGTTATTCCAAGCTCAACCCCTGATGCTTGGTTAAGAAAACAACTTCTGATACAATCTAATAAACCGACAGTCGCAGGCATTCTCCTATTTGCAGACGAACCTCAGGCAGCATTACCAAAACAAAGTGGCATTAAAATCTTTAGGTATAAAACAAGAGATAAAGAAGGGTCTAGGCAAACGCTAGCGTTCGATCCGATGACTATAGAAGGCAATATCTACGATCAAATTAAAAAAGCTGTCAATTTCACGGTCAAAACAGTAGAGGATATTAAAATTTTGGGAGAGAAAGGTTTCGAAAACATTTCGTATCCCGAGGAAGCTGTTCACGAAATTGTTACGAATGCCGTACTACATAGAGATTATAGTAAAACCTCAGATGTACAAATAATCATTTTTGACAATCGAATTGAAATTCTAAGTCCTGGAAAACTTCCAGGTCACATTACGACTCAAAATATACTCGAAGAACAACTGGCAAGAAATGGGGCGTTGGTCAGGCTCATTAACAAGTTTCCTGATCCGCCCAATAAAGATGTTGGCGAAGGGTTAAACACTGCATTTCATGCAATGAGGAAACTGAGATTGAAGGAGCCTGAAATCGAAGAAACTGTTTCTGGATTAAAAGTCACTATTTACCATGAACCACTTGCCTCACCAGAGGAAATCGTGATGAAGTATCTTGACTCTAACGAAGAAATATCGAATTCAATCGCAAGAGAGCTATGTGGAATCGATTCTGAAAATGAAATGAAGCGTGTTTTTCAAAAGCTTCAAGCCGCTAACCTTCTTGAAAGGACCCCTAGTAAAAAAGGAAGTGCTTCAACATGGAGAAAGCCACAAAATGAACAAGACATAAGTGGTGAACAAATGAGTTTATTTTAAAAAATACTAAGCCCAACAACACCTATACGCAATGCCCTACGGGACACTGCACATAGCCAAACCGTTATGGGCAATTCTTTGTAACCGGTTAACTGGGTTCCGCTATAGGAGTTGAAGATACTAGCTTTATTGATATTATCCGATTGAGTTGTCGAGTCATATAGCGGATTACATAGTTTGTTGATTAAGATGGATAAGGTGCATGGTATAGAATTTATAGTTGAATATTAAATTAGATGGAAAAAAACCAAACCCACATAGTATTTGGATACCAAGAACAACTAAAATGCAATATAGAACTTAGGCCATATATTGGGAAAATAGTTTCTCTGAGGGATTATCTACAAATAGGGCCATTATATAATCTACATGAATTTGAAGGAAAATATCATAGGCAG
>NZ_FNZH01000010.1:0-146773 GCF_900109255.1 Cyclobacterium xiamenense | reverse complement strand
ATCTTCCGTTCGAGTAATCCGATGAAATGACGTCCCTTAGTATTTTCCTACAAACAAGCTTCCATTCGACGCCGAAACCTGAAGGGCTTCCCTAATAATTACCCCGGGCGAAACCCGGGGCCCGGGCGCCGATAAATCCTTTCCCCAACCCCGAAGTGGGTTGAACCATCGCTTGCACCTCGATGCTGGATTTTGCCATCCTGTCTCGGCTGCCGATCTGGGCTCGATCGCAGGGCACACGATCCAACCCCGTCCGGGGTTGGAGGCGTCGGGTGATTCGTGATCCGTGGGTCGGTCTCCGGTTTGCTTGTGGAGGACTTACTGCACGTAGGCTTTCAGCAGGGCATCCACGGTTTCGTCCAAATTGGGGGAAATCCCTGGATGGGGTCGGGAAGTTTGGATGATGGAACTTCGGACAGCGGTCAGCCAGCGAAAGCGGGAAGCGATGGGTTCCTTGGAAATGGGGCTGTTGGCATTTTTCCCCTCACATACCTGTATGAATGCCTGGAGGTGTTTTCGGATCGTTTCCGGGTCGGTCTCGGGGTCCAGCGCTTTTAGTTTTTGTTCGTTCAGGACCGCGATACAGCGGAGGTATTGCTGCTGTATGGAGCAAAGGACCACGCCCACGTTGATGAATTCCTCTTTCTCCACCCGTGGCACTACCCGAATGATGGCATACTCATACAAGTGCTTTTCTGGCATGCTGCGCTTCGTTTAAAAAGGTTTCCGAATGCTTGAGCCGGAGCAATAGAAAATCCATATACACCTGCTTCCAGTCTTCCATTGCTCCGGTTTCTCCCATGGCTTCCAGCCATTCCCCGGGTAGGGATTGGACGATGTTCCAGAGTGCCTCCGGGTTAAGTAGTTGTCTGAACTTCTCGTCGGCTTTTTCCAATTCTCCGGCCCGGGGCAATAACACGTGATCTTTGATCAGGGGGAAAGGGCTTTTGGCGTGTTTTTCCCAGTTTTCCCAGGTATGGTGAAAAATAAAGGAGGCGCCATGGTCGATGAGCCACAGTTCCCGGTGCCACATCAGCATGTTGGTATTCCGAAAGGTTCGGTCCACGTTGGTGATGTAGGCATCCAGCCAGACGACGGCCGATGCCAGTTCGCTTGAAACCGCATCGGCTGCCGGATCAAAATTGACCGCTGCGGATAAGAAATGAAGCCCCAGATTCAATCCCTGGCTGCTTTTCAATAAGTCCTGGATTTCTTCGTCTCCCTCCGTTTGGCCAAACGCCGGGTCCAGCCGGGCAAAGACCAACTCCGGTACCTTGAATCCCAAAAACCGGGCGATTTCTCCACCCAACAGTTCCGCCAGTAAGGCCTTTTCCCGTTGTCCGGCGCCTCGGAATTTGATCACGTAGTTAAAGCCGTCGTCCGCCAGGGCCAGGGCGGGCAGGGAGCCTCCCTCACGCAAAGGCATTTTGTATTGCATGACCTGTACCGTACGGAGTGCTACTTCGTTCATTTTTCTGTGGCGATGGGACGGTTGTTTCGGGACCATTCGCTCCAGGAACCCACGTAGAGTTTGGGGATTTCCAGCCCGGCATACGCCAGTGCCAATAAGGTGTGGCAGGCGGTGACACCCGACCCGCAGTGTACCGCGGTGTTTTCCGGAGAAATGCCGGCAAGCACTTCCTGGTATTTTGCTTTGAGGGTGTCTGCGGGCAAAAAGAAGCCATCCGCTCCCAGGTTTTCTGAGAAAGGTACATTTATGGCTCCAGGTATGTGACCAGCCACCAGGTCAATGGGTTCGGTGGCCCCGGAGTAGCGCACAGCCTCGCGTACGTCGATCACCCGGCAGTCTTCTGCGCCGGCCTTCGCTCCCACCTCTTCCATGTCCGCCAGGGGCAACTGCCACTGCTGTACCGGATAGGCGGGTCCTGGTGTCGGGATTTCTTCACCGGAGGCCGTTGGGAATCCTGCGGACACCGCCGCTCGCAGTCCCCCATCCACTACCTGTACCTGGGTATGTCCAACGGCCGTCAACATCCACCAGAACCGGGCAGCAGACATACCGCCCTGCTTGTCATCGTAAACAATGACCCGGCTTTCCGGACGGATTCCCAGTTTGCCCAGAGTTTTGCCGAAGTCCGTTGGCGTGGGGAGGGGATGCCTTCCTCCGGCAGCAGGGTTTTCTTTGATATCGGACAAGTCCTCGTTTAAAGCGACGTGAATCGCGCCACGAAGGTGTTGCTTTTTATATGCTTCTTTGTCAAAACGGGCATCTACCAGCACCACTGCAGGGTCCTTTACCAGCGCTGCCAGGACGGTAGGAGGGATCAAGGGTTGACTTCCGGTTTTCATTTTTTAGGTTGTTTGAGGTGGTACATCTATCGTATCCGCCAAAGATAACCGCTAAAACTCAGATATGGGGAGTAATTCCCCCAAAATGAGCAAATTCAGCCGGGCCCTGTCGGGAAACCGGACAGGGCATAGATCCACTATAGTTGGCAGTCGGGGCCGAATAGGTTGTCCCGGTGCCACTCGGATGTCGCCAATTGCGCTGGGAATGGCCCTTTGTAGAAATGGTTTTTGGAACCCGGTAATGAATGGTCAGCGGAACAATTGCCATCCAAGGAGCCTTGGTCCGCTAGTAATTTGGCAAAATACGCCAAAAGACCCCGCCTCCAGAAAAGCAGCATGCGCGACTCAAGAGCTCGTTTACTGGTCGGAATTTTCCTGCAGAATTGCTTTGGCCCGTTTCAGGCTGTACAGGTATCCCAGCATCGCGGGAGTTACCAATGCAAATACCGCCAGGTTGCCCAGCCCTTTTGCTTTTTTCATGGAGAGGGTAGCCAATAGTACGGCCAATGGGATGCCGTATTTCAATCCAAAATCGAGGTACTTTTGATAGGTTGTCATTGTCATTGTCCTACTTTTTTTCTATCTCCGGTACAAGATTGGTGCCGAATCCGTGGCTTCTTGCCCCATCTTGAAACCTAAGCGGATATTCCGTAAAGAAGGCAAGTGGGATGGTTACTGCATTTTTAAGAACCTGCCGTTGTAGCCGGAGGAATGGGTTGAGGGGAACAAGGTATCGCTGCTGGCGGATTTAGTAGGAAAAGCGCAACTGTCTGCCTGGATCATCCGGCCGGATGAGATTCGAGAGGCTGATTCCCAGCAGGCGCACGGGGCCCGAAAGCTCCTCTTGCCTGATCAGCTCCAACGCGAGGGCCTCCATGCTACCGGGAGGAATGGCTTCCGGAAAGGTCCTGCTGCGGGTATGGACCGTAAAATCATTGTATTTGATCTTCAGGGTCAGGGTTCTTCCTGCGGTTTGCGACTGCTGCAGCCGGCGAAAAAATTCCGGAAGGATTTTGTTTGTGAGCGTTTCGGCGACCGAGCTGCTGGTCAGCAGGTCTTTTTCAAAGGTATTTTCAACACCCAGTGATTTTCGAATCCGGTCTGGTTTCACTTCGCTTTCGTGAATCCCCCGAACGATATCGTAATAGTGCCGGCCGGATTTTCCAAATCTTCGGGTGAGGAATACCAGGGAATAGGCTTTTAGGTCCCGTCCACAATGAATGCCCAGTGCTTTCATTTTTTCTGCCGTCACTTTGCCAATACCGAAAAACTTTTCGATCGGTAGTTTTTCAAGAAAGGCCTCTGCTTTTTCCGGAGGGATGACCGCCTGTCCATTCGGTTTATTTAGGTCAGAAGCTACTTTGGCCAAAAATTTATTGTACGAAATACCTGCCGATGCGGTGAGTCCGGTTTCCAAGAAAATGCGGTGCCGGATGGCTTTGGCGATCTGGGTAGCGTAGGGAAATGCGAAATGATTGTTGGTTACATCCAGAAAAGCTTCATCCAGGGACAACGGTTCTACCAGGTCTGTAAACTCCAGAAAGATTTTTCGAATGACCCGGGAAATCTCCTTGTACCGGTCAAAACGGGGCGGAACGAAAATAAGGTTGGGGCATTTTTGTGCCGCTAGTCGGGAAGGCATGGCCGATCGTACGCCAAATTTCCGGGCTTCGTAACTGGCAGCAGCCACCACGCCGCGTTCCCGATTTCCGCCCACGGCCAGGGGTTTTCCCCGGTATTCCGGATGATCCAATTGCTCTACCGAAGCGAAAAACGCATCCATATCCACGTGTATGATTTTCCGGTAGGCAGTCATCACACTCCTCAGACGGTTCCCTGGGCATTCATGGCGTTGGCTACTTTTTCGAAGGCCCCAATATTTGCCGCATTCAGGTAGTCCTGATCGGTGAGTCCATGGGTTGCGATGGTTTCCAGGCACTTTTCATGAATGTCTTTCATGATGATGCGAAGTTCTTTTTCCAGGTCCTGTTTGCTCCAGTAGCGCCCCATTCGGTTCTGGGTCATCTCCAGTCCCGATACGGCCACTCCCCCCGCATTGGAAGCCTTTCCGGGTCCGTAGAGCACCTTGGATCGTTGCAGGTAGTTGATGGCTTTGGGTGTGCAAGGCATGTTCGCTCCTTCGGCCAGCAGGGTCAGGCCATTTTCCTGGAGCGTTTTGGCATCGTTTTCGTCCAGTTCGTTTTGGGTGGCACAGGGAAAGGCACAATCCGCCGGTAGGGTCCAGATATTTTTTTCACCAGCGGGGGTAAATACTGCCGATTTGTAGTTGTCAGCGAATGCAGAAATACTTTTACGCTGCCCGTTTTTGATCTTCTTTAAAAAACGCAACTTGTCTTCCGTCATGCCATCCGGATCGTGAATGAAGCCGGTGGAATCCGAAAAACCGACCACTTTTGCCCCTTCTTGCAGCAATTTTTCGATGGCGAATTGGGAAACGTTACCTGCGCCGGATACCAGGCACACCTTGTTTTCCAAGGTGGCATCTACTTCCGTCAGCATGAAATGGGCAAAATGGATGAGACCGTATCCGGTGGCCTCCGGACGCAGGAATGAGCCGCCCCAGTCCAGTCCTTTGCCGGTCAGGACGCCTTGAAACTCGTTCTGTATTTTTTTGTAGGTACCGAATAAGTAGCCGATCTCTCGTTCGCCCACGCCGATATCTCCGGCGGGTACGTCGGTAAAATGGCCGATGTGCCGGTAGGCTTCCATCATCCAGGCCTGACAAAAGCGCATGACTTCCCCATCCGATTTCCCTTTTGGGTCAAAGTCGGCACCGCCTTTACCTGCCCCTAATGGCAACCCCGTCAGTGCATTTTTAAAAATCTGTTCAAACGCGAGAAACTTAAGAATACTCTGGTTGACGCTCGGGTGAAACCGAAGCCCCCCTTTGTACGGACCCAGTGCGCTATTCATCTGGACCCGGTATCCCCGGTTGACCTGCACCTGACCCCGATCGTCTGTCCAGCATACCCGAAAAGAAACGATGCGCTCGGGTTCGCAGATGCGTTCAAAAAGTCTGGCATCCACGTAGTCACGCTGATTTTTAAGTACCGGAAGTACACTGTCAAACACCTCCTCCACCGCCTGATGGAACTCAGGCTCGTTGGGGTTTTTTTCAATAACGCTTTTCAGAATCTGGTTTAGTGTTGCCATTACGTTGGGAATTAGTTGATGGATACAATTTGGTCAAGGCTTGGATGATCGGGGCGGCTTTTAGCTGGCATTCCTGGTATTCTTCGGTGGCATTGGCATCCAATGTGATCGCACTGCCCACACCGAAATAGAACGAACGATCCGCTTGATTGATCACGATGCTGCGAATTACTACGCAAAAGTCAAAATCTCCCGAGGGATCAATGTAGCCCAGAACGCCCGAAAACCAGGACCGCTTAAAGGATTCGTAGGCTTCGATCAGTTCCATGGAACGTACTTTTGGGGCACCCGTCATGCTTCCCATGGGAAAGGTTTTGGATACGATCTCCTCGAAGGAGACCTCTTGGCGAAGCCGGCAACTGACGGTAGAAATCATTTGCGTAATCCGATGGAATGCGTAAATCCCAAATAGCTCGTTTACGGTTACGGAGCCGGTTTCCGCCACGCGGGACAAATCATTTCGCATCAAATCTACAATCATGAGATTTTCGGCGCGTTCCTTCTCACTTTCCGCCAATTTTTTTTTCAAGAAAGCATCCTCCTCCGGGCTGTCGCCCCTTTTTACACTCCCTTTGATTGGTTGGGAAAGCAGGAGGTTCCCCTGTTTTTTCAAAAACCGTTCGGGAGAGGCCGCACATAGGTACAAGTCATCGGCTTTAAACAGGGCGCTAAAGGGCATGGGGGACTGGGCACAGAGCTCCAGGTAGACGCGTTCCGGTTCGCAAACCGGTAGCTTTCCGTGGAAATCCATGCAGAAATTCAGCTCGTAAATATCTCCCTCCAGAATATGGTTTTGGATGTTGGTGAACAGGCGGGTATAGGACTCCTGGTCATGGGAGGAATGAAGCGAGAAGCCCTCCGGGCTGTCGGTTGTTCGCAAGCGGGTGGATGCGATTGCCGCGGCGATCCTTTCCGGGTCTTTGCCGGTAATCTCGGCTGAATCAGCCGTGAAACGAATGGTTACCTCCGGGCTGAAAAACCGACTATCGGGGCAATCGATCCAGGGAATATTTCGGCTGCTCAGCCGCTCGTAGTTGTTTTTCTGGTCGTAGGAAAGGATGCCGATTTTTGGCCTATCTGCCGGCAAATCGGCTAAATTTTCCAGCGAAACCGCCTGGTTTCCTCCGTAAAAAACCTGTTCGAAGGCTCCCTGGGGATAGTCGATACCGTTGGCATGGAAATAACCATAAAACCGAAAGCGAACTCCTCCCCATACCAGCATCTGTTGGACCCATGAGGGACCGATGGGTAGTGTAAGGCTGGCTTCAATTTCGGACATGCCTGCAAAAATAGCAAAATGAAATTAAAAAAAGGGGACCTAAAGCCCCCCCTTTGCAACTAGCTAATATCCCCTTCCTTAATTCGCTTTGATATCAAAGTTTACGGATACCGTGTTGTAAATAAACTGATCTTTTGCTTTATCCACGGCCGTAGCTTCGTCTCCGTAGGACAATCCCCAGGCAGTCCGGTCGATATTGAATCCTGCTTGCGCTGTAATCGTCCCATTTTCCATGGATACACTAGCGGGAAACTTGATGTTTTTGGTGTTTCCCCTCATGGTAAGGTTGCCACTTATCCAATGGGTGGGCGACTCTGGAGCAATTTCGGAAGCGCTTTTCGGGGTGTTTTCCGTTTCAAACTGCTCCTGATCTTCAATGGCATCTCCGGCTCCATATGGGCTAATCTCCGTGATGACAAAGGTTGCTTTCGGATGGTTGGCAGCATCGAAAAAGTCATCGGATTGCAGGTGGTTCCACAGTTTTCCGTGATTTTCGCTTCCCTCTTCCAAATCGTGAATTTCAAGTCCGGTAATGTCGAAAGAAAATTCGCCCGCGGTAATGGCATCTCCCTCGATTGAAAGTGTTCCATCGGTAACCGGAATCAGACCAAAGTGCTGTCCCGTGGGCTTGTATCCCCTCCAATTTACCTCACTGCTACCCAGGTCAAGACTTAGTGTCTGACCGGTTGCCGCTGCAGCTTCCTGCGCTTCGGTGGTCTCTACGGTATCCGAACTTTTTCCGCAAGCGAAGGTCAATAGCGAGGCGGCTAGGATAAAACCTGATAATTTCATTGCTTTCATAAATAATACTGGTTTAATTAAGATTGGTTTTTTATTGATTTCAATGTATACACACTTAAACTGTGTTCCTGTAGAAAAGTTCAGCTTTTTCGAACATTAATTTCTTTATTGGTAATTTAATTGAAGAAAATGGCAATTTAATTCTGAAAGACGATGGCTTTAGTAAAAAGTATTGAAAATAAGACCCCGCAATTCGGATCCGATTGTTGGTTGGCAGATACGGCTACGATCATCGGAGACGTGATCATGGGCAAGCAGTGTACCGTGTGGTTCAACGCGGTGGTACGTGGAGACGTGCATTCCATTCGCATGGGCGACCGCACCAACGTGCAGGACGGTGCAATCATTCATTGCACCTACCAAAAATTTCCGGTGACCATTGGTTCGGATGTTTCCATTGCACATGGTGCGATCGTCCACGGGTGTACCCTTGCAGACCGAGTGCTGGTAGGCATGGGAGCAATCGTGATGGACGGTGCGCAGGTGGGCGAAGGGGCGGTGATCGCAGCAGGAGCGGTGGTTTTGGAAGGAACGGTGGTTGAAAAAAATAGCATTTACGCCGGTATTCCTGCAAAAAAGGTCAAAGATACCGGGCCGGAAATGCAGGAAACCATCCGTAGGATAGCCGCCAATTACCCCAGGTATGCCTCCTGGTACCGGGAGGAAAGTTAGATTTGTTCGTCGGGTCGGAATCGCATGCGGTTGGGGTAAGGAAAGGCATGGAGGAATTCACCTTTTTCTAGCCGATTTTGGATTTCTTTCCAGTAACCGGGGTCGAAAAGCTGTGGATTGGATTGAATGAAGAAGTCCCTGACATCCGCCCTGCCGATCATAAACCGCTTGAAATCTTCGGGAAATACATCTTTCTCGCCAATATCGTACCAGGGTTCGGAAGCATATATCTGCTCGTAGGTTTCTGGTTTGGGTTTGGACCGGAAATTCATGCTGTCCAGAAATTCGATTTCGTCGTAGTCGTAAAAGATGACGCGGTTTTGCCGGGTGACACCGAAATTTTTTGTCATCATATCACCTGGAAAAATATTGGCCTGGGCCATCTGCAGGATGGCCTGGGCGTAGTCGTTTACCACCAATCGGGCCAATTTAAGGCTGCAGGTTTCCAGGAAAAGGTTCAGCGGTGTTAGCCTCCGTTCGATGTACAAATGGCGAATGATCAGGGTATCCCCCTCTATTCGCAACAGGGAGTTGACTGATTTATTTAGTTCACTCATAAGTTCCGGATGGATTCGGTACAGGGGTAGCTTGAAGTTTTCGAATTCGTGCGTATCTGCCATTCTTCCGACACGGTCATGCAGGCCCACCAGTTTGTATTTTTCCCGAACCTGCTGCCGGGTCATGTTCTTTGGGGGGTCAAAATGATCCTTTATTAGTTTGAAAACAATGTTGTAGGAGGGTAGGGTGAAAACCGTCATCACCATCCCCCGTATCCCCGGTGCCAGGACAAATTCATCCTGGCTCTCCCGTAAATGGCGGATAAAGTCGCGGTAGAAGGAGGTTTTGCCGTGTTTGTTGAATCCTATGGCATTGTACAGCTCGTAAGGTTTTTTGTGCGGGATGACGGCGTTGAGAAAAGCGACGGTTTGAGAGGGGATTTCCACGGGTGCCATGAAATAGGAACGCGTGTAGCTAAATATCCCGCTCATGATATTGGGATCAAAAATTAAGGTATCGGCAAAAACCCCCTGTTGATTATTTACAAAGGGGATAATGAATGGCATCCATTTATTGCCCAGGAATATTCTTCCAATAAGGTAAGCAGCTTTGTTGCGGTAAAAAACGTTTCGCAACACCTGTGTGGTTGTCTCTTCGCTGATCCGGTACCGACTCAAAACGACCTTCTCAACCTCCCGTGTCAGCAACTGAATATCTTCTTCTTTCCTGAGATACCTGTTACCAAAAGTAAAATCCTCCAACATGCTACGGAAAAGAAGGGGGAGGCTGGGACCGGCAGGGTAGGTACGGTAAAGCTTCGGGTCGGTTTGTTCGGGCAATTCGGGAAAAGGAGCTTCCACAAACATCAGGTTTTCGTCAATACGGTTTCCAGGAAACGTTTTGCGAAAGACCGAGTTGAAAAAGGTCGCTGCCAGTTCTTTGTCATTTCTGCCTTTTATCGTTTCCAGGTAGTCCGATTTCATCGATTTCCAGACCCGGTCCTCAGCTATGCGTTCACCCAGGAGTTCCCGGCACTGGGCCACGATAGAGGCCAGGTGGTCTTTATACAGTCGAAGCCGCCTTTTATGATTTTCCTGCAAGCTTTTCCAATCCCTCTCCATAAAGTTTTTGGGGATCTCCCGGGTGATTTGGTTGAAGTCGGAGATGTATTGTTCGAATCCATTTAAGATGGTGGAAAAGGTTTGATGGTGCGAGTCTTTTTTCATGCGTTATCTCTGTACTAAAAAAACGGTAGTTTTGGAGCAGGATATTAGGTTATTATTTTTCCCTGGCAAAGTTTTTTGCCTTTGGATTTGTAGATTATTTCGTTAAATTTCGACGAGTTTATTCATTTTTACATGAATACAACCCAATAGGTTTAATAGGTTTGATAAGTGAAAAAGGCCTGAATGGTATTCAGGCCTTTTTTCAGCTTTACTACTAGTCTGCATAAGATGGAACTAACTGACCTGGTAAACGTGCTCGAAAGCGCCTTGAAAGGACCCTTACCGGGCAGGCTGGGGCAGCAAGAAATGGCGCCCTTACCGCTGGAGGAAGCGCGGTTTGACCGGTTTCGAATGGAACATGCCAGAAAGGGGGCGGTGCTGCTATTGATCTGCCCTTCTACAACAGGGGTGCAAATTCCTTTTATCAAACGAGCTAGGTATGCGGGCGTTCACAGCGGTCAGATTGCATTGCCCGGGGGTAAAATGGAGCCCGATGACCAGGATTTGAGGATTACGGCGGTACGGGAGACGGAAGAAGAAATCGGAGTGGATCGACGAAAAATCCAGCTGCTCGGCGCACTGTCCGACTTGTACATCCCACCAAGTAATTTTTACATTCGCCCGTTCATTGGGTTTACGTCTGAGGTCCCGTTGTTTAAGCCGGATGCCAGGGAAGTTGAACGGCTCATTTGCAGCGATTTCGACGCATTGATAGAGGAAGGGAATAAAAAAAGGAAATCGTTTCCGATACCCTCCGGAGGGGAGATAGTGGCGCCCTATTTTGAGATTGATCGGGAGGTGGTTTGGGGCGCTACGGCCATGATTCTAAGTGAATTTTTACTACTATGGAAAAACAGAGGGAATGGGGACTAATGCATTGATTCAGGATGATGCTGTTGTTTTTGGCTTGATCATGGCCGTTCTTGGCCTGGTGTTTTACACCTCTGGCAGCAAACACCCTTTTTTTGTAGTATTCTACCGCTTCGTGCCCGTCGTTTTACTTTGTTATTTTATTCCCGCTTTGTTCAATACATTCGGGCTGGTTTCCGGTGCGGATTCAAATTTGTATTTTGTGGCCTCCCGGTATTTATTACCAACCTCATTGGTATTGCTCACGTTGAGTATCGATCTGAAAAGTATCCTGCAGTTAGGACCGAAGGCCCTGGTTATGTTTTTGACCGGTACGTTTGGGATTATCCTGGGCGGGCCTGCGGCGTTATTTTTGGTTTCTCTGGTGTTTCCGGAAGTATTGGGAGGTATGGGTGCCGATGAGACCTGGAGGGGGTTGGCGACCATTGCCGGAAGTTGGATCGGGGGCAGTGCCAATCAAACCGCCATGCTCGAGGTATTCGGTGCCAGTCCGGCACTTTTCAGTCAGATGATCGCGGTGGACGTGATCGTGGCGAATTTATGGATGGCTTTTTTGTTGTACTGGGCGGCAAAGCCGGGGCCTATTGACCGCCTGTTGAAGGCAGATACTACCGCCATCACGAACCTCAAGGAGAAAGTCGCGCAGTACCAAAAAAAGAACACCAAAATCCCCCAGTTATCGGATACCATGAGCATCCTGGGTCTGGGCTTTTTTATCACGGGATTGTCCCATTTTTTCGCCGGACGAATAGCGCCCTATATAGGCGATACCTACCCCTGGCTCAAGCCCTATTCCCTGGATTCCCCTTTTTTCTGGCTGGTAATTTTGGCTACTTCGGGCGGGTTGGTTTTATCCTTTACCCGTTGCCGAAAACTCGAAGGAGTAGGCGCCTCGCGCATGGGTAGTGTCCTCTTGTACGTATTGGTAGCGAGCATTGGCTTGCAAATGGATTTGCGTGCCGTACTGGACAATCCACTTTTCTTCCTCATTGGGATCACCTGGATGGCCTTTCATATTTTCTTCATGCTTTTGGTTGCCTATTTGATTCGCGCGCCGTTTTTTTACGTTGCCATCGGGTCCCAGGCAAACGTAGGAGGCGCTGCATCGGCACCCATCGTCGCCTCGGCCTTTCACCCGGCATTGGCTCCAGTAGGGGTATTGCTGGCTGTTTTGGGATATGCGGTGGGAACGTATGGAGCCTACCTGTGTGGGGTGTTGTTGCAGCTCACATTTGGAAGCTAATTGGAAATAGGGAAGAAATCGAGCCTGCCTACCGGACAGGCATGGTGTACTCGTAACAGACCGGGATGATTATACGCCATGCGAGATGCTCCCGAGTAAGGATCGGGACAGGCAATGTGGTAAGTTAGAGACAAGTACAAACACATGAAAAAACGTCGGAAGTTTATTTTTGTTTGTCTGGGTTCGGACTGCAAATCCAACAAGGCAAAAAGTTTCGCCGAGGATATTGGTAGTATCATCCATTCCGGATCCTTTCGGGGAAAGTATAAATTGGTAAAAACCAAGTGTATGGATTGCTGCAAGTCCGGACCTGTAGCCGTTGTCAACGACCAATTAATAAAAAAGGGGGATTTGAAGCAGTTGGTAGAGGAATTGGCGACTGACTAAATGCGTTCCCCGTATGCTGCGTAAGGGCGATCGGTATTGTTTTGCCAATGGCTCTATATTAGTAGGATAAATTTAGGATGGAATTGATATTTGTTAGTAACTTATGGCATTGATTATAACATACTGATTTCGCGGACAACTCTTCGGATTTTCCGATGGTTCTGAATGAAAACACCGATTTTTAAAATGGATAAAGGATTTGAAAAAAATCTCTATCAACGTTTCAGCGGGGAACGCTATTTATTTTTAGTATTTGATAAAAGTCATGTGATTTTTTCAGAGGGTGACTGGGCGCCCTTCAAAGGAAAGGAGGAGGGTTGGGGGTCGTATTTGGAAGGTTTTGAGGGCCTTACTCGCGAGATACAGGCCTACTTTGAAGACAAAGAACCGGGTGATCTCACTTTCGATTATTCGTCGGAGCGCAACCCGGGATTTGCCCTGAAAATCTCTGGAAAGCATGTGCTGGGAAAGGGGAAATTGTGCACGGTTACCGGTATTTTCAATCCTCCAAAGGAACTTGCTTCGGATGGCAAGAAGGCGGAAAATACCTCCTCCGATCAGGATGTAGCGCTCCTGTTGCACCGAAAGGTGGAATTTGAGCGGATGATTAACTGGGTGACTACCCGTTTTTTGAATGCCGGTGATGACGAATGGGATCAGGTAGTCATAAAGGCCCTTTCGATGATTGCCCATGCGCAGGGGGCGACGCAAGCCAATTTTTTTCTGGTGTACGAAGAGATCAAGCTTTTGGAATGCGTATTTGAATGGGCCCAAAATCCAGACGATGCCTCCAGGAAAATCAGTCAATCGATTTCGTTTGCGGGGCAGGAGAGTTTTTTGCAAGGACTGGCGGAATCCAGGTTTCGGGCCGTTGGGGATTTGCAGCAACGCGACGGAATCCATCCGTTCGAAAGCCATATTGGTGAGCGGTTTGGTATTCGGGCTTTCATTTTGGTTCCAATTTTTGCTGAAAACAAACTCATGGGTATGTATACCCTGAGTAGCCCTTCGGTGCAGAAAGACTGGATTCAGGACCACCGGGACGAGTACATTCTGAAGCAATTGGGAGATGTGTTGGGGGCGGCCTTTATCAATCGATCCACCAAATCGAGGCTGTTTCGAAACGAAAAGCTGTTAAGCTCCACCGAGATTCTGGCAAAATCGGGATCCTGGCGCTTCAATAATTCGGACCGAAAAATTTATTTTTCCAAAGGGATTAACCGGATTTTTGAAATGGATGCTGCTTCCGATGCGATGAGTATCCGTAATTTCCTAAACCTGATTCGGCTAAAAGATAAGGACAAGGTGAAATCCATGGTTCAGAAAGCAATCACCCGACGAAAATCAGTTTCCGGTGAGTTTATTTTTACGACGGAAAGCGGCAAAGAAAAGTACATTGCATACGGTATACAAGTAAATCAACTTAGCCCACAGGGCAATCTGGAAGTTTTTGGCTATTGCAACGACATCACGGAAAAGAAAACCGTTGAGCGAAAGCTCCTTTTTGAGTCGCAGATTCTGGCGCAGGTCAACGAGCCCATCTATGTTACGGATCTGCAGCTCAACGTGATTTACATGAATCAGGCGGCTATTTTCGAAGGAGAGCCCAAGCCCAGCGGTCAGGGAAAAATCAGTGACTTCTTTCAGATTACCAGTGCTCCATCCAAATCGTTCCCCGGCCTGATTCGCAAGGCGGAAGATTTGGGTATTTGGTTGGAAGAAGTTCAGATCCTGGATAATACCAGCAAGGTGCAGCCCTATGAAGTCTCGGTAAAGCCCATCAACAACATTGAAATCGAAAAAATCGGGTATTCTTTTTTGATTCGTAACCTGACCTCCAAGATTCAGCGGGAAGAATTGGCTAAAAAGGCCAAATTGATTGTAGAAAATAGTCCGGCAATTTTATTTGAGGTGGCGCCCAACCAGGGATTCAAGCTCTCATTCATCACGGAAAATATCAATCAGTTTGGTTACCGGGCCGAGCAGCTCTTGCGTCAATCCGCCAGTTTGCCCGATATCATTCATCCGGAGGATCTGGCAATTTTCAAAAAGGAATTGATCCATCCCGAAAAAACCCAGTACAGCAGGGAATACCGCCTCCTGTCCGCAGACGGCTCGTACCGCTGGGTAGAAGATAAAATCCGACCCATATTCAATCAGCACGGAAAGGTGGTACTTTATGAAGGACTGTTGCACGATGTGACGGAACGAAAAAAGGACCGATTGGAAATCGAAAAAATAAAAAACCGATACCGGGTACTCGCCTCAAATATTCCGCACACGAATGTTTTTCTAATTGATCGAAATCTAAAATACCTGGTGGCAGAGGGGTCGAATTTTAAATATTGGGGACTTGACAAAGCGTATTTCGAGGGAAAAACCATCCATGAGGTGCACACCACAACGCTGGAAGAAGTAGGGCCCATGTTTAAAGAAGCCCTGGAAAAACGAAATACCGTAAGTAAAGTGATGCCCTATATGAGTCGGTTCTACGAACTGACGGGCAAGCCCATTTTTAATGGGGATAAACTGGAGTATTACCTGGGAATTGTACGGGACATTTCGGAAGAACACAAGGCAAAAAAAGAGCTTAAAAAGAGCGAAATCAAATACCGGAATTTGGTCGAGGAATCTACCGAAATTATTTTCTCCATCACCGCTCAAATGGAACTAAGCTACGTATCGCCAAATATCAAGCAGTTTTTAGGCTATGAAACCTACGAATTTACCAGCGGTGATTTTACCGACTACCTCCATCCGGAGGACGCAAAGGTCTTTTTGGACGGGGAGTCCAAGCCCATTACCTATTTCCAGGAAAATCCCGAATTCGAATTTCGCCTGCGGCACAAAAAGGGACATTACCGGGTGTTTAGTTCCAGTGGGAAAGTAATCAAAGACGAAAAAGGGGAGGTACGGTACTACACCGGTATCGCCAGAGACATCACCAAACTCAAAGAAACCCAAAAGGAGCTGTACAAAGCCAAGGAAAAAGCAGAGGCCGCGCTGAATGCAAAAAGCCAATTTTTGTCGGTGATGAGCCATGAAATCCGTACGCCGATGAATGCGGTAATCGGTCTTTCCCACCTCCTACTGGAAGACAACCCCAGGGAAGACCAATTGGAAAACCTGCGAACCTTGCAGTTTTCCGCGGAAAACCTTCTGGGATTGATCAACGATATTCTGGATTTTAACAAGATTGATTCGGGAAAATTGATTCTGGAAAAAGTACCCTTCGAACCAAAAAACCTGATCAATCGAATCATCCATTCCTATTCCTATCAAATCCGGGATAAATCCCTGGAAATTATCTACGAGCCGGATTTTGACCTGCCCGAACTCCTCATCGGCGATCCGGTGCGAATTGCGCAGATACTCAATAACCTGATCAGCAATGCCATCAAATTTACGGACAGGGGTTATATCAAAATCAGCCTGGACCGAATCAAGCAGCAGGATAATTGGGTAACCATCCGCTTTACGGTCAAAGATACGGGTATTGGCATTGCCAAAAACAAAGTCAAAACCATTTTTGATGCCTTTACGCAGGCGAGTACCGACACGACTCGAAAATACGGGGGTACTGGCCTGGGACTGGCTATTGTCAAAAAGCTTACCAAACTCTTCGGTACACAAATCCGCCTCGAATCCAAACTGGGAGAAGGCTCCACGTTCTGGTTTGACGTTGCATTTGAAATCCAGGACGCAGGTACACAATTGAAGGCAAAGGATGAAGTAGACTCCGACAGAAAGCTGGAGCATAAAAAAATTCTGGTAGCAGAAGACAACCAGGTCAATCAAATTCTATTAAAAAAGTACCTGTCCAAGTGGGGAGTGGGGGAAATTTGTTTTGCGGCCAACGGAAAAATTGCCTTGGATCATTTTTTCAAAACCGATTTCGACATGGTCCTGCTGGATTTGCAAATGCCGGAAATGGACGGCTTCGAGGTGGCAAAAATCATTCGTAAACTGGACTTGCTGTCTAAAAGAAATGTCCCGATTATAGCGCTGACAGCATCCTCATTACTGGAAGTAAAGGATCAGCTGGAGGCTTCGGGCATGGACGATTATATTTCCAAACCCTTCACCCCGGAAAACCTTTACGGGAAAATTATTAAATACCTCTAATCGCCCTTCGCCTTAATGGTTGGATGGTATGGTTTTTCATCCTGTAAAATCCTACCTTTGCATCTTTCATCCGTGCTATGAGAGGAATAATAGGTGCTTTGCTTTGCTACTTTTTCGTGTTTGGAAGTCTTCGCGCTCAGGGTAATCTGACGGAGCGTTCCACGCTGTATTTTCTGGTAGGCAGTTCGGGATCTACCATCCGGGACTTTAATGAGATGCTTGCAGAAAAAGGCATTACCCCACTCAGAGGGGGTTACCGAACCATCGGAATTGGCTACCAATACCGACTCACGGACTTTATCCTGGGTTTTGAGCTCCTGCAAAACAATGGATCCAATTCCTATTTTCGGGAGTACCGCACGGACCACCGCACCACCCGGTTTTACCTGAATGTGGGCTATTCACTGACACAAGAGGGAAGGTTTCAGTTGATTCACTACATGTCCCTGGGATCGGGTTACCTCAACTTTCAAATGCTCCGGGACGAACGCCGGGTGGATGACCTGAATGCCTTTCTGGAGCAACCCGCACAGGGCTTTCTGATACGGAAGCACGATATCCAACGGGGCAGTGGAAATTTAGGCGGGTTCCTCACAGAGATTGGCTTCCAGTTTGGGTACGATATTCCCTTGCCAGGCCTGGAGGAAAACATGGGATTAATGGGCAAGTTTGGGTATTCTTTTTCCCCGTTTGCAGGCGCCTGGAATCTCAACGGCATTACCTTTGACAACCTGCAAAGTGGGGCCTTCCTTCGCCTCGGAGCCGCGCTCTCCATGCCGGATCAAAATCTCTTTTTCCCCGATGCAGGGATCGGGGTGCATTTTTTTTACGGAAGAAATTTCCGGAGTCCGGATCGCTTAAATTCCTATTTCGTGGAAAACGGATGGAATCCCCTGGAACAGGCGCCGTATAATTTGGGTATTAAAATCATGGGTGAGAACAGAAGCCGCATGTACGGAGTGGACGTGTTTAATCTGGGTACTAGTGGAGAGGCAGGGCCCACCCATCGCCACACCCTGAATAGTGTGCGGGTTTATGGGAACTACGGGTACCAATTGTTTAAGCGGCGAAACCTGGAACTCGGCGCAACGCTGGGTTTGGGCTACGGCAACTTGCGCTACAGCCTGGAGCACACCGCCAAACCCGATTTCCCCCTTTTGTTTGAAGAACCGGATTTTGACGGCTACCTGCGAAGCAGTGGGCTCATGAGTAAATCAGAAGTGGCGGTTTCATACGCCCTTCCGGTATTTAACAACACCTTTCGCCTGGTGTATTCCGCCCATGTCGGATACGAAGTTCCCCTAAGCAGGTATCGTTTGGGGGAGCTAACCATGGCAAACTACATGTCGGGTCCCTACGTGCAACTGGGTTTCGGCCTGCGTCCCTAGCCGGACTACCGTTTATCCGCTCAGGTCTCTTATTTTGATTCAAAGTTTTTTGGAAAAAAGGGGTTTTTTTTCCTTAAATCCTGTTACTTTTGGCATTGCTTATCGAGAAAGACGGAGGGTAGGGCCCTATGATGTCTTAGCAACCTGATGTGACAAGGTGCTAATTCCCGTTCCGGACATGCCGGATAAAGATGAGCCGAAAAAGGTAGAGATTCCATTCTAGTTTTAGCCCGGTTCATGCTCGTATAAGTTTTTTATAAAATTACGACAACATGCCAAACAGAACCGAAGTATTGCTTCAGCAGCTGAAAAAAAGAATATTGATTTTGGATGGGGCCATGGGTACCATGATACAGCGGTATGCCCTGCAGGAAGACGATTTTAGAAACGAGGCTCTCTATGGAGTGAAGAAGTCCCTGAAGGGAAACAACGACCTGCTCTCACTCACCCGGCCGGAAATCATCAAAGAGATCCATCAAGCCTATTTTGATGCGGGTGCGGATATTGTCGAAACAAATACCTTTAGCAGCACATCCATTGCCCAGGAAGACTACGGCCTTGCCGACCTGGCTTACCAACTCAATGCGGAATCGGCCCGACTGGCGCGCGAGGTGGCCGATGCCTGTACCGCAAAAAATCCAAAAAAGCCCCGATTTGTAGCGGGTGCCATCGGTCCTACCAACCGTACGGCTTCCCTTTCGCCCGATGTAAACGACCCAGGCTACCGGGCAATTAATTTTGACCAACTGGTGGAAGCCTACAGCGAGCAGGTGGAAGGATTGCTGGATGGAGGCGTTGATATGCTGTTGATCGAAACCATCTTCGACACCCTAAATGCCAAAGCAGCCCTCTTCGCAATACAAGAGGTATACGAAAAAAGAGGGATTCCCCTGGATCCGCAGGATGGCGGAATTCCCATCATGGTATCCGGAACCATCACGGATGCCTCGGGCAGGACCCTTTCCGGCCAGACTACCGAAGCCTTTTTGATTTCACTCTCCCATGTGCCCCTGCTAAGTATCGGGCTAAATTGTGCGCTGGGAGCCAAAGAGTTGCGCCCTTACCTGAAGGTTTTGGCCGAAAATGCACCCTATTACGTAAGCGTCTATCCCAATGCCGGACTTCCCAACGAGTTTGGAAAATACGATCAAGGGCCCGGTGAAATGAACGATCAATTGACGGATTTTCTTAAGGAAGGCTGGATCAATATTCTGGGTGGCTGCTGCGGCACCACACCGGAACACATTGCCGCCATTTCCAATACTGCCTCTAAATTTTCGCCAAGACCACTGAAGGTAGCTACCCAAGAAAAATAACCCCATGAACGATTTTACGAAAATACCCACATTGAAACTTTCCGGTTTGGAACCCTTGGTTTTTGGCCCCACCATCAATTTTGTAAATATTGGGGAAAGGACCAATGTGACCGGTTCCAAGAAATTTGCCAGGCTGATTTTAAACGGGAAGTACGACGAAGCCCTGGAAGTTGCCCTGGATCAGGTACGGGGAGGAGCGCAGATTCTGGATGTATGCATGGACGAAGCCATGCTGGACGGGGAAGCGGCCATGGTGAAATTCCTGAACCTGATCGCCTCCGAACCCGAAATTAGCCGCATACCCGTGATGGTCGATAGCTCCAAGTGGAAGATCATTCTGGCCGGCCTCAAATGCATTCAGGGAAAAGGTATCGTCAATTCCATCAGTTTGAAAAATGGAGAGGAGGAGTTTATCCAACAGGCCCGGACCATCAAGAAGTTTGGTGCAGCTGTGGTCGTGATGGCATTTGATGAAAAAGGCCAGGCCGATAGCTACGAACGAAGGATTCAGATTTGCGAGCGTAGCTACAACCTACTTACCCAAACCGTTAAATTCAACCCCCAGGACATCATTTTTGATCCGAATATATTTCCGGTGGCAACCGGAATGGACGAACACAAAAACAACGCCATTGATTTTTTCCGGGCCACCCGATGGATCAAAGACCATCTTCCGGGAGCAAAAGTCAGTGGAGGAGTGAGTAACGTTTCCTTTTCCTTCCGGGGAAACAACCCCGTACGGGAGGCCATGCATGCGGTATTTCTGTACCATGCCATTAAAAACGGAATGGACATGGGCATCGTGAATCCCTCCCTGCTGGAAATATACGACGACATTCCAAAAGACCTGCTGCAACACGTGGAAGACGTGATTTGGAATCGCCGGGAAGATGCTACCGAACGGTTGCTTGACTTTGCGGAGACGGTGAAATCCCAGGGAAAAAAAAGTAAGACAGACGAGGCATGGAGAAGTCAGCCTGTGCAAAAACGCATCCAACATGCCTTGGTAAAAGGGATATTGGATCACATTGTGGAAGATACCGAAGAAGCCCGTCTGGACCTACAGGATCCGCTCAAGGTAATCGAAGGTCCGCTGATGGACGGGATGAATGTGGTAGGAGACCTTTTCGGGGAAGGAAAGATGTTTTTGCCCCAGGTGGTAAAAAGTGCCCGGGTGATGAAAAAGGCAGTGGCCTACCTGGAGCCGTTCATGCCCCTGCCGGAAGAAGCCAAAGAGGGCGAGCCGGAAACCGATAACATTAACCGGATTCTGCTCGCCACGGTAAAAGGAGACGTGCACGATATCGGCAAAAATATCGTGGGAGTCGTGCTGGCATGCAACAGCTACAAGATCATTGACCTGGGCGTGATGGTGGAAACCGAAAAAATTATCGACGAGGCAGTCGCTCAAAAAGTGGATATCATTGGACTAAGTGGGCTGATTACCCCTTCTCTGGACGAGATGGTAAACGTCGCAGCCGAGATGGAACGGCGGGGGCTTACCATTCCCTTGCTGATAGGAGGGGCGACTACCTCGCGCATCCATACAGCCGTGAAAATAGATCCGGTGTATAGCGGCACTGTGGTGCACGTGGCCGATGCCTCCAAATCCGTTCCTGTGGCGGGAGAAGCCATCAACAAAGATACGCGGGAGAAATACCGGAAGGAAATGAAAGCGCTGTACAACCGCCTGCGTGACGAACACGAGGCCAAACAACAGGTCAAACAGCTCGTTACATACAAGGAAGCAAAAACCAATCCCGTTCCACTGGACTGGTCCCACTACCAGCCCTTCGTGCCAAAAAAAACCGGTTTGCATGTGCTGGATAGGTTGAACCTGGGCACCATTCGCGGGTACATC
Organism: Cyclobacterium xiamenense; assembly: GCF_900109255.1. Classification (NCBI taxonomy): domain Bacteria; kingdom Pseudomonadati; phylum Bacteroidota; class Cytophagia; order Cytophagales; family Cyclobacteriaceae; genus Cyclobacterium; species Cyclobacterium xiamenense. The sequence continues at coordinate 125,623 of NZ_FNZH01000010.1, read as the reverse complement.
GACTGGACTCCGTTTTTTAGCACCTGGATGCTGGCCGGTAAGTTTCCAAAAATCCTCAAAGATCCTGTAGTAGGCAAAGAGGCACTCAAACTCTACAACGATGCCAACAACATGCTAGACCGCATTGTCAACGAGGGTTGGCTCAAAGCAAAGGCCGTTTTGGGGCTTTTTCCCGTGCACCGCTCGGGAGATGATTTGATCATCGACCCCGAGTTCACTCCTGGAAAACAGTACGTGTTTCACTTCCTCCGGCAGCAGGGAAGGAAAGGAAAAGGGGTACCTAACCGGAGTTTGGTGGATTACATTCATCCGAAGCAACAGGATTATTTTGGGGGATTTGCGGTGACTGCTGGCCTGGGGATCGAGGAGAGATTAAAAGTCTTTCAGGAAAATGGAGACGATTACAACGACATTATGCTGAAAGCCATGGCAGACCGGCTTGCCGAAGCGGCTGCAGAATACCTGCACGAACGGGTACGAAAAGAATTCTGGGGCTACGACCCGGAAGAATCCCTGGACAACGAGGGCCTGATTCGCGAATCCTATCAAGGCATCCGTCCGGCACCGGGATATCCTGCCTGCCCCGAGCACTCGGAAAAACGAACCCTTTTTGACCTGTTGGACGTGGAAAACCGGATAGGGATCACACTCACGGATAGCTTTGCGATGTACCCTACCTCCTCCGTTAGCGGTTTTTATTTTGGACATCCGGAGAGCAAGTACTTTGGATTGGGAAAAATCGGCGAAGATCAGGTCGAAGATTATGCCCGACGCAAAGGGGTTTCCAAAGCCCAGGCCGAACGTTGGTTGTCTCCCAACCTTTCTTATTCTCCGCAGTTATCCTACGAGGGATAGCTCCATATAGCCGCCCATTACGTAAAACGAATGAAAGTAACCGAATACATACAAGCAGCAAAGAAGACGTTGTTTTCTTTTGAAATTCTACCTCCCCTTAAAGGGCAAAGTCTCAGCCACCTATTGGAAGGCATCGCCCCGCTCATGGAGTTCAAACCTCCCTTTATCGATGTTACCTATCATCGGGAGGAGTACGTGTATAAAAAGCATGCCAACGGCTTGCTGGAAAAAGTCAGCACCCGCAAACGACCCGGCACGGTGGGCATCTGTGCGGCGATCATGAACCGGTTTCACATAGATGCCGTTCCACATCTTTTATGCGGTGGGTTTTCCCGAGAGGAAACCGAAAATGCCCTGATAGACCTCTACTTTATCGGGGTGGAAAATGTGCTGGCTTTGCGGGGAGACGCGCCGAAATCTGAAGCGAATTTTCTTCCCAATAAGGATGGGCACCGGTATGCCAGTGAATTGGTCGAGCAGATTATCGGAATGAATCATGGCCGCTACCTGAACGACGAGACGGAAGTGGGATTCCGCACGGATTTCTGCGTGGGCGTGGCCGGGTATCCGGAAAAGCACTTTGAAGCTCCCAGCTTGAATTTCGACCTGAAAAAACTCAAGGCCAAGGTGGATGCCGGGGCCAGCTACATCGTAACCCAGATGTTTTTCGACAATAAAAAATATTTCGATTTTGTCGATAAAGTACGGGAAGTGGGTATCGACCTACCCATCATCCCGGGGCTCAAACCCATTACCACCCTGTCCCAGATTGTTAACCTGCCCAAAACCTTTTACCTGGACTTGCCGGACGACCTGCTGTCGGGATTGGAAAAATGCAAAAACAATGCGGATGTAAAGGAAGTAGGGATCGAGTGGGCCATCCAACAAAGCAAAGAGTTGGTGGCTTACGGTGTACCCAGCCTTCACTACTACACCATGAGTAAGGCCGATGCCACCTATCGCGTCGCCAGGGAGGTTTTTTGATGGGGAATGCGTCTTTAGAAAAAATCTTTTTCCAGTAATCAACTGAATACAGTGGACTATCGGGCAGTAAAAATGCAGTTTAGACATTCGGGGAAACTTTGCTTCGAAGATCCGATCGGGAATCGCTTTCGATGGGGAAGGTTCGATTCCTGGAATGCAGGAAATACCGGTATTTTTCTTCTCCACGACCTGCAGCAACTCCGAGGATTGGTGGGAACCTTTGCGGAGGTTGCCCTGGACCTGGTAGAATATTCTTCGGATCAGGTGATTTTCCATAGTCCGCCGGGAGGCTTCCTATGGGGTAAAACGAATTCCGAAGGATTGATTACATTTGCACTGATTAAATCACCTTACTGGTACCGACTCTTGTATGATCTGCGGGAAATCGTGTACATGCAATGGGACGAGGGTGCCGAACAAGGCGAAGGGGAATGGATACCGGCAGTGCAGGATTTTCCCCTGCCAGCGGCAGGAGGCCGCGCCATTGAAATCCATGCGGACGGTCGGGTGAAAATACGAAACGCATGAATCTGAAAAAATCGCTCGCGACCATACCCATTTTTCAACAGGTTGGGACTGTTGCAGACCAGCTGAATATGGAAACCTATCTGGTGGGAGGATACGTTCGGGATTTACTTCTCGATCGTCCGAGCAAAGACATTGATTTCGTTTGCATTGGAGATGGCATCAAGTTGGCGAAAGCCGTATCAGCTGCCCTGCCCGAACGTCCACCAGTCGCGGTATTTAAAAACTTTGGCACGGCCATGATTAAGGTTGGCGATTGGGAGGTGGAATTTGTAGGCGCCCGAAAGGAGTCCTACCAACGTCATTCGCGGAAGCCCCAGGTAGAAGCGGGAACGCTGCAGGAAGATCAGGAGCGCCGGGATTTCACGATCAATACCCTGGGGATATCAATTAACGAGGCGAACTATGGCGAGCTGCTGGACCCATTTGATGGGGTAAAGGACCTCAAGCGGAAAATCATTCGTACACCTGCCGACCCGGAGCTTACCTTTTCGGACGACCCGCTTCGCATGATGCGAGCCATTCGGTTTGCCGCTCAATTGAAATTTGATATCGCGCCGGATACGTTCGAGGGGATCCTGAAAAACGCAGACCGGCTATCCATTATTTCCGGAGAACGGATTATCGACGAACTCAACAAGATCATTTTGACCGAAAAACCCTCGTATGGGTTTAAATTGTTGTTTGTCAGTGGATTGCTGGAGCATTTTTTTCCGGAAATGGTTGCCTTGCAGGGCGTTGATTCGGTTGGGGATAAGTCGCACAAGGACAATTTCTACCATACGCTGCAGGTATTGGATAATGTGTCCACCAGAACCGATTCCTTATGGCTACGATGGGCAGCCATCATGCACGATATTGCCAAACCGGCCACCAAGCGGTTTAATCAGAAAGTAGGCTGGACTTTCCACGGACACGAAGATAAAGGTGCCCGGATGACGCCCGGAATCTTTCGTCGGCTAAAACTTCCCATGGACGAACGCATGAAATACGTCCAGAAATTGGTAAAATTGCACCTGCGCCCGATAGCCCTGGTTAACGATAAGGTAACCGACGCGGCGCTTCGGAGGCTGCTGTTCGAAGCGGGAGACGATATAGACGACTTAATGCAGCTTTGCCGCGCGGACGTGACGTCAAAAAATGACCACAAAGTCAAACGTTTTCTGGCAAATTTCGATAAAGTAGAAAAAAAGTTGCAGGAAGTCGAAGCAAAAGATCAGGTGAGAAATTTTCAACCTCCTGTCTCTGGTGATGAAATCATGGCTATATTTGGCCTGAAACCCTCACGGGTCGTAGGTGATTTGAAAGAAGAAATCAAAGAAGCGATTCTGGAGGGGCAGATTCAGAACAATAAATCGGAAGCCTTGGAGTTAATGTACCGACTGGCTGCAAAAAAAGGAATAGAGAAAAAAACAAACCATTGACGATACCTATGAAATACGCCGTACTGTTTTTGTTGTTGTGCCTGGGTGCACAAGGTGCAGTAAATGCACAAGATGAGGCCAACACCGATTCTACTGCCGCCTCGGTTTCCAGTAGCAACAAAGCGAAAAATGATGTCGATAACCGCATTTATGCCCTGGCCATGCGCTACAATGACGTGTCCGTAGCGAAAATGAAATTGTACGAACTCATGGAGCGGAATCCCCGCAATCTTTCGTATCCGGAAACACTTGCCCGACTTTATTTTGAAATGGAACAATACGGATCCTCCGCATTGGTGGCATTGGATATCCTCGAACGAAACGACAAAAGCATCACTGGGCTGGAAGTCGCTGCTTTTTCATTGGAGCAATTGGGCGCGTTGGAACGCGCACTTCCGCATTTTGAATCGCTTCATTTGCTTTCAGGAGATCTCTTTAGCCTGTATAAAACCGGATACCTGCAGTATACCTTGAAAAAATACGAGGAGGCGCTGAATTCGGTAAACATGCTGATAAAGGATAGCAAGTCCAGCGAGCAGAAGCTAAATTTTCCCATGGGGGAAAATAACATGCAGGAGGTCAGCATGAGAGCCGCCGCGCAAAACCTAAAAGGACTGATATATAAGGACCAGGGAAGTAACGAGGAGGCAAAGGCGGCCTTCGAGGAAGCGCTGGTGCTCAGTCCGGAGTTTCAGTTGGCGAAGGAAAATCTGGCGGAATTGTAAGATCGGGTGATTTTCAGCCCATTTCGGCCTGTCCCGGTCAACGGACAGGCCATCGTATTTTTGTCAGGGCCCTATTTCTGGTTCTTGTTTTTTTCATCGGCTTCATTAAAGAGCGCTTGCATATCCTTGTTTTTTAAGTGATGAAACAGCAAGCCGGCAGCAATCATCCACATACCCGGACCGATGTTTTCCAAATGACGAATGAGATTGGTATGGGGATCTTTAATAAAAATGATCAAGTGCAGGACAAAATAGACGCCTGCACAGCTCAGAAAAACATATTTCATCAGGTTCAGTAGATTTTTCATGGTTTCTATTTTCTATTCATGCGTTCGTTGTCGATGCTTTCCTTTCAGCTATTTGGCAATCCACCTTTTCACTCTGAAAAGGATGAGGCCGAATAGCATGTGGGACATGCTATCCTGAATCAGAAAGTCGCTGCCAGCTATCCAATTCGTATGCCGGATTCGTGACCCATAGTCCTCTAGCCCATCCAAAAACGGAAGGATTACCGAGCAAGCAATAGCCCATAACCCTTTTAGGTTTCTGAATTTACCGAGTAGTTTCTCGCTATTACCGTTCGTGGGTGAGTCAAAGGTACCCGCTTTTTGTATCGGGTGAATTGACCTATGTTAAGTAAATACGTACCTTGAGAGCGAAGCTAACGGTAAAAATCATTCTTACAGGTATGTCATTACCACAAACATTTCTTTCCCAAAAGGAATACAAGCAGCACCTTCAAACCGCCAGGGAATTATTATCCGATTATTTACCCATGAAAGACGTGCATTGGGAGGTATTTAAGCAGGGATTTAAAATTCGAAAATACGCGAAGGACGATTTTATTCTGAATGAAGGCGATACAGAGAAGTACCTCTCGATCGTACTTGTCGGTAGTACCCGGCACTACTTGACGGCCAACGGGGAGGAAAAATCCTTTGATTTTTCCTTTCAATACGAGTTTAGCTGTTCGTATTCGAGTTTTATTCAACAAGAACCTTCGCAGTTTTGCGTACAGGCAATGGAAAAGAGTGTCCTGGCTTCGTTACACCACCCGTTTTTACAGCAATTGTATAAGCAATATCCGGAAAGCAATTATTTTGGGAGGATAGCCGTAGAGCAGTATTACCTGTGGAGAGAAAAAAGGGAAATTTCCCTGATGGTAGACTCTGCCCGTGAACGGTATGTTAAACTGCTTGAGCAATACCCGATCTATTTGGAACAAGTGCCTTTGAAATACCTGGCATCTTACCTAAACATCAAGCCGGAATCCCTGAGTAGGATTAGAAAACAACTGGCCGGGTCTTCCTGAAGTGACGCAGCCATTTATTTGGCGATTCGAAACAAGGTTTGCTACGGTGCAGCGAATGCAGCGGCCTGTCTTTGCGGATACTACAGGTAACGCGATTTTTCTGCGAGACTTCCATAGCCAGGCGCCTGTCCGGTTGTAATCGAGGGTTTCCGGAACGAAAGGTGTTTCTTTTCGACTGCACCTATAGCTCGGCTGGGAAGAAAGAATGTGTCGATTGGATTGGACGATACCTTTTTTTTATAATCGCCAACGAATAAGGCCGAATTGTGTGCAGCGGAAGTTGGTAGGCAGAAATTTTGTCTTGCGTTCCGATTTTTATAAACTTGGAGATTGTATGGCGGCAGTCTCAGACAGCAAGGGTCTGCAGGTGAAAGGTTGGCGCCGAAACAACCTCATCGGGCGCCCTGATTTTCGCTAACTGCCGTGGTAACGGAGTGTTTTTTCCATCAATCCAAGTGACGCATGAATACAGAAAAGGTTGATTTAGAAAGGTGGTTTTCCAGCGAGGGAAAGGCATTGCTGGAATGTTTGAAAAAACGGTTTGAAACCAACACCTCGCGTCACGAAACCTGTGACTGGCCCTCCGTGCAAAAAAGACTAGAAGACCGGCCGGAAAAACTTTGGTCGCTCCAGCAGATGGAGCGAACGGGGGGAGAGCCGGATGTGGTTGCACAGGACTCAGCTACAGGCGCATTTTTGTTTGTTGATTGCGCAAGGGAGAGTCCAGCGGGGCGTCGGAGCCTTTGTTACGATCGGGCAGCCCTGGATTCCAGAAAAAAATTCCCTCCCCAAAACTCCGCGCAGGACCTGGCCCGGGAAATGGGGGTTTCGCTATTGACCGAAGAACAATACCTGGATTTGCAGAAATTTGCACCGATCGATACCAAAACCTCAAGTTGGTTGGAATCGCCCGAAGCCATACGAAAACGTGGAGGGGCTTTGTTTGGTGACTACCGCTTTGGCCGTGTTTTTATTTATCACAACGGTGCGGAATCCTATTACGCGGCCAGGGGCTTCCGGGCGTCGCTTCTGATCTAAACGGTAAGTTAACCAAAAGGTTGATTGTTGATGCCCGATAGGTGTAGCAGGCGGTGAGACGGAGGGATGGGTTACCGGTTTTTTTTTCCATCCAATCCTGTAAATTGATAACTAAAGGGGGAGGCTTACTGAAAAAAAGTAACATAATTTCCGATAAAAGTAATGGTTTTCGGCAAGTCGGTTCCGTATATTTGAGTCACAACCTTTCGCCTATGACGCTCGCGATGAAACCTAGCCTGGTCCTGCAAAAACTGCGAGCAGGCCAACATGTGGTCTGTTTTAAATCCAACCTGGCGGATGCCCGGGTGGTGGAAATTGCGGCCCTTTCCGGCTTCGATTGCATCTGGCTGGATCAGGAACACATTGGTCAGGACTGGTCCATTTTGGCGGCACAGATTTGGGCGGCACAGGCGCAGAACAAGGACACGCTCGTGCGCGTGCCCAGGGGAAGCTATAGCGATTACGTAAAACCTTTGGAATTGAATGCCTCCGGTATCATGGTGCCGCATGTCATGGGTCCCGAAGACGCCCGTAATGTGGTCCGAATGACCCGATTCCATCCTGTAGGTATTCGAGCCATCGATGGAGGCAATGCAGACGGAGCTTACACGGCAGCCGATTTCAAGCAATACCTGCAGGACGCGAATCGGCAGCGGTTTGTTATCCTTCAGATCGAAGATCCGGAACCCCTGGAGCAATTGGAAGAGATCGCCCAAATCGATGGGTTCGACATGCTGTTTTTCGGTCCAGGTGATTTTAGTCAGGCCATTGGTGCTCCCGGAGAGATGGATCATCCCAAGATCAAAGCCGCCCGGCACAGGGTCGTGGAGGTGGCAAGAAAATTCGGCAAATTTGCCGGAACTACCGGAAGCCTGGAAACACTGGAAGACTATCAGAAAATGGGCTATCAATTCCTTAGCCTCGGCGCTGACGTGGTTGGACTTAGCCGGTATTGCGCCGAATTAATGGCGGGTTTTAACCAACGAAATCAAGACGGAGCTGCATCCGGGTATTACAACGCATGAAAACGCGGCTCCTTGGAAATACCGGCATCACGGTTTCGGAACTGGCCTTTGGCGGCGTGGAAATCGGCATGCCCTACGGGCCGGGGGTCCGCAGTGAAACGGACATGCTGCAGGAAAAAGAGGCCCTTTCTCTGCTTCGGACCGCGCTGGATGCCGGCGTTACCTTTTACGATACTGCCCGCATGTATGGCAGGAGCGAATACCTGATGGGCAAGGCTTTCCGGAACAGGCGGCAGGACGTACAACTTTGCTCCAAGTGCCGGCATCTGCGGGATGCTTCGGGTACGTTACCGGCTTCGGCAGCGCTGGAAAGTAGGATTCGCAGCTCCGTTGCAGAAAGCCTATCCGCCCTGGGTACGGACTATCTGGATGTGCTCCTCCTTCACCAGGCGGACGAAGAAATTTTGGCGCATGAAACGATCTGCCGGGTCTTTCAAGACTTGCAAAAGGAAGGGTTGGCACGGGCCATCGGCGCGTCTACCTATTCCCCGGCCGAATCGGAATGGGCCATCCGTTCGGGGATTTGGCAAGTCGTCCAGTTGCCCTACAACCTGCTAGACCAGAGGCAGGATGCAGTTTTTGGACTTGCTTCCGAAAAAGGGGTAGGCCTTGTGGTACGTTCGGTGCTGTTGCGGGGGTTACTGACAGAGCGTGGAAAGGATTTGCAGGCACCACTGGCAGCCATCGAATCACATATCCGCGGGTACGCGACATTGGCCGAAGCAAACGGTATTTCGCTTCCGGAGTATGCGATGCGCTTCGCGCTGGCTCGGCCGGAAGTTTCTTCAGTATTGTTAGGTATCGATCGCCAGGAATACCTGAAACAGGCTCTCCAATGTCTGGGGAAGGAGCCGCTGTCTAATAGCCTAATAGCGGGCGGTATCCCATTTCCCGATCCTGAATTTGTAGACATCCCTCATTGGGACCGAATGGGCTGGTTAACGTAAACGAGAATGACACCAGAAAAAATGCTTAACATTGGTATCATCGGCATGAGCCCGGGCAATGCCCATCCCTATTCCTGGTCTTCCATCATAAACGGTCAATACGACCATCAACGCATGGCGGATGCCGGGTACCCTGCTGTGGGCGATTACCTTCGGGCCAATCGCGATACGCTTGGTATTCCGGGCGCCAGGGTTAGTCACGTCTGGACCCAAGACACCCAGATCTCCCGGGACATTGCGCTGCATTCCGGTATACCCGGGGTCGTGGACAGTCTGGAAGAAATGGTCGGGCAGGTGGATGCCGTTATTCTGGGCCGGGATGACCCTGAAAGCCATGTAAAAATGGCTCATCCCTTTCTGGAAGCAGGAATACCCATTTTTATCGATAAACCGCTTGCATTTACCCGAAAAGACCTGGATTATTTTGAACAGCAGCACGTATCGGGAAGATTTCTCATGTCTTGTTCTTCCATGCGCTATTCTGGTGAATGCCGCAGCCTAAAATCAGAGTTGGGTGGTCTTGGTCCGCTTCATCTGGTCACGGCAGTAGGGAAAAAGGATTGGAAAAAATACGGGGTACATTTGGTAGAGGCTCTTTTTAGCAGCCTGGACGATCCCCAACCCCAATGGGTGCAACACCTGGGGGAGCGGCACCAATCGGTCGTGCTGATCGGGTTTGAGGGGGGGCTAAAAGCCACGGTACAGGTGTTTCAGGACATTTGTGGTACCTTTCAACTTTCCTTTTTTGGTTCGGAGGGATGGCGACTGGTGGAAATAAAGAATTCCTATGCCATGTTTCGGGAAAACATGAGCGAGTTTATCCGCTCGGTGGAAGAAGGATCCCCACGACTGGATTTTGCAAAGACCCGTTCCATTATCCAAACGGTCATCGCTGCTCAGGAAAGTTACGAAAAGGACGGAAAAGTAATCTCATTACGGTAAGATGCACATACAGGAATTATTCAGTTTGAAGGAAAAAGTAATCGTGGTAACCGGCGGCTCGGGTCTCTACGGGAAATGCCTGGTGGAGGGGTTAGCGGAGGCAGGAGGCAGGGTCATCACCACCTCTCGAAATCTGGAATCGGCAGAAAGAACGGCCGCTGAATTTCAGAAAAAGGGGCTGGATGTTCAGCCCATGCAAGTGGACCAGGCAGAGCCAGATTCCGTACTAACCTTTACCCAAGCCTTAGAAATGCACTACGGTCGATTGGATGTATTTGTCAATAACGCGGTAGCTCGGCCCATGAACGGGTACAACGGGTCCCTGGAGCAGTTTGCCGAATCCATGCGGGTGAATGCAACCGGCATGTGGGACCTTCTACGGGCCATGATCGAGCAGATTATCGCCTCCGGTGGAGGTTCGGTAATCAATATCAGTTCCATGATGGGGATGAAAGGACCGGACCTGTCGAATTACGAAGGCACGGATATGGGAGATCTTCCACCGGACTATTTTTTCCACAACGCCGGACTGATCAACCTGACACGATTCCTGGCCAAAATGCATACCGGAAAACACATTCGATTCAATTGTATTTCGCCGGGCGGGCTATTCAACCATCAACCGGCGGCATTCGTGCGGAATTATTGCAAGAAAGTTCCTCTGGGACGCATGGCTGCCAACGACGATATAAAGGGCCTGGCAGTACTTCTGGCTTCGGACGCAGGGGCCTACATTAACGGGGAAAATATTCTGATGGATGGAGGCTTGAATGCCTGATAACCGGAAGCATGTGAAAAAAGCAATGTTTTATAGCTGGCAAGCAAATTGGATTTATTGGTGGTGCCAGCTAACTGGGCCCGGTGGTGGAGGGCTTGCGTTAGCGCGTCGGTAATTTTCGTTGCGCCGATCTTTCGAACAAAGCTTTTTGTTTTTTTCCGTCCGTCCCCCGTTACATCACCGCTCAAAACTTGCTCGTTAACGGCAGCTGGACCAAGTTAATAAAAGCAAACTACGTACTAAAAAGAAAAATTGATGAAAAAGATTAACCATCCAAAAAGAGCAGAAAACTTTGACACCGGCGCCTATTCGGATGCCATCCTCACGGGTGGTATGCTGTATGTCTCCGGTCAGGCTTCGGTAGATTTTGAAACATCTACCTTTAAATTGGGTACCATTGAGGAAGAGACCCGGCAAACGCTGGATAACATCAAAGCAATTGTGGAAGCCGCCGGTGGAAGCATGGATCGGATCGTAAAGTGCACGGTACATCTGGCCGATATTCGCGATTTTGATCGTTACAATACGGTCTATGCCAGCTATTTTAACGCAATCAAGCCAGCGCGCATCACGGTACAGTCGGTGCTGGCAGAAGGGCTAAAGGTAGAAATTGACTGCATTGCCAGCATACCCGAGGCCTCATGAAAAAACGATTCATCGTGGATGCCCATTTGGACCTGGCCATGAACGCCATCGAATGGAACCGGGATTTGCGCTTACCCTTGTCCGAAATCAGGAAAGCAGAGATGCACATGTCCGATAAGCCAGACCGGGGAAGGGGAACCGTCTGTCTACCCGAATTGCGAAAAGGCAGAATCGGGCTGGTAGTAGCCACCCAATTGGCCCGGTATTCCCCTCCCGATTCTCCGCTGCCGGGCTGGAAATCTCCCCAGCAAGCCTGGGCCATGACACAGGCACAACTGGCCTGGTACCGGGAAATGGAGCTCTTGGGGGAAATGAAGCAGATTACCAATCGATCGGAGTTGCACCAATTGGTCGCCTTGTGGCAGGATGAGTCGCTTCCTGACGAAGACAAACCCATCGGCTACCTGCTCAACCTGGAAGGAGCAGATTCGTTGGTCAGCGTGTCTTATCTCGAGAAAGCGTATGCCTATGGACTGCGGGCGCTTGGACTTTCCCATTTTGGTCCGGGTAGGTATGCGCCAGGTACCAAAACCGAAGGTCCGCTCACTGCACTCGGAAAGGAACTCCTGCAGGCCATGGAACGGTATCGCCTGATACTCGACGTGACGCATTTGACCGATACAGGCTTTGAACAGGCCATGGATGCCTACGCCGGCCCCATCTGGGCGAGTCACCACAACGTACGGAAATTTGTCCCGAACCAACGGCAACTTACCGATGCCCAGCTAAAAAAACTGATCAGCAGAGGGGCGGTCATTGGAGGCATGTTGGACTGCTGGGCCCTGGACATTCGCTTTATCGATACCGTCTCGGATCCCTGGCAGCTGGATATCCGTCTCGAAAAACTGGTGGATCACTGGGACCATATTTGCCAATTGGCCGGTAATAGCCTGCACGTGGGTATCGGTAGCGATCTGGATGGGATTTTCGGTACCGAGCAGTCTCCCTGGGATCTCAATTCTATCGCTGATTTGCAGAAATACGAGGAAATTCTGGACAAAAGAGGCTATCGTTCCCAGGACATAGACAACCTATTTCATGGCAATTGGCTTCGGTTTTTAGGAGAAGCCCTTCCGGAATAAGCCGCAAGCCATCGCCAGCTGATCTGCTAAACCCAATTATCTATGAACGCATCTTCCCAACTAGTCGCCGGCGCAGCCCGTTTGGAAATCACTCCTCCGTTGGGGACCATTATCAACGGTGATTTTGTCACGCATTATGCCCAGTCCATTCACGATCCGCTGTATGCCAAAGCACTCTGGCTGGAAACAGCCCGGGAGGTGCTTGTTTTCGTGGTGGTGGACATTTGCGTGATGGGCCAGGAACTGATTGATGAAGCCAAAGCGCTGATCCAGCAGCAGCTGGGTATACCTCCGGGTGCAATACTGGTTAGCAGCACCCACACCCATGCAGCCGGTTCGGTAGAGGAAGTGCATTTGGTACCCGCAGATAGGAGCTATCGGCGGCTACTGCCGTCTAGGATCGCCGGGGCCGTAGAATTAGCATCTGAGCGCAAAAAAGCAGCCCGGCTGGCTTTCGGCTCGGCACATGCTCCCGAACACGTACTGTGCCGGCGGTTTTGGATGCAGGAGGATTACTACCCAGGCAATCCGGTTACCGGAGGGAGGGATGCCGTCAAAACCAACCCATTTGGGGCTGAAAAGCAGGTAATCGGGCCCGTTGCCGAGCCGGATCCGGAACTCGGGTTCCTGGCCGTACAGGGAATCCAGGGAGATTGGATCGGTCTTTTGGCCAATTACTCCCTGCATTACGTGGGAGACTGGGATAACGGTACCATCACCGCCGATTATTTCGGTGCATTCAGCGAAGCCCTTCGGCAGCAGCTGGGAGCAGACGAATCTTTTGTGGGCATGCTTTCCAATGGTACCAGTGGAGACGTCAATATATGGGACTTCCGTAACGAAAAACAATACCCGGAAACGCACTTTTCCAAAAGCAGGTACATCGGGGAAGCACTGGCAGCCAAGGTGCGCGCTCAGATTGACACCTTGCGATGGGAATCCGATCCGGAGCTCAGCTATCGGTACGAAGCAGTCCCAGTAAACCGCCGATTGCCTGATAACGCTGCAATCCAACAGGCAAAGGAACTGGTGGCAGCGGCCGATTTTGAACGGCTGATTCCAAACCCGGAAGGGCTGCCGTTTTTATATGCGAGGGAGCAGGTTCTTTTGGCGCAGTTCGCTAAAGTGGCAACCTGCCCGGTCCAACTCTTCTCGATTGGCTCGGGCAGGATCGGAGCCCTGGCAGGGGAGGTATTTGCTGAAACAGGGCTGCAGATTAAGCGGGCGAAAGGTGGCCGGCCCTATTTTACCATCGGGTTGGCAAACGGCAATCTGGGCTACCTGCCGCCGGCACGCGAATTGGAACGGGGAGGCTATGAAACCTGGCGTTGCCGGATCAGTAACCTGGACGGCGAGGCCGAAGAGGTACTTCGGATGAAACTAATAAACTGGATTTCAGATAGATAGGTTGAAAAAAGAGCGGCTTTCGATAAAAAAATCGAAACGACCTTCGTCTCCAGCAGGACCAGGACAACCGCTAGTGTACCGGACGGTATTTCAAGGAAAGAATGTAGTACACCATGGTTTGGGCATCTTCCATGCTCACATCCGGATGGGGACTCATGACGGGATTTCCCCAGGAACCAAAGCCGCCGCTAATAATTTTTCTCGCCAATAGGTCGCGGTATGCCGGTTGAATCGGGTACCGCTCTGCAATGTCCGAAAAAGCCGGCCCTTTTGATTTCTTTTCTTCCCGGTGACAATCGTAACAGTCCGAATAGGCGATTAGGACTTCACCTCTGGACACGACCTCTTCCGGAACGGGTTCGTTTTCACCCGGGATTTTCCGGATGTATTCCTTTCTTCGATCCACCGTGTTCGAAGTGGCGGCTGGTTCTTTTCTGCCGCAGGCAACAAGCCAACCAACTACTAGCAGCCAAAGCAATAGTTTACCTAAAAGGACTGAAAGCAAATGCATGCCCAAAACTACTAAAAAAAGATAAATTTATCCGTATTTTATTAGGGAAAAAAGACAGCCAGAAATCGAAGGGAACGGCCAAAACTTTTTACATTTGAATTCAAAGGAAAGACCATGAAAAAATACATCGTACTTAGTTTCAGCGTTTATTTGGGGGTAATGACTGCCTTCGCTCAGGGTAATCTGGATTCCCAAATCGTGGACCGGGCAGCAGAGGTGGAAGACAAGGTACTGTCCTGGCGAAGGGACTTTCATGCCCATCCGGAGCTCGGTAACAAAGAGACACGCACCGCCGGTATTGTCGCGGATCACCTGCGGAGCCTGGGAATGGAGGTAACGGAAGGTGTCGCTGTCACAGGCGTGGTGGGCATATTGAAAGGAGGGAAACCCGGACCTACCGTCGCTTTGCGGGCAGACATGGATGCCTTACCCGTCACGGAACGAAATGAGTTGCCTTTTCGCTCGCAGGTGCGAACGACCTATAATGGGCAGGAGACTGGCGTCATGCATGCCTGTGGGCACGACTCGCACGTGGCCATTCTGATGGGGGCAGCTGAGGTACTGGCTTCCATGAAAAAGGATTTGAAAGGGACGGTTAAATTTATTTTTCAACCGGCAGAAGAGGGATTGGAGGACAAAACGGCCAGCACCTGGGGAGCGAAGCAAATGGTGGAAGAAGGCGTGATGGAGGATGTGGCAGCGGTATTTGGGCTGCATATCAATTCCCAAACCCCTGTTGGGGTTATAAAATACAAGCCCGGTCCCGCAATGGCGGCAGTAGACAACCTGGAAATACGTGTAAAAGGCCGACAGGCGCACGGGGCTTATCCCTGGTCCTCCGTAGATCCAATTGTGACTTCCTCCCAGATTGTCATGGGCTTGCAAACCATTGTTAGCCGAAACGTTAAGATTATCGAGATTCCGGCGATTGTCACCATCGGTGCGATCCATGGTGGGGTCCGACACAACATCATTCCGGAGGAAGTGGAAATGATCGGCACCATTCGTACCTACAGCGAGCCCCAGCAATCGTTGATTCACCGGCGAATTCGGGAAATAGCGGGAAATATAGCGGAAAGTGCGGGAGCAGCGGCAGAGGTCTCCATAAAAAAGATGTACCCGGTGACACACAACGACCCGGAACTTACGGAAAAGATGCGGCCGACACTGGAGAAAGTGGCAGGAAGTGAAAATGTCTGGCTACACGATCCGGTCACCGGGGCAGAAGACTTCAGCTTCTTTCAGAAAGAAAAACCAGGCTTATTTATTTTTCTGGGCGGCATGCCGGCCGATGGCGATCCGGAGACCGCTCCTTCTCACCATACTCCCGATTTTTACCTGGACGAGAGTGGTTTTGTATTAGGTGTCAAAGTCTTGAGCCAGTTGGCGGTGGATTACCTGGAAATGAATTGATTGATCGGAAGGGCAGTACACTTGGATTCATACCGGGCAATGGAATATCATCGGACCCGGAGCGACGAGGTGGCGCTGCTGAAAGCCACCCTTGTTCGGTCATTGCCGCCATTCCCAGGGTGCAAAAGGGTGCTTACAGGTTGTCGGGATCGGCTAAAAAAACAATTTCCTGGGGATTCAGTGCCCGTTGGTACAGGCGCAGACTGGCCATCTTTCCGTTAAAATAATTGTTTGCACCAAAGCCGATCTTTAAAGGTACGTCGGCATCCAGGTCATACACGTCGGTAGGGTCAATTTCCGAGCTGGCAACTAGCCCGCCGTCCAGGAAAAGAGCGAGCTTGTTTTTTGATTTTACCGCTGCCAGGTGGTGCCAACCGCCCGATAGGGGGCTTGGACTCAGGACATTTTTGCCTAGTTCAAAACCGAATATTTTTCCCGAGGGAAGTGTGCTGCAGTACAAGGTACCCTGGTTTTCGGCCATGGTCCAGGCCCTGCGGTACCGCACGTTGGGCGTATGATCGAGACGGGTTAGCTTTTTCCAGGTGGTATCCCCGGCATAGGCATACACCTCAGCGAGCGGAAGCGTGCCTGCCAGCAAGGTGCCATTGTGTACCAACATGCCCATTACTTCCAGTTCGGTTCCCAGCCGGCCCACATCCGCCCAGTTGTTGAGGCCATCAAAGCGGTATACCCTTCCGCTGGGCCAGGTGCCCACATACAATTTCCCGTGGTACACCACAAACGAATAGGTCTGTGTGTTGTCTCCGAGTTGGCCACAATCGGTCCACGACTGCCCGTCGTAGCGGTATACGTTTCCGCTATCGTAACTGCTTGCGTAAATGTAGCCATCGTATACAGCCAAAGCCACGACACGTTTTCCGTCTGGGGTGCCGCAGTCTACCCAGGTGGTACCTTCCTCCAGCCTAAAAAAACCGGCGGGCTGGTACAGCGAACTTGCATACAGGTCACCTTTATATACAACCAGACCGCCGATGGCCTCCGTATCGGGCAATTCGCCCGCAGGGATCCATTGCCCGTTTTTTGCATACCGCATGATTCTACCTCCTTTGGTCAGGTTTTCGGACTCGGGAAGGGAGGACCCCGCGAACCGGTATTTTCCGGTACCGGCGTACAGTTCGTCGTTAAAGATAGCCAGGGCCATGACGCTGTTGGACCCATCAGGTGAGCCGCAGTCTATCCACCGATTGAGGGAATCCAGGCGGAATACGTTTCCGGACTTATCTTTTTCCGGGTGGGACAGGCCTGCATAGAGCGAGCCTTCAAAGCTTGTCAATGAAAATGCCCCCAGGGTACTGTCCGGGCTGCCGTAGTCCTTCCAATCGGAAGCCTGATTGGCATTTATCCCAAAGTGAACCTGACTGAAATTGGCAAGACTGGTGGTGACCGCCTGCGTCTTCGTACTCAGGTGAAAGCCCGTTTGGTTAACGGAATCAAATTGGCTCAGGAGATCGCCCGATACGTCCCGATCATTTTTTCGCAGATTTATCCAAACCGAAATGGAAAAATCTCCGGTCCCTAGTCGGGGCGCTTCATCCGAGGCAAGTTCCAGCCATGCCTTTTTGCCAGTAAATTCCACAGCGGTACCCGATTGCCCGGTTGGCCCCTGGGCATTAAAATTCATTTCGCCGCGAACAAGGGCATGCCGATTGGCCCCCGAATGGTCCCGGGCATCACCGGCAAATTTCCAGTGGGCGAATTGCCCGTTAGTTAACGAACGGGAATCTCGCTCGCTGCAGGCCCAGGTCAAGAAAAGAAGTAACAGAAAGGGTGAGATTTGGTAAATATGTCGATTCATCGCTACGTTTTCCAGGCTAGGTTTCCATCTGGAGGTACCAATATAACCAAGAATCCCGTATCCTGCGAAAATTTTACGAGGGAGATTTCCTTGAAACTTACTACTGCAATTTTTCACCAAATAATAGATGTAAAACATTTTGATCTTGTTGAATAAAATTTTATTTTTAAGGTAACGTACACGTAACGAATAGCCTTAAACCTAAAGTAACTTTTTGTTCATCCTTTAACACACTACATCATGAAACAACATTACGCAATGCTGGGCAATCGGGCGAAACGGTTGCCAGACTCCAGTAAAAAGAGGAAATTCTTCATTCCTCCAAAAATTTTAACACTTTCCCTGATTGCAACGATTTTTTGTTGGTTTTCGGGCAATTTTGCCAGCGCCCAGCAGGGGACGCAGATCACCGGGCAGGTTTTTGATAATTCTTCCCGGGAAAGCTTACCGGGCGTCAACATTTTGATCAAGGGGACGTCCACTGGTACCGTTACCGACATCGATGGTTCCTATTCCATCCGTGTGCCGAATGAAGATGCCGAATTGGTGTATTCTTTTGTGGGGTATTTGACCCAGGAAATACGGGTAGGTAATCGAACCACCGTCAATGTGGACCTGGTTGCAGACCAGACCCAGTTGGAGGAAGTGGTGGTAGTCGGGTACGGTACGGTGAAGAAAAGCGACCTTACCGGCTCGGTGGTACGTGTAGACCCGGAGAGCTTTAAAAATCAAAGTAACGTACAGCTTACGGACATGTTGGCGGGAACCGTTGCGGGATTCAATGCCAATCAGGGGACCTCAGCTGCAGGCGGTAGTTCCCTGGAAGTACGGGGCCCTACCTCACTGAGCGCAGGGACGGAACCCTTGGTTGTTTTGGATGGGGTGATTTTCAACGGAAGCCTCCGGGACATCAATCCCAACGATATTGAATCCGTGGATATACTCAAAGATGCCAGTTCCGCAGCCGTTTTCGGGGCACGGGCGGCATCCGGGGTAATTTTGGTGACCACCACGCGGGGCACCGCTGGCAAACCAACGATTAATTTCACCACGAAGTTGGGAGTCGCAGGACCGACCAGTGATGCGTTCGCCGTCCGTGGTCCGCAGGGTTACCTGGATTTCAGGAGAGACTATTTCCGGACACTGGGGCAGGCCCAGCCTGATTATTTTTGGTTCAGTCCCGAAGAATTGCCCGAGGGTGTTACGCTCGAGCAGTGGCGGGCCTCCAACAACAATCCAAACCCGGATGACACCAGAGAGTGGCTATCGCGGTTGAATTTCTTCCCAGACGAGGTAGAGGCATACCTGGCAGGGGAAACCATCAATTGGCGAGACGAAGTAATGAAGCCCGGCTTGCGGCAGGAATACGACCTTAGTGTAGGTGGAGGAACGGATAAAGTGAAATACTACTGGTCCCTCGGGTACCTGGATAACGAAGGCATCATTGTGGGGGACAAGTTTTCCACGATACGCTCCCGGGTAAACCTGGATTTTGAGCTGACCGATTGGATGAAGGTGGGGCTGAATTCCCAGTTTTCTTCCCGGGACGAAAGTGTGGTGCAAGCCAATCTCACGGGCATGTACCAAACCGGTCCCTATGCACAAATGTACGAAGAAGATGGATCCGTCAAGTGGTTTCCTCATGGCTATATTGGTGGACAAAATCCATTGATCAATTACCTGGGTCAGGATCGTTTCCACAAGCGGAACAGCTTTTTTTCCGCACTCTATACCGAGTTCAAGCTTCCGTTTGGGATCACTTTCCGGTCTTCCTACCAACCAAGGCTTGAAAGCGTAAGGGATTACAATTATTGGTCTCCAGAGACCATTACAGGTGGGCAAACCTTTGCCGGAGGCAGGGCAACCCGCTTTGAATCCAATACATACGAGTGGATGGTGGACAACCTGTTGAAATGGAACAGGGAATTCGGTATCCACAGTTTCGATGTTACCTTCCTGTACAACCTGGAGAAAAACAGGATATACAGTTCCAGTATGGCCAACCAAACCTTCCTCCCCAGCTCGGTTTTGGGCTACCACGGGATGCAATTTGGCGGAGACCCCACCATAGGAACAGATGACATCACCTATACCGGTGACGGCTTAATGGGTCGGATCAATTACACCCTCATGGGAAAATACCTATTCACGGGCTCCCTGCGCAGAGACGGTTTCAGTGCATTTGGACGGGAGAATCCCCGGGCCATATTTCCGGCCCTCGCCTTCGCCTGGCAAATTTCCGACGAGGCATTTTACAATTCCAGTCTGATCGATCAGCTTAAGATGCGCCTGTCCTGGGGTGTCAACGGAAACCGGGACATAGGTCCGTATTCTGCGTTTGCCCAAATGGGCAGCAACCAATATTTCAACGGCTCGCAGGTGCAAATGGGGATTTTCACGTCGACCCTTTCCAATCCGGGACTCTCCTGGGAAGAAACCGAATCCTACAACCTGGGCTTTGACATCGGTATTTTAGCTAACCGCATCAACCTGACGCTGGATTATTACGACATGAGCACGGTGAATCTCCTGGTGGACCGTTCGCTTCCACGGGTTACAGGTTTTGAAAACGTGACCACCAATATTGGCGAGCTGGCCAATAGGGGCTTTGAAGCCACGGTGGGAGCGGTAGCCGTCAACCGGCCTAATTTCAGCTGGAGGACCAATGTCAACTATTCCATGAACCGAAACGAAATCATCTCGCTTTTCGGGGATACCGGAGAGTATACCCTTCAGGGACAATCCATCGTCGGGGAAATTCCGGATTTTGAAAACGAATGGTTTATCGGTCAGCCCATCGATGTGGTCTGGGACTACAATATTTTGGGCACCTGGCAGACAGAAGAGGCCCAGCAAGCTGCCGAGTATAACCTTAGCCCCGGAGACATCAAAGCAGAGGATGTGGATGGAAATGGCGTGTACGAAGCGCTGCAGGATAAAAAATTCATTGGATTCAGCCAACCAAGGCACCGGATTGGCTTCCGGAATGACATCACCTTTCTCCGAAATTTCACCGCTTCGGTTTTTATCCGGGCAGACCTCGGGCATATGCGGCCGTTTTCACCCTCTGTAGCCGGATGGTCTACCTTTGACAGAAGGAGTACCGCCAATTACCCGTATTGGACGCCTGACAACCGCACCAACGATTATCCGCGGTTGAGCGTGAACGATTCTCCCTTTGGTGGCGGCGTGATGCCGTACAAATCCTCTTCCTTCGTGCGGATTCAGGACGTTTCGCTATCCTACAATTTACCCACCCCAATTTCACAGCGATACGGCATGCAAAATTTACGCATCTTTGGGTCGGTCCGAAACCTGGCTACTTTTTCCAGTTGGCCGGGCTGGGATCCTGAGTCCGGACTATTGCCCATGCCACAAATAGTCACCGTTGGATTTAATTTATCACTGTAAAATTGCCGAAGAGATGAAACGATATATCAATGCATACCTTATATTAACGCTGCTGTTTTTTACGACCACAGCTTGTAACGAGGATTTTCTCGAGCCCCAGCCCCTGTCCTTTTTTACCACCGAAAACGTATTCGTAGACCGGGCTGGTTTTGAAGCGCTTTTGGTAACGATGCGCAAGGACCTTACCCGGGAACAAACCGCACAAAAAAACTTCATGGCCCACCAATGGGCGGCGTCTGAAGCCGGTGTTCCCTGGCTACAAATGGACTTTACAGCCCTTACACCCAATTCCGACCGGTACCAACAGTTCGTCACCCAGATCAACGATATCTTTGAAATGGTGAAGAATGCCAATGTGGCCATCACACGGATTGATGATCTGGAATGGGCCGATCCGGAGGATCGAAACGAAGTCCTCGCAGAAGCCTATTGGCACCGTTCCTACTGGTACTACCGGTTGATCGGAAACTATGGGGATTTGCCCTTCTTAAAAGAAGAGGTGCGGGGAGTCCGGCTTGATTTTCAGACCCACAGTAGGTGGGCAATTCTGGATCAGATTCAGTCAGACATGGAGTTTGCGGTGCAGCATTTGCCGGTTTCGGCTGCACCAGGGATACCGACCAAGGGAGCGGGCGATCACTTGCTTACCAAGATTTACCTGGCCAATATGGAATTCGACAAGGCCATCGCTTCGGCAGACAGGGTTATCAATGGCCCCTATGCCCTGATGACCGACCGATTTGGCGTGGAGGCAGATGACCCTTCTAAAAACGTAATCTGGGATCTTCACCGACATGCGAATAAGAATAGCGGGCAAAATACCGAGACGATTTTGGCTTTCGTAGACAGGTGGGAAGCACCACCAACGGCACGGACCCCCGGCTTGTTTACCATGCGGGTGTACAACTGTTCCTGGTGGCATTCCTCGATCGGTAAAGACAAAGACGGCAACCGGGGAACCATTGATCGGGGCCCCCTGTACGATTCGCTAGGAAGGGGCAATCCGGATGTGGCCTTAAGTGATTGGCACAGTTACGAGATTTGGGAAGAGGCCGGTTTTGATTATACCACCACCCCCGATTTGCGAAGGGCCGATATTAACTGGTTTGACCGAGAGGAACTGTATTACAACAATCCTGCTTCCTCTCAATACATGGAACCATTCGACCCCGAAAACATGGATATTCCTTCCGAATATTGGGCCAGGGTGTACCCGTCTCCTTTTTACAAAACCTATTCCCCGAACGCGCCAGATCAAACCAGCATTCCCATGGGAAGTAACGGGGACTGGTACATCTTTCGACTGGCAGAGACTTATCTCCTGAGAGCCGAAGCGTATTATTGGAAAGGCGATTTGGCCAGTGCCGCCACGGATATCAATACGGTCCGGCAACGGGCCAATGCTCCCGCAATCGGCGCCAGTGAGGTGACCATCGATTTCATATTTGACGAAAGGGCCCGGGAGTTATTTGCCGAAGAGCCCCGGCAAAACGAATTGAACCGGGTGTCTTACATCATGGCTGCCAGAAACGAGGGTGGATACAGCCTGGAAAGCCTCCACGAAAAGAACTGGTATTACGATCGAGTAAGAACCTTGAATAACTTCTATGACCGTACCGATGAAATCATCCTCCTGGGTCAGCGGCCCCGAATCATGCCGTACCATTTTCAGTGGCCCATCGACGACGACATGGTCAATTCCAATACCCTGGGAAGAATCAACCAGAACCTGGGATATACGGGTGCTGCCAATAATGTGCCTCCGCTGGAAGTGATTGAGTAGAAAAAACCAGGCATCCGAATGGATATCCCCCACTGCAAACGCGTCGGTTCGATCGGCAGGTAGTGGGGGATTCATCGGGTCTGGCCGCAGCGAATGCCTGCTGTCAACCCAGACCAGTTCATCAAGCAAACATGAAAAAAAACCGGACCATCGACCGAAGAAAATTTATCCAATCCCTTTCAACAAGCGCATTTGGACTGGCATCGGTTCGCGTTTTTCCAAGCGAAAAAACGGCCTGGAACCGAGGGGAAAATGCTTTTGGACTTTCGGGTAAATCAAACACATCCCATGATGCCGGATGGCAAATAGGCATCGGGAAGGCGGTCATTACCCCTACCAACGGTGTTTGGCTGGCTGGCTATGGCAGAAAACGAGTGGCCGACGGAAAAATACACGATCTTTGGGCAAAGGTGATCGCGTTAAAAGACGCAGTTGGCCGGCGTGTGGTTCTGGTTACCACCGACCATATGGGTATGTCTAAAACCATTTACGAAAGGCTGTTCCGAGTGGTACAGCAAGAATTTGGATTGGCCCGTTCGGAGTTCATGCTAGCCTTTTCCCACAACCATTGCGGGCCTTGTCTGGAAGATGATTTGGTGGATTATTATCCCAGCGATGAAAAGCAGCGTGCGCAGGTGATCGAATACACCGCCTGGATGGAAAAGAAAGTGGTGGCTGCAGTAGCGGAAGCCCTGGCCAACTGGCAGGATTGCGCGCTACTACATGGAGAAGGAACCTGTAGCTTTGCGGTAAATAGGAGAGACAATAAGGAGGCGGAAGTTCCGGAAATGCTCGCCAAAGGCCTCCCACTGAAAGGAGCGGTAGACCATTACGTGCCGGTTTTGGCAGCAAAAGCACCGGGAGGACACTACTTGGCTGTTTTGTTCGGCTATGCATGCCACCCTACCACCCTGGATTTTACTACCTGGTGTGGCGACTACCCCGGATTTGCCCAAATCAATTTGGAAGAAAACTACCCAGGCACCGCCGCCATGTTTTTCAATGCATGTGGAGGGGATCAGAATCCGCTACCGCGAAGAAAGGTGGAGCTATGCAAAAAATACGGAGAAATGCTGTCCACTGCCGTGGAAGAAGTCCTGCGAACGAACATGCAGTCCATTTCGCCCGTCCTATCGCCCGCCTTTAGCTACGTGGATTTGGCCTACGAGGAACTGGTTGATTTGGAGAAATTGAAACCCATAGCCAGCGGTAGTCGCCCCTTGCAGGCGCGATGGGCGAACCGAATGATAAAAAAAATTGAAGCCGGAGAAAAGTTTTCCAATCGCTATCCCTTTCCGGTGCAAGCCTGGAAGATGGGAAAAGAGTTGCTGTTTATCGGAATGGGAGGAGAGGCGGTGGTGGATTATTCACTCCGGTTTAAGCAGGAGTTTCCCCAACGGACTTGGGTGTGCGGGTATGCCAATTACATGGCCGCCTACATCCCCTCCAGACGTGTATGGGAGGAAGGGGGCTACGAGGGCGGTCCGCATCTCGATGAATACGGCCACCCGGCTTGGAGATGGAGCGGAGATATCGAAGACCGGATTGCCGGAGCCGTCGCGAAAACTGTGAAGCAAACACAGGATACCGGTTGAGGCCGATCCTTTGCAGCGAATGCATTCGAAAACCAACGAAAAACCCAGCACTATGAAATCAACGACTGATCGCTTAACCCTTTACTTTATCTGGGCACTCGGATTTTTCGGGATCTGCCAGCCTGCTTTTTCACAGCAGTCCCCTTCCGGTTGGAAGGCCGCGGTGTCTTCCGTGTCCATTACACCGCAGGAATCCATGTGGATGGCGGGATATGCTGCCCGGGACCACCCTTCGGAAGGTATACGGCACGATATCTGGGCAAAAGCCCTGGTATTGGAAGATCGTTCCGGAAATCTGGCGGTACTTGTCACCACCGACCTAGTAGGTATACGGCAGGAACTGTCCGGTAGAATACGTGATCGGCTAATGGGGGAGTACGGATTGTCCAGGCAACAGGTGATCCTGAATAGTTCCCATACCCATACCGGACCCGAAACCGATTACGCCAGGTATCAATTCCAACTGGATCCGGTTCAATTGGATAAAATCAAAAGGTATGCGGAAGATCTGGAGGAAAAAATCGTTGCCTTGGTAGGCCAGACCCTACAATCGCTGGAACCGGTTCACCTGTACGCTGAAAACGGTGTGACCCGTTTTCAGGTAAATCGGAGAAATAATAAGGAGGCCAGCCTGCTACATCAGGCGGAATTGAATGGCCCCAATGACTACGCCGTACCGGTATTGAAAATAGCGAACCAGAAGGATGAAATGGTGGGCCTGGTTTTCGGTTATGCCTGTCATCCGACTGTATTGGCGGACTATTACATTTCAGGAGATTATGCCGGCTTTGCCCAGATGGAATTGGAAAAGCAGTATCCTGGAACCACCGCGCTCTTCTTTCAGGGCGCAGGTGCCGACCAGAACCCCCTGCCCCGACGGACGGTTCCCCTGGCCCACCAATACGGTAAGGAATTGGCTGCTGCAGTTGATCGGGTGCTACAGGAAGAAATGAGACCATTGGAAAGTGAATTGGCCACGGCTTATACTGAAATTGAGCTGACGTTTGCCAAACCTTCCCCCAGCCGGGAGGAATTGCTAGACATTACGAGTGAAAGCTCCGGGTATCCCGAATACCTGAAGCAAAATGCGAAAGTCTTAATCGCCAAACTGGATAAGGGCGAATCGTTGATCACGTCCTATCCCTATCCGGTCCAGGTTTGGAAATTGGGAGACCAGGCCCTTTTCTCTTTTGGCGGGGAATTGTTGGTCGGATACGCCCTGGCATTGAAACAGTTGTTTGGCCCGGATACCTTTGTTATGGGGTATTCCAACGATGTCATGGCCTATATCCCTACCAAGACCGTGTTAAAGGAAGGGGGCTACGAGGGGACGCGCTCGCCCATCTTTACCACTCCCTGGGCCTTCGATATTGAAGAACGGATCCTGTCGGAGGCAGTAAAGTTGGCAGTAAACATCGGGATAAAGGCGAAGGAGTATCCTTTGATTCAATAGGTGTCCACCCGGCTATGGGTGGGGAATTCGATCCTTGCCGGTTCGATTTGTTTTTGGTCGTTCCAATCAACCGATGGCCGCTATCTCATTCAGGAGATTCTGGGTAAAAGGAGTTTACCAAGGCATAGCTACCCAACAGGCTTTTGGATTTGCTTTGCATGAAAATAACCAGTAATACCGCTTATTTCACTGAAATTAACCCTGTAGTGATCGGGATTGAGTAGTAGTCCGACAGGGATCGGATGATCGGTTAAATGAATTAGTTGTATCCCATGACAAAAGTGCCCAAAAATCGACGAGAATTTTTAAAGCAGGCTTCGGTATGGAGCATGGGGATGTATCTTGGCGAGCCACTGTTTTCTGAGCGAATGTCCAGGATACCGCATTCCTCCCCTGCCGATCCTCTTTTAGATTGGTCCGACTGGAAGAAATACAGGACTTCGGTTCAACACCCCTGTCTGACCATTAAGGAGCAAAATGTCGCCAATGCAAAGGAAAACATCCGAAAGTATGATTGGGCGAAGGCACACGGTACAAGGATTCAGGATGTTATAGAGAATCACGTAGGACTGATTACGGATGATTTTTTGGAAATGATGATCGAAGAGACCACACCGGGGGACCCACTGTGGACGCCTTGTCCTTCATGCAGAGAGAAAGGAATGCCGGTCCATCCCCATGGTTTGTGGCATTGGGATGTGGCCTTGCCCCAACAGATAACCTGTACCGAATGTGGCGAGATTTTTCCAAACAGTCAATATCCCGAGAACATTGTCTTAAATACCAACTGGGGCAAACCACAAACGATCAAATTCTACGGGGGAGAACCGTTTCCGGTTTTTGGGTATAAAGAAGGCAGACCTGCTTTCAGTGCGAATATACGATCCCGGAAGGTTCAATGGATAGCAGGGTTTAGCAAGACGCTGGCGGAGGGTTTTCAGCTCCTTGGAAATCTGGAATATGCGTTGGCTTGTCGTAGAATCTTGCTTCGCCTTGCGCATTGCTATCCGAATTGGCTGGTTCATGTAGGATACGGTGAATATGCAGACATCAATCCGAAGATAGCGGCCATGACCATCAATAATCTGCCGACGCCTGAATTGTGTCCTCCCCCGAATAAGCCTGACCACAGTCTTTGGACCGGATATTGGAGTGCCGGAAGGGCGAGCGGTGTAGGTTTGGAATCAGATTTTATACGAAAAACAGTCGCTGCCTATGATCTTACCTGCAACGCAGGCTATCCGGATGGTAGCCCTGTGTATTCCACCGCTGAAAAAATAGCTATTGAAAGGGATTTATTACTGGAAAGTACGCTTCTGTTGGTCGGAGACAAAGGATTGAATAACAAATCGGTAAGCAACCGGACTGCGGTGGCTTTGGTGGGAAGGTGTTTGGGACATCCGGGCTTGTTCAGGTTTGGATTGGAGGGATTCAAAAAGACGGTAGATGAATGGTTTTTACCTGACGGTGCCACTAGCGAATCGCCTTTCTACGGCCTGATGACCTTGGGGGGGATTTGGGATATGGCCCAGGCTTCCCTTGGCTATTCGGATCCAGCAGGTTTCAGGGATAATGAAGGAACGCGCATGGATGATCTAAACCTTTATCGTGACACCAACTATCACCGTGTTTGGGAGGCTTTTTTCAATGGCTTGCAGGGGGATTTAGCTTACCCGCCCTATGCTGATTCATTTACCACCACAGGACTTGACGTGGCTTATGTAGAGCTAATGGTAGCCAACTACCCGGAGAAGGCTTCCTACCGATCCCTTTTGAAAGCATTGTGTACACCAACGCTCTCTCTCCATAGCGGATCGCCTTTATTTAACAATTCGTTCAATCCCACTACGGTAGATCCTGTTCTCACCTTGCCGTATGATCTTACCAAACCCAACGGATCTTCTTCTTTTTCCCTTTACTACCGTATCCCTGGTCTTGAGCGAAGGGCCGATGACGCGTTGAATTTACCGGATTGGTGCCCTCCTCACCTTCGGATAGGGCATTTGCGGTCCGGGAAGGACGGCAGAGAAAGTTTACTGCTGCTAAGTGCAAGCCATTGGGGAATTCACCATGAACAAGACAGCCTAAACCTTTACTACTGGAAAAAGGGAAAAGAATTGCTCTCGGACCTCGGGTATTTATGGGACCATCCCAAGAAATCTCAAAACATACGGACCCTGGCACATAACACAGTAGTCCTGAACGAAAAAGACCAGATCAAAGCGGGTAGGGGAGGTAAACTAGTGCATTACAACGCCTTTGAAAAAATAAAGATAATGGAGATGGCTTCCTCGGCATATGTCGAAGCAAGCACCTACAAGCGTACTTCTGTATTGGTAGATCACGGAAACGGTCATAACTATGCGGTAGATTTTTTCCGGGTAGCGGGTGGGGAAATTCAGGATTACGTGTTTCATGCTACAGGAGAGATTCACGCAATAAATGGCATACCGACGAGTTCTTGGAAAGAATCCTCCATTTACGACTTTTCAGCGGTGAAAACCGCAGAGGGAAATCACGTATGGGTTACCAAATGGAAAGCTGGGGCCGATTTAACGGCCGCGGCCTGGTCGGTGGGGCAGCTCGGAGAGAGGGTATTCCTCGCCACCGGTTGGGGACAGCGGGACTGGAAGAATGTAGATATTGGTGCGACCATCCCCTATATTGTCCGAAGGACAAAAGGGAAAGGCCTCAAGACGTTTATGTCAGTTTTTGAGGGCTTTGAAGGAAACCTACCCTTCGTAAAAAATGTAACCTGCCTGGAAGGATCGGGCATCATCGCCATCGATACCCTTGAGGGCAGGGATTATATCATGTCCTGTGATGATTCCGGTACATTAGCATTTGAGACGGCGAAGGGGATTCAAGTCCTCACTGGCCATTTTGCCGCCGCATCGGTTCGAAATGATCAACTGGTCTGGATGGAATCCATTGACTAAGTGCAGGGTAAACCGGAGATTTGGTCACGTTGAGAGGAACACAATGGACTATTTTCGTCAAAAGGATACTAAAACCGATAGAAACTATGAATTGCCACCTAGACCGAAGAAAATTTCTAAGCGCCATGACTTTGGCTAGTGCCGGAGTTACCCTCGGAGGACCTGCTTTTGCGTATCTCCCAAGTGAAAATAAGAAGCCGGCTCTCTTGGGCGGGCCCAAGGCACACCCGGGTCAGTTTCCGAGTTGGCCTGTTGCTGGAAGGAGTGATGAGCAGGGGCTGGTTGACGTTTTGCGAAGCAAAAAATGGGGTAGATTAAGTGGAAATTCGGTGGCTACTTTTGAAAATAAATTCAAGGAATTGACTGGTGCCAAACACTGCTTAGGGGTTTCCAGCGGGACAAACGCCCTGTACACTTCTTTGGGAGTGTTGGATATTGGTCCAGGGGATGAAGTAATCATTCCGGTATACACATTCATTGCCACCTATAACGTTGTTGTGTTGAATTACGCGTTACCACGATTTGTAGACACCGATTTAGAGAGTTTTCAAATTGACGCCACTAAAATCGAGCAGGCAATATCTCGAAATACAAGACTTATTATGCCCGTCCACATTGGAGGATCTCCGGCGGATATGGACACGGTCATGGAAATTGCAGGCAGACACGATATTCCAGTCATCGAGGATGCTTGTCAGGCACATTTGGCTGAGTGGAAGGGACAAAAAGTGGGGACGATTGGAATGGCCGGCGCATTCAGTTTTCAATCGAGTAAAAACCTAAATTCAGGAGAAGGCGGGGCGGTTCTATCCAATGATGATGCGTTCGCAAGGAACGCGTTTAATTTCCAAAATCAGAGCCGCGGAACCGATTCGGATTCAAGTACCTATCGATCCACAAGGGGGTCGAATCTGAGGATGACAGAGTTTCAGGGTAATTTATTGACGACACAAATGGACATGTTGTCGAGTCAGGCCAGGACACGTTCGCTTAACGCAACGTATCTTACGGAGTTGTTACGTGAAATACCCGGGATTTATCCAGCAAAAATGTATCCGGGTGTAACCGAAAGTGCCTATCATCTCTACATGTTCCGTTACGACAAGCGTGAATTTGCTGACATGCCGCGATCGAGGTTTTTGCAAGCGCTGGCTGCGGAAGGTGTTCCCTGTTCCGGCGGGTATCGAAGTATGAATAAAGAAGATTACGTGCAGCGCTTGGCAAAAAACAGGCACTATTTGAAGCTATATGGTGAAAAAGCCATGCAGGAATGGGTTGAAACCACTAGTTGTCCCCAGAACGATTTACTTTGCGAGCAGGCAGTATGGTTTACGCAATCCATGTTACTCGGAACCAAAAATGATATGGAGCAAATCGCGCAGGCTCTGGTAAAAATAAGAAACCACGCCGGAGAATTGGCTAAATCCGGATCCCCCGAAAAGGGTGATAAGAAGTGAATGACTATTGCCTGAAAGGAAGTTTTCGTTTGGCACGTAAGAGGATAATGAATCGAAAGACAATGTCTGGCTTTGCTTTTCAAAACAACTGTCCAGGAGGATTGAACTCTTTTCTTGCGTTAAATAAAAACGGTTATGTCTAAAAATATTACCCGAAGAAAATTCTTTTCCCACGCCGCGGCCACTGCTTCCGGCCTTGCCTTAGGTAGTAATTTGATTGATTTTTCAGGTACAGGCGAGACCCTGGATGAAGCCACGGATTTGATGGATGAAGTGCTAAAGTACCGAAAAATTGACTCCCATGCACATGTATACTTTACCCCCGACAGCCCTGAAATTCAGATTGATTTTGCAGATCGACTAGGAATCGAAAAGCTGGTTATTTCCAGACCCATGTCTCCGGGAAGCAAGGGATTGCCGGAAGAATTCGTTCGATGCAACAACCTGATACTAGATGCGGTGTCAAAATTTCCTGATCGTTTCATTGGACAGGCCACGCTGAATCCGACCTACCTGCAAGAATCGATGCATGAAATCGATCGGTGTATGGATCATGGGATGGTGGGATTGAAGCTATACAATCACGTTAAATTAAGCGACCCTTTATTTTACCCCATAATTGAGAAGTTCATTGATTTAAAGATGATCATTTTGATGCATATGGGAATCGGCAGATCACGGGTAGTTTTAGATGCCAGAGAGCCTAAAAATGTTTCTACCCCCGAGGATTTTGTTATCGCTGCGAAACGGTTTCCCGAAGCCATGTTTCAACTAGCTCATTTAGGAGGGGGAGGAGATTGGTTGGATGCTTGCAAGGCTGTAAAACCGTATAGCAATGTATACGTGGACCTTTCTGGTAGCAACAATGAGGCAGACATCATTCCTTTTGCATTGGAGCAGTTGGGTGAAGACCGCTTATTATTTGGATGCGATAACAGTTTTTATCAAGGTGTAGGCCATGTTTTGGCAGCTGAATTAAATGAAAATCAGCGAAAAAAGATATTTTTTGATAATTATAACTCGATTTTAAAAAAATCAGGAAAAAATGTGGATTGACAGCAACGCATACGTGGGTCATTGGCCCTTTCGTCAGGTAACGAATAATTCCTGTAAATCCGCCGTTGAACGAATGGAAAAGTTTGGGGTGGACATTTCCCTGGTGACCAACATGAATGGTGTTTTTTATAAAAACACACAAGCTGCCAACCAGGAACTGCATGCTGAGATCCGTTCGAACGGCCGGTGGAAGGAAAGATTACTTCCTTTCGCCGTCATCAATCCGATTTATTCGGGTTGGAGAAGAGATATGGAAGAAAGTCTTTCGAAATTAGGAATGAAAGGAATTCGACTATTTCCCAAATACCACCGGTATGAATTGACCAATCCTCATTGTGTCGAGTTGGTTAAAAGAGCGCGCGATAGGGGGGTGCCTGTCGGTCTCACTTTGCGAATGGTGGACAGCCGGCCGAGTTCCTGGTTGGACATCACCGACGAATGGACATTGAAGGATATTTTGCCCATCATCAAAGCGGTTCCGGATGGCCAATTTATGATTTTAAATATTGCCAATAGTACCGCCATGGAACAGGAAGGCTTGTCCTTGATCAAGAGGGCTAACGTTTTCATGGATACCTCCGGGAGGAATATAGTCGATCTGGGAGGATTGATGAGCACCTTTGGAAAAGATAAATTCGGCTTTGGCAGCCATTCGCCCATTCTGGATTACAGAACCGGGGCCTTAAGGATTGCTGCTCTCCGGGAAGAAGAGGCAAGTCCTGCGATCCGGCAGGATCTAATGTCAGGTAATATTATGAGGTTTATGAGGCTTTAAAAAAATGGAATCTAATGCACCGCTTCAGTCAGGCATCGAAATAAAGGAAAGTAGATTAAACCAAATCAACTCATGAAAACAATAACATCTTTAGTATTGATATTCTCCATGGCGTTACTCGGTATGAAGACCGCACATGCCCTTGTAGGAAAAGACCTGGATTCCATGCAATGGAAGGCCGGTGTGTCCAAAATAGACATCACGCCGAAGGATCCGATATGGCTGGCTGGTTATGGCGGAAGGGATCATCCATCGGAAGGCATGCTTCATCCCATTTGGATCAAGGCACTCGCCTTGGAAGATGCTTCCGGTAAGCAAGTAGTGCTGATCACATCGGACCTGCTTGGCATGCCAAAAGGCCTATCGGATCGCATCCGATCTGGGTTGAAAGAACGATACGGGCTTGAAAAATCCCAGATCATTATCAACAGTTCCCATACCCACTCCGGTCCGGTACTGGAAAATTCCCTCTCCGATATTTATCCCCTGGACGAAGCACAAAAGATACGGGTAAGCACGTATTCTGAGGAGCTGGTTACCGAGACGTTGCGGTTGGTGGAGGAAGCGCTGGATTCGCTTCAACCGGCGCATTTGTTCGTCGAAAATGGCGTTACCCGGTTTCAGGTAAACCGGAGAAACAACGCAGAAAACAGCTTGCTGCAGCAAACCGAGTTGCGGGGACCTAACGACTATGCGGTACCGGTAATCAAGGTAGCCAATGTGGCGGGAGAGATCCTGGCCATTGCATTTGGTTATGCCTGTCATCCGACGGTGTTAAGCGGCTATGCGATTTCTGGCGATTATCCGGGTTTTGCCCAGTTGGAACTGGAAAAAAATTATCCGGGCGCCGTGGCCCTATTTTTCCAGGGAGCAGGGGCCGACCAAAATCCCCTCCCGCGAAGGACGGTTTTTCTCGCGAAACAATACGGAAAAAGCCTGGCTGCCGCCGTGGAACGGGTGTTGAGCGAGGGGATGCGACCCCTGGAGGCACGTATCCAAACGGCGTATTCGGAGATCGATTTGGCCCTGTCCACTCCGCCAAGCATGGAAACGCTGACGGCATTTATTTCCACCGCTTCGGGTTATCAGAAGCGGTGGGCGACCCGCATGAAGGATGAGCGCGAGCAAGGACTGCCGGTTTTGACTGCGTATCCTTTTCCCGTTCAGGTGTGGACCCTGGGAGATCAGCCGATCATGACCTTGGGAGGGGAAACCGTAGTGGCCTATGCGCTGGAGCTTAAAAAGGTTTTTGGGCAGGACCTGGTGGTCATGGGCTACTCAAATGATGTAATGGGCTACATCCCCTCCACTACCATCCTTCGGGAAGGAGGCTACGAGGGGGCTTCTTCCCAAATGGTCTACGGGATGCCGAGTACCTGGGCGGCTACCCTTGAAATTGAGATTCTGCATGAATTTCTTCGCCTAGCAGAGCAGGTTGGCGTTCCAAAGGTGCAATCCGGTCTGTTACCCAATTAGACCCTTAATTTAAACCTCTTTTTTCATGGATAGGACGCATTAAAAATGGCAATTGACACGACAAAAAATACGGGCCAACAGTTGGAGGCAAAAAAATACTTTTCTGGTTTTAAACTGGCGCACGACACCTACAATGCCATTTCCAGTGCAAGCGATGGCAGTATTTACTACATTCTTTCCTCCGAATCCCTGGAAACAGGAGGCCGATTCTATGAATACAAGCCGTGCGAGGATCGAATCGTGTATATCGGAGACTTGACTGAACTATGCGGCGAAGGCTCCAAGAACGCCGTTCCCCAGGGAAAAAGCCATGTTTCGTTTTACGAGAGACAAGGGAAGCTGTATTTCGGTACGCATGTCGGTTTTTATGAACTGGTCGACGGTATCGAGCGGATGCCGGAGAATCCGCCAAATGGCGTTTCCACCTATCCCGGAGGACATCTTTTGTCCTACGATCTGGCCAGCCGGGAGGTGGAGGATTTGCTAGTGTTACCTGGGGGCGAAGGAATCTTGTCCATGACCATGGATCTGGACCGCGCTCAGATTTATGGCATCACCTGGCCTACGGGGCGTTTCTTCCACTACGATACCGAAGCGAAGACCCTGCAGGACCTGGGGCCGGTTTCCTTCCTTGGAGAAGCGGGAACTCCCGGGAAGGATTTCAGGACCCTATGCCGTTCTTTGTTTGTAGATCCCCGATGCGGCAGCGTTTATTTTTCCACCGCAGATGGAGCTATCTTTCGATACGATCCCGAGCAGAAAAAACTGCTGCAGGAGGAAGTACACCTGCGTTTGGATTATTTTGGGCAATACGATCCGACCCGACCGGGTAGTATGGCGTATAACTGGCGAAAGATTTTCTGGCACGAGTCCGAGCAAGTTGCCTATGGTGTGCATGGAAATTCCGGCTACCTGTTCCGCTTTGATCCCAGAAAAAAAACCGTGGAGCTTGTGGAACGGATCGTCTCCGAACCTTCCCGAAAAAGCGGAATGTTTGACCAGTTCAGTTACGGTTACCTGGGTTTCGACCACTGCATCGACAACGACACCATTTACTACCTGACCGGAGGACCCATCTATAAAAATGGAAAACGGGTCGAAGGTGTTGAATCAATTTCAAAGGGCGCAGCGAAGGGTCTCGAAAACCTTCATTTGGTCACGTTTCGGATACCGGATCGGCAGTACATCGATCACGGACCGATTCTGTACGCAGATGGAGCCATCCCGACTTATGTCAATTCCATCGCCATCGGAAAGGATGGTTATATTTATACCCTGGCGAGGTTTGATCAAGCGGGGACAATCATTCAGGACTTGATTAAAATTAAAGATCCGTTGCAGGGGTAACCCGGGAGAAATACAGCTACAGGCGATGCCGAGGTCAGGGCCAATATGCCGGGGAAGGGCCCCAAAGCCGATATGCCGGTGGAAGGAAGGCATGGCGGTACCTTCGCAAATTTTTGGGATTATTCGGTTGACCTGCATGCGTATATCCCTACCTTCGATGCAGCGGGAACCCGGGTCTTGTTTGATAGGGCAGCCCTTTGGGGAGTTTTTATTGGGAAAGAATTTGAAGGAGCCTCTACGAAAATTAATGTATGGCTTTCGGCCTTGTTTGCCTGCTTTATTACCGGTTTGTTACTGATCATTTACGCCGGCGCATGATTAGAAAAATGTGTTCCGACACGCAACGCGTTTGCTGAAAGACCCGATAAGCCCTGCCGTATTCAGGTTCCGGTGGGAATGGCCATTTGGTCCGATTCTGCCACTGATCTTTCAAGCAGGTGAAGCCATACATTCGTGTCTATCGATACAGGTACGTGTACATTTTTATTGCTACCTGCGGCTTATGAAATCACTCGGCAGGAATGGATCGGTGACAGGTAAATGGATTCAAAAAAAACTGGGGTGCTATATCTACCGGTCATGGACAGCTAGGAGCATTACTCCGTTACCGATAGAAATCCTGGTTTTCCTTGGTGACAATATCGATAGGCATGAAATACACTTGATCCACCGGAAGGTTAAGGGCCAGGTGATGGTACAGACTCATAAGTCCCCGGTATCCCTGTTCCTCCGGCTTGTGGCATATGAGGAAATCGATCAATCCGTTTTTTAGGTAATTTTGGTTTTCTTTGGAAAAATCATAACCAACGAGATGAATCTTTTTGTGTTTTTTTGATTCCAGAAACTGCGCTACCGAAAACACCCGGGAATTGGTTACAAAAATGACCTCAATATCCGGATGCTTCACGAAAGCCTTTTCGAGGTTCCGAAACACAGATTTTTTTTCCGTGTCTGTGATCGTCAGTTTGATCAGTTGGTGGTCTACGTCATTTTCGAAAAAATAGTTTTTAAATCCTTCTTCGATTTTGGAGTAATTGTACCGGTTCTTTTCCTTGGAAATGGTGATAAACAAAATCTTTTTCGTGTTTTTCATACCAAAGGTACAGAGGCGAGCTCCCAGGAATCCGCTTTGAAAAAGGGGAGGACCTATGTAAGAAAGGCTCCCATTTACCTCAATATTGCTATCGATAAAGACAAACGGTATGGAATGCTCCTGGCAGTACCGTGTGAATGAAATGGATTCTTTGACGAAGGAGGGGGCCATCAGGACCCCGTCGAAGCGTTTTTGCTGCCTAATTTTTTCGGTCGACGCGATAAAGGTGCTTTTGTCATTCAGGTCAAAGAAAAAGGTGGCTACAGAGATACCGTATTGCCTGATTTCTTCCTCCGCCCGTTTGATGCCCTTGAGGGGGGTATCCCAGAAGTCGGTTCTTTCGGATCCTCTCGGGATCAGTACAGCAAGCCGATAAACCTTTCCTGAAGCCAGTCGGCTGGCTAAGATATTAGGCTGGTAGTTAAGCTGCTTGATGATGTTCTCTATTTTCGATTTGGTCTTTGCGGATACACCCGTTCGGTTATGGATGACCCGGTCGACGGTACCTATAGACACATCTGCTAATCTGGCAATCTCTTTAACGCCGGATAACTTTTGATATTTTTTCATTCCTAAGGTATAACCCAATAAAGTAACTGGCTGTTTTAGCGGTCTAATAGTAAAATTTAGTGTAACTTGGCTAATTTAGGAAAATATATTTAAAGTCTTCCGTTTGAGGATTTGATCGATTTTATCGGTGGGTCTTATCCCGTTTCCCTATTTCAATCGAGGACGGGTGGTTCGATGTTCAGATTTTTACCACTACAGTCCATGCAGGCATTGTCAGAAGTTCGGTATATTATTTTTATAGTCCATTTTTTTTACTGCCATACGTACGCAAGGTCTTGCCATGGTTTCAAAGGGGAATGGTCTGGAAAACAGGATTGGAATGGCGTGCGCGGAGGGGTTATGCGCGGTAAAAAGGGCGTTTTTTTACCCAATGGAATCCCGATGCCACGGGCAACCTAATTTTTTTCTCAAATTTGGTTACATTGGTTACATTTGGTACCACTAAGAAACGGATACTTATGAAAAAAGGTACGGTTTGGACGGACCAGGAACTACTTGACGCACTTGCTGGATCCAATCAGGTAAACGAAGCCATTCTGCAGCTATATCAAGGTTATTACGCCGTTATGGAGAATTACATCGTTCAGAATAGCGGAACAGCAGCGGATGCCGCAGATACCATACAGGAGACCATGTTGGTATTTCTCAACATGGTGCAAACCGGAAAATTTCGGGGAGATTCCAGTATCAATTCGGTATTGTATGGTATCAACCGCAACATCTGGCTGACCACGCTAAGAAAACAAAAGAGTAGGGCTAACCGGGACCGGGCGTATACGAGTGAACAGGAAAGGGAAGTGAAGGATATCAGTAAAACGATGGAGGAAATGGAAGGCTACCAATTGGTTTTGTCCCTCTTTGAACGCCTTGGGAGCAAGTGTAAGCGTTTGTTGCACTTATTTTATTACGAAAGCATGTCGATGAAAGAGATCAGCGAAGCGGAGGGGTATACAAACGAGCAAGTGGCAAGGAATACAAAATACAAGTGCATGAAACAATTAATTGATCGCATCGAAGGCAATCCCCAACTTTACCAACTGGTAAAAAACGCATTGGAAAATGGAAAAGAAATACGATGATCCTTATTTGGTAGAATACCTGGACGGAAACCTCACGTCCGACGAAAAAGAGTTGTTCGAGAAGGAACTGGAACGTGACCCGTCGCTTCGCGATCGGGTGAACCTGTATCGCTACACGCTCCGTGCCATAAAATCCAACGGATATGAAACGTCTATCAAGGAGATTCAGCACGATTTTTTGAAACAGCGCATTGAAAACAAGGATTTTACGTCCATTTCCACTCCCAAACTCGAAAACAAGGTACGTCCCTTGCATTTTTGGGGGAGGATCGCAGCCAGTGTAGCCTTGTTGGGTACCCTGGGTTATGGGTTTTTCCTGCTGCAAAATGACGGCAATCAACTTTTCGAAGCAAACTACCTTTCCTATGAAATCACGGCGGACCGGGGAGTTGCCGAGCAGGAAAATTTGCTCGAATCGCTTTATTTGAAAGGAGATTTTAAGAACATGTTTCAGGCAATCGAGGGGAGTGAACCGGAAGCATATAGCTCGATGGAACTTTTGCTATTGGGTGCGGCCGCTTTGGAACTAAATCAGCCGTCGGAGGCGTTGCGTTACCTACAAACGTTGGAAGCAGAGAATGCCCGTAACGAGACCGATAATTTTCAAGACGAAGCAGACTTTTACATGGCACTTGCGTATTTGAAACAGGAGGCATATGAAGACGCACTAAGGCAAATCAAAAAAATAAATGATGACGATCAGCACAAATACCACTCCAGCTTTTCCTGGGCGGAAGTATTGAGTGTTCGCTTGCAAACACTACGCTAGTAGTTGAATGCTACAAAATTTTTTAGATTTTTTTCTTCCGGGATGGTTACATCTTTCTACTTAGCTGCAACCAAAGGGAAACTAAACAACATAAACAAATGATGCACAAACAAAAAAACCTGATTTCGGCAATCGTTTTAACGCTGTTTTTCGTCACAACCAGTTGCACTCCCGATGAGGATATGGTACCGGGAACTGGGGACGGAACCATGGGGATGCTTTTTAAATTGCAGGGCAATTCGGCTACGGCCGCCAATGCCAGAACGACTGCGACCGGGCTACAATTTACAGATGGATTTATTCAGATCCGGGAACTTGAATTGGAGCTGGAAGGAGATTTCGATACGGAAGGTTTGCCTGCTGCCGGGTCCTTCGATGACGATGACGACGAGGATGGAGACGAGTGGGAATACGAAATCAAGTTTGACGAAATCAAAAAGGTTACATTTGACCAATTTGACAGCGATGCGGATTTCTTTATTCAGATTCCGGAAGGCATTTATAAGGAAATTGAAATGGAAATAGATCTGATTGACTATCAAAACGAGCCTTCCATTCAATTAAACGGCACCTACACAAATGGTGACAATGAGGAAGTTCCATTTAGGTATGAATATTTTGGTGACGAAATCGATTTTGAAGTGGAAATTGAGGCAGAAAATGGTGGTTTTCGGGTCGATCGGGTTAATAATCCACTTATTCTCTTCGAGCTTATTCCTTCCCGTTGGTTTTCCACGATCAGTGGCGCGGAACTGGACGATGCCGATTTGGATGAAACGGGCGTAATGGTCATCAGTCGAACAAGTAACGTCTCTATTTATAGAAGAATAAGCGATAAGATCGCGGTAGACGCGGAAATTGAAATTGAGATTGATTGATTTGCTTGGTTACCTGTTAAAAAGTCCGGGTTTTCCCGGGCTTTTTTTCGACAACCACCAAGCGAGGATGATAGGAGCCGGCAAAAGCGAAAGGTACCAAAACCGGATCCATGCGGGAGACGGTTCGGTGCGGTTACCAATAAATACCAAATTAGCCCAATAGTACGGATGATGAAATTGAGCCATTTCGGGATCATTTCTCAGGGCATTTTTGGCCCGCTGCAGCGCAACTGGAAAGCTGTATCCCCGATCCACCCAACGATAAAACTCCTGGCTAATATAAGCGGTAGTTTTGTCATTGGCTTTCCAGATACTGCTAACGAGGTTGGAACATCCGGCGTACGAAAAGGCCCGGGACAAACTAATCAAGCCTTCGCTGGCGATCAAGGTGCCGGTGTGCGTTTGGCAGGCGCTTAGAAATACCAATGACGTGTTTTGAAGGTTTAATTGATACAATTCTTCTGCATACAGCAGGTGGTCGGTTTCAGCGGGCGAAAAAACGATGAAGGGATCCGTGCCGGGTTTGGATGAGGAAAACGCGTGGGTAGCCAGATGGATCAGCGAAGCGCTTTCGGAATGTTTTAGAAATTCCGTTTTGGTAGCAGATTGGCCGGTGAAAGCCAGACCCGCCAGGACATCAATTTCGGATCCGGAATAGGGTAGTGGTTCGAAAGCAGGATGGGGCATGGAATCCTGACCGGTGAAGGGAGCAAAGCCCAAGGTTTGACCTCCGGCCGGTTTTTCTGAATCCTCGTGAAGGAATTTGCCAGAATAGAGGTACGAGAGGGCATGGTTTTCGACCAGAAATTGTCCTGCCGGATCCAGCATCATGTCAAAAGGAACGTGAACGAGAATCTGATCCGGCAGGATGATCCAATCGCGGTAGTCTTCGATCTCCCTGTAAGCTGCGGCAATCACTTGTTGGAACGCTTTGGTAGCTGCCGATTCCAGGTCTTTTCGGCTATTTCCTCTGGAATTGAGTACAGAGGATTGGAGTGTTCGGATGGTCGAGGTGACGGTCGCTTTTTCGCTGCTCTCGGCTAGTTTCAATCCCTGCGGAGTCAGGGTAAAACAAAAAATATCGTCCGCCGCGAAGAAGTAGGAAAGAACGGCTAGATTGTTCGAATTCACGTGGGACTGAAGCACGGAAAATTCAATGCGCTCGGCAGCTATCTTTTCGGAAAAATACACGGTAAAATCGTTATAGGAAGCGTACAGCCGACTTAGCGCCAGCTTGCTATCTCGTACGGCGGCCTCGAGTTCTTCGGCCCGTTTGGGAGAATAGTTTTCCATCAACTGCCTATTGGCACGGGTCAGCTGAAATTTTAGGTTCTTTTCTTGTTGAAGAAGTTCGGGTGGAATGCCGGCCTTTTCTTTTATTCGGGCCTCGTTACGTGCGAGCTCCAGTGCGGTGGCTTTGCTTTCTTCTGCCCAGCTGAAGCCTTGAATTAAATCATTGGGATCGTTGGTTTGTTTGTAACGGTCTATGGCGGCAGCTACTGCCGATTCGTAGCCTTTGCGTACGGCCTCGCCCAAAAATATCCGTGCTTCTTCATTGTCGTACAAATTATTCATGTAAAACACCAAATCGAAAGCCGTTTGGTAGGTGTGAAAGGACAGCCGATGCAGCGAAACTTCCTGGGTTTCCTTTGCCAATAAACCCGCGGTCTCTGCTTTGAGTAAAAGGGTCTCAAAGAGGTCGGTCATTCCCCAGTTTACATTTCCCGGCGTAGGGTTCTGAAACACATCCGTTTGCTGGAAGCTTTCATCAAAACTTAGGAGGGCAAGGTGGAATGATTGAAGCGCTTTCTTGTACTGTTTTTTTTGATGCCATGCTTTTCCCAGTAATTGGAATGATTCCCCGTTTCGGTAATTGTTCGCAGTTGGCGTGTTCGTTCCGGGGTTCATTTCTTTTGTTGCCGCATCTTGCAGCAAATCGATCACTTTATCGGGCTGATTTGTCAACAAGTAAATATCAGCCAGGATATTCTGGTGGAGTCGATTACCGGCGGCCGCTTGTTGCTCGGTCTGTTGCAGGTAATAAAGTGCGGTGTCCGGCGCATTTTTTTCTACATATAGTGCGGCCAGCTTGCGCATGATTTCATCCCTGTCAATGGTTAGCTCCAATGCCTGCGTGTATAGATCGGCCGCTTTGGTAAAGGCGTTTAGGTTGGTCCATGCGGCTGCTTCGTTGCTGAGCAGGCTAAATAAGGCGTATTCTGTGGCGGTAGAATTATCCAGAGACCGGTCCTCCAGCAGGGCTGACTTTGCCTTGGAGAAGTAATTGACAGCCTGGGTGTAATTACCCGATTCGTAGTAGATAACGCCTAGAGAGTTGTAGAGCCTCCCCGTTTCGTTTTTATCGGCTTTGGTGCGTAAGGCTGCTTCCGCGCGGTTCAGGTAAAAAATACTGCTATCCGCCTGATTCATTAAAAAGAAGTTTTCCCCCATAAACAAATAGGAATGGAAGAGCAACGAGTCCAATAGGTTGTTTTTCCTGGCAGTTAGAATTCCCTTTTTAAGGGTTTGTATGCTTTTTTCCGGCGCGTTTTGGATTAGGAAAAGCGTGCCTAGCTTTTCGTAAGCGTCTAGCAAAACGGTGTCTGGTACCATCCCGTCTGCCTGGGCTTCAATGATTCCCTGGAACAGGTGCATGGCGCTACTGTCGGTTTTTGCGTCCGGGACTTCGGCATAAAAATAGGCAACAGCTGCCTCGTATTTCTCCAACCAATCGCTTTCCTGTCCCATTCCTGCAACAGGTAGAAGCAGGAAAAAAAATGATAGATAGTGTATGCACCGGGTTTTATCCATAAAGCCATTTGTCGCCGCAATTACCGCGCGAGGCGCGAAACAACGACCAGGTAAGGCGGCCTAGGTCTTCGTGTTTCGGGCGAAAATCGGCGGGTTGTTCTGGGTGTGCTAAAGTTAAAACGCATGGTTGATGCAGAAGGTTTGGCTGATAGGATTTGCCCTTGTTTTTCCTGGATTTCGTTGATGAGATCCTGGGGCACATCGTCCATGGTTTCGAAATAAAAGAATTTTATTCCCAACGAATTCAACGCGCGCATGCTGCCATCGCTGAGCCGGTAGTAGAGGGTAACGTCTTTTTCGGTGCCGTTTACTGGTTGGACTCCAAAGAAATTATTTTCAAGGCTTTGTTGGAGGTCAATTATCCCGGTTTGATTCTCTACGATCAGCCCTTGATCCGCCAGGCGTTCTCCGCCGGGACCCACTTCGTCAAACGCACACTCGTCGTCATCGCTATCATCGTCATCACTATCATCATCGTCATCGTCATCGTCATCGTCATCATCGTTTTCATCCTCACATACGGGCAGCGCAGAAGGAGTTCCATTAAAAACAGGTACTACCGTCGCAGCGCCCTGGTCCACCACATAGATACCATCCAGGTAATTGATACCGCCTATGCTTACAAAAAACTCACAGGTAGTTTCACCCTGGCTAAAGCTAACCTGGTATTTCAATCCGGTTTCGCTGGCATTGATATCGATGGTGCCGGTTTGGGGATCAATGACCAACCCTTCTGGAAACACCGAAAAAGTCCCCGATCCTTCCATACCTACCGGATTGACAAAATTATCCCCGGTTTCTGTAATAAAGAAAAGCGTATCCGGATAGGCGAAGCCCGTACAATCTTCCATAGCAGGACCGTTTCGAAGATCGGCCTCTGTCTGCTCGGGATCACAAGATATCCAGATTAAGCAAAGGAGCAAAAGAAAATAGACGAAATAGCTGTGAGAAACCATGGGTAATTTTCTTGTATGTCGCATCGGAATCGAATCATGTAACCAGAAATCTCATAAAAAAGATCATTTTGGTGTAATAATTGTAGCCATTTCTTTTGTGTGAGTCAAATACAATGGATGAGAAGCTGCCTTTTTTTGGTTAGGCTATATTTTTTTGAACGAAAAGCTAC
This sequence comes from Cyclobacterium xiamenense, assembly GCF_900109255.1. Lineage (NCBI taxonomy): Bacteria > Pseudomonadati > Bacteroidota > Cytophagia > Cytophagales > Cyclobacteriaceae > Cyclobacterium > Cyclobacterium xiamenense. The sequence goes on along the minus strand of NZ_FNZH01000010.1, from coordinate 82,576 downwards.
ACCTAAAACAGATGGATGCAATGAATACCCCCAAATTACTTGAAACAGTACTGGATAAGCTGGAAAAATGGCTCACTGCTTTGGTAGCCTATTTACCGAATCTTGTCCTGGCTATTTTAGTTTTTATGGTTTTTCTTTTCTTCGCCCGTTTCGTCGAGCGTTTTTCTAAGAAGCAGCTGATCAATGTACATCTGGATGAAACGATTAGCCGTTTTTTGAGCCGCCTGATCTTCCTTGGAATAATGGTAGGAGGACTAATGCTGGCACTGTCTATCTTAAACCTTACCGGTACAGTCACGTCCATTCTTGCCGGACTTGGGATACTTGGCCTGGCTCTGGGATTTGCCTTTCAGGACACGGCGGCCAATTTTATGTCCGGTATTTACATTACGTTTCAGCAGCCCTATGCCATCGGGGATGTGATCGAAACCCACGACGGCATCATGGGTAATGTGGTGGACGTAAACTTGCGGGTGACCAAGGTAAAAACATTTGATGGTCCGATGGTGTACGTTCCAAACCGATTTCTTTTTCAAGAAAATTTCATTAATTATACGGAAGCAGGTAGAAGAAGAATACGGATAGATTGTGGGGTAAGCTATGGAGAGGATTTGGAGCTGGTAGAGAGAGTAGCCTTGGAGGCCGTCAGTGATGTGCCCGGAAAAATAGAGGGGGAGGATGTTTCCCTTTTTTGGAAGGGGTTTGGCGATAGTTCCATAGATTTCTCGGTCAATATTTGGCTGGAATACACCCGTGAAAACCGGGCCTATATTGTTGCAAAAAATCAGGCGATTAAGAATATCAAAAAAGCGTTCGATGAACACGGGATTACCATCCCTTTCCCCATTCGTACGCTGGATTTTGGCATCAAGGGAGGAGAAAAATTCTCCGAACAATTGACCAATGCCCAGGTTTCCTTTCGCAATAAATCGGACTGATTCAAACGATGCGGTCGGTAACCCGCAGTGGGATCCGTTGACTCGCCGCACATGTCTTGTAAAAGGGAGAAGTGATTACGACCACAAAGGATCAAGCAAAAAAAAACGGGTCCCCAATTGATGGTGGACCCGTCTTTAACCTACGATTGTAGAAATCAGTGGTTTATTTATCTTCTTCCGCGAAGATCATTTCCTTCAGCTCTTCTTTTGCTACACCCGTTTTTTGCTGGAGTTTACCGATTAATTGGTCCTCCTGACCTTCGGCGTACGTGAGGTCGTCGTCGGTGAGCTCTCCATATTTGGCCTTAAGTTTGCCCTTTAGCTCGTTCCAATTTCCTTTAAGTTTCAATTGATTTGACATGTGACTATTGGTTTTAATGAAAAATTATTTTCTAATTTGTATACGATTAGTACAATAACTGTTCCAAACCTCTTGCTCTATGACAAAAATAAAACTGCCGGGCCACTTAAAAGCGCTTACCATATTGCTTTTATTGATCGTAATCATTTACATTCTGATCATCGGCAGAAGCTTACTGATTCCGATCATGCTTGGCGGATACATTGCCATGCTTTTAATTCCGGCCTGTAATTGGATGGAAACCAAGCGATTTCCCCGTCCATTGGCAGCAGTAGTGGCATTGTTGACTTCACTTGCCGTACTGGTTGGATTGATCTTACTGGTAATCTTGCAGGTCAGGAGTTTTTCAAGGGATTTTGAGGATGTTTCGGGGCGATTGAATCAATACCTCGCCGATCTGGACCAAATGGCAACGGATGTTTTTGGCGCCAATTTGGGCATTGAAAACGGTGTCGATAAGACTCAATTGTACGAGTTACTGGAATCAAACAGTGAAACCGTTTCTAATTTTTTACTTTCGACGATCGGTTCGCTTTCGGGAGTGGTGCTATTGCCGGTTTTTATATTTTTTATGCTTATCTACCGGGACCACCTGGCAAATTTTATAGCCAAATTTTTTGTATCAGAGGAAGAAGAGCAGGTCAAATCAACGATAAGGGACTTGCGAAAAGTAGTGCAATATTACATCATCGGCATGGTGAAGGTGATGGGGATTTTAGCAGTTCTCAATACAGTGGCGTTATACAGCATCGGGGTCGAGCACGCTGTTTTTTTTGGGCTTTTTGCAGCCTTGTTAAATATTATCCCTTACCTGGGGCCATTTCTGGGCGCAATACTTCCCTTTATTTTTGCTTTTCTGACCATGGACGGGTTGATTTATCCCTTAATGGTGGTGATGACGTTTACCGTTATTCAGCTGATCGAAAGTAATTTACTTACACCGAAAATCGTCGGAGGAAATGTCAATTTGAATGCCTTGGTAACGTTTTTAGGCTTGCTGATAGGTGGGGCGATCTGGGGAGTCATTGGGATGATTCTCATTATTCCGACGCTTGCGATTTTAAAACGGATTTTTGAATTGAAAAATAGCACCAAACCCTTTGCGTATTTGTTTGGAGAAGAAGAGATCAAACCGGTATTCAAAAGTGAAAAAAATGAACGTTAACTGGCCATTTTTTCTGGCGGTAGTCACCATGCTTTCCCTCTCCTGTGCCTCCGAGGCGGACAAAAAGGGGAGGTTCTTATTGAAAGGAAACAATGAAATGGCGGAAGGGAACATCAAGGGGGCTATTTCCTATTACGATGAGGCCCTGGCCATCGATCCTTTTTTTAAGGAAGCGTATTATAATCGGGGACTGGCCAAGCACGGGCAGCTGCGCTATGCAGAAGCCATAGCTGATTTTGATAAGGCGATCGAACTGGATGAAACCTACCGAGACGCCCAGCTTCAACGCGTCATGGCTTATCTGGATTTTGGAGAAAACTACAAAGCCTTAGAAAGCAGCAATGCGTTGGTAGCGCAGAACAAAGCAGATGCCCAAGCCCATTTTGTAAGCGGTCTTAGCCTTACGGCCTTGAAGCGGTATCAGGAAGCAAAACAGGCGTTCGAGCAGGCACGCGTGCTGAATCCAGAAAACGTGGAGCTTTATATCAACCTGGCCACCGTAAATTACCACCTGGGCGAATGGGATAAGGCGACCGAGGATTTAACCCGGGCGAAGGGACTGGACCCGGGCCACAGCATGATTTACAACCTGCAGTCGCTGATTCATTTTGAGCAGGGTGCCTACCAAAAGGCGTTGGATAGCGTGGAGGAGGCCATATCGCTGGAAAAAGATCAGGCGTTTTATTACAACAACAGGGGTTTATACCGCCTTTACCTGGGTGATCTGGAGGAAGGTTTGAAGGACATCAATTTCAGCCTAAAGCAAAACAGCCGCAACCTGTATGCGCTGCGCAATAAAGGTATTTACTACTATAAAAAAGGAGAGATGGAACTGGCAGAACGATTTCTTGGCGAAGTGTCGGAGAAAGATCCGTCGATGCCTTTGGTGGAGGAGTACCTGCCTTCCGGCGAATAGCGATCCGCTTTCGGTCCCCACGGGCTATTCGGATAGGCCTTTTTTGGTACGGCGCCATATATGGCTCCTGGAAGCTTTTTTTTGTAAAGCGGCTGGCGGATTCCCTGCAAGAGGCAGGCCTTTTGCCTGAATGGAAACCGAACCATTCACCCATACCTAGGACGAACCAACACAACGTGCCCGCCCCCTACCGTGGGTGAGGCAGGTGGTTGGTAGGCTAGAAACAATTTCCGGTTTCAGTTGGATTGCGCCTCGCTTCAATGTGACAAAAATTACTTTTTCTCCCTTTCCCTTTCCCTACTTTTGTTAGGTAATTTAACAAAAGAAGAAGATGTTTAACTTATTCCATAAAAAAGCAAAAGCGTACAGCGATCTCAGTGCCGAAGAATTTTATCAAGGAATGAAACAAAAAAATGCAGTAGTAATTGATGTTCGGACCGCAGGTGAATTTCACGGCGGAAAACTGGCTGGAGCCAGAAATCTGGACATGATGTCTCCCGACTTCAAAAAACAGGTGCAAAATCTCCCAAAGGACAAAGCATACTACCTGTATTGCCGGAGTGGTAACCGAAGTGGCCATGCGTGTGCTACCATGGCCGGATTGGGTTTCGAAAACGTGTACAACCTCGCGGGAGGCATTGTTTCCTGGCCCTATTAAATCACCTATGTGACCGAAGTCCTACAGTACTTGGGGCACCACCCGTACCTTTGAATAATCCATCATTAATCTATAAATGCCATGAAAGTAGAACAAATTTATACCGGTTGTCTTGCCCAAGGGGCCTATTACATCGAATCCAATGGTGAAGCAGCCATCGTAGATCCGCTTCGGGAAGTACAGCCTTATATAGAGAAAGCAGAGCGAAATGGGGCTACCATTAAATACATCTTTGAGACGCATTTTCATGCGGATTTTGTTTCCGGTCATCAGGACTTATCGGCAAAAACAGGTGCCAAAATCGTTTTCGGTCCTACCGAGATGCCAATGGGTTTTGACGCAATCGTAGCCAAAGACAATCAGGAATTTCGCGTAGGAGGGGCCACCATCCGAGTGATTCACACACCCGGCCACACCATGGAGAGCTCGGTTTTCTTGCTTTCCGATGAAGCAGGTAAAGAAGTAGCGCTATTTACAGGTGATACCCTCTTTATCGGCGATGTAGGAAGACCGGACCTTGCACAAAAGGTGATCAAGGACCTTACCCAGGAAAAACTTGCGGCTCATTTATACGATTCCCTGCGTGAAAAGATCATGCCATTGGCCGACCATCTGATCGTTTACCCTGCGCACGGGGCGGGAAGTGCTTGTGGGAAAAACATGAGTAAGGAGACGAGCGATACCCTTGGAAACCAAAAGAAAACGAATTATGCCTTGCAGGAGATGAGCAAGGAAGCCTTCATCAAAGAAGTTCTTACGGGGTTGACGCCTCCTCCGGCCTATTTTCCGCAGAACGTGTTGATGAATATCCAGGGGTATGATAGCATTGATGAGGTACTGGATAGGGGACAGCAGGCTTTGTCACCAGCGGCGTTTGAAGCGGCTGCCAATGAAACGGGTGCGGTAGTACTGGATACCCGTGCCCCCGAGGTTTTTGCGAAGGGATTTATTCCGAATTCGATAAATATCGGAATCGACGGAAGTTTTGCCGTATGGGTAGGTACCCTGATACCGGATGTGAAGCAAGAAATTCTGGTGGTAGCAGACGAAGGAAGAGAAGAAGAGGTGATCACGCGATTGGCTCGTGTGGGATACGATCATGCACTGGGTTACCTCAAAGGCGGTTTCGCAGCCTGGCAGGAAGCAGGAAACGACACCGATCGTATTCCGGTGGTTTCTGTGGAGGAGTTGGCCGAGTTGAAATCAGCAAATCCAGTCCTGAATGTGCTGGATGTGAGGAAAGCCAGCGAGCACCAAAGTGAACATGTAATAGGTGCCGGTAATGTACCACTCGACTACATCAATGAAAACATGGCGATGATCAAAAAGGACCAAACGTACTATGTGCATTGTGCAGGAGGGTATCGCTCCATGATCTTTAATTCGGTGTTGAAGGCGAGAGGCTACGACAATCTGGTGGATATTCAAGGCGGTTTTGACGCGATCAAGGCATCTGGAAAATTTCCGGTCAGCGACTACGTTTGCCCAACCACCTTATTGTAAGCCCATTTTTGGTTGATGTTTTGGTTGTGATGGCAGGGACCTGGTCCCTGCCATTTTCGTAGGAAGCCACCAAAGGTGACAAGGGTCACAAAAAATCTGAAAAAAAATGAATTGGTTTACAGTTGGTTTTGTGGCAGCGACGTTCCTTTTGTTCGGAAATGCTGCCCGTGGGCAGGAAGTAACGGATACCGTTGCAAGGGATTCCGAAAAGCGGAATCTGGCCTCCTTCGTAAAAAGTGGGGAATTTGACTTTCATGTGCGGAGCGTTTACATGCAAACGATCAACAAGGGGGATTTAACAGACTATTCTACCTGGGCATTGGGTGCCGGTATGGGCTATTACAGTCCGTCCTTTAAAGGATTTCATGTAGGGTTCAGTGGTTTCTTCGTCTTTCAGATGTATGCGCAAAATTTGCAGTTAGCGGATCCCCTCACCGGGAATCTAAACCGGTACGAAATTCTGTTGTATGACATGAACGATTTTGAAAACACCAAGGATCTGGACCGGCTCGAAGACTTGTACCTGAGTTATCTGAATGGAGATATACGTTTCACCTTCGGACGGCAGAAAATAACGACTCCTTTGCTTAACGAGCAGGACAACCGAATGCGACCGAACATCTTTAGCGGATTAACGCTGCGGTATAACCCGGGCAACTGGAAGTATACCCTGGCCTGGTTTGATCACGTTACCATGAGAGGTACCGTGGATTGGTACGGCGTCGGAGAATCCTTTGGTGTATATCCGTTTGGTAGAAACGTGTGGGGGGAAGCATCGAAATACAGGGGGAATATCGAATCAAAGGGTATTGGTTTGCTGGGTATTTCAAACAGCAGTGAAAAGCTAGGACGCCTGAAACTCTGGAGTTATTTCGCAGAAAATGTGTTTGGGTTGCAATTTGCGCAATGGGATAAGACCCTTCCGCGGGGTAAACTGAACCTTGACCTGGGCCTGCAGGGGTTTTACCAAACCGCTCTCGAAGCGGGAGGGAATGGTGATCCGGCAAAAGCCTACATGCTCCCAGGAGAACGTAGCCACGGCTTCGGCATGAAACTGGGTATTTCCGACAGGCAGCAGGGAGTGTCGGTAAACGTATTGCGAATCGCAGCGAGTGGAAGGTTCTTGTTTCCCAGAGAATGGGGGCGAGAGCAGTTTTATGCCAGTCTTCCGCGCGAACGATTTGAAGGAAATGGAGGTTTGACAGCCTTGGCGTTAAAATACGATTGGTTTCCAGAAGATAAACCTTTTCGTGGGAATTTGGGCCTAAGCAGGGTAGCCGCACCGGAGACAAACGACTACCGAATGAATAAATACGGCGTTCCCTCTTACTTTCATGTCTCAGCGGGGCTGGATTTTCCCCTTAAAGGATACCTGGAGGGAATGGACGTAAAATTTCTGCTGGTAAACAAGACAGCGACTGCCCCGGAACGTGTAGCAGAAGCTAGTAGAATTAATCGGGTGGACTTATGGAACATTAATGTAATTCTAGATTATAGATTTTAACAAAAAGGAAAAAACGATAGAAAAATGGAACAAATGATTGAATGGATCAAGCAGCCCTGGCCTTGGTATGTGGCGGGCCCTTTGATAGGACTTACCGTACCGGTTTTATTGATTATTGGGAATAAGTCCTTTGGGATATCTTCTTCCCTGCGGCATGCATGCGCAGCCTGTATTCCGGCAAAAATTCCTTTTTTCCAGTACGATTGGAAAAAGGAAAACTGGAACCTGGTGTTCGTTTTGGGGGTGTTTTTGGGAGGAGGAATAGCTTCGCTTTTCCTGTCCAATCCGGAGGCAATTGTGGTAGCGGAGAGCACCCAGCAGGATTTGGCCCAATTGGGGATCACAGATTTTAGAAGCCTTTTACCGGCAGATATCTTTTCCTGGAGTAATTTATTTACGTTGAAGGGTCTTTTCTTCTTTGTTATAGGGGGATTTCTGGTAGGATTCGGAACCCGGTACGCCGGTGGATGTACTTCCGGGCATGCCATAATGGGGATAAGTAACCTACAATGGCCTTCCATGGTAGCGACCATGTTCTTCATGCTTGGCGGGTTTGCAATGACCCACCTGATTTTGCCCTATATCATGCAATGGGTCGGGTTTTAATAGCGCAGGGTAACAAAAGACATCATTTCAAACAAAACAGACAATGAAAGTTAAAGAGATAATTGAAAGCAACCCCGTAGAATGCGAAGCACCGAACATGCGGAAGGACCAGGAATCAGGCTGGAAGCTGTTGAAATACCTGATTGTGGGCATTTTATTCGGAATTGTATTTGTAAAGGCAGAGGTAATCTCCTGGTTTCGGATTCAAGAGATGTTTCGGCTGCAATCCTTCTTCATGTACGGGGTAATTGGCTCGGCTATCCTGGTGGGGGTACTATCCATACAGGTAATCAAGCGGTTGGGAATAAAGACCCTGGCTGGAGAACCCATAAAAATTGCCAATAAGGAATTTCGGAAGGGACAGGTTATTGGAGGTTTTATTTTTGGCCTGGGTTGGGCACTTACCGGTGCCTGTCCAGGGCCCTTGTTTGCCCAGATAGGATTTGGCTACTCGGTAATTGTCGTAACCCTGCTTAGTGCCATTGCCGGTACCTGGGTGTACGGAAAATTCGCCGACAAGCTACCCAATTAGAAACAATCCACTTGCAGGTAAGCAGGCCGGACCGGAAGTACATACGTACGCTGGTCCGGCTTTTTTTTAGGGGGTTTCCCCGCCTTCCTCCTCCACCAATTCCCTCAAGTCTACGGGTACCACCCGCGACACACCGGCTTCGATCATGGTTATACCGTAGATGATATCCGTACTTGCCATGGTGCGTTTGTTGTGGGTAACGATGATAAATTGGGATTCGTTGGAAAAGGTCTGAATGATCTGGTTAAACTTATCGATATTGGCATCGTCCAGGGGTGCATCTACCTCATCAAATATGCAAAAGGGGGCTGGTTTTAGCAGGTAAATGGAAAAGAGCAGGGAGGTGGCGGTAAGTGTTTTCTCTCCTCCGGATAGTTGGTTGATGGATAAGGGCCGTTTTCCTTTAGGCTTGGCGATGATTTCGATGCTGCTTTCCAAGGGCATGTCCGGATCGGTTAGTTTTAGGTCACAGTCATCCTCTTCTGTGAAGAGCGAACGAAATACCTTGATAAAATTCCCCTTAATTTTTTCAAAAGCATCCAGGAAGGTTTCTTTCGCTACCTGATCAATTTCGTTAATGGTCGTAATGAGCGATTCTTTTGCTTTTAGCAAATCTTCTTTCTGTTCGGTAATGAATTCATGCCGCTTTTTGATCTCGTCAAATGCTTCCATTGCCATGGGGTTAATGGGGCCCATTTTTTCCAGCTTGTTTTTTGCTTGTTGTACCTCTTCCCGAAGACTGGCTTCGTCTTTGGTAGCAAAAGCTTCCGATTCTTCGGGGTCTTCCTGAATTAGCTGATCCAAATCGAGTTCGAATTCTACACTGAGGCGTTCCTTCAATCCATTTAATTTGAGGTTGATTTCATTGGCCGCCTGTCTGAATTCCATGATCAGGGCGTCTACCTGCTCTTTTTTTTGCTGGATTTCGCGGATGGCTTTTTCGGCCTGGTCGATTTCTCCCCGAAGCGCATAATAGCCCTTCTCTGCCTCACTGACCCCCAACTCAATCTGCTCTTTCTCGGTGTAGAGCTCGATCAGTTCTTCATCCTTTATTTCGTTATTGTCAATCAGGGATTTTATTTCCAGATCCGTCTGGGTAAGTTCCCGCTGTGCTTTTTCGATGCGCTCACGGCTATTCTCGAAGGTACTTTGCTTGAACCCAATTTCCTGCTCAATGCTCTGCAACTTATTCAGCTGTTGGTGGAATTGTATGTTTTGCTCGTTGTATTCCGAAGACCGGCGGGAAAGCTCATCGGATGCCTCCTGCAACTGCTCGTTAACCTCGCGAATGTCCGCCTCCAAGGATGCGAATGCCTCCTTTTCTGTGCCCAAAAGTGGGCCTATTGCGTCCAGTTCTTCTGTCAGCTGCTGGATTTTTTCCTGGATATCCTCCTTCTTGTCGGCATTCGACGTCAGCATTTCTGCCAGTTGTTCTTTCTTTGTACGAACAGAGACGAGCTCCTGGTTTAGCTCGTTGACCACGGACTGCTGTTCTTCCAGTTTCGTTTTGAAGGTGATGGCTTTCAGCGCCGAAAGGTCGGCAGATTTTCTGTCCAGATTGGCTTTTATCTCCGTGATGGTTTTTTGGTGGAACTTGATCTCTTTTTCCAGTTTTTCGAGATTTTTAGCCCGACCGATCCTTTTTCCTTCGAAGAGCCCGACCGATCCGCCCGAAATGGTAAACCGCCGGTCGATAAACTTCCCGCTTTCGGTGATAAAGATAGCCTCCTGTGTTTTGGGTACCTGGTGGATGTCTCCCTTGAAAATGTAGACATCGTCTAGCAAGTAGCCTACCAGTCGCGCATATTTGCTGTCGTATTCGATGATTTCGGTGGCAGGTACCGCGTCCGAAAACAGTTTATTCTGGGTAGGGCGAAATTTCTCGAACCGATCCAATACAAAAAAATGTGCCTTGCCCTTACCCGCGTCACTCAAGAGTTTAACGGCATCGATCGCCTCTTTTTCGCTGTCCACCACATAATAATTCATGTAGTTTTCCAGGAAGTTTTCGATGGTTACCCGGTATTTTTCGTCGGTGGTCAATACATCCGAGAGCAAGGGGGTATTTTTCCCCCATTTGCTATTTTTTTTCAGAAACTTGATGGCCTCCGGATATCCTTCCAGGTTGTCTACCAGTGATTTGGTAAGCTGGAATTCGTTGTTTTTAGCATCCAGCTTCCGGTTAACCTGCGTCAACTCTTCCCGGATCAATTCCAGGGTGTGCGTGGCCTGCTCTAGTTTTTGTTGGTGGTCGGCTTCTTCTGCCTTCAGGCGAAGTAGCTCTCGTTTTTCTACCTCCAGACGTTCCTGGATTTGTTCCAATTTTTCCTTAAACCCGGCCAGACTCTCCACCTGACTGCTGTCATCCGTAGCGGTCTTTTCCAGTTCCTGTTTTAGGGTAGATACTTGAATTTGTTTGATCTCCTGGCTTTTAGAAAGCTGGTAGACGGCGTCTCGTTTGCTGGCATACGTCGTTTGCAACTGCTTTTGCTTTTTCTGCGCAGCGCCATGTTGGGTCTTTTTGTCCTCGTACACTGTTTTCAGCTCCTGTACCAGTTGCTCCTTCTCGGCAATTAGTTTTTCGGCAATTGTCTTTTCCTGTTCCAGGGAGCGTATGCTGAAGCCAGCCCGTTCGTTACTCTTTTTATCTTCGTCGATTTGTGCCCGTAATTCCTGGGATTTGTCCTGAAGGAAGCGCAGCCGTTCGTTTTTAATTTTTTTATCACTTTCAAATTGCCGAATTTTCAGCACGTGCTCATTTAACGTTTTTTGCCTACTTGCTAACAATTTCTCTTTGTTGACCATGTCAGCTTTCAAACGTTCGAGAGCGGCTTCTTTGGCGCCCATGGCCGCATTCAACTGAATTTTATGATCGCTCTCCTCTTCGAGTTTCCGGTTCAGTCCGATTAGGTTATCGCGGTGCTGCAAAACGCCTTTCTTAGCCAGTGCAATACTGGAGGCCTTATATGCTTTTTTTATTTCAAAGTAACGCGCCGCCTGCCGGGCCTGTTTCTCCAGTGACTTCAGGTTTTTATCTATTTCATACAGTAAATCTTCCACCCGGTCCAGGTCGGCATCAGTGTCTTCCAGTTTGCGAAGCGTTTCTTTTTTACGGGTTTTGAATTTGGATATGCCGGCTGCCTCTTCGAATAATTCCCTCCGGGAATTGTTCTTGTCATTGAGAAGCTCGTCGATCATCTTCAACTCGATGATGGCATAACTGTTCGAATTGATACCTGTATCCATAAACAGGTTGGTGATGTCCTTTAGCCTACACGTGATCCCATTTAACAGGTACTCGCTATCCCCGGATCGGTAGTACCTCCGGGTAATGGTCACATGGGTATATTCGGTTGGAAGAAGGTTTTTTGTATTTTCAAAAGTAAGGGAGACCTCTGCCATGTTTAGCGGTTTCCGGTTTTTTGTCCCGTTAAAAATGACATTTTCCATTTTGTCTGAGCGGAGCATGCGCGTTTTCTGCTCCCCCAATACCCAGCGGATCGCATCTACCACATTGGATTTACCGCAGCCATTGGGCCCTACGATCCCGGTAATGCCCTTGTCGAAATGAATCAGTACCTTGTCACCGAAACTTTTGAATCCCCTGATTTCTAATTTGGAAAGCTGCATGTAGCTAGAGTTTATGCCAAACAAATTTAACCCAAACGAACCAAATAGCAAGGAAGACCGGGTTTGTTATGCATCAAAAAAGCCAGTCTTCCCTTCGGTAGACTGGCTGGACCTGTAGTGACAGGAGATTAATCCATTAATTGAGGTTTCTTTTATTTTTTGTCAGGACAATGTTTTTATCAAATAAGTCGTATATCTCTGTAAACACTTGTGGATAAACCGGCTTTTCCAGATACCCAATCACTTGCGGATATTTGTTTGACTTTGCCTTGTCTGCCGGGTCGGTAGAAGAGGTCACCATGACTACTTGTATTTTGTCTTTGTAGTCCTTCTCCTGAAGCATTTCCAAAAAAGACCATCCATCCATTACAGGCATGTTGATGTCCAGAAAAACCAAAATGCTATCAAAATCCGCATTTCTACTCTCCAGTACATCGAAGGCAAGTTTGCCGTTTTCTGATGTGTGGATGGGCCCACCTATGGGAGAGGTCTTGACAATCTTTTTGATGTAATGCAAGGTCAAAATATCGTCATCCACGATGATCGTTTCAAGTTTTTGTTTCATTCCCTAGCTTAGTTTAGTTGACCTGGAAATTTATCGGAATGTCCGTTAAATCTCTGTCATTCGAATTTATCACTTAAATCAAGATAATCAAAACGGTAATTAAAAAAATAAGGTACAGATTCATAAAACTAACCCGATACTTATTTAATAAAATATTTGGAATATTTAGTAGTAAAAAACCTATTCCTTCTTATCCAATAAATTGGGATCAGGTCGGTAAATCCATCGTTTTTTGTCGTTCAAATGGGATTAAATAGAGTTGATCCAAGGCGGAATCTACCACGCTATCTTTCTGAATTCGAAGCTCCAAAAAGCAGTTGAATTCTAGTTAAATGCCGTTGGTTCGACCGAATTTGTCTTTCAATCTTGAACTATTGATTTGGTAAAATAAAATCATTAAAAAATGCTAAATTAAATTAATGGATCAAATTCGACGCGTTATAATTAAAAAATTAATAATCGTAAATTGTGCCGATAATTTAATTAACGGTAATATATACGGAAATAATTACTTTAATTACTTTTAAATGCTTTGTAAAAATTTTTGTTGCACCATGTTTTTTTTATCTCTATGTTTATACAATTGAAAGAGATACTTGTAATATTTAAACCTGTATCTCGATGGATTTCGGATTTACTGTTTATCAAATTAAAAAATTAAACCATGTGGACCTCAGAAAAAAAATCAAGCCAGTCCATGGCTGAGCCAAGTACAACTTCTTTTTTTGCTCCCGGATTCAGGATGAATGGTGACATAGATTCCAACAACGACGTGCGGGTAGAGGGAATTATCCAGGGAAACCTGACAACGACCAAACGCATCATTATTGGCAAAACCGGGCAGGTTATCGGTAATGTGAAAGGAAGCCAGGTATCGATTATGGGAGAAGTGGTCGGAGAGGTCATCGCCACGGACATCACCGTTATTGGGGAAACAGGAGTTGTCCACGGTACGGTACTAACGAACAAAATCAAAATCGAATCCGGAGCAGAAATAGAGGCCTGCATCAAAAAATACAAAGAAACTCCGGAAACGGAAGCGATTCCGTCCAAGACGAAAAAATTGGATCTTCACAAACGGAAAGAGCAGGTATTGCAGCAGCCCGAACTGGCTAAAATCAGTATGGAAAACTGATTCAGCCAGGTGCTCGATCGCCAAGGGATTAATTGTCCCTTAGCGATTGACCAAGTTGCAATGGCTGTTCGGACAGCACCAGTCGGGAGGCTTGCTCAACAATACGGTCCAACGTATCGTTTGTGGCCCGAAAGCCTTCCAGAACTACCCGGGTGCATCCGGTTTTGTCAAGGAAGTAAACCGGGTTCCGTAGCGTTATTTCCTTACCTAAATCCCTTTCAAGACAGGTTTTCACATCGTTTTTAGGTTGGTAGAACACTGGGAAGACCAAATCGTCAGTCAAATAGGAATTGATCCAGTTGATAGCGCGTAGATGCTCGTCGAACGTATTTCTATTGAATCCGATGAGGTGAAAATTCAGTTTTTTAATTTTTTTTAGTGACTGTACCAATTCTTTCCGATTTTCCTCCGCAATAGGGATCATCTCAGAAGGATTGGTGACGATAATGACGCGCTTGTTCTGTATGAGGGATCGGAGATGAACGTTTCCATGATGGGTTTTGACCAAGAGATCCGGAAAAGCAAGGTTCATCTCAAGCCGGGATGGGGTTTGACTTTCTGTTTTCATTGCAGTGGAGGGTTTATAACTTCTTACAGTAGTATTTTTTTGTAGTAGGAATATACGAAAAAACTATTACTATATTTATTAAAATTAGTACTTTCCTTTCAAACACTGATTAAAATCATAGAATCACCCCATTAATGACGAGTTTGAACGGGTCCATTGGGCTGCCCACGGCTGAGCGCTTCCCTGGCAGATCAGCCTGATACGGGGAACCTTTCGAAGTGGCTTCTTCATAAAAGGAGCTTCCCATTAAAAAAGTGTACCGGGAAACGAATATATTTTGTACATTCAACCTTTGAAGAAAGTGAAAACCTATGGATTCAGGTACTATATTTTACATCATTGCCATCGTCATTTATTTCATCTATACTTCGTTCATACAGAAGAAACCGGGCAGCCCGGAGGCAAACCCAGAAAAACCCGAAGGCCCACCCCAGAAAAAAACCAGCTTTGAAGACTTATTGCGTGAAATCAGAAACGAACAGGGGCAAAGAGAACGGGATTTGGAGGGTACATCCGAACCTGAACCAGTAAATACCGCTTCTTCTGCCACCGAAGTCGCGGAGCAAAGGGAAACAACATACGTCGCACAACAGCAAGAGGCGGAGGGCGCTTACAAAAACCCGTACAGGGACATCAAACAACCTTTGGTGAAGTTGGATGACCAGGTAGACCTGAAAGATGGTAAAAAGATCCTTGGCGAAGTCGTAGATGTGGCGGAGGAATTTCCCGGAACCAGCAAATACGCCAGGTTACTTAAAAACACCTCTTCAGCCCGGGATGCCGTTATTTTGACGGAAATTTTCAACAGGAAACATTTTTGATCCATCCATGCGGATTTTCCTCCTATTGACTTCTGCAAAACCGGTCCTCGCCTCGTGTTAGCCCGATGGTTAAAATCGTTGGGGCCAGGCCTGATTACTGCCGCCCTGGTATTCGGACCGGGCAGCCTGACCATCACTTCCAAATTGGGGGCGGTATACGGATTTGAGCTGTTGTGGGTCATCGTGGTTGCGGTGGTGCTGATGATCACATTTACCGGAATGGGCGCCAGGATCGGCATGGCCTCTGCTGATTCGCTGATCGGATTATTCCGCCAGAAATGGGGCAATCTGGCCGCCTGGGTTGCCGGCTTGGGAATTTTCTTTGTAACGGCCTCTTTTCAGGCAGGAAATACAGTAGGGGCGGGCCTGGCGCTTTCGGAATCACTGGGTAGTTCCAATGCGGTTTGGATCGTACTTATTTCACTACTAGCCATCTCGTTACTTTTTTTCAAGTCCTTTTACCGAATTCTGGAGAAGGTCATGATTTTGATGGTGACCATCATGGTGGTCTCGTTTCTGTTTACCCTGGTTTTGGCGCCTCCTTCTTTTGCCGATGTATACTCCGGATTGGATCCAACGATCCCTACTGGATCCTTTATATTGGTGATTGCGCTGGTGGCGTCGAGTTTTTCCATAGCGGGTGCTTTCTATCAATCGTACCTGGTTCAGGAAAAGGGCTGGAAGAAATCCCAGAAGGGAGATGCGCTGCGAGAGAGCTTTACGGGGATTGTAATTTTGGGCCTGATTTCTTCCCTGATCCTTTTGAGTGCAGCCACCATTTTATATCCGCAAGGAATTACCGTGGCCTCGGCTGCAGATATGGGCATGGCATTGGAGCCGGTGTATGGGAAGTTTTCCTTCATGGTATTCATGATCGGCTTATTTGGAGCATCTTTTTCGTCCTTATTGGGCAATGCCACCATCGGGGGTACCTTGCTAGCAGATGCCCTTTCCCTGGGAAGGGACCTCAATAGCATTCCGGTGAAACTCCTGATCACGTTGATTGTGGTAATCGGCGCCGCTGTAGCACTGATATTTGGTAGATTGCCACTCGAACTGATCGTATTTGCTCAGGGAATTACCATTTTTGCGGTTCCATTTATTGGCCTGGGAATCTTTCTGATTGGAAACGACAAAAAAATAATGGGAAGCTTGAAGAATAAAGTTGGGTCGCAGATCTTGGGGTTGGTGGGTTTATTGGTCCTTTTAACGCTTGCGATTAGCAACGCCTACGTTTTGTTTCTTCAATAAATCTCCTTCATTTTACCACTATTGTGGGCCCTTTGCTGCCACAGCGCTGGGTGCAGTCAAACTAACGGAAACGATACATGTATGAAAACCATTGCAGAACTCGAAGAAAAACTAAGCAGGCCTTCCCCGGAATTGGTGAAGGATATCGGTAAGATCGAAGGAGATATTTTGTTGCTGGGCGTGGCCGGAAAAATGGGTCCAAGTTTGGCAAGACTCTTGGTCCGGGCCATTCAGGAGGCTGGTATCCAAAAGGAGGTAATTGGCGTATCGCGCTTTTCGGACCAACGTATGAAAAACGAACTGGAAAACGAAGGCGTGCGTTGCATTCAGGCAGACCTGCTGGATGATGCGGCCTTGCAGGACCTGCCGTTTGCCGAAAACCTGATTTACCTCGCAGGAAAAAAATTCGGCACTTCTGCAGACGCGTCCACCACCTGGGCGATGAATGCGTACCTTCCCGGCAGGGTCTCGGAAAAGTTCCGAAAATCCCGTATGGTGGTTTTTTCCAGCGGTAACGTCTACCCCTTTGTGCCGTGTGCCTCCGGGGGTGCGACGGAAGATACGCCACCGGATCCACTGGGAGATTATGCCCAATCTTGCTTGGGCCGGGAACGGATTTTTCAGTACTTTAGCCATCGGTACCAGATACCCATGCTCATTTACCGGTTGAACTATGCGATCGACATGCGGTATGGCAACCTTCTTGAAATTGGCAAAATGGTGCAGGAAGGGAAAGCCATTGATCTGCGAACGGGCCATATGAATGTGATCTGGCAGGGAGATGCAAACGAAGCCGCCATCCGGTCCCTGCTACATACGAGCTGTCCACCCAAATTGCTAAACGTGACCGGACCGGAGACCGTTAGCATTCAACAGGTGGCCGAAAAATTTGGCGAATTGATGAATACCCGCCCCCAATTTGTGAACGAGCCGGAGCCGTTTGCACTGCTCAGCAACGCTTCCCGCAGTCACCGGATGTTTGGATACCCGCGTGTTTCCCTGCTTGAGATGATTGAATTGACAGCCGAATGGATTCTAAGCGGCGGACCAACGCTGGACAAACCCACCCATTTTCAGGAACGAGAAGGAAAATTTTAATGAACAACGGTATCAGATGAATGCATTGCTAGAAAAACACCTGCAGGAGGGGACGGTTATTCCTGCGCATCCCCTTGCCTTAACCGCACAGCGAAAACTGGACGAACCACACCAACGGGCACTGACCCGCTACTACATCGCTTCCGGAGCAGGAGGCATTGCTGTCGGCGTACATAGCACACAATTTGAAATTCGCGATAAAAAATACGGCTTGTTACGACCGGTTTTGAAAATGGCCATGGAAGAGGTGGAGCAAGCCGCCCTACACCGGCCCTTTCTTAAAGTAGCAGGCATCGTGGGGGGAACCGAGCAAGCGCTGCAGGAAGCTTCGCTGGCCCGAGACCTGGGCTACGACATGGGCCTCCTCAGTGCCGGAGGATTGGGAGATTGGTCCGAAAAAGAATTAATCAAGCGAGCCGAAAAGGTGGCAGAGCTTATTCCTCTTTTTGGTTTCTACCTGCAACCCTCTGCCGGTGGCAGGCTGCTGAGCTATGATTTTTGGAGGGATTTTGCGCAAATCCCCCATGTAAAGGCCATAAAAATGGCGCCGTTTAACCGGTACCAGACATTGGACGTGGTTCGGGCCGTTTGTGCATCCGGACGTCCGGAGCAAATCGCGCTCTATACCGGGAATGATGACAACATTGTCGCGGACCTACTGACCACGTTCACGCTTTTGGTACATGGGCAGCAGGTATCAAAACGAATCGTTGGCGGATTGCTCGGGCATTGGGCGGTGTGGACGTCCGAAGCGGTAAACTTGTTGAAAAAAATTAAAGATTGCCTAAAAAACGACGGAAACGGCATGGGAGCGCTACTTACTCAGGGTGTCCAAATTACTGACGCCAATGCAGCGATTTTTGATCCCAGTCACCAGTTTAAGGGCTGTATATCGGGCATACATGAAGTGTTGCGCAGGCAAGGCTTGCTGCAGGGAACCTGGTGTCTCAACCCGGCGGAGCAACTCTCTCCGGGACAAATGGAGGAAATCAACCGTGTGTGTGCGGATTATCCCTGGCTAACCGACGACCGCTTTGTCAGGGAAAACCTGGATCGATTCATGCACGCGTCTTAGGGCACGAGGTAATACTCAAAAAATGAATAGATTATTTCGTTGGATTCAGGGGTAGGTCCATGCGTGGGACGGTTGCTCATGCCTACCCGGTTTTCGGTTTCATAAAAACCATTCGCCCGCAAGCTGTAATTCAGCGGTACCCATCGGTTTTCCGGATCCTCCGAGCCACCAGACACCAGAAATGGTCTGGGTGCCATCAGCACGTGCAACTCGTGCAGGTTCATGTCGGCTTCCAGAAGTTTGGGATACAAGCCCCTCGCAGGATTTTCTTCCGTAGGAAGACCCCGTTCCCGCCAGGGTTTGGGATGGTATCCAAGGTACCAGGGTTCCCAGTAGTTGACGCTTGGTTTGTCTTCCTCAAAAACTATCCCCGGATCGGACCAGGCAGCCGCTGCGAAGTTTTCAAAAAGGCAGGAGGCAAACATGGCCCACTTTCCTCCATAGGAATGCCCGGTGATGCCGATTCGCTTTTCATCCACCTCGGGCATCTGTGCGAGCAGGTGCCAGGCATTGCCCGCAGCGTAGGCCAAAAGGGACAATGGCTGCACGCTGGCGCTGTCGATGTGCGGGTAGTACAGGGAATACGTTTCGTTTTCGGTAGTTTCCGTGGTTCCCAGAGAAAGGGTAACAAATCCCCTTTTTGCAAGCTGTGCGGCGAAGTCACGGTTTGGTTTTCCCTTCCCGATAGCCGTTTCGGGTTCGTAGTACACCGTGACCACTGCAGGGTTGTTTTTGGCTCCGTAGGGAAGCAACAGGTACCCTTCGGTCAGCTGTCCAGGGACCCATTCGAACCGAACTTTCCGTTGCACATAGTCTTCGGTATTTTCGGTTTCCAATACTTCAAAGGTGGGATTGGTAATCATGGCGGGCCATTTCCCCATCATCCCATGCCATTTGTCCCGAATTTCTTTTCTACGTTCCTTCCAGTCGGCCAGGTCCTCAACGGAGCTGCCATCGTTGAAAACAAAGGGATCAGAAAAATCACCTTCCAGCTCCTCGTACTCGTAGGGAATGGAAAAATAGGGCGCCAATTCATCCCATTGAATCATTTTTTTTAGGTAGGCTGGGAAGGTCTGTCCCTGGCTGGTGCCACTCCCTTCCACGCCCTGACCAAAAGTAATGCTATCGCCAAAGAAAACCAGGCATTTTTTGTTGGCTATTTTTCCCGTGGCGACGAGGAAGTTAAAAATCTGTTCGGCGATGAGACGGTTGCCCGCGCTGGTAGGATGGACGCCATCCGGTATTCCGGAATTAGCCACATTCATGATGAGTGAGCTTTTTCCCGGATTGGGAGACTCCCGTTCGATAAACTTCTGGTAAAGATCGATCAGGGGTAACCCGTTTTGCCTGGCCAAATCGGCAATAATGTCATTAGCTGTTCGGATTTTCGTAAGCGGTGGGGCGTCAAAAAAGGAAAGTTCATACCGGCTGGAAATGGCATTGGTATCGACCGGCGTGAGGTTAAGTAAGACGGTCTCGATTCCGGCATTTTTGAGTCGGGTAATGAGCTTTTGGTAGGATTTTCTGAAGGTTCCATAATCCAAAAATTTATGTAGGTTGATCATGTCGTGCATGCCCACCATGATAAAAACCATGTCTGGATTTTCGCTAAGCACGTCTCGGTCTAGCCGAGCCAATAGGTCCATGGAATTATTACTTCCAGCACCTTTGTTGAGAATGCTCCAGGATGCTTCTTTTGCGGTCGTTTCCCGCTGTATAGAATCTTTTGCCAGTTTAGCGCTTGCAAAGGCTGCATTTCCGCCTGCAAAAAAAAAGATCCACGCGACAATTATTTTGAAATGCATTTTATGTTATTTAAAGAATATTTTTTTAAATCTAAGAATTTTCAATCTTTTTCACTATACCTGCGTCAACAATTCTTTTTGGTAGCTAAACAATTGTTGGTCAATGTTTTATAATTTGTAGTTTTTCAAGGAATAATACAATTTATTCGTTCTGAAATAGGTTTCAGATTTGCCCGTTATGGCGTATCTTGCCCGAGTAAAGAAATGAACGTTTACTATATGGGTAAGAGATGCATGCTGGCACTGCTGGCAATCGGATTGGCCTGCGCAACGGTCACGGGAAAAACCGTTTATGTGGTAGGTAAAGCGGAAAATGACTTGGTGCTATGGCTTTCATCCGAAGGGTTTCAGGTTGAATTTTTCCGGGATACCCAGTCCGCCATGGAAGAAATTCCGGCAGCTTCCACCCTGCTGGTGCTGGCGGACGCCTATCCGATAGAGAAGGTGCCGGTTCCCGGCGATTTTTATCGGGTGATGGACGAAAAAAATATCCGCTACTACATCGAGTTTCCGCAGCGGGTACCCGGCCTCATCGGGGAGGGAAAGGTATTGCATAACCGACTGGAACGGGCCGTGGTGGCCGGAAATCATTTTGGCACCAAGCTTCCCGCTCTGCGCATATTGGGCATCAATGACTGCCACCTAATTGCGGCGGAGGCGTCCGATCCGCTGTTGGTTTTGGCGAAGGTAGCCGGCCTGGATACGGCACCCTATGGGCTGTCTGGCTTGCCTGTTCATCCCCTGTTGGTGAAGAAAGACGCCGGATACATCGCGCTGACCAAACTCTCCGACTTTGCCAAAGGCCGATACGGACCGCAAGCACACTGGCAGGAAGTCTGGGCGCACCTGATCGGGCAGCTTACCGGTACCTGGGATTTAACCTTCGCCGGCTGGCCCCGTTACCTGAAGCCCGCTTTTGGAGAAGGCGAGGCGGTTACCCTTGCGGACAAGGAAAACAGCGTCGACCGGGGAGTGGCATGGTTTGCCAAGGGGAAATTTTACATTCACGAAGATTGGAAAGAACGTTGGTTAAGGTATCAAGCCGATGGTACCAACCCTGTGGGGCCTCCGGTTCCACGCGACTTTCCGGTCGGTGATGGCAGTGAAGGACTTTTAGAGGGACATTCCTCCACCATTTACTACGATGGCAGCCAACAATACCGCTACTGGATCCGAGCGGATGTGCAAGGGGAAGGGGCATTTGCCCTCGCGGCGGCCGGTCGTCTGCTGGATGAACCGGATCATTTTTCTACCGCCGAAAACCTGGTCGATTTTATTTTCCGGGAAAACCTTCGCAACGGTCCCAGAAATCAGCCAGACTCGGCGGCATTTGGCCTGATCGGATGGTCGCATACGCACCCCCGTGTCTATTATGGAGACGATAACGCCCGGGCCGTTTTGGGAATTCTGGGTGCCATGGCCTTTATGGAACGGGATACCTGGAATCAGGAAATGACCGAAGCCATCCTGGCAAATTTTCGAACCTCTGGCGAGAATGGGTTTCGCAGCAACCGTATTGAAAACCGGGACCTGCAACGGCAAGGCTGGAAACATTACTGGAACCGGGACTTTATCAATCCTGCCCCGCATTTTGAATCCTGGATGTGGGCCCTGTATCTCTGGCTGTACGACAAAACCGGGTACGAACCGCTCTTGGAGAAAGCAAAAACAGCCATAAAAATTACCATGGATGCTTATCCGGAGGACTGGCTGTGGACCAATGGCATCCAACAGGAAAGGGCCCGGATGATTTTGCCGCTGGCATGGCTGGTTCGTATCGAGGACCGTCCGGAACACCGGGCCTGGCTGGATCGGGTGGTGAGCAAATTGCTGGAAAATCAGGTAGAAAGCGGAGCTATTCGGGAAGAATTGGGTGGGAACGACAAAGGAAGGTACGGCCGCACCAAATCAAACGAGGCCTATGGACTGCATGAGGCGCCGCTGATTTTCGAAAACGGAGACCCCATTGCCGACATGTTGTATACGAGTAACTTTGCTTTTTTCAGTTTGAACGAGGCTGCGCACGCAACTGGAAATCCTCGGTACCAGGAAGCCGTGGGCAGGTTATCAGATTTCCTGACCCGTATACAGGTGAAAAGCGAACGTTTTGCCGACCTGGACGGGGCCTGGTTCCGCGCTTTCGATTACAACCGCTGGGAATACTGGGCTTCCAATGCCGATGTGGGATGGGGAGCCTGGGGTACCCTTAGCGGCTGGACACAAAGCTGGATCGTTGCTACGCAGGTATTGGTACTGACCGATCAGAGCTACTGGGACCTGACCGGCGATTCCAAAATACATCGGCACATGGAAGGCCGGCTGGAACTGATGTTAGAGGATTACAAATAGAGACCATCGACCGTATAGGCTCACCCTTCCCGCACCTTTCGGCAGAGATACCTGTATGCGGTGCAGGACGAGCACCCGTACTTTTGGGCAAGACGCGGCGGTTTTTCATCCAAGGTAGCTTTCTCGGCAATAACGCCTGGAAAACGCATTCCTCGCTTATAACTTCTTGATTTGTATGTTGCGGAAGTACACCTTGTCTCCATGATCGGTCAGTAGAATGTGGCCTTCTTCCAGCTCCCCGTATCGGGCATCGTCTTTAAACTTGTTTTCGTCCTTTTTTTCAAGAAAATCCTTGCTGCCCCGCTGGTAGCTGAGCACTTTTTTACCATTTAGCCAGTGCGATACATTCTGGCCTTTTGCCACAATTTTGCCCGTATTCCATTCTCCGTGGGGGTGAAGGGTTTTGTTTTTCGGCGGGTAAAACAAGTAGGCGGCGGCCGTGGAACTGAGCCCGTTGGGATCTTCTTTGATGCCTGGGTAGTTGTAATCGTCGATGATCTGGTATTCCGGACCATTTACCATCATTTTCCCCGTCGTTTCCTTATACAGGGTATCGACAAAATATTTGATGCCACTATTGGCGCCCTCGGTGAGTTTGAATTCAAAAATCAGTTCAAAGTCACCGAATTTTTCTTTTGTCAAAATATCTCCTCCACCGGATGACTCCAGAAAAAGCATGCCGTCTGCTATTTTCCACCCTTTTTTAGGAAAATTGAGCGATTGTTTGCCCCGCCATTTTTCTACGGATTTCCCGTCAAATAAAACCTCGTAACCGTCAGCCTGGGCTAATGTCCGGGAAACTCCCGGTAGTAGCAGGCAGAGTAGAAGCAATAGCAGGGGGATCTTGGTTCGTTGTAGCATAGAATGGTGTTTTTTATGGTTTACGGATTAGTTGGACGTATCGTCGGATCGATTTGTTGTGCCAATTGGTCAAAGGAGGCTAGAATCTGTTCTTCCAGCCCGGGTTTCCAGGTATTGTGCAGCCCATAGACCATTTGGGAGGAATAGCCCTCGTAGCCCCCTTCGCGGAGGATGGTTTCCGTGGGAATGTAGGCCATCACGTCGTTGCTGTAAGACAGCACGAAGGCAGCGATACCGTACCGGGCTTTCAGTCGGTTGGCGTATCCGATGGTAGCCTCTCCCCCCATGGAGAATAGCAGCTGGTCTCCCAATGCCCAAATTTGGATGGGAAAGGGATAGGTAGCAGCTGGACGGATACCCTGCCTTTGTTCGAAGAGCATTCGTTCGGCCCATTGTTTCATGTATCCACTTTCGTTGGAGGCCATTTTCTCTAACGTTTTTGGACTCATGGGATCGTTCAAGGCTAGATCAACTTCCTGGTAGGCGTAGCGTAGCTTCGGTTCCAGGGGCTGCATTTCTTCTTCCAGCACTCGCTCTACTGCTGCTGCCAGTTCCTTGCCGTATTGTTTTGCCAGGGGTAAGGTCCGCCTTGGGAGCGGATTTTGATCTCCGGCGGCACCCTGAAAAAACAGCGCCATGGCTCCCGGATGATTTTTTTCTAATTCCTCCTGCGCGTACCCCGGAAAATCCGCCGACCAAAAATAGCTGCTTAATACCGTAGGGTGGCAGGCATATCCAAAGGCAACCACCGTCACCCGGTCCTGCAAATCGGTAACTTTGATCACCGGTACCGCATGGTCTATCGGGCCTTTAAGCTCGGTCAGCAAGTGAATATCGCTTTCCTTGTTATTCCGTCGGTTTACCTGAAACCGAGCCGTGCCGTTGCCTGCGTAAATCCGGGAGGCTTGCATGCGTTGCAGTGCTTTTCCAACACTTTCGACAATATCCGCTTCCAATTGCTTGCTGTAGGTCTCCACCTCAGCCCGTTGCTGCGCATTCAGTGGGTAGATATCAAACAGAGCGGCCGCGAGCACCGGTCCGGAGTGGGTGTGTGAACTGTTGAGTATCACCTGAGATTTACTCAAGCCATATTTTTGAAATATGGCAGTGCGGATCGTTTCAGACATCTTTTTTGGAAAGCCGAGCAGATCAGAGGTCAGCAGCACCGACTGGTTTCCCTCCGGATCTTCAAATGCAAGCACTTTTATCCAAAGCTCGCTATAGGTTCCCTGCGCGGGTTGATCCCTGTGGGCGTAGCCAGCCATCCACAAGGGATCTTTTGGGGTGATTTGGAACTTGTCGGTTCCGGTTTTCCATACCGGGCCGTTTTGCCCGTAGCAAGAAAACACAGCGCCGGCAAAGAAAAAAAGCAGGCCTAAAATCGTGATGGGAGTAATGGATAGAGCGAATGATGGGTGCATGGGTTGGTGGTTTGTGGCAATAGCCTGATTAATCTAGTGTCCAGCGGATGGCATTTTTCAGTAGCTGTAGGAATTGGGGATGGGTAAAGTCGGTAGGATAGCCCAGCGAGGTATAAAACACCCTACTTTTTCCGGCTTTTCGCGTATAGGCGATGGCGTTGGATTGGCCGGAAGAGCTCCCATTCAGGAGTACTTCTGCTTTTGGGTCGAGGCTGTCGCCAATTAGGTACAGGTTGCCGTCGCTCTTCCAGGGATGGGGGGACAGGCCTTCCAGAAGGCGCTTGCCCGGCTTTTTTGCGTAGGCAACGGTGGTTTTGACAGTGGCTGGCCCGTATCCCTTATTTTCATGGCCCAATATCTCGGGAACAAAGTCCCACCAGTCTTCGTAGCCGGGAGCGATTTCCTCGCGTACCGAAAAGGCATGGTTTGCTGTTCGGATTCCCAGGACCGGTTTACCTTCTTGCAGGTGCTTTTTAATCAAGCCCAGCTGTTCGGGGGAAAGAGCCACCCGGCGCAGGAATAGCACCAGCAAATCGCTGTTCTTGATGCGTTCCAGATCGGGCAGGTGAAAAGCCGTCCGTTCCCCTTGTCCAAGAATTACCTCCGTTTGGTACCCATTCTCTTTGGCTAATTTCATCGAAAAGTAAGGGACGGTGAGATCCGCTTCGTAATTATCCGGGTCTTTGCTAATTAAAAAGGTGATTTTTTTCCCCTGGTCGGAGGTCCTGGTGTCGGGGTTTGGCAGGATTTTACCGTAGACCTTTAGTCGATAGTCCCGGTAGGTCGTGTACCTGCCCGAAAGCCAAAGAACGACTTCTTTGTCAGGGTCTGCAAGTACGATCGGCCGAATATTATCTTCGGAGGAGCCAAAGGTAACCGGGCTAAAATACCAGGGTTCTCCGGCTTCCCTACGCTCTGCACGAAAGATCTCGTACCGTTGGGAACCGTTTACCAGGAGAGGTTCTCCGCTTACCGGGTGCACGTCGGAGGAGAAGTAAAACACCGACTTATTGGTCGGGTGAAGGCTTATCAACCCGGTATACTCATTTTCTCCAGGATACAGCCTACTTCCAGCATAAGCCACCTCCGAAGCCACCCATTCACGTCCGTTCCATTCCGCATAATGGTAGCGGTGATCAAATCCTCCCAGGGCGGTATTTCGCGTTTCCCCCCGGGTGATCGGGTCTTTGGTGACTGAAAAGACGAAAAAAGGCATGCCCCGATCATCCAGTTGAATATCGCTGGTCCAGGACACGTCTGTACGTGTTTCCAAGTCCCCGTCGTACACCAAGGTAAAGTCGGAGGGTTTAAGCGAACTGTTTTCGGTCGTACTTAGGGGCCCCACCAGCGTTCCATCAGAACGATAAGCTTGTCCGTTTTCCAGATAGCCATGGTAAATGTTGTTGTTGAAATGGCGCGGGTGTCCATCGGTGGTGATAAAGTGGATTCGGCTTTTTCCATCCGACGCGTATTTGAGGTAGGATCGCCCGGGGAATTCAAAAAGGCGTCCGCCAACTACCCAACTATCGCCGTAATCTTCAGAAACCAGGTAGTGGGGATTATTTTCATTTCCTCGAAAAAAATTGTACGTTTTGTCTTCATCTTCCAGGTAATACAGGTTGGAATAACATACCCGGCCATTCGTTGGTACGACGGATTCCTCCTCCCAGGCTCGGATATCGTAGGGTCGGGTGGTGCTCCGGTACCGTACCAGGCTGTCGATGCTATGTCCGGCATAGGCGGTAAGTATTTTTCCATCAGGTCGCAGCATCAATGCGGCCACATTGTGGTCGTCGGGGGGGAGGGTACCTTCGGTCAATACGTGGCTGGTGATCTGTTGGGTGGACAATTCCCACTCGGTCACTGTATTGTGCCCGGCCGAGGTGACCCCGGTAAAGATGACCTTGTCATCGATCAGCAAGGCGCGCTCATCCTGAAACCAACACCAGCTGCCGTCCTCCGAAAGCAAAATGGGCCCGTACGGGTCAGTTTGCTTCGCTGTAGGATTTTGGGCGGACGAAAGGGAGGCGCCGGCCATTACAAAAGTCAGTACACAATAAAACCAATATCGGGGAGCTATCATGGGAAACAGGGGATCATACAATCAACGATATAATTGATCCAATTTAAGCGATATTGGTTAATCTGCCAGTAGAAAAGGGATAAAATTAGCAATTATCCTGACTACTGGTAGGAAGCGAAGGAAAAGGGGAGAAGGTCAGCCGTGTACCTGGACCTCGTGTTCGGGCTCCCATACCTCTACCGTACCTTTTTCGTTGATTTCGGTCAGCGTGACGGTTTTTATTTCGTTGATCAAAACCGGATCGTATTTTGCCCGAACCCGGATGTAATTTTCCGTAAATCCATGCATCTTTCCATCCTCTATGTCTTCTTCGAAAAGTACCTGGAACGTTTTGCCCAAATTCTCCTCGTAAAAGGCCCTTTTTTTCTTTTCCGAAAGGATTCGCAGCATTTTAGACCGTTGGTTTCGGACGTTCATGGGCACTACGTCTTCCATTTCGGCAGCCCGGGTATTTGCCCGTTCCGAAAAGGTAAACACGTGCAGGTAGGAGACTGGCAGGTTTTTCAAAAATTCATAGGTTTCCAGGAAACGCTCCTCGGTCTCTCCGGGAAAACCCACGATCACATCGGCTCCTATGCTACAATGGGGCATAAGGGTTTTGATTTTTTCCACCCGATCCTGGTACAACTCCCGTAGGTACCTGCGGCCCATCTTTCGCAGCAGGGTATTGCTTCCGGATTGAAGGGGAATGTGGAAATGGGGCACAAATCGCTCCGAAGAGGCCACAAAAGAAATGGCCTCGTTGGTCAGCAGGTTTGGCTCGATGGAGGAAATGCGAAATCGATCGATTCCGCTGACTTTATCCAATGCCCGGATCAAGTCGATGAAATGCTCCTTTCGTTTCCCATCTTGGATGCCAAAATCACCGATATTCACTCCGGTTAGTACCACTTCCTTTACTTCCGTCGCGGCAATCTGCCGCGCAGATTCGAGCACGTTATCGATACGCTCACTTCTGCTTTTTCCACGTGCCAGAGGAATGGTGCAAAAGGCACAACCGTAATTGCATCCGTCCTGAACTTTGAGAAACGTACGGGTTCGGTCGTGCATGCTGAATGCCTGATGAAATTCCTGCGCCTCTTGTATGCCGGAAGCAAAAACCCGGGCCTCTTGCTGCACCGAAAAATCATCCAACAATTCCAGGAGTCGAAATTTTTCTGCGGCTCCCAAAACGGCATCCACGCCCGAAATTTCGGAAATTTCCTTCGGTTTTAGCTGGGCATAGCAGCCAATAATGGCTACGAAGCCGTTAGGAGAAATCTTTTTCGCCTCCCGCACCAGTTTTTTACATTTTTTGTCTGCGTTTTCCGTAACCGAACAGGTATTGATAATGAAAATATCCGGGCGTTCGTCGAAGGATACCTTTAGATACCCCTTCTGCTCAAACATCCTGCTGATTGTGGAGGTTTCCGCGTAGTTTAACTTACAACCTAGCGTATAAAATGCTACTTTTTTCAAACCGATGGTGTTTTTTCCGTAGGCTGCAAAGTTAGTGAATTGAATCGAGTTTTCCATTTTTGTAAAAAATCTCATCCAATGCGATTTTTCGCACCGTTTTGATGGATATTCGGTCGTATTTTGTTGCCAAAAGTGTAAAAATAATGCGCAACACCTCTAATTCTTACCAATTATAGTAAAGATTCATTTATTTTTCTACATTTGTACGTAGTTTTTAAACCATAAACTCTAACAATGGCAACACTAAGACAACAAGCATTAATGAAGGTTCAGGGCAGGCCAAAGGTTGCTGCGGTCGCTCCTTCCTTAAAGATTTCCGACTACTTCGGATCGCAGGTTTTTGGCCTGAAAGAAATGCAGGAAACTCTGGCAAGTCCTGTATTTAAAAAAGTCAGCACGGCTATCGAAAAAGGAACCAAAATAGACATGTCCACCGCCGACGAGATCGCCACTGCGGTAAAAAGCTGGGCATTGTCCAAAGGTGCCACCCATTACACCCACTGGTTTCAGCCCCTTACCGGTTCCACTGCTGAAAAGCACGATACGTTCTTCGACGCCCTCTCCGGCATGGAAAAATTCAAGGGAAGCGCGCTGGTCCAGCAAGAGCCGGATGCATCTTCATTCCCTAGTGGAGGCATTCGGACTACCTTCGAAGCCCGTGGTTACACGGCATGGGATCCCAGTTCCCCCATCTTCATTTTCGATCAGACGCTTTGTATTCCAACCATTTTTGTTTCTTTCACAGGCGAAGCCCTGGATTTTAAGACCCCCCTCATAAGATCGACCGAAGCAATTAACAATGCAGCTGTCGATATTTGCCAGTATTTCGATCGGAATGTAAAAAAAGTAAACCCTTCGTTGGGAGTGGAGCAGGAATACTTTGTCATTGATCGGGCATTGTACGCCACCCGGCCCGACCTGGTAATGGCTGGAAGGACCGTATTCGGTCACAATCCCGCCAGAGGCCAGCAGTTGGACGATCATTATTTCGGTTCCATTCCTTCCCGCGTGAAGGAATACATGAAGGATTTTGAAATCGAAGCCCTGAAATTAGGCATCCCGGTTTCTACCCGTCACAACGAGGTAGCACCCGGACAATTTGAAGTGGCTCCCTTGTTTGAAGACATCAATAAGGCCACCGATCACAACCTGCTCCTAATGGATGTGATGGAAAAAGTGGCTGAAAAGCATGGGCTGAAGGTATTGTTTCACGAAAAACCTTTCGCCGGTCTAAACGGTAGCGGTAAGCACAACAACTGGTCGCTGATCACCGACACGGGTGTAAACCTCTTCCAACCTAGCAATTCCGCCCGGGAAAACCTGCAATTTCTGTGCTTCCTGGTGGCCACGCTAAAGGCAGTTTACAAAAATGCGGACTTGCTGCGTGCCAGCATCGCCTCCGCTGGAAACGACTTTCGATTGGGAGCGAACGAGGCTCCTCCCGCCATTATCTCCGTATTCCTGGGATCCACCCTTACCGGTATCCTGGACGAGTTGGAGAAAAACGGAAACATCAAGATCGAAAAGGGAGATAATATGTACATGAAGCTGGGTATTTCCAAAATCCCGGAAATCATATTGGACAATACGGATCGTAACCGTACTTCTCCTTTCGCCTTCACCGGAAACAAGTTTGAATTCCGTGCTGTAGGATCCAGTGCCAACCCGGCCGGTCCAATGACTGCGTTGAATGTAATCGTGGCCGATGTCCTGAAGGAGATGAAAAAAGACATCGACAAAGAGATCGATGCAGGAAAGGAAAAGAAAATTGCCATCGTGGATGTGCTGAGAAAATACATCAAGGAAAGCAAAAAAGTCAGGTTCGAAGGCGACGGATACTCCGAAGAGTGGGAGAAAGAAGCCGAGAAGCGTGGACTCTCCAACTTGAAAAGTACGGCAGATGCACTGGACGTCTTGCTGTCCAAGCAGGTAGCCGATCTTTACAAACGACACAATGTTTTGAACGAGAAAGAGCTGCATGCCCGTCACGAAATCCGACTGGAAAATTACGTAATGAAGGTACAGATCGAATCTCGGGTAATGGGTGACCTGGCGCTGAATCACATCATCCCCACCGCCATTCTGTACCAAAACAAGCTCATAGTTAATGCAAATGGCTTGAAAGGTTTGGGACTGGATCACCGCGCGGCGATTGAGACCATCGAAGAAATTTCCAAACACATTGAATCGCTTAAGTCCAACGTCAGCAACATGATCGAAGCACGAAAGCGGGTGAACAAAGTGGAAGATATTTCGGAAAAAGCCAAGCTTTACAGTACCGATGTAAAAGATGCCTTCTTTGATAAGATCCGGTATGCTGTTGATAAGCTGGAACTACTTGTAGATGACGAGTCGTGGCCGTTGACTAAATACCGGGAAATGTTATTTCTAAAATAAACACAGGCGAAGCCCGTGAACGAAAGCCCGGATATTTCCGGGCTTTTTTTATTTTCAGCGAGTGGAGGAAGCGGATTTATTTCTTTGGTAACAGCCGTTTCTGTACGGCTTGGCCCCTTAAAATTGGTACAGTGGAATGTACCAGGAAACAAACTGTTCGTCAAACTTTGGCAGGCACTCTTTGTTTTGCTCCACCCTCATTCTGCGCCGGATTGCTTTTTCCAGTCTCGCAAAATCCACTCCGTGCTTTTCGGGATCATTTTCACAGATAAAATACAGGTCTCTGACCTCTCCCAATATGTCGATGTATACCCGAGCCTGAATTTTTATGTTTCGGAACACCGTTTTGGATTCCTCATCAAAATAGGAGGCGATTTTATCAAAATTTAACTCCTCACTCAGTGACATGGAGGAACAGTCCAATCCCAGTCGTTCGGTGTTGATCCGGGTATAGTCTTTAGCGTCGGTTTTAATGACGTATGCATTATTGGTTTTCAATATGCTGTATTGACTTCCGATCTGACCTTTGACACGGAAGGGTAGGCAACTCATGCCCAAAATCAGAAGAGAAAGCAGTAATGCATGCATAAAGCTGGATTTAATTGCTGATTGATCTTCAAATTGATACATTAATTCACAAAAACCAAACCAATATGGCTGCCGTTTCCTTTTAGGGCAGTACCTCAGGAAAGTCAACCATGGCTTTGATTACCGTGTTTGCAGGCCCTGTCAATGTCTCGAATTTCCCGGGTACTTCCGCAAAGGGAAGGCTATGGCTGTGGTAAGCCTCCGCAGGAAATTGCTTTTTTTCCAGGCTTTCGATGACAAAAAGAAAGTCGTCTTTGGTAGCGTTTCGGCTACAAAGCAACGTTAATTCCTTCGCATGAATGGCCGGATGGTGGAAACATAAGTCCGCTTTGTAAAGCCCGACCAATACGTAGGTGCCGCCATGGCAGACGTATCCGGGGCCGGATTCCATGGCTTGTTTGTTTCCCGTGGCATCAAATACTACCTGGAACGCGTTGATTGTCGCGGATTCGGCAGAGCCATTATTTTTGACAGCTAGCAGCTGGTCAGCAAAAAAGTCCTTGGCAGCGGCAGCCAGGCGTTCTTCATTGAGGTCCATGGCCGTCACCTCTGCCCCGGCAAGTTTGGCATAGACGAGCAAGGCAAGACCGATCGGGCCACAGCCCATAACCAGTACCCGGTCGCCCTTTTTGATACGGGCCCGATTCACCGCATGGGCAGCTACGGAAAGAGGTTCCACCATGGCCATTTCTGTCCAGGTGAGGCGGGGCGTGGGTATGAGCAGGGATTCGCTAACCACCAGAAACTCCTGCATGGCACCATCGGTGTGTACACCTAGCACCTTTAGCCGTTCACAACAGTTGGTCTTACCCACCTTACAGGCGATGCACTCCCCGCAGTGAATGTAGGGAATGACGACAACCGGGGTTCCTTCCTCCAGGTTTGCGCTGTTCGATCGGCTGACGCGGGCGGCAATCTCGTGCCCAAGGATTCTGGGATAGGAGAAAAAAGCCTGATTTCCTGCGAATGCATGCAAATCCGTTCCGCATATACCGACCTTCCTGATCTGAAGCAGTGCCTCATTTTTTCCTGGTTCCGGTATGGCTATTTCGTGTAGGAGAAATAAACCGGGACGTTCACAGCGGATTGCTTTCATAGAGGTTGCTAGGCTTTGGTCGGATACAAAAGTAAATAATCCAGCATAAATCTGTATACGAATCGGCGTATTTGTGCAAATAGCCGGCCGGTATTTCTGGAATATTCCCCTGTTAATTTGGTTTCCGAAAGCTGCCTTTAGTACCTTGGTAAGCAGAAATAAACCAAATCTACCAATGGACACGACGCTACGGGTTCCGTACCAACAATTGAAATCTACCCTGGAAACTGTTTTGAAAAAGACGGGATTCCCAGACCAAAAAGCGGCTCTCTGTGCCGAACTTTTTGCCAAATCCAGTTTGGATGGGGTAGCTTCCCATGGCTTGAACCGATTTCCTTCTTTCCTGGAACAGGTAAAAAGGCGTCATGTAAAGCCGGATGCGGAGCCGGAAATCGAATTTTCCCTACCGGTCATGGAGCGCTGGAATGGAAAGCAGGGGCCGGGCATGTACAACGCCAAGTTGGCGATGGGTCGGGCCATTGACCTGGCGGCCGAAAATGGTATTGGGTGCGTGGCTCTAAACAATACCAACCATTGGATGCGTGCCGGGAATTACGGCTGGCAGGCGGCGGAAGCCGGTTGTATCGGTATCTGTTTTACCAATACCATCCCAAACATGCCGGCATGGGGAGGGAGTGAGCCAAAGCTGGGAAATAACCCCCTGGTGCTGGCAGTTCCCTACAAAACCGAAGCCATCGTCCTGGATATGGCCATGACGCAATATTCCTACGGCAAAATGAGCATGTATGAGGGGGAGAAAAAAGAGCTGCCTTACCCGGCAGGGTTTGACGCGGAAGGGGCGCTCACGCATAATCCGGCGGAGGTACTGGCCCGGCAACTGGCCCTGCCGGCGGGGCTTTGGAAAGGAGCGGGCTTATCGCTGATGCTGGACATACTCGCTTCAGGTCTCTCCGGGGGAAAAGCCAGCCACGAGATAGGCGCGCAAGGGGAAGAATACGGTATTTCCCAATTCTTTCTCTGTTTCCACATCGAAAAGTTGGGATGGATTCAGGAGGAAATGGAGAAACACTTTAGCCGGATACTGGAGGATTTAAAGCAGTCGGCGGTATTTGCGGGCGGTGAGGTAAGCTACCCCGGAGAAAAATCACTTGAGCGAAGGAAAGAAAACCTGGCACTTGGCGTGCCTGTGGCACCTGATATTTGGGAACAGGTACAGCAACTGTGCGGATAACCTGCCTTCCTAATTCCAGGAATCTTATGCGAATTTTCACTACCTTTATTACATGGTTGTATTGATCATGGGGCTACCGGGATCGGGCAAGAGTTTTTTTGCCAAACGATTGGCAAAAGCGCGCGGATTGGTCTACTTAAGTAGCGATAGGGTACGTATTGAATTGAATAGGAGGGGACAGTATGCCCCCGAAGACCGGCAACGTGTTTACGCCGCGATGGAAAAACGTACCGACAGGCTTTTGGCGCTGGGTAACGCTGTTTTGGTGGATGCGACTTTTCAGCAGCGCGCTCATCGTCTTCCCTTCGCAAAAATTGCTAAAAGGTACCGGCAACCCTTCGCCTGTATACAAATAGTGGCGGACGAAATGGTGGTGAAGCAACGCCTGTCCAAACGCAGGGAGGAAAGTGAAGCGGATGTTGCCGTATATGAAAAACTAAAAGCTGATTTTGATCCCATCGATCAGGGCCATCTGGATATCTGCTCCGAGGATGGACAGATCGAGGTCATGATCGAACGAGCACAAGCATACCTGGACCAAATCCATGAAAACTGAGGAAGTTCAACAAGTAGCAAGAGAAGGAATCTATAAAGGGCGCCGCATAGAGGGTCAGCTGATAGAGACCCACATTTCATGGATCATACTTAGCGAAAAATGGGCCTTCAAGTTGAAAAAACCCATTAAACTTTCCTTTCTCGATTATTCTACGCTGGCGTCCCGGGCCCATTTTTGCCGGGAAGAGGTTCGTTTGAATAGCCGATTTTCGGCCATTTACGACCGCTGTTGTCCGATCACCCACCTGAATGGAAACTGGTACCTGGATGGAAAACGGGGGACCGTGCGGGAATACGCTGTGGTGATGAGGCGCCAGCCCGAGGAGTACCGGATGGACAAGCTTCTGAAGCAGGGAAAAGTAACTGAGCAACAGGTAAAAAAGCTTGCCGAAAAAGTGGCCTTATTCCACCGCCGGCAGCCTGCCGAGATGGTTCCCTTCCAACTGACAGCGGCGAAAGCACTTTTTGCTGATATAGTAAACCCCTCCCTTCGTTACACAGCCGAGCAACGCACATTTCTGAAGGAAGCCGTTCGGTGGAGCGATTCGTTTTTGGAAACACACCGCGGGCGCTTTAAGGAGCGGGTACAATTGGGCTATGTGCGAGACCTGCACGGGGATTTGCATGCAGGCAACGTGTTTCTGTCCGAGAAGCCGGTTTTGTTCGATTGCATCGAGTTCAGTAAAAGTATCCGTACCATCGACCTCCTGTACGAAGTGGCGTTTCTCTGCATGGATTTGGAGCGCTACGGGGAGGATTCTTTGGCTGGCTTATTTATGGAAACCTACTTGAAACGGATCCCTATATTGGATACCGGGCGAGACGCTTCTATTTTTACCTACTACAAATGCCTGCGGGCGAATGTACGTGCAAAAGTCCTGGGCATGAATCCAACACCTGAAAGACGAAAGGAGCAGGCCTGCTATTTGGCCCTGATGGAACGCTACCTCCGGCAGGAGGAAAAGAAGTAGATTCCGTCGGAAACGCGGTTCCAGCCGGTATATTAGGGATGCAAGGTGCTTTCAAACCGGTATCTGCCCGAACCGAGTACGACCGCCTGCCTACCGTCCAGAAAATTTCCCAGGCTGATATCGGCCTGCCCGTGCAGCGATTTGCCGTCCAGCAGTACCGACGCGGGATCATCGGTAGGAATCCAGACAACGGCCCGGGTATTGACAGGAATGACTACTTCCAGTGACAGGCTACTATCGGATCTTTTCCAGGAGCTCAGGATTTCGCCGTGAATGGATTGATAGCTGGCCTGCGCACGGTGGATCTCCTTTTTGGGGATTTCCGGCGCAATAGTAAACGATTTGTACCCGGGTAGCTCCGCCCGGATACCGGCCATGTTTCGAAACATCCATTCGTATACCGAGCCAAAGGCATAGTGGCTGAATGAATTCATGCCTGCGTTCAAGGATTCCATTTTTTCCGGGTCGTCTTTGACGTAGCTGTCCCAGCGCTCCCAGATGGTAGTGGCACCGTTTTCAATCTCAAAGCCCCAGGAAGGATATTCAGTGGTCAGCAGCAACTGGTAGGCCAGGTCGGAACGGCCGGTAGCGGATAATGCTGGCAACAATTGTTTTACTCCCAGAAACCCGGTAGCCAGTTTTTCCCCGTTTGCTGCCAACAAGTCAGCCAGGTGTTTTCCTGCCGCTTCTTGTTGGGATTTGCTAAGGAAATCGTGGTAAATGGCGTTGGCATAGGCAGTTTGGGTATGGCCGGAAAAACCCTGGTGTCCGTCTACATAGCCCGAGCCGTCTCCATAAGGTTTGGGGTTGGTGGTCAGTTTACCGGAAGTCTCGTCCAGGTAGTGGGAAGCAAAAGCCGCTTTGATTTTCCCGGCCAGTTCCTGGTAGTGCAGCGCCCTGGTTGATTTACCAATGGCTGCTGCCATTTCAGCCATCAGCTGTGCGGTGTAGCCGTAATAGATCGTTGCCAACATATCCGGTGGCGTTTTTTTGCCTATGGATAGCCAGTCCCCGTAGCCTCCTTTGGGAGAAAGGTCGGCAAAGGAGCCTTCCGGGTAGATGTACCGATCCCCGCTTCTTTTGGCGTGAAAGGCCATGAACTTTTCCATGTTTTCCCAGGAGCGTTCGATGATCCGTGTATCGCCATAGGCCCGGTACATTTCATAGGGGTTGATGATGCCGGCTTCCATCCAGCCCGGGGCAAAGGTGTCGCTTGCCCGTACCGAAGGGGCGGGGGCGTAGTCGGGATAGGCTCCGGATTCCCACTGTGCATCCTGCAAATCCCGGATCCACTTGGTAAAGAAAGCCGCTACATCCATATTCAATGCCGATGTTCCTCCGTAAATCTGCGCATCTCCTGTCCATCCCATGCGTTCGTCCCGTTGTGGGCAATCGGTGGGAATGTCGACAAAGTTGGCCCGTTGGGTCCAAACGATGTTTTGGTACAGTTGGTTGACCAGGGGATGGTCGGTTTCAAAATGCCCCGCACGGGGCGTATTCGATCCCAGAACCAATCCGGTAAAATTTTCCTTTTGGGGCGTTCCCGGAAATCCCGTCACCTCTACGTATTGAAATCCGTGGTAAGTAAATCCGGGAACCCATTCCTCGCCCTCTGGATCGCCTTTTAGAATATACGTATCGGTGGCCCGGGCCATGCGGAGGTTTTCGACCATCAGGCGCCCGTCGGGATGGAGCATTTCGCCAAAACGAAGAACGATTTTATCGCCCGCCTTTCCTTTTACCCGTAGCCGGATCAGGCCCGCAATATTTTGCCCCAGGTTTACGATGAATGTTCCATTGGTACGTTCGGTAATGGAAACGGGTGAAAGCGTGTCGGTCACCTGTACCGGTTGTGCCGGGTAGAGCTGCAACTGGCGCTCAGCAGTGGCAATGTGTTCGGCTGCCTCCCAATGACTGTCGTCATAGCCGGGAAGGTGCCAGTTTTCGGGCTCCTCGCGCGCATCGTAGGTTTCTCCATGCAGGATATCTGATTCCGACAGCCCGCCGCTGCTGACATTCCAGTCGCTGCCCGTGGCCACAGTTTGTGTTTGTCCGTTTTCGTAGGTAAGCTCCAGTTGGGCTTTCAGGGCGGGGACTTCGCCGTAAAAGGCCCGGACCACCGGATTGCCCACCAGCAATGCGTACCCGATATAGCCGCTGTACCAGCCATAGGACAAGCGGGCCTGTAAGACCTGCTTCCCGCTTTTCAGGTGCTCCGTGACATCGTAGGCCTGGTAATACACGCGTTGGTTGTAATCCGTCCAGCCCGGTGCCAGGTAATCCTTGCCTATCCGTTGCCCATTTATTTTGAATTCGAACAGCCCCAATGCTGTGATGTACAAACGGGCTTTTACCAGCTTTTGCCCAACACTGACCTCTTTTCGGAAGATGGGCGCCGGTGGTAGCAACAACTCTTTTCCTTTGAAGGGTGCCGGTGCTGTGCCGGGAGCAAAATCCTTTCCAATCCAGGCCGCTTTCCAGTCCGCGGCTTCCAGCAGACCCATTTCCCAGCTAGCTGCCTGACTCCAGGGGCCGGGCTGCCCCTCCTTATCCCAGCTCTGGACCTTCCAGAAGCATTGTTGCCGGGAAGTTAGTGCGGTGCCCCCATATACTACCTGTGCGGTCTGGTCGTTGGCGATCTTACCGCTGTCCCACAAGTCGGCCTGACCTGCTTCCAGCAGTTCCGGCTTGCTAGCCACCAGTATCCGGTAGGCCGATTGGTGTTGATTTCTCCGGCCGGACTCAAGTACCCAGCTTAGCCGGGGCTTCGCTTCGTCGGTGAAGGGATTGGTTCGGTATTCCACGCGGAGTTGCGTGGGGGTCAGGTCGCTGTTTGCCAGCGCAGCAGGGCCTGCCAGCAACAATAGCAACCAACAGATCAGGGAATTTTTCATCGGAATGAGAGATGGAAC
This sequence comes from Cyclobacterium xiamenense, assembly GCF_900109255.1. NCBI lineage: Bacteria > Pseudomonadati > Bacteroidota > Cytophagia > Cytophagales > Cyclobacteriaceae > Cyclobacterium > Cyclobacterium xiamenense. The sequence continues at coordinate 44,562 of NZ_FNZH01000010.1, read as the reverse complement.
GAAGTAAAGCTACGTAACTTTTCCGAATAGCCCATCCCGCACTGTCCCGGTCCAAAGCGCATGGCCCTGAGAGGAAGGACATCCGTTTTTTCAGCTTAGCCCTTGATGAATGAAAGAGCTAGCCGGGTTGAAAAAAGTCCCGGGCGATGTGCAAGTGCCCCAGGGTAAACTTCTTTTTGGTACGCCGTCCGCTGGTACGTTCCATGATTTCTTTTAGGCTTTTCAAGACGGGAATGGTGTGTGCACCCTTGTTGATCATGACGCATTCTGCCAAGACCGCCTGGCCGGCGTCTGTAATCTCAGAGCGGGTAGGCATCCCCGATTTGTGTAGGTTTTCGAGTACCTGAGTGGCCCAGACCACCGGCACGTGGGCCGCTTCGCAGATCCATAGGATTTCCTCCTGGATTTCCCCCATGCGTTCAAAGCCGATTTCCACGGCCAGGTCGCCCCGGGCGATCATGACCCCAAATGGCGGGGACTTCATCCCTTCCAAAATCAAGGCAGGCAAATTTGCTACTGAATCCGGGGTTTCGATCTTGTACACTATCGCGGGCGCATTGCAGCCCTGTTTTTGCATGGCTTCCCGTAGGCGGCCTATGTCCTGAGGCGTTTTGACAAAGGAGTAGCCCAGCGTATCGGCATGCTCGCAGACGAAACGCAGGCATTCGATATCGAAGTCGGTCAGCGACGGGATCGTTAGTCGACTATCCGGAAAATTAATTCCCTTTCCTTCCTTGAGCCAGCCTTTTTTGGAAGAAACGCGCTCGATGCTCACGGCGACCTTTCCAGGCAGCGTGGCGCTGATATGCCCACCGATTGCTCCGTCGTCGATAAAGACCCGTTGCCCCAGTTCCAGGGAGGCGATGATTCCCTCTTCGTTGGGATGCAGGACAATGTCTTCGGAATCGAAGCCATGGGTGGTTTCAGCTAGCCAAACCTGGTCTCCAACGGCCACTTTCACCTTTCCCCGCTTTTGACCTTTTCCGAGCAGGCGGGTTCGAATTTTTGGCCCGGCCAGGTCGATGTGAATTTTACAGCTTTTTCCCGTAGCCTTTTCCGCACTCCTGATTTGCTCAATCATGGATTTCCAGACCGCTTCATCATCGTGGGCACAGTTGATGCGCGCCACATTCATGCCGTGCAGCAGAAGGGCTTCGATGGTGGAGGAATCTCGGGCAAAACCCGTATCGAAGGTCACCATGATGGCCGGCATTCCGGGATTATCGGCCTCGCCAAAGAGTTCCCGGCTATTGGCCGCCAATTGTTCCTGGCTGTAGGCGTAGGTGCAGGAGTTGCGTTCCTCAGGTGCATAGCGGAAGCCCAGGCGTTCGCGGATGGTTTGAATCTGCCGGTGGATATGGTTTTCCGAATTGGATAAGGCCGAGAGGCCGTAGAGGTGCAATTGTTCCTGAAGGGATTTCCGGTCCTCGCTTCGGAAGTAAAGGTATTGGATCAGGTTAGCCGCGGCTTGCTGGCAGCGTTTGGGCAGTTCCGCCAGTTGCTGTTGGTGTTGTTTTTTGGCGTCCAAGATGCCCTGTTCCAGGGAAGCGAGTTCCCGATCGAGTTGTTCCAATGCGTCTTCCATCGAAAGTAAATATAGGAGATATTTTATGTTCCTGGTGCAAAAATCCCGGGCGAGCGCCCGGGAGATGTTTTCATCAATCGGTTTAACGGAAGAAAGGGCCAAAGGGATGGATGCATTTTACCCAGCTCCAAGTACCCGTCTCTCCTTCAATCTCTTCTCAATCGTCGCAAATCCAGGGGCCTTTTTCTGAAAAAAAACATCCCAGTAGGTCCTTAGTTGTCCAGAATGATTAATTTGATGCGCGGAAAGGACGGCATTGAAAATAATACAAGCGACTTGTTTTTAGGAACATGCGGAATTGAGAGTTGCATGCGCTCGTTTTCCTAAGTATAGAGTTCCCAGATCGGTCACGTTTCTGGCAATACCCCCCTTGCCACCACTAGCGAAAGACCAGATTTATTCATTTACCTGTTAATTAAAAAAAATAATTCGTTAAGGTGTAATATTTTCCGGACTTGAGCCACTAACCAAGAAAAACGAAATCATGACAGGTAAAAAAGCCATTGCCCATTTTCGCCGGTTGGTAGCCGAGACTACCAAAAAGTCAGAAATAAACGTCTATCAGGCCTTTATACGACTACTCTCCAAGCTGGAACGGAGGGGTCTCACCCAACCTGAGATTGAATCCCTGGAATCGAAATTAGATGCATTGGAATTGATCGATCCAACAAAAAAGATAGCGCATTACAAAAAGGCACTTGGGCGGTTTGAACGCTATTTGAACGAACGCTTTTCTTTTGTGACCAAAGGGTACTACCAGAAGCTGGGTATCGGTCTTGGGGCCGCATTGGGCCTATTGCTTGGCATTGTATGGTTCTCAGGGTTCGCCCGTTCGTTAGGTATTTCTTTGGGTATTTCCGTGGGGACCTTAATTGGTATTATCGTAGCAATTTATTTGGAATCTCGGGCGAAATCGTCGGGAAATTTGATTTAATCAGGAAGATACTTGAGTACCGACTTCTACGAAATATGGATTAAGCCCTATGCCGCAATCATTATAAAGATATGCCGGGCATACACGAATTCGCAAGAGGACTTTGAAGATTACTATCAGGAGGTATGTTTGCAAATTTGGAGAACCAGAAACAACTTCGGAGGACAGTCGGACTGGTCTACCTGGGTGTATCGGTTGGCACTGAATGTGAGTTTGACCCTACTGAAAAAAAAGAAAAACGATCCGCAGTTTTTCACGTCTGAATTTTTACCGAACGAATTGGTAGAAACCAGTCCGGTATTTCCAGATGAAGCGCTCAATCACTTATACGATGCCATCAAACTGCTGTCGGAGGTAGATCGGGGCATCGTGTTACTTTACCTGGAAGAGAAGTCTTACCAGGAAATCGCCGATATTACCGGTACCAACCCAAACAATATTGGTGTACGCATCACGCGAATCAAAGAACGATTAAAGAAACTAATGGATGGAAAAGTCAATTGAATCAATATGGAAACAAGGGTTTCTAGCCGAAGATGCCTTGGTCGCCCCGACGCTGAACAACTTGTACAAGCAAAAATCCATACACGTAATCGAGAAGTTTAAACGAATGTTCAGAATCAACCAGATTGCAATCGTTGCCGGTTCCGTGTTATTTTTGGCAGTTTCTTTTTTGATCGGGATTCCGCTTATGGGAATCGGGTTTTTTCTGACGCTCAGTAGTATCGTACTTGTCAACAGAAAGTTTTCCAGGACATTATCGGAGATTGACACGAGCGAAAACAGTTATCGGTACGTCAAGGCGTTCGCTCATTGGCTAAAAGAACTCGTTCGGGTAAATAGGTTGATGGCCCGATTCTATTATCCGCTGTTTTTTTTATTCATCGTACTCGGTTTTTGGCAGTTCCAGGTAAACGGCAAGCGATGGGGTGATGCCATTACGCATGCGTTGATTGCGAACGATCCGGGAGCCGTCTTACTTCTCGGCGTACCGGTAATCATCATCGTAAGTGTGCTATTACTGATGCTTTTCCTTGCTTACGTTGGAGGAAGAATCTTCGACTGGGATTTAACCGTTGTCTATGGAGCAGTACTTCGAAAGCTGGATGAAATTAAGACCGATATGGAGACATTACGAAACGAACGCGTTGAAACAGACAATCGGGATACCTGAAATTTCCTTTAGCTATTCGAAATGGGTATACGATTGGCAGCGACCGATACACGGTTGGCTGGTAATGGTAGTATTTGGTTGATAAAACCGACGGATCCGGTATAGTTTAACCAGGGAAGAGATCACTGTAAGAAAAAACACTTGCGTCGACGCAGTACTGTTTTCAGCGCATGAAGTAGCAGTTTTCTTATTGGTGGGGCAGGCCTTCCCGCAACTCGCGCTTCTGCGGGTTGAAATTGAGCCCTCCCCGAACAAGTAGCCCGACGCTTTTTCAAAAACTTCGTCAACCTCTCTGCAACATCTTTCTACGGACCTCAGCAGCGCTGGCTGCCAGATAACCGGCCCACTACTGGTATTGAGGCCAGGCCCGGTAGGCCAGAATGCCACCCGAGATCATCAATAGTACCTGAAGAAACAAACTGGGTTCTCCCTCCAAATTTCTTCCAAGTACAAAAAGCAAAAACACCATGGAAAAAAAGGCAAGCAATCCGGTTGCTTCTTTTTCCTGCTCGCCGACTTTTCGGTTGAAAAAAATTTTGGCGACCAGTCCTCCATAGAGAAAGGTAAACCAAATCAGTCGGTGTCGGAGATTTTTGACCACGTAGCTGAAGGTCGGAAATTCCTTTCCCTCCAGCATTACGAGCACGATATCGATCAGCACCATCAATGCCAGCAAGGAGGCCACGACGATCTTTATCGTCCGAATTTCCGATAAGTGGCTTTTTAAAAACCGATGTAGTTTATTCATGGTGTTTCCAGGTAGTTCATGGACCAAAAGAAGTGCCCGTACAACAGGCCCGCCAGTAGCAGTGCCGAAAGGAAGGCCTTTGATTTTTTAAAGGGCCAATAAAACCCAATCACCACCATCCCTATCGCCAGCCCAAATAGGATGAGTACCGGAAAAACCCCATTGCTCAATTGAAAGGCGGTATTGGTGGTCCCCAAAAACAAGTGCCCGGCGATTGCTCCCAGGGCAAAGGGAATAAAAAACCCGCGCCCCCTGGACCATTCCAGCAGGAGTAGGTTCGAGGTGTCGTTGTCTATGCCGTTCACGTTGAGTAGGATTTCAAGGACCACGTAGGCAACGGCAAGGCTAATCATGATATCTATTACTAAGAGATATTGTGTACTATCCATAGGCAGGTCAGAAGGTTCTGGATAAAATTACTCGATTTTCTGACAAATTGAAACGGATACCCCGCCTATTTTTTCACCAGTTGCCGGCGGAAGGTGCCTGTACCTGAGTCGGATACAATCGTTGGGTCATTGCCTGGAAAAGCGGCATCCAGGTGTTTGCCATCTGCGACTTAGGTTCGGTATGGATAGGCCCTGGGTATTGAATCAAGGACTGACCGTTTTAGGGTATTCATGCCTTTGACGTTAAAAGAAAGACACTGAAATTATTTATCATTTGTAAAATGATTCGTCTACGAATCACTCGAACTTTGTACCTAAAGATAAGCACCATGCATACAGATCCTATAAAACTCGGCCTAAAAGAAAACTGGAAGCAATTTACGCTATTGGTGATCGTAAATGCTTTCGTGGGGGGAATGATTGGAATGGAACGTTCCATCTTTCCGCAATTTGCCGAATTGGAATTTGGCATTGCTTCAAAAACCGCCCTTCTTTCCTTCATTACAGCATTTGGACTAACCAAGGCCGTTGCCAACTACTACACGGGACGTCTGGCCAATAGGTTTGGGCGTAAAAACTTATTGCTGTTTGGTTGGCTTTTGGCGATTCCGATTCCGTTTATGCTCATGTATGCACCCAGTTGGGGCTTTGTGATTGTTGCCAACATGCTGTTAGGAATTAGTCAGGGGTTGACCTGGAGCAGTACCGTGGTCATGAAGATTGACCTGGTTGGCGAAAAAGACCGCGGATTAGCCATGGGTTTAAACGAATTTGCCGGTTACGTTGCTGTGGGTGCCGTGGCCTTTTTAACAGGCTTCATCGCAAATACTTACGGGATCACCCCTTATCCTTTTTATATCGGGGTTTTTATCTCCATTGTCGGTTTTATTTTGACAGCCTTGTGGGTAAAGGATACCCGGGTATTCGTACACAAGGAAAGTTCTACAGACACTACCGCACAGCTGGAAAATGTATTTTCAGAAACAACTTTTAAAAATAAGACCTTGAGTTCGGTAACTCAGGCAGGCCTGATCAATAACCTGAACGATGGAATGATATGGGGCTTACTTCCGATCGTACTTGGATCCCTACATTTCAACAACGAGAATATCGGAATAATTACTGCCATTTACCCAACGGTTTGGGGAATCGGACAACTATTTACCGGCAAAATGTCCGACCATTACTCAAAAAAAGCGATGCTCTTTTGGGGCATGCTTTTGCAAGGCTTAGCCATTTTACTCATTCCATTTAGTAGCGACTTTTACCTGCTGGCGTCCATTTCGGCCATTTTGGGTTTAGGAACCGCATTGGTATATCCTACCTTCCTCTCGACCATAGCCCAGGCCACCAGTCCCGGGCAACGTGCCGAAAGCATCGGTTCGTTCAGACTTTGGAGAGATTTAGGCTATGCATTTGGAGCGGTTATTTCTGGAATCACAGCCGACTTGTTCGGCGTTGAATACGCCATTTTTTTAATTGGCGGATTGACCATCATGTCTTCGCTAATCATTCGATACCGTATGCCAGAACAAATTAAAAGGACGAAAGCCTGCATTGACGCAGACGAAGTAAAACAAGCACTGCGAGCGAATAAAAAAATTCAAGTCATTGACGTACGAAGTAAAGAGGAGTTTGATCAAGCACACATTCCCGATGCGATGCATATATCCCTAAATGACTTAAAAGATCGCGTTTCCGAACTAGACAAAGACACGCAATTTGTTACCGCTTGTGGCAAGGGTGGCGGACGTTCGGCAGACGGAGCAAAGCTTTTGACGGAATTTGGACGGAACGCCATCTGGCTTTGTGGTGGGACCAATAATTGGTTGAAGGCAAATGGCTACTAGCAATCGCGGCCGTTACGGCAGGCATGGCGAGGGAGGGAGAACCGCTGTAGTCAAGTGTGTAGCGTTTACGCCAGGAGCGAGCAAGAAGGTGCGTTTAAAACCGAAAATTTCATCGACCCGTGGACCGCTTTTTTTTCGTAAAACGTCGGCGATAGAAAGGGTCGCACGCCGTTCAACGGCTAATTGGAGTAGCCCGTTTGTTCATTTGCGGGTAGTGTAGGGTGGTTAGACGCTTTCGTTACCTGCACCTATGAAACACGCACTATTCTTGGTTAGTCTAATTTGTCAACTATCCTGTTCAAGCAAAGATCCCGGATACCAAAACGAGATCCTGTGGGATACTTGGGGCATTCCCCATATCTATGCCGACACCGACAGTAGTCTGTACAAAATGATGGGATGGGCTCAGATGCGGAATCACGGCAATCTCCTACTCAAACTATACGGGGAGTCCCGTGGTAAATCCTCGGAATACTGGGAAGTCGACCCGGAAAGAGACATCCTCTTGCACCAAACCGGTGTGCTGGACGCGGCAGAGACGGTCTTTGCCCGGATGACGGAATCGGACAAAACGGTAATTTCCTCCTTTGCTAGCGGAATAAATGCCTACGCCACAAAGTATCCGGAACACCTGGACCCGCACTTGCGGCAGGTACTTCCCATCCGTCCCCTGGACGTGGTTTACCATACCTTTCGGGCGATGTACCTGGAGTTTTTGATTGCAAGGAATCTGAAGGCAGCCCGGGAATGGACCGCAGGCTCAAACGCATGGGCCATCAACGGATCCAAAACGGCTTCGGGCAATGCCATGCTGCTGGCGAACCCGCACCTGTCCTGGAGTGGTTTTTCGCTATTTTTTGAGGCCCAGCTAATCAAGGAAGGAAATAATCTCTACGGTACCACCCTGGTGGGGCTGCCCACGCTTGGAATCGCCTTCAACGAAAACCTGGGATGGACACATACGGTAAACACGTTGGACAATGTGGATTTTTATGAAATTTCCGTTTCGGACAATCGGTACCTGCTCGACGGGAACTACCAGGCCATCGAAATCGACAGTGTGACGTTGCAGGTTGGTTCGGACAGTGGGCCGCAGCCGCTTCTGGTACAAAAGAAACGCACCGCGTTTGGGATGATCATTGAAGAGCAGGGGGACAAGGCGCTGGCCATCAGTTGGCCGAATAGTGACGGAGCACTGGACCCCATTGCCCAATGGCGTGCCATGGGGGAAGCGGAGAACCTGGAGGGATTTCAAGCGGCTCTGGATCGGAATGCCCTGCCCCTATTCAACGTAGTCTACAGCGATCGGGAGGACAATATCCTGTACCAATTTGGCGGGCATGTACCCAAAAAAAACGGCGACTGGGGGAAATGGCAAGAGCTGCAAGCCACTTCTTCCAGTGAGGAACTGTGGGACGGCTTGTACCCGGCAGCAGCCCTTCCCCAGTATACCAACCCCGGTAGTGGATGGATTCAGAATGCAAACGATCCTCCGTATACCAGTACGTTCCCGGTAGCCATCCACCCGTCGGATTACGCCTCGCATATCGCCCCGAATTCCATGGGGTTTCGGCCCCAGCGCTCCGCAAAGCTGATCATGGAAGCCAGTAAGCTGTCTCTGGAAGACTTTATTGCGCTGAAACACGATACGAAGTCCGAGTTGGCCCTCCGCCTGATGGACGAATTCGAACAGTTAAAAACGGAAACTCAGGACAGCCTCACACTCGCCGCTCTGCAGGTGCTAACCACCTGGGACGGCTCCTTTGATGCGGGAAGTACCGGAGCGGTGCTCTTCCATAACCTGATCGGGGAGTTGGGGACTTCGGGGTATTTTTCTGAGGCCTGGTCAATGGACAATGCCCTCTATTCGCCCGATGGCTTAAAGGACCGCAAAATGGTATTGGAGACGGTTGCACAGGTTGCCCGGGAGCAACTCAGGCAGTTGGGCAAACTAGACCCGGCCTTTGGCGATTATTTCCGCCTGAAGGTGGGCGGGCAGGAATTCCCCGGTAACGGCGGACCCAACCGCCTGGGCTTGTTCCGCACCGTGGAATACGCTGCCGGACAGGACGGTAAGTTTTATTCCCATGCCGGTGAAACGTACGTGTGCGCCGTGGAATTTGGAGATACGGTCACCGCAAAAGCCGTGCTGGGCTACGGCAACGCAACCCAACCAAACAACCCCCATGTGGGAGACCAATTGGCGCTAATGGCTGCAAAGCAACTCCGGGATGTCTGGTACACCCGGGAAGCTCAGGAAGCTAATCTGGAACTTGTGGAAAAAGAAAGCGAAATGTAAGCGGGCGGCTGCGAGCCCAAGGTTGAATCCGAAATCCGCAACAGGCTGATATCAAATGTGTTCAGATATAAAAAAAGCGGGACGTCTGGTGGATGTCCCGCTTTTTCCTATTCTGCCGTTGCTTTTTCTTTCTTGCGGCTCCAGTCCTCCCAACCACCGGCATAGTTGGAGACATTGTCGAAGCCATGTGCTCTCAGCAGGGAGTAGGCGATGGCCGCCCGACCCCCACTTTGGCAATGCACCACCACCGGTTTTTCTTTGGAGACTTTATCCAGGTTTTTATCCAGCTTGCCGACGAATAGGTTGTCGGCACCCTCGATGTGTCCTTTTTTGAATTCAGCGGCGCCACGCACATCGATCACCTGTGCCTTGCCCTCGTCTAGCAGCGCTTCCACCGTTTCGATCGTCACGGGCTGGTAGGATTCCAATGCCTGTCCTTTGTATTGCTGTAATTGCTCCGGAGTAATGAATCCATGGAGGTTATCCAGGCCGATACGCATCAGTTTGCGTGTCAGGTCGTCTACCTCTGCCTGGTCGGCAATCAGAACGAAGGATTCTTCGTAATTCATGTACCAGCCCATCCAGGTGGAGAAGGAGTTGTTGTTGGCAATATTGAGCGATCCCTTCAGAAAACCCTTGGAAAAGGCCTCGGGAGTACGGGTATCGATGATTTTCATGCCTCCTTTTTCGGCCTGTTCAAATGCCTGCTTCGATAGGTTTTCGATTTTGGGCACCTCGGTTAGCAGTTTCCGGTCCACCTTGTTGAGTTTTTTCATCATGGCAAAATACCGGGGGGGCTCTGGCTGATCCGCCAGTAGTTCTTTGCTAAAGGCAGCTTTGTCATCCAATAGCTGCATCGCCCAGTTTCGGATTTTCTCGTAGCCTACCGTAGACATGGGAACAGCGCCCAGGGATTTTCCACAGGCCGATCCGGCACCGTGTCCCGGCCATACCTGAATAAATTCCTGCAGCTTGTTGAATTCCTGCAAGGAATCAAACATTTGTGCCGCTCCGATATCCTGGGTGCCTTTCAAGCCAGCGGCCTGTTCGAGCAAGTCGGGTCTTCCCACATCGCCGACGAAAACAAAGTCGCCAGTAAACAACATCACGGGTTCCTGGGATGCCGGGGTATCGGTCAGTAGGAAACTAATGCTTTCCGGTGTATGACCGGGGGTATGCAATACATCAAAATTGAGGTTACCCAATTTCACCCGGTCCCCATGGCGCAGTTTTTTATGGGGAAATTCGTATTTCCAATTTTCGTCGCCCATGTCGGACAGGTACATGTCGGCACCGGTCAGCGCGGCAAGTTCCCGCGAACCACTCAGGAAATCGGCGTGAATGTGCGTTTCCAATATATGGGTGATTTTCATGTTATTGGCTTTGGCTATTTGCAGGTACGTGTCCACGTCTCGTTTCGGGTCGATTACGGCTGCTACGCCCCCCGCCTGACATCCTACTACATAACTGGCCTGCGCCAGACTCTTATCGTATACTAATTCGAAAAACATTGTCTTTTAGTTTTTATTTCTAGTCTGATTTCACTTTCCGGACAGTTCTTTTGGCCTGCCCAATGCTTCTACAATGTTAGGGATTCTTTGGCTCCCAAAATGTGATATTTATTACCTAAGTCGGTTTTGACTGTAAATTTAGGCTTTTTACCAGTAACCAAGACCGAAGGGGGGATTCAGGAAGGCAGTACCGATTTTATTTCCACTGTAAAATTCGTCGTCGCAGGTTTTTGTACCGGTGGTCCACCAGAAGGGTGGCTGCTGCGGGAGACGAAAATGCTGTCCGGTAAAAGGATTGGGTGTATCCTCCTGGTTGGGTAACGTTCACCAATGATTTATTCAATCTAAATAAAGGGCTGATTCTTTACTATTTCGGGAAAATTGTAGTAAAATTGCCTCGTGAATCGTTGATCTGGAGAAAAAAATGACCACAGGTATCCCCATGACGGCAGCCGATCTGAGAACTGACCTATCGTACGAAATTGTGAGTATAGCCAACACGCCCTTACTGGTGCGCATGATGGAGATGGGCATCCTTCCTGGTAAACAAATCCGGCTTTTTAAAAAAGCCCCATTCAAAGGTCCCATGGCGTTTTTGATCGATGGGAACATCATTGCCTTACGTATAGAAGAAGCCGCCCTCATTCAACTAAAAGAAGTCTAACGCATGGAAATTGCCGAAAAACAGGCCCTAAGACGCATTGCCATCATTGGCAATCCCAATGTGGGGAAATCCAGTATTTTCAACCAACTGACGGGATTAAACCAAAAAATTGGCAATTATCCGGGCATGACTGTGGATAAGATGGTTGGACAGGCCCGTATCGGGTCCCACAGTTTTGAATTGATTGATCTTCCCGGTACCTACAGTTTGTATCCGAAATCCGAGGACGAAATCATCGCCCATAAAGTGCTAAACGGCCAAGGGGTAGACAAGCCCGATGCAGCTCTGGTCGTACTGGATGCCTGTAACCTGGAGCGAAGCTTGCTGTTGGGTACCCAGGTGATCGATTTAGGGATTCCCATGGCCTTCATTGTCAACATGAAAGACCTGGCCGAGAAGCGGGGATTGACCATTCACAGTTTTGCGTTGTACCAAACGCTCGGGGTTCCCTTGGTCATGACCGATGCCAGAAATAATCAGGGAATGGACGCTGTTCGGGAGCTATTGCTGAAAGGGAATTTTGAGGAAGGCAAACCGTTTCATCAAATGGGCTTCACCGATTTACTCCGAGAGGTGAAAGCAGAATTTGATTTTGCTACCGATTATCAGGCCTTCCAACAGTTGATTTTTGCCGGGTTTGACCCGGTTCTCCCTGCTACGAAAAAAGAATGGTTGGAAAGAAAGGCAGCCGAATACGGTTTTGACGGGCTTGAGCAGCAAACCCGCGAGACCGAACAGCGTCTTGGGAAAATAAAGTCCCTGCTTTCAACGGCTCAATCTTCAGTTACCAGGAGCCCCGGAAAATGGCAGGCCAGCCTGGACGCGGTTTTTATGCATCCGGTTTGGGGTTACCTCACCTTTTTGTTGATCATGTTGCTGATATTCCAGGCCATTTTCGCCTGGGCGGAGACCCCTATGGACCTGATTGACGGGACCTTTGCGGCGCTAAGTGGATGGGTAGCGGAGGTTTTGCCACCGGGCGTTTTCACGGATTTACTGTCCGAAGGTATCATCACGGGTATTGGAGGTGTGGTGATTTTTATCCCGCAGATCGCGCTACTATTTGGGTTTCTGGCGTTTTTGGAAGATACGGGGTATTTTTCCCGGGTCGTTTTTCTGACAGATCGGCTCATGCGTCCTTTCGGATTACATGGCAAAAGTGTGGTGCCCCTCATTTCGGGAATGGCTTGTGCCATTCCGGGCATCATGGCTACCCGAAACATCAGCAATACCAAAGAACGCTTAATTACCATCCTGGTGACACCCTGGATGAGCTGTTCGGCCCGATTGCCGGTGTACATCATTCTGATCGGCTTGACGGTTCCCGACAGTACCTGGTTGGGCATTAACCTACAGGCACTGGCCTTGCTGGTGATGTACCTGTTTGGTACGCTATTTACTTTGTTGGGAGCACTTGCCCTGAAATACGTACTTCGGACAAAGGAACGAAGTTTTTTGATGACTGATCTGCCCATCTACCGCATGCCCCGTTGGCAAACGGTGCTGCTCACCATGTACAACAAGTCAAAAATATTCGTTCTAGAAGCTGGAAAAGTCATCCTCGCCATCTCCATCGTACTTTGGGTGCTGGCCAGTTACGGGCCTTCCGGGCAGATGGAAACCCTGAACGCACAAAAAGAAGAGGCGCTGGCAGCCGCCTCCGAAGAGCAGAAACACGAACTGGCTTCTGAATTTGCCTCCAAAAAGCTGGAAGCTTCCTACATCGGCCTGTTGGGAAAAGCAATTGAGCCTGCCTTGCGTCCGTTGGGCTACGACTGGAAGATCGGTATCGCGCTACTGACCTCTTTTGCCGCCAGGGAAGTATTTGTTGCCACGGTTGCCACCATATATAGCGTGGGGGAAGATGTGGAAGACGAACTTACCATTCGGGAAAAATTAGATAAACAGGTGCATGCCGATACGGGGGAAAAAGTATTTACCCGGGCCACCGGATTTTCATTGATGGTGTTTTACGCCCTGGCCATGCAATGCATGAGTACCGTGGCGGTTGTGTATCGGGAAACCAAAAGTTGGAAATGGCCGCTGATCCAAACGATTGGTATGACGATTGTCGCCTATTTGGGGGCATTGGTTACGTATCAATTATTTGCATAAATGATGTGGCAGGAGCTAATCGTAGGGATATTGTTTGCTGGAGTTCTCGGGTATTGGGGCTACAAGTTGCTGGTAAAAAAGCCGGTCAAAAACAAGCATGGTTGCGGTTGTGAAAAATGCAACTGATTTTACCCGTGTTTCCTGCTTTTTTTTTAACCTTTTCCCCGTAGATTTGCTGCGAAAGATTTTCTTTCCTCGTTGGCTGAAATCTAAACTGGAAAAGCTGTAATGAATTGGATGTATAGCATTAAGCACAAACTAACCGCTGCCTCACTACTTTTTGGTGTCATCTTGTTGGTAATGGTGACCAACATCAACCAACGAAACCAGATAACTGAGTTGGAAACTGCATTTGAGGCGATCTACCGGGATCGTCTCGTGGCAGAAAGCTATATTTTAGATTTTTCTGAAAAGCTGCATACCCTCCAATTAGCAATTAACGACCCCAGTAGTTCGTTGGTGCAAAAGCAGCGGGTGGCCAACCGGCTCTTGACGGAAATCGATACGCTAAACCAACTGTATCAGGCAACCCGTCTGACGGAAGAAGAGGCGAAGTATTTTCTTCATTTCACAGGGTTGACAAAGGAAATGAACCTACGGCTAAAGGAGGGTGACCTCGCGAGTGAGGAGACGATGATTCAATCGGCTTTTATGGACCTGCACTTTCTTTCCCAGATTCAGTTGACCGAAGCCGATAAACTAAAATCGAAAACCGATCGGATTTTTCACCGGGGCAGCCTGATATCCCAGTTTGAGATGGTAGTTCTTATTGTCATTGGGCTCCTTATCCAGGCGCTTTTATTCGCATCCAGGACGACCGGTCCCCCAAAATGGCCAACCAACTCCCGGATGAATTGACGCTGGCAAGCTCATCGGTTCAGACCTTGGGTTGCAGGCTTCCGCTGAGGGATTGAATCGCCTGGGCAGCCAGGGCGTAGGAGGTTAGTCGTTTTTCCTGATCGTAGATGCTGCTGCTGATCATTAGTTCATCCGGGCGATGTTCCCGGACAAATGCCGCCAATCCATTTTTTACCCGATCAAAATCCCCCACAAAGCTATAGGTCGTCATGTGCCGAATGGCAGCTGCTTCCTGTGCAGTCCACAGGGCATCCATGGATGCAACGGGAGCCGCGAGAGGAACCGAACGGCCGCGGATTATTCCCAGGGCCATTTGATAAAATGAGCTGTTTAGAAATTCCGCTTCATTCTGGCTTTCTGCGGCCACCACATTGATGCAGGCAATCAGGTAAGGCCTGGAACCCGGGGAATATGCCCTAAAGTGGCGACGGTAGTAGCTGGCGGCCTGTTGGAAATACGTGGGCGCAAAATGACTGGCAAACACATACGGCATCGCCTTAGCTGCTGCCAGACGGGCGCTGTCCATGCTTGAACCCAGTAAGTAGAAGGGAACAGGAAGTCCTTCTGCTGGAAAGGCCCGGACCGGGCTGTCTAGGTTCTCCTCTGAAAAATACCCCTGCAATTCTTCCAAATCTTGGGGGAATTCCTGTACGGTTTCCAGCCTTCCCCTTCGCAAGGATGCAGCGGTTCGTTGATCAGTTCCGGGAGCCCTGCCAAATCCGAGGTCTATTCTGCCGGGATAAAGTGATTCCAGGGTACCGATTTGTTCGGCAACGACAAGCGGACTGTGGTTGGGCAGCATGATGCCCCCGGAACCTACTCGAATGCGCCGGGTTCCCTGAGCGATGTACCCCATCAAGATAGTAGGGGCGGAGCTTCCCACCCAGGGCATGTTGTGATGTTCTGCGAGCCAAAATCGCTTGTAACCCTGATTTTCGGCATGTCGGGCCAGCTCCAGGCTCCGGCGGTAGGCGTCGGCGGCGGTATCTTCTTTTTTAAGAAGGGCCAGCTCAAGAACGGAAAAGGGAATTGCGCGCTGCATCAACTGGGGAAACTTGCGGAATTTTCTTTTAGTTCCCCGGTGGCAACCGATTTTCCCATCCGGTTAAGAGGCGGGATGGCTTTACTGCTGGGGGAAATCCATCCCTTCCTTAATTTCTACCACGTACCTACCCTTTCTGAGCGTCCACCCAGTTCTTTGCGTTGATAAAGGCTTGAATCCAGGGAGTTACCTCCTGCTGTCGATCGCCCTCCGGGAAATAGGGCCAGTTCCAGGGAGCAAGGGAGCGCTCGATATGGGGCATGATGGCCAGGTGCCTGCCATCTTTGGAGGCCAAACCGGCCACCGCACGGTCCGAACCGTTGGGGTTACCGGGATAGCTCGTGTAGGAATAGTGCATGCAACTGTGATAATCCGAGGCATCCATCGGTAGATGGAACTTGCCCTCTCCATGCGCTACCCATACACCCAGTCGCAGCCCGGAAAGGGAGCGCAACATCACCGAATTGTTTTCGGGTATGGTCACGTTGACGAATGCCGATTCGAATTTATGACTTTCGTTGTGCAACATTTTGGTTTTTTGCGCATGTTCTGGGTTGACCAGCCCCAGTTCCACCATCAACTGACATCCGTTGCAGACGCCCAGACTCAAGGTATCCTCCCTTGCGTAAAATCGGTCCAGGGCCTGTTTGGCTGTTTCATTGTAAAGAAAGGCACCAGCCCATCCTTTGGCTGATCCCAATACATCGGAATTGGAGAAACCACCTACAAAAACAATCATGTTTACGTCCGCAAGGGTTTCTCTTCCCGAAATCAGATCGGTCATGTGAATGTCTTTGACGTCAAAACCAGCAAGCCACAGGGCATAGGCCATTTCCCGATCCCCGTTGACCCCTTTTTCCCGAATGATTGCCGCTCGGGTACCGGTGGCATTTTTTCGTGCCGGATTTAGATGCAGCGATTGGTAGGTGCCTTGCCAGGCTGCCGGAAAGGTGTATGCCAAGGGTTGATTTTTGTAGTGCTCGTACCGCTCCTTGGCTAATTGTTCGCCAGACTGTTGCCGGTCCAACAGGTAGGAAGAGCGGTACCATGTATCCCGAAGCTCCGCTACGTTCCAATCGAGATCCAGCGCTGGAATGCGCAACGCTCCGTCGGAAGCAAGGCTGGCAATGGAAATGGCGTCAATTCCTTCCGCTTTCAGGCGGGCGCTTACGCTATCCGGGTTTTGGACCTGAATAACCAATCCCGGATTTTCCGAAAACAGGGCCTTTACCGGGTCTTTTTCTTTCAGGTTTTCCACATGCACCTGCAAGCCGGAATTCTCATTAGGGAAGCACATTTCCAGCAGGCTAGTGATCAACCCACCCGAAGAAATATCGTGACCGGCCAGAACCACATCCTCCCGGATCAGTTGCTGAACCGCTGCAAACGCACGAACGAAATAGGCCGCGTCGATCACATCTGGCGCATCGGCACCGATGCGTTGACGGATTTGGGCAAAGGCGCTTCCTCCCAATCTTGCCTCATCTTTGGAAAAGTCCAGGTACAGCAGGCCACTGCCGGCTATTGGTTTCAGTGTGGGAAAAACGATGCGGTTGATGTCGGCGCATTCCCCAACCGTAGAGATGATGACCGTTCCGGGTGCCAGCACGGTCTTCCCGTCCGGGTATTTTTGGGTCATGGAAAGAGAGTCCTTCCCGGTAGGGATATTGATCCCCAGATCGATGGCGAACTGGCTACACGCTTCTACCGCTCGGTACAAGCGGTCATTCTCACCGGGGTTTTTTGCCGGCCACATCCAATTCGCGCTCAAGGACACGCCCTTTAGCCCCTCTGTTAGTGGTGCCCATATCAAGTTGGTCAACGCCTCGGCGATCGCCAGCCGGGAGCCTTTCTCCGGACTGGATAAGGCCGCTACAGGTGCATGGCCGAGGGAGGTGGCTATACCCTTGGCTCCGCTGTAGTCCATGGCCATCACAGCCACGTTATTTAGCGGCAGTTGCAAAGGCCCGGTAGTTTGCTGGCAGGCCACTCGTCCGGTGACAGAACGGTCCACTTTATTGGTCAGCCAATCTTTGCAGGCCACTGCTTCCAACTGCAAAACCTGATGCAGGTATTCGCCTAGCTCCTGCTGGCTGTATTCGGGATTCGCAAAAGAAAGGTGGGAACGTTGGTCTTCCAGGACGGTTTTTGGAGAGGATCCAAACATGTGCTGCAAGCTCCAGTCAATGGGTTTTTCGCCCGTTTCGCTGTTTTCAAACCGAAAATGAAAATCGCCGGTGGTTTCTCCGATTTCGTAGAAAGGGGCTCGTTCGCGTGCTGCTATCTTTTTGATGGTTTCCAACTGCGATTTTTCCAGTACCAGTCCCATTCGTTCCTGAGACTCGTTGCCGATAATTTCCTTGGCCGATAGGGTGGGATCACCCAAAGGTAATTTTTCCAGATGGATGGTGCCTCCGGTTTCTTCCACCAATTCGGAAAGGCAATTCAGGTGCCCGCCGGCTCCGTGGTCGTGAATGGAAAGGATGGGATTGTCCTCGCTTTCGGCCATGGCGCGGATGACATTCGCCACTCGTTTTTGCATTTCCGGATTGGATCGCTGCACGGCATTCAGCTCCAGCGCATGCGTAAGTTCCCCCGTATTCAGCGAGGATACCGCACTGCCTCCCATCCCGATACGGTAATTGTCACCCCCCATCAATACGATGCTGTTCCCTTTGCTGGCTTGTTTCTTCAGGCTGTAGGGTGCCCGGGTAAAACCCACGCCTCCGGCCAGCATGATGACTTTATCAAACCCCCAGGTTCGGTCGTGTTCCTGATGCTCGAAGGTTACCAAACTCCCGCAAATCAGCGGTTGCCCAAATTTGTTACCGAAATCACTTGCTCCGTTGGAGGCTTTGATTAGGATATCCAGCGGGCTTTGGTACAGCCAGTTTCGTTCTTGCAGCCCGGCTTCCCAGGTTCGGTCGGGAGCTGTTCGCGGATAGGAGGTCATGTACACGGCGGTGCCGGCCAGCGGAATGGAGGCGGTACCTCCTGCCATCCGGTCCCGTATCTCTCCTCCGGAACCCGTCGCTGCGCCATTAAACGGTTCTACTGTGGTGGGAAAGTTATGGGTCTCTGCCTTTAGGGAGAGCACGGTTTCAATCTCCCGGATTGCAAAAAAGTCCGCTTTTTCTTGATTTACCGGAGCAAATTGCAGGGCTTTCGGCCCTTTGACAAAGGCTACATTGTCTTTATAGGCTGAAACAATCCCATTTGAATTGGCCTGGGAGGTTTTTTTGATCCACTGAAAAAGGGAAAGGGGTTTTTCCTCCCCATCAATGACGAAGGTGCCGTTAAAAATTTTGTGTCGGCAATGCTCGGAATTCACCTGGCTAAAGCCAAATACTTCGCTATCGGTCAGGGGTCTACCCAGGGATTCGCTCACTCCCTGCAGGTAGGCCACTTCCTCGGCGTTGAGGGCCAGCCCTTCCTGCGCATTGTAGGCGTTGATATCGTTGATCGAAAGAATCGGGTCGGGCGTCTTTTCAACGAAGAATAGCGCTTGATCCAGCTCGGGATAGAGGCGTTGCAACATGGGGTCCAGGGCGAGTTCTTCAGACCAGGGCACGAATGCTTCGATTCTTCGGATACCGCTAATGCCCATGTTTTGGCAGATTTCCACCGCATTGGTAGACCAGGGAGTGATCATTTCTTTTCTCGGCCCAAAAAATTTCCCTGGAATGCGGTCTTTTTCCAGAAACTCCGCCCCGCCGAAGAGCCAGCTTAGTTTTTGCAGGGTGTTTGAATCCATGGCCTGCCCGCTTTCCAGGGCGTATACGGTTTTTTCCAGCGATTGAAAAAAGAAAATAGTCATAGAGAATGTGATGGTAAAATGAAGCAGCAAAGGTACAAAATTGCTTTGGAAAATTACCGCCTATCGTCATCACAAACCGTTCTGCTGCGCGGGTACCTGTTCGCAATCGGATATTTTTTTCCGTAATACGTTCATTATCGGACAAGGGAATGGCATTGGCCGGTACCGTTGCTCCGATTATTTGAAAGAATACGATCATTCTCCGGGTATCTATCGATGAATTCGGACAGATAGAAACGGGATTTTGATGCGAAAAATGTAGCTTTTTCTTCTTTATTAAAAAAAATAGTTAATTTCACGGAAACTTTGAACCTTTCGAAAGTTTCCAGAGTTTTTTGGCAGGAAGTTTATAGAAGAATAGTTGGAAACAAGAGAGAAAATAATTCAGGTAGCTTTGGAGCAATTTTTTGTCTTTGGTGTACGTGCCGTCACCATGGATGAAATTGCCCGGCAGGCAGGCATGTCTAAGAAAACCATTTATGAGGAATTTGCAAGTAAAGAAGATCTGGTAACGGCTGCTTTCGATGCAGCGCTTGAAGCGGACGAGTGTGCGTTTTATGAAATGATGGAGTCGGAAGAGGGGGTGATTGATCACCTTTTGCAGATGACCCGGTACCTGCGGGAGCGTTTTTCCAAAATGAACCCTTTGTTGCTGCACGATGTGCAGCGGTTTTACCCCAAATGCTGGAAAAAGCTGGAGGAATTCAAACGGGAGCATGCCTGGAAAGGGATTGTGCAGATTTTGGAAGAGGGTAAACAATCGGGGGATTTCAGGAGCGAAATCAATTCAGAAATTTTGGCATTCATGCGATTGAATCAGATTACTAGTTTTATCTCCGGAAATTTACCCCAGGAAAAATATACGTTGCTGGATTACCACATGCAGCTATTGGACCATTTTATACATGGAATACTTACTGATCAGGGAAGAAATACCTATTACAAAAAACTACAAACACAGGAATCTTAATTTTATGAAGTTTAAACCGGTAATTTTATTCGTTTTTGTTTGGGTGGTTGGAAGCAGCACGCTGGTGCACGCCCAACAAGTGCCGTTCACACTGGAAGAAAGTGTCGCCTATGCCCTGGAAAACAACGTAGAGGCCAGAAATGCCCGGCTGGAAATAGAAGCAGCAAGGGGTCTTGTAGGAGAACGCACCGCGGAAGGGCTTCCCCAGATCAATGCAAATCTTAATGCCACAAAAAATCTGGTCGTTCCGGTTACTCCGTTTCCGGCGATCATTTTCGACCCTGAAGCGCCCGAGGGAGAATTTATTGGCGTACAGTTTTCCCCGGAATATACCGCGGGGTTGACGGCAACGGTTTCTCAAATGATTTTTAATGGCTCGTATTTTATCGGTCTGAAGGCAGCCAAAACCTACCGGCAGCTGGCAGAGGTCGACCGGAAATATACCGAACTGGAGGTGATCGAAAATGTCAAGAAAGCCTACTATTCGGTATTGGTGAGTCGGGAACGCGAAGCGTTGGTTCGGGCAAATTTAAGCCGAATCGATACCCTGTTGAAAGAGACGGAAATCTTGTACGAAGAGGGTTTTGCAGAGAAGATCGACGTTACCCGAATCCGGGTGCAGCACAACAACATTCAAACGGAACTGGACAAGGCTGAGACGGCAAGTCGCATCAGTTTGCGCTTGCTGAAATTTCAGATGGGGCTACCCCAAGACCAGGAAATCAACCTTGTAGACACCATTTTGGCTATGGAAGCCCTGCTCGATGCCGAGCGATTGCTGCTGGAGGAAGGGGAGCGCCGGATAGAAATCGACCAGATCAATACCAATTACGAGTTGGCCACCCTGGACCTAAAAAACAACCAGATTCAATACATGCCCCGCCTCGATGCCAATTTTACCTACCAACGAAACTCTTTCGGTGGTAATTTTCCTGGGCTTTGGTCCGGCGAATGGTTTACCGGTTCCGTCCTGGGGGTAACCCTACAGATCCCCATCTTTGATGGATTTACCAAGAAATACAAAATTCAACAGAACCGGGTACAACTGCGGCAGTTAGAGGTGCAGAAGGAGTCGCTGCTCCAGAATATCGTCGTAGAAAAATACCAAGCCCGTCAGAACCTGGTAAATAGCCTAAAGTCCCTGGAAGTGCAACGTGAAAACCGGGATCTGGCACTGGAGGTATACGATATGGCCAAAATAAAATACCAGGAGGGCGTAGGCTCAAACCTGGAAGTAGTCGAGGCGGATTCCGCGCTTAAGGAAGCCGAGACCAATTATTTTTCTGCCTTATACGATGCCTTCATTGCGAAGGTTGATTTGGAAAAAGCATTGGGAATTTTAAACTAAAGAAACGAATACCATACCTTTATGAAAAATACAATTAAGTTTTTAAGCCTGGCCCTGATCATCGGGGTAGTTTCCTGTTCGGCGCCTAAGGACGAGCTAACCGAAAAGAAGGAGCAGCTGGATGCGTATAAATCGGAGGCCGCAGCGCTGAAGGTAAAAATTGAGGAACTGGAAACCGAACTTTCCCAACTGGACCCCGAATTCCGGAAAAACCAGCGGAAATCGGTATTGATCACGACCCTCCAACCCGAAAAGGGAAATTTTGAGCATTATGTGGAAGTAACCGGCTCGGTCCTTTCGAAGAAAAATGTCAACATCAGTGCCGAAGTCTCCGGACGTATTGAGGAAGTGGTTACCCGGGAGGGAATGTCGATCCGTAAGGGACAGGTGATTGCACTAATCAACGCCGAATCCGTTGAGCGAAATCTGGATGAGATTCAGACCCAGTTGGAATTGGCCAGAACCGTTTTTGAAAAGCAGGAGCGCTTGTGGAAGCAGCAGATCGGAACGGAAATCCAGTACCTGGAGGCAAAAAACCGGATGGAAACCCTGGAAAAGAACCTTTCTTCCCTGCAGCTGCAAAAGGACCGAACCACGGTAAGGGCACCTTTTGACGGGACCGTCGAGGAATTGCTGGTACGTGTAGGCGAGCTGGTTCAACCGGGGACGCCCATCGTAAACATGGTAGGAGAGGACGACCTGTTTATCGAAGGAGATATATCGGAACGGTACGTGGGCATCCTGGACAAGGGAGATTCTGTAAGTATTCACTTTCCTTCCATTGACAAGTCCTTGGATACGAAAGTAACCGCAATCGGCAGGATTATTGACCCCAACAACCGAACCTTTAAAGTGGAAGTATTTTTGCCAAAAATGGAAAATGTAAAACCCAACATGCTGTCGGTGCTAAACATACAGGATTACCGCAACACCAACGCTGTGACGGTGCCTACCTATCTGATTTTGCAGGACAACAAAGGAAGTTACGTATTTGTGGTAGAAGAGGGGATGGCTCGTAAACGATATGTGGAGCGAGGCATGACCTATGAGGGGAAAACAGAAATCCTGGATGGTTTGAGCGGCTCCGAAACATTGGTAGACAAAGGCTTCCGGGAAGTTGGGGATAATTTTAGTGTAAACATCGCATCCTAACGCATTTATGGCTACAGAAGAAAATTCAAATAAAGGCGTGATCAGAGAGTTTGGGATATCCTCGCTTTCGGTAGACAACCGGACGAGTGTGGTCATCCTGACGCTAATCATCACATTTTTGGGCATTTTTGCCTACCGCACCATGCCGAAGGAAAGTTTTCCGGAGATCGTCATACCGACCGTCTACGTGGGAACGGCCTATCCCGGAAACTCTCCGGTGGACATGGAAAATTTGATTACCCGACCCATTGAGAAAGAACTCAAATCCATCAATAACCTGAAGGACGTGAGCTCTACTTCCATACAGGATTTTTCGTCCATCGTGGTGGAGTTCAATCCCAACGTGGACATTTCCAAGGCCCTTCAGGACGTGAAGGATGCCGTGGACAAAGCCAAAAGCGAGCTGCCTTCCGATCTGGACCGGGACCCCGATGTTTTGGAAATCAATACCTCGGAATTTCCCATCATGAACGTCAATATTTCCGGAAACTACACGGAACAGGAACTCAAAAAATACGGGGAGTTTCTGGAAGATGAGATTGAGAAGCTTTCCGAAATTTCCAGTGCCGACCTGAGTGGAACCATCGAACGGGAAATCCGCATTGATGCCGATTTGTACAAAATGGAATCGCACGGAGTGACCTTTTCGGACATTTCTGGTGCGGTGGCGGATGAGAACGTGACCATTTCCGGAGGAAATATCCTTTCCGGGGATTACCGCAGAACCCTGCGGATAGCTGGCGAGTTTACCGATCCCATGCAGCTCGAAAACGTCATTGTAAAGACTGAAAACGAAAAGATCGTATACCTGCGGGATGTGGCATCCGTGAGCGATACGTACAAAGAGCGGGAAAGCTACGCCCGAAGCAACAAACTCCCGGTCGTCACCATCAACGTGGTCAAGAGAAGCGGAGAAAACCTACTGGACGCCTCCGACAAAATCAAAGCATTGATCGAAGAAGTGAAAACGGACCGCTTTCCGGAAGATTTGGAAGTTACGATCACCAATGATCAGTCCAAGGCGACCCGATCACAGGTGGATAACCTGGAAAATAGCATTATTTCCGGGGTAATCCTCGTGGTATTGGTTCTCATGTTTTTTCTCGGATTCAGAAATGCGCTGTTTGTGGGGATCGCTATCCCTCTATCCATGTTTATTTCTTTCCTTGTATTGAATTCCCTGGGTGTCACGCTAAATCTAATGGTGTTATTTTCCCTGATTTTAGCATTGGGAATGTTGGTCGATAACGGGATCGTGGTGGTGGAAAATATCTACCGTCTCATGCAAGAGGGTAAGTCCGCTGTGCGGGCAGCCAAGGAGGGAGTGGGAGAGGTGGCCTGGCCCATCATAACCTCAACGGCCACCACCCTGGCAGCTTTTCTCCCCCTCGCTTTCTGGGACGATATCATCGGGGAGTTTATGAAGTACCTGCCGATAACGCTGATCATCGTATTATCTTCCTCCCTTTTTGTTGCGCTGGTGATCAATCCCGTACTTACTGCCCTTTACATGAAGATACAGGACGTGGACCAAAACAAACCGGTAAAGAAACCGGTGATCGTAGCAGCAGCCCTTACCTTTGTGGCCATTGTCTGCTTTTTCGCTGGCTGGATCGCCCTTGGAAACCTGCTATTTTTGGGTGCATTGCTGACTTTGTTTAACGTTTTCGCACTCCGAAAGGCCATACGTTGGTTTCAAAATTCCTTTTTGGTGAAGCTCGAAAACCTGTACGAAAAAACCCTGCATTTTGCTTTAAAGGGAAAAGGGCCTTATTTGTTCTTTGGAGGGACGGTTCTCCTGCTAGTCATTTCGTTGGTATTGCTGGGCGTTCGGGCACCGAAAATTCTTTTCTTTCCGGACAATCAGCCTGCCCTTGTCAGCATTTACCTGGAAGAACCCATTGGTACCGATATCGAAGCTACCAATGACTTTGTCAATCAGATGGAAGACGATCTGTTTGAAATTCTGGAACCGTACGAAGACATCATTGAGTCGGTCATAACGCAAATAGGAGAGGGGACCGGAGACCCCTTGGAAGGACCCAGTCAGGCCTCTACGCCCCATAAAGCAAAAATTACCATTGGCTTTGTTGAATACCAATTTAGAAAAGGTGTTAATACCAACGAGGTCATGGAGAAAATCCGGAAACTCGCTGAAGGTTATCCCGGGGTATTGCTGACCGTAGATAAACAGCGTAACGGGCCGCCGGTAGGAAAACCAATCAATATTGAGGTCAGTGGGGAGAATTTTGACCAGTTGATCGCCTTCGTCAATCAGATGCGGGAACAAATCAACGAATCGGGAATCCAAGGGATTGAGGAACTGAAGACCGATTTGGAAACGGGAAACCCGGAGTTGATACTGGATATTGACCGGGAAAAGGCCCGTAGGTTTGGCTTGTCTACGTCCACCATCGCCAACGAGCTCCGGACTGCGCTCTTTGGCCTGGAAGTGTCCAAATTCAAGGAAGGAGAAGACGATTACCCCATACAACTTCGTCTGGCAGACGAATACCGATACGACATCGGTGCGCTGCTCAACAAGAAAATCAGCTTCCGGGATAAGTTTGGCAATCAAAAAGAAATTCCTATTTCTTCCGTGGCGAGTCTGGAATACAGCTCTACCTACGGTTCGGTGAAACGAAAAGACCTGGAGCGGGTGATTACCTTGTTTTCCAACGTAAACGACGGGTACAATGCTACCGAAATCAATAACGAAATCAAGCGGCTCATTCAGGATATTGAGATTCCGGAGAGCATCGATGTGAGTTTTACCGGAGAGCAGGAGGAGCAGGCCAAATCTGCGGAATTTCTTACCCGGGCACTGGCTATTTCCATCTCTTTGATCTTCCTTATCATCGTTGCTCAGTTTAATTCGGTGACCACGCCCTTCATTATCATGGCTTCGGTGGTTTTTAGTACCATCGGCGTATTCTTGGGCTTGGTAGCATTTAACATGAACTTTGTGATCATCATGACCGGCATCGGGATTATCTCCCTGGCGGGGGTGGTGGTAAACAATGCCATCGTACTCATCGATTACACCAATCTGGTGCGGGAACGAAGGAGACAGGAATTGAATGTGCCGGAGGATGGGTTCCTTTCCAAAGAAGAATTGCTCGATAGCATCATTCAGGGAGGGAAGATTCGTTTACGTCCGGTACTGCTTACCGCCATCACTACGGTGCTGGGATTGATCCCACTGGCGCTGGGGATGAACATTGATTTCTACGGATTGCTCTCCTCGTTTGATCCCAAGTTTTATATTGGGGGGGATAATGCAGATTTTTGGGGGCCGATGGCATGGACGGTGATATTCGGCCTAACCTTTGCGACCTTTTTGACGTTAGTAATAGTACCTGTCATGTATTTATTGGCAGATAAATTAAATTCAGTTGCTCGCAAGAGCAATCAATGAGTTTTAATTAAAGGTTGGTGGTTTTTTTAAGTGTTCAAACCTCCGGAACGTTGTTCCGGAGGTTTTTTAATACCCCTAGCCGGTCAGCAGCTTTCTTGCCCATAATAGGCGCCTGCTCCGTGTTTTCGGTCGTAATGCTTTTGTATCAGTGAGGCTTTTAATGGGCGTGCATCGGGATTAATCTGCAGGGTCAGGTAGGCCATGCGGGCAATTTCTTCCAACACCCGGCTGTTGTACACGGCTTTTTGGGCGTCTTTTCCCCAGGTAAACGGACCGTGGTTTCCAATCAAAACCATTTCTACTTCCTGGTAGGACAACTGCTTGTCTTGAAAGCAATCCAGAATTTGCTGTCCGGTCATGTATTCGTAATCGCCAGCGATTAGGTCGTCGGCCATGGGTGGTGCACAGGGAATAGCCCGGGTGTTGTGGTCGGCGTGGGTGGTACCAAAAATGGGGATATCCCGCAGGGCCTGGGCCCAGGAAACGGCATAGGTGGAGTGGGTATGGCATATGCCACCAATTCCTTTCCATCGCTGGTATAAAAATCCATGCGTACGTGTGTCGGAAGAGGGGCGCATTTTTCCCTCGACCACCTGGTTCTCGAAATCAACCACCACCATGTCTTCGGCTTTAAGTTCTTCGTACGGAATACCGCTGGGCTTGATGGCAAAAACGCCGGCGTCGGCATCTGCCTGGCTGACGTTACCAAAGGTATATACCACCAGGTTTAATTTGGGTAAGGCCATATTCGCCTCAAAGCAAGCCCTTTTTAGCTCTTTGTACGTACTCATAGTCTTCGTTCTATTGTAAAAAAAACTGCCGTCCTTCAGCAGCAGGCTCAGAAGAAACCGGCCCGTTTGCTACGGGAAGCCTGGCAAACGGGCTCCCATTTTTAGTAGACTTGCCGTCGGGGTTTTTCTGGCTTTCGGGAGAAAGTTAGCAATTATTTTTTATTCTATTTTTTTGTTTTCAAATTTAGGTGTAATTATGACATTTAAGAAATCCCAAGTACAGCGATGAAGCAGTTAAACGCCCTAAAAATATGGTTGGTTACCGGTAGCCAACATTTGTATGGCCCGGAGGTACTTGCCGAAGTAGCCGATCATGCCCAAACGGTAGCCAGGTATTTGAATGATTCCGAAGCCCTGTCGGTTTCTGTGGAGTACCGACCAATAGTCACCCGGACAGAAGAAATTACCAGGGTCTTTCAGGAGGCCAATAGCGATGCTTCCTGCATCGGGGTGATTGCCTGGATGCATACCTTTTCTCCCGCAAAAATGTGGATTAATGGACTGAAAACCTTTCAAAAACCCCTGCTTCACTTGCATACCCAATACCGGGAATCAATCCCCTGGGCTACCATTGACATGGACTACATGAACCTCAATCAAAGTGCCCATGGAGACCGGGAATTTGGACACATCTGCACCCGAATGAAGGTCCGAAGAAAGGTAGTAGTCGGGCACTGGAAGGATCCTCAGGTGCATAAGGAAATTGACTTTTGGAGCCGGGCAGCTGCTGGATGGCACGATTGGCAGGGGGCGAAATTTGTTCGGTTTGGCGACAATATGCGTCAGGTGGCCGTCACCGAAGGAGATAAGGTTGGTGCCGAAATGCAGTTTGGGTTTTCGGTGAACACCCATGCCGTGGGAGATTTGGTACAGCAAATAGATCAAATTCAGCAGCAGGCGGTAGACCAACTGGTCGAGGAATACGAATCTAAGTATATTTTGGATGAAAAGCTGAAAATGGGGGGAGCACGGCGTTCTTCTCTAGTAGAAGCGGCACGTATTGAGTTGGGACTGCACCATTTTTTGCAGGAAGGTGCGTACAAGGGATTTACCAATACCTTCGAAGACCTGTACGGGATGCACCAACTTCCCGGAATTGCGGTGCAGCGCCTCATGCGAATGGGTTACGGCTATGCCGGAGAGGGTGATTGGAAAACCATGGCACTGGTACGTGCCATGAAAGTGATGGGTACGGGCCTGCCCGGAGGCAACGCATTTATGGAGGATTATACCTACGATTTCCAAGAGCAGGGAGGTCTGGTCCTTGGTGCGCACATGCTGGAAGTGGACGAGTGCCTGGCGGAAGGCCCGATCCGGTGCGAAATCCATCCATTGGGTATCGGAGGAAAAGCAGATCCGGTCCGGCTGGTATTTACCGCCGGCGAAGGAAATGCCCTGAATGCATCACTGGTCGACCTCGGGAATTCCTATCGTTTGCTCGTAAACGAGGTTCGTGCAATTTATCCTCCCCACGAGCTACCAAAGCTTCCGGTGGCACGAACCATGTGGCTGCCGCTTCCGGATTTTAAAACAGCTTGTGCAGCCTGGATTTTGGCAGGAGGTGCCCACCATACCTGCTTCAGCCAAAACCTGCCCGTTGAAATTCTGGAAGATTTTGCAGAAATCGCCGGATTGGAGTGCCTGCTTATTGATGCGCATACAACACTTAGGAGTTTTAAGGCCACCCTAAGGGCTGGGATCTGAGAAGGCCTGTTTTCAAGGTGCCCCCGGGCATGGTTAATCCGCATTAAACGCTTAGGGTTCTTCGCAGGGGAGTACCATCAGGGGGGTCTCCCCTTCGTGTACCAAATCGCTGATAAAGAATTTCCGGAACAGTTGGTCATTTAAGGTCCGTGACCCTTTTTGAAGTACAATGTAATCGTCAGGAAAACCCCGCAACCTGTTTTTGATTGTATCAAAGGCATCCACGTGTTCATACAACGAAATTGAACAGGAGTAGTCAGCGTCTAGTTTTTTCTGAAGATCGTTTAAGTATTCTTCGGTCGCCTGCCTTTCCGACGGATCGGAGAGGATGGTCAGCAGTTCGATTTCCGTAAGGGTACTTCCGATGGTTTGCAGCAAAAGCGATAAGGCTTGCTCGTTAAAGGGGTACTTCACATGACAGGCCAGGACCAGTCTTTTTGGAATGGTTTGCTCGATTGACTTCGGCAAAGCGATAATAAGCCGATCAAGCCGATTGATAATATCGGTAGCAGTGCTGCCCACAAGCAGTTTTTTCAGGAAACCGGTACCTTTCAATCCCAGGAGAAGTAAATCTTCCGGGCCCGTTTTTTCCTGTAAAAACCGAATTAGTGGGTCACTTATTGCCAGGAAGGAAGCCTCATCTTCGGAGACACCCAGCTTTGTTGCTTGTTCCGAAAATTTGGTTTTTGCTTCCTTCTTCTCAAAATCAATGATTTCTTCTTTGCCGGGGGCGTTAGAAAGGGTGGGAGCCAGCCCAGCTACTTTGTAAACAAAAGTGAGTGAAAATCCATACGTTTTTTTCCACTCAAATGCCAACCGTAAGAGGTTGGGGGTATACGGGGAAAAATCGATGAGTACGATAAGTTGCTTCATGGTAGGTAAAGAAAATGCCCATTCATAATGTGGAATTAAAGATAGGCATTTACCGGCAAATTACCATTTCGCAACTTTTTTTGTGGAACGACCCCTATTGGTCTTCGTACCATTTTTCCTCAAAGGTATGCGCAGGCTCAAAGACTGCTTTCAATACCCGAATGACCATCCAGATCATCAGGACCGGAGAGAGGGAAAACATCAGTAGAATAATGGCGGTATTGAGATTGACTGCGACCGCGACCACATATATCAATAGAAAGCCGGTCACGATGGCTACAGGGGTGAGGGAATTGTCCATGATTTCGCGTTTTATGCTTAGAACAAACCTGAAATGCAATTTGTTTGCCAATTAATTAGTTTCCGAAGTCAATCCATTAGCGCTACGCCACTCTCGGTGCCCAATAGGTGCAATAGGCACCCGCTTCTACCGGCCCTTTGAAAAGTTGGCAGCCGCCGCATTTTCTTTCGGCTGTCGGGGGGAGGTAAAGTTGGCAATTATCGCATCGATTGTCCGAGATGGGTGTAATCGATTCGTATCCCAGGCTTTTTCTTTTTTCCAGTTCGGCCGGATCAAGCCCCGTCAGGTCGGCGCAGTCGGTGATGTCTTCCAAGCTGTATTCCTTCTTTTTTGGTGCACATTGTGCAAGCAGGTAAACAAGTCCTGTCGATCCAAACAGGTAGGTGATAAGCTTTCGTCGTGTCATGTAAAGCGTTTTTCAGAGAAGTGCAACCAGGTCTTTCAATGGAAGATCGGAGGTGTTTGAAGCAGATTCCAATTGGGTTTTAAGGGAAGAAAGGGTATCGGAATGCCGGGAGGCGGACTTTTCCAGCCCTTTTTGCAACCCCGCCAATGCCTCTCCCTGCCACTCGTCTTGCACGGTATCCGGTAAGGATGCAAGCAGATCCATGTACGATTTGATGGATTCCTCTTCGCCTTTTGCCCCCAGAATATGGGCCACTTCATTGATGTAGTCTTTTTTCCAACTTTCTGATGTCGCAAAAAAACCGTGCTCTTTATCCAGAATGGCTAAGATTTCGGGTCCGGATCCGGCATTCGAACTCAAAATAGCGGTGCGAAACCATTTGTTTTGGCCTTTTTCCACAAGCGAGGCCGCGAGGTTTTCCCGAACAAATGCATCCTCCTGATTTCCCAGACTTAAAATAGCTTGCAAGGCTACCATTTGGGAGGGGTCGGTGGTTTTTGCGGCAATTGCCCCTTGCAGCTCTGGATAGTCCTCGGCCAGGATTAGTGCGTTTTTTACCAGTCCCGGATGGTCGCTTTTCAAAGCACTTTCTACCATATGCTGCTCCAGGGCATTCATGGTTTGTAGTAAATACAGGGCTAGAACCCTGGATTGGGGCTGTTCTCCCGCCGCCAGCTCTTCCAGATAGGGAATGTATTCCTGCTTTGGCTCTTCCAAAATCAGGCGCTGTGCCGTACTTCTCCACCAGCCGTTTTGGTGGGCCAACTGTGCCACCAGTGTTTTGGCATCCATGGACGAAAAATCAATGGAATTGGCTGGTGTGGCAGCGGCACTTTTTGGCAAAATGCGGTAAATCCTCCCTTTGTCCGCTCCGTTCATAAAATCCATTTCTTCTTTCAGGTCATCCGGAATAGAGACGGGCGTTTCAATGTGTTGCCGGTAAAAATCCACAAGGTATAAATAGCCGTCCGGGCCCACGGTGAACCCCGCCGGACGGAACCAAGGGTCGGTAGAAGCGATAAATTCCCGATCTGACTCTTCACCTGCTCGCCGGGCGATCTGCGTAGGGGCTTGCGCATCCGCAACCAACAGATCGCGGTGGACGAGGTTTCCAGCCACATCTCCCGTAAACAAATTGCCGTAAAATCCCTCTGGGAAAGCTCCTCCGTTGTATACCGTACCGCCGGAAGCACCTGTAAAATAATCCGCTGCATGTTCTACCCGGTCCAATTGCTGTTCCTGGTATTGCTTGTTTCTCCGCTCGGTTCGCTCGGCTCTCCAGTAGGGCGGTGGTGTCATTTGAAACATTTCAAAATCATGGTCGGAGATGTTATGGTTAACGGACATGCTGGACAGGTGCCCGTGGCGCTCCAGGTACCTTCGGGGAATGGCCGCCTGTTGTACGTGCAGGGTGTTTTGGGTAAAGAACTTATTGCCCCAATCATCGAACGTCATCCCAAACTGGGCGGTGCCACTCTCCTTTTCAAATTTTTCTGTATCCAGGCGAAAGCGAAAATCGGCTCCCTGAAGGTTTAAAGGCTCGGCATCTGGGTTTTCTGTATAGGTCACCTCACTTCGCTGCCCGTTGTTTGCCGCATAGATCCAATTATCAATTCCCAGGCGCAGGTTGGTAATCTGTGCTTCCGAGTTATTTTCAAAAAAGCCGGAAAAGATCGACTCTTTCTGGTCTGCTTTTCCATCCCCATCCAGATCCTTCATGTAATAGATATGGGGCGCTGCGGTTACCAATAACCCGCCCTTCCAGGGCATCAGGCTGGTCGCATCGGCAATCCCTTCCGCAAATACCGTAGAGGCATCGATGCGTCCGTCACCATCGGTGTCCATCAGTTTTTTGATCACCCCCTGCCCCTTTCCTGGCTCCGGTTTGTAGGGGTAATCCGGCATTTCCACCGCATAGGCGACGCCGTATTCATCAAACACCAGGTCCACCGGATCCTTGATATGCGGCTCTGCGGCGAATAGTTGCACCTCAAAATCTTCGTGAATCGCAAAGGTAGCCATGGAAGCATCGGGGCTGAGCGGTCCTGCGTACTTGCTGTCCTCGCATGCTCCAAACGCTAGCAGCAATGTCAAAAGGGGAATGGTTGATCGTATCATGAATTCGGTTCGTGTGTTCGTAGTGACTACAATATCCTATATAAATGCAAAAAATAAAATTATTTTCAGATCAAATAAGCAGACAACGTAACATTTTATGCAAGCGGAAGATAACGTGGATCGGTTACTCAAAAGCCAGCCTTCTAGTCGGGACAAAACCAAAATAATCGTCCAAAAACGCATACGCTTCCTTCCGTACGCCGGGAGGAAAATCATGTTCTGCATCGGGATAGCGGACTATAAGGCGTTCCGGAAACCCGAGCCAGGAATACACCGGCTGAACCGCTTTCATACCAGATTTTACGCCTTCTACATCAAAGTTACTATCTCTTAATGGCGCGTTGGTAAACACCGGGCGCGGAGCAATTGAGGCAATAATGTCTGTAAAATCAAAGGGCAGATTGGCATCCGGAAGTAGATTATTTATAGCGGGCATGTACCGTTCTTGTGCCCATGGTCCAAGCCTTCCACCATATCGTTCTGTTCCAGCCTCCCCAATGTCATAATAGGCAAAGGGAGTCCAGCCGCAACTGCTGACTACCGCCTGAATCCGCTCGTCATGGACTGCAGCAAAAAGGGCATTGTGGCCACCCAACGAATGACCAATGACTCCAATTCGGTCTGGATCTACTTCCGGCATCTGACTCAAGACATCCACGCAACGCAGGTGATTCCATACACCCAGGAGCGTGCCGGAAGGAAATCCATCCGTGCTGAAATCGTGATCCGTTTGCTCCCCGAAGCTCGGGTAATCGGGTGCCAGGACCACATATCCCCGCTCGGCCAGTTCCCTGGCTACGGCCCGATTGGCGAGTGGCCCCTGTCCGTCCACGATCTTTTTACCCAGTTCACCGGTGCTGTGAAGCGCCAGCATGGCCGGCCGGCGGCTGCTTTCGTGAGGAACGTACAGGTAGGCCGTGACCTGGTTGCGATCGTCCGAGGGGAAAGATACCTGGTAGCGGTTGAAGGTTTCGTCCTTCAGGGTATCCAGGTAGGTGAGGGTAGGGATGGCAAGGCCTTTTCTGGAGGGAAGGGTGCCCATAATTGCCGCGCGGTTGTTTTCCCAGCTGCGTTTTTTTTCTTCCCATTCGTCCAGGGTTTTGATCGGCCGGGCTGTTTCGTTTTGTAGCACGTAAGGGTTATTTTGTCCATAGTCGGCCGGAGGATCCTGCAGCAATTTTCGGATGGCTTTCATCAAAATCGGTTCGGCTGCCGCGGTTACCGGGCTGACATTGATCTCGTATCCGTCTTCCGCATAGGCCGCTGCCGTACCGATGTAGAAAGGACCGTAATCGCCGTAGGCAGCCAGGGCCACAAAACGATCCGGCCGCTCTGCTTTTGCCGCCAATTGGTATTCCACAAAGAGTTCTCCAGGAAGGTGCAGTATCCGGGCATTGCCCAGGGAAAGCCGGCTAACCGAAATTTTCTTGCCTCGTTGCTGCCGGTGGTACCAGGCCAGTTTTTGCATGTTATTGGTAAGCCATCGGGCATTTTGTTGGTACATCTCCCGGGCAATTTCCGGGACTTTTTCGTTGGCGGGAAGCAACACGTCCTCGTGCGCCCAATGGACCGAAGTGGGTTCAATGGCTGTTTTAACGGTGGTTTTCCAGGCCTGTTCCATACCTGCTGCCAATCGTTCGGCCAATAGCTTTCGATTTATTTTTGCACCGTCATTGTACTTGCCAGCGGTTACGTTTGCCCCGGCTCCGTTGAAGTGTACGTGGAGGGCCTCCGGAACCGCTAGCTGCCTCAGGTAACGCGCAATTCCGGGGAAGTCCGGATTGGCGATCCGTGTCAGGTAATAACTCTGCGGATGCACAGCGTAGTAACTGAGCACCGCCAGCGGCTGCTCTTCGTTCCAAAAACTAACCAACGATACCTCCGGGTCAATAAGTCCCTCCGGAAAATCCCTGATTTTTGGATCTTTGGTGGAAGAGGTTCGCGAGTACTGTATCTTACCATCCGGCCCTTTGATCCGGCGATTGGAAGCGACCCGTTCAACGGTTGCTTTGCCAGTACCGATATGGGTCAGGGGCTGGGCAGTTTTTAGGCCTTTTTCGATGGCGTCGTCCAGTCTGTCCAAAAGAACCCGGTCAAAGGAACTATCAAATGCATTGGCATCCAGTCCTGCGGATACCAGAAGGTTCTCGGCTCCCCAATCGCTGATTGGGGCGTCGTGTTGATGCACCGTATGAACCGCCACACGTGAGGGGAGGGTAGATGCAGCCCTGGCGAGCCTTGCTTTGAAGGCATCCTGGCTCTCGTTTCCGATTCCTATCCAATCTACTGCGCAGAGGACGATGGGTAAACCACTCCCCATCAGTACGATTCCTCTGGCACGCAGGCCCAGGTCGTCGCTCTTTTCCATGGGATCGTAGGCAAGCAGGCTTTCCACGGGAGGCGTGGCATCCACATCAAAAACCGCTAGTGAGAGGCCTTCGGTCAGGGGGGTGCTGGATTGCCGGCAATTACCGGGAAGGGTGAATACCAGGCAAAAGAGGCCGGTAATCAGAAGGCAAATCGATGGGGTACGGAAGTTCATATTAGTCATTGGTTGATTGGCTTTTCTCGTGAATCCACCCGATCAGGTGCTGCTGGGAGGCGGTTCCAAAACGGTTGAATCCGGGGGGAACATACTGAGACGATTCCATCGGAAGCCCTCGTTTTTTTGCCAGTAATTCCAGCATTTCCATGCTTTGGCTAATGTCATGCAGCCTAGCATGGCGGTCCTGTTCCGGGCTGATGACGAGTAGGGGTCGGGGAAGAATGGCCGACAGGATTTCGGGAAAATCTACCGGGATAGCCGAAGGGCGATCGGCAAAAAAGCCCCAATTCGGAACGAGACCATACAGGTGTGAATACGCTTTGATGCCCTCCATGGAGGCATCGGCGCTGCGTAAAGATGTAAAGGCAGATGCCACCGCAACACCAGCTACTCGATCATCCAGAGCGGCTGTAAACAAGGCAACCGTTCCGCCCAGGGCATATCCCGCGAGAAAGACTCGGTTGGCATCCAGCCCTTCCACTTGCTGGAGTGCCTGTATGGCGTCCCGTGTGTCTTTGACCATTTTGCCCATTTTGGACCAATGGGGATACCGCTCGTAAAAGGAAGCACCTTCCTCGATGCGGCTGCCGTATCCGAGCAAGTCCATGGTAAATACGGCCATTCCCTTGTCCAGGCATTCCCGGATAAACGGGTTCATCGCCTCATCAAATCCGGTATTAACGTACTTATGCAGGTAAATCACTACAGGAATGGCTTTTCCGGTAGCTTCCGGTTTCGTTAGGGGCAGGTACAAGGCGCCGTGTTGGTAGTCGCCCAGTGCATTGTAGGGTGCGATGTTTTGTCGTTTTCCATTGGCTACTTTCGGACGGTTGAGCAATAGGTCCATGTAGTCCGCATTGGTACTTAGCGCCTTGATGGGGGAGGCGTTCAGCCCTTCCGGCTCCTGGCCCAAGGTCCACCGGGTCCATTTTCGTACCTCTCCCTGCCAATCCTCCAAGGGTGTGCCCGCCGCGCCTGAACTTTCGTTCACAAGCGAATCTATTTGAAGGGGGCTGTCCGGCACGGTATCGGCTGGATTTTTGTCTTGTTTCCATGCATCAAAATCATAGGCATAGTACCGCTGGTTTTCCCAGGTCTTATTTGATCTGCCAAACTGGATATCCAGCCAGTCGACGTAACTTTCGATATCCCGTGCGGCGACGGCATGTTTTCCGTCCCGAAAGCGCAGGCTTACGTTTTCGGGGACACCAAGAAAGGTGTAGAGTTCTTTCAGGGAAACATAGGTTTGCTCAATAGCCCAGGGATCGCCGCCGCCGGCTTCCCGGATGGAAGAGCTAAGCAATAAAGAATTGGGGGCAATGAGGGCCATCAGGGAGTTTTGGTCAATGGGCAGTTTGTGCTCGCGTCCGTTGAAGAAACGCAGCCGCGGGTGGAACCACTGGGGACGGATGGAATTGAGGTAGTCAATGGATTCGTTCGCATGTCGTTCATCGGTAAAGCGGTAGGGGATCTCCCCACCGGTGCCCCCGCTGCTGCTGATGACGGCGCTGATTCGTGGGTCAAAAGCCGCCGCGAAAAGGGAAAGTTTGGCGTTTCGGGAATGCCCCGTCAACGCGATTTTTTCTCGATCCACCTGGGGTACGGTATAGAGATAGTCGACTGCCCGCTGGGCTGCCCAGGCGCGGGTCATCAGTGCCGACCAATCGTATTCCGGGTACACCTCCTGGTAATGGATGGACTCATCAAATACGTCTGCCCCAGCATAAATAACGCCCAGGTACCCCCTTCTCACGGCAATCTGCACCCAGCCTCTGTGGTTCCATTGACTCATTAAAACAGGGTGGGGCCCGGGTCCGGGAGGCAGAAAGACTTCCAGGGTCAGCCTAGCCTTTGGGTGATCGCCAAATTTGAGTACCACGGTCTGTACCCGGATGCGGCCTTCCATGTGTTCTTCGGTAATTTCTGCAGTCAGGTTTTTTGGAGGATCTGGAAAGGTGCCGGAAAGCAGCTCCTTTACCTGCTGGGCTATTTTTTCCCGTTTTTGCTCCCATTGGGATAGGGAGGTAATGCGGAACGGCTGCCCTGATTCGTAGTCGACCAGAAGTTCGGGGAGAAAGGGGATATCCGGCAGCGTGGAAAAATCAGGAGGGAGCTCTCCTGTGCGTTGTTGCCAGGCATCCCAGGTACTGTCTGTAAAACTGAGCCTTTCAAAGGAGGCAAATACGTTTCTTGCCCGTTCATGGGGTAGGGGGTGCGGACGGTTTTGTTCGCGAAGGTTGTCCAAATACGCTTTTCTTTTCAATGTGTCCTGGGATTGGGCGTTTCCCGAAGGGATGCTTAGGGAGAACAGACCTGTTTGAATAAAAATTACCAGGAGGAAAGCCATTTTTTGGCGGCGATTTTTCATAGCAGAGCAAGGGGGTGTCTTTCAAATTAGGCACTATTTTTTCACAAAACCCAAATCATATACCTTAAACGGTTAAAATTTCCCTTGAATAGAGAAGAGTACGGTTTTTTCACCAAATACCCACTCATACTGGCAGAAACCCAAGGTGATTTGGCTGAATTCCGGAAATAAACAAGAAAAGTAGCTAAAAAACAGGGTGAACAGCAGGTTTGAAGCGGTCCCTGCCATCTTTTACCAATTCTTTCTTGAAAGGATTAGGAATAATAATATCTTTGTCGAAATTAAAAAAAACATAGATTTCTTTAATAGCTGATATGGAACAATTATTTCTCTATTTGGTCCCTTTTTTGGGTATTGTTGGGCTAGTGGTAATGGCCATAAAATCTGCCTGGGTGACCAGACAACCTACCGGTGAAAAGAACATGGTCGAGCTGGCCGGATACATTGCCGACGGCGCAATGTCGTTTTTGAAGGCCGAATGGAAGGTAATGATTTATTTTGTTATAATTGCCGCCATCATTTTGGGCTGGTCCGGGACCCTTTTGGACAACTCCAGCCCCATTATCGCTGTTTCCTTTATAATAGGAGCAGTACTTTCTGCATTTGCGGGCTACCTGGGAATGAAGATTGCTACCAAGTCCAACGTGCGAACCACCGAAGCCGCCAAGACCAGCCTGGCCAAGGCGTTGAACGTTTCGTTTACCGGAGGAACCGTTATGGGACTCGGTGTGGCAGGTCTTGCCGTGTTGGGGATGGGTGGTTTATTCATCGTCTTTTACAACATGTTTGTACTTTCAGCAGGAGGAGGCGTCAACGGTCACGAAATGGAAACGGCCCTGGAAGTATTGGCGGGCTTTTCGTTGGGAGCTGAATCCATCGCACTATTTGCGCGCGTTGGGGGAGGAATCTATACCAAAGCCGCCGATGTGGGGGCGGACCTGGTAGGGAAAGTGGAAGCGGGTATTCCGGAAGACGACGTTCGAAACCCGGCCACGATCGCAGATAATGTCGGTGATAATGTGGGGGATGTAGCGGGTATGGGTGCCGATCTTTTCGGGTCCTACGTGGCTACGATTCTTGCCTCCATGGTTTTGGGAAGGGAGATCGTCAGTGACGATAATTTTGGTGGTATTGCACCAATTTTGTTACCCTTGGTTATCGCCGGATTGGGATTGGTATTCTCTATTATAGGTACCTTTTTTGTGAAAATAAACTCCGAAACAGGCAACGTGCAGGCGGCGCTAAACCGGGGTAATTGGATTTCGATTCTACTCACCGTGGCGGCTTCGTTTTTTGTGATTCAGTACATGCTTCCCGAAGGCGATCTGGTCATGTCTCGACTCAATTCCATTCCCTTTACCAAGATGGGAGTTTTCGGTGCCGTGTTCATCGGTCTGATTGTAGGAGCACTTATGAGTATCATTACCGAACACTACACAGCCATGGGCAAAGGTCCGGTTAACTCCATCATCCGTCAGTCTTCTACCGGACATGCGACAAATATCATCGGAGGTCTGGCGGTTGGGATGCAATCGACGGTCTTACCCATTCTGGTATTGGCTGGAGGGATTTTCACCTCCTACATGGCCGCAGGTCTTTATGGGGTAGCCATTGCAGCGGCGGGGATGATGGCTACCACGGCCATGCAACTTGCAATTGACGCATTTGGTCCGATCGCGGACAATGCAGGCGGGATCGCCGAAATGTCGGGTCTTCCAAAAGAAGTTCGGGAACGAACGGATATTTTGGATGCGGTAGGCAATACCACGGCTGCCACAGGAAAAGGTTTCGCGATCGCTTCTGCTGCCCTTACCGCGCTGGCCCTATTTGCGGCGTATGTGGGCATATCCGGCATTTCCACCATAGATATTTACAAGGCAGACGTGTTGTCAGGCCTATTCGTGGGCGCCATGATCCCCTTTATTTTTTCCTCGCTTGCGATCGCAGCGGTGGGACGTGCCGCCATGGACATGGTCAATGAGGTGCGACGGCAGTTTAAAGAGATGCCCGGAATCATGGAATTCAAAACCAAACCGGATTACGAAAAATGCGTGGAAATTTCCACCAAGGCGTCGATTCGGGAAATGGTCGCACCCGGCGCCATTGCCTTGGTTTCGCCCATCATTGTAGGCTTTCTATTCGGTCACGAAGTATTGGGTGGCATGTTGGCCGGTGTGACCGTCTCGGGAGTTTTGATGGGTATCTTTCAAAACAATGCCGGCGGTGCCTGGGATAATGCGAAAAAATCCTTTGAAAAAGGTGTGGAAATAAATGGAGAAATGTACTACAAGGGTTCTGAACCGCACAAGGCATCGGTAACTGGAGACACGGTGGGCGACCCGTTCAAGGATACCTCCGGTCCCTCCATGAATATCCTGATCAAACTTACATCCATCGTGTCGATCGTTATTGCCCCCTTTATTCCCCTGGATAGTCCTTTGGGTATCTCGGATTCGGTCGGAACGGATGTGATTCCCAAGGTGGTACAGGTACAGCAGGAGCTTCCGGAGGTCATCGAAACCCTGGAGGTAAATTGATAGCACATCTGTAACGAACGTACGCTTTTGCCGGTTGAAAACCGGTACGAAAGAAAATCCCCTCCGCTATTGCGCCGAAGGGGATTTTTTTTGGCGCATACACGCGGTTCGGTAACGTGCCTGTTGGACCCTTTTGTATCGATTTCTAGCAGAAAATGGTCGTGGAAGCATCGCTTCCTTCCTTATTTAAGCTCTGGCAAGCACCGGTTAGTTTATTCTTCTTTTCGAAACGTATAACGTAGCCCCACCAACGCCCGAATCGCAAAAGTGTTTTCGTAGAATGGAGTCCCTTCCAGTAGCAAGGCAAACTGCCGGTGAGCCGCAATGGGCTTGAAACTGAACCCCATGGGTAGACCTATTTTCCCATTGTCCAACTCGGAATACCCCAGCATCAGGCCGGCATGCAGGTTATACCAGGTAGTTTTTCTAAGGTTGTAATGCCCCAGGATTTCGGCACCCAAAAAAGGATTCACTTCCCCACCGGCGAGTAGGCGCGCTTCGGCAAAAAAGGACTTCTCCGGATCCGTTCCTGCGCCAATATGGCTAAGAATCCCTCCATGATACAATCCCACATGTACCTGGGAAAAAGCGGTGGAAAAAAAGCCAAAAATAAAGAGGAAAGTAAGCGCCTGTTTCATAAGTGTTTTTTTTGCCAAAATTAATGAAATATTTCGTTTGAAGAAACTTTGTGTGAAAAGTCACCGTATGACGGTGGATAGAGGCTTACATTTGTTTAAAATTTTTGCATATGAACTGGAAAAAAGAAATAAAGAGTTGGGCAATCATGTTGGGTGTTTTTGCAACCTTGTATTTTACAGGACTGATAACACCCATCGTTGGAGGCGTCCAATCGTTGGTTCTGGCGACCGGATTGATCAAACCTAAGGTGTTGCTTGAAAACAAAACCAACGAGGCCTTTGATTTTAGCGGGCAGTTTCTCGATACAGACGGTGACCGGGTAGGGCTTTCTCAATACCGAGGCAAAACACTTTTTATCAACCTGTGGGCCACTTGGTGTCCTCCCTGTAGGGCCGAAATGCCACACATTTCCAACTTATACGAAAAACTCCAAGACAACGATTCCATTGCCTTTTTAATGATCGCACTGGACGATGATTTCACAAAAAGTAAAAAGTTTGTGGAGAAAAAGGGATTTTCATTTCCCATCATCCACGCAGCCTATGGCCTGAACCCCTCCCTCCAAAGTCAGGCGATTCCTACCACATTGGTGGTGAGCCCTCAAGGAGAAATTGTTTTCTATCAGGAGGGAATGAGTAATTTTGACAACCAGGAATTTCAGGATTTCCTGGAGGGATTATAGCAGGGGTAGTTGGTAGGAAATCGTTTCCGGCAAGTCGTTATTTTTTTAAAAATTCAGTAGAGATACGCACATATTTTCTTTGTCATTTTGGGGTTCAATTTGCTGCCCTACCCGTACACAAATTAGCTGTGGAATTGCCGAAAGGTGGCGGGACTTTTTGGACGAAAAAACATTGTAAAATATTGGAATAAGGAAATTTTTAGCAAACAATTACAACCGGCATCGAACCATGTTCTCACCTAGATGGAGAATAATGGTTCGATTTTTTTTGGATATTCTTCTGGAAAAGAAACTAAATAAAATATAGTTTAAAATTTTTTTTTGGATTTCATTTAGCGGTGCAGGTGCCTGATTAAAAAGTAATCCTGCCAAATTAATAGTATTATTCGTAGAATATGAAATTTTTTTTTTAGTGAAAATGCTGTGAAAAATGGAAACAAATTGTTGGGATTTGGCTACATAAAATTTTTTTAAAATAAAATATTTGTTTTTTAAATACACATATACGTCTTTTGAATCTGTAGGAGGTTTTAGTTTATCGATAAATTGCATTTTGCCGGAGGCTTGTCAGGATGCAATTTTTAAACCTCGTTCCAGCGCCAAAAAAAGATGTACCAATTAGTTTGATTCTTATGAGCAACCGTTACCTGTCCTCGCTTCTCTTTGTCTTGTTGCTATTTTTTAACGCAGCAGCCATTTCGCCAAATCTGATACCGAATACCGGCTCCGAACTTTTCGGAAGTAATTCCGATGAAGACGGCCGAAACATCGGACCACTGATTCTTTCGGGAAACAACCGTTCCCTGGAGGCGCCATGTCCCGGCATAAGTCCGCTGGATTGCAGCGAGATTTTGCAAGCATTACCTGTAAACCTGGACTTTACTCAGGACCAGGGAAACCTGGCGGGTTCGGGATTTACCATGGTGCTCGAGCCCAGCGCACCGCTGACTCCACCCTCCGATCCGGCGGTACCCGGGTACGAGCCTGGGTTGATCAGCAGGGATGCTACTGGCCTAACGATTACCAGCACCAAGGGGATATTTTTTAGTCAGCCTACGGGTTCACCTTCCAGCAACAACACCAATTCTCAGGTAAATGCCCTCGGGGTGGGACTGGATGTTCCTACCGGAAAGTTTAGCGTTTCGACAACGCTGATCAATCCGAACTTTCAGGTGAGTACGGGAAACAGTTCCCAACAGGCAGGTATCTGGATGGGTCAGGACGAGGATCAGTACGTAAAACTGGTAGTAGTGAAAAACGGTACCGGCAATCAACGCAAGATTCAACTGCAGGTGGAGAATATGGACAACACCACCACGCAAACGGCATTTCTTGAAATCAACACGGGCAATTTGCCCATAGAAACGGGACCGATTACCTTTCGTCTGGAGTTTGACCCTGTCGCCAATTCGGTACAGGGTTTTTACCGTTTGGGGGAAGGAGAAGAGCTACTGGTGACGGGACCTGAGGGAGACAGCCGCCCCGTTCCGGCATCCTACTTTTCCGGGCAAACCTACGCGGGAATTTTTACATCACACCGAAATGCACCCGCAAGCGAACCCATTACCGTGCTGTTTACCGATTTTTCCATTGAGGAAGTCGCCGTTCCCGATCCGGATCTGATCGCCATTCCTTACCGCATGAATGTGGCGGGCTTTGACTACACCAAAGACGGCGACTTGTTTTTGCAGGAAAACACCGATTTTCTGGTGGAGACCGAAGAAACCACAGCATCCCTCGGTTCCTTTGGCCCTTATTTGGTCGAAGGAGGGCACATGGATCTATATTATCCCCGAAGGTTTGGTGCTAATTTCGGATACAACTTTCCCATTGCCAATGGCCAATATACCGTGCGAATCCACATGGTGGAGAATTTCCACGAAGGTGCCGGACTTCGCATTTTTGACATCTTGATGGAAGGCGAACTGGTCCAGGATGACTTGGATCTATTTGCGCTTTACGGAAAGGGAGTACTGGGAATCACCCAAAATAACGTAACGGTAACTGATGGAGAGCTGAATCTACAGTTTGTCGCATCGGAAAACAATGCACTGATCCAGGCGATAGAAGTTGTACCGCTTACGGTCAGTTCGCAAAAGGAAATGCTTGGATTTACCCTGGACGGACAGCTTGATTCCCAGACAA
The DNA here is from genome assembly GCF_900109255.1 of Cyclobacterium xiamenense. Lineage (NCBI taxonomy): Bacteria > Pseudomonadati > Bacteroidota > Cytophagia > Cytophagales > Cyclobacteriaceae > Cyclobacterium > Cyclobacterium xiamenense. The sequence continues at coordinate 1,579 of NZ_FNZH01000010.1, read as the reverse complement.
ATGCCCCAGCGGGTACCATTGAGGTTCAAATGCCAGCAGGTAGCGATCTAAGCTCGCTCGCACCAACGTTTACGCTTTCGGACAACGCAACGTCAGCACCAGCTTCCGGCAGCGTTCAGAACTTTAGCAATCCGGTGACCTACACGGTTACAGCGGAAGATGGCAGTACCAAAGAGTGGACAGTCACCGTCACCGCGGCACCCTCGGACTTCTCATTCATCGAAAATTTTGACAGCTACGGTGTCGGCAACCTGCACGAAATCGCTCCCAGTCAATGGTTGAAAGAAAAAGCGGCCGATGCTTCCATACCCGTAACTAATGAAGGACTAAGCGCTGGCAGCAGTCATTCGTTGGATTTTTCTCTTGGGAGTCATGCACACGACCTCATTCCGCTAACAAACAATCCCGCAACGCTAACGCCAAATGTACCCTTCTACTTTACCACTTATTTTCAGGTAAATGGATTTGGAACAGGTTCGGGGGACCGAATCCGAACGGCGATTCGGATTGATGAGAATTCCTCCGCTACGCCCTGGGTGCGCCTTCAAATGGCCAAGGGTGGCAGCACAGGCTTGATTGCACGTATTGGATTGGGAGCGCCGGCATCTAACAACGGTACCCAAGAAGTGCCTTTCGGAGAGACCGTTCAGTTTCTGGTGAAGGGCGTATGGGACGGTGCGTCCAGCATTGCCTATGAATGGACCCTGGCGCCCAAACTCACGGAGGGCGAAACATCCTGGGTAAACGCCGGTAGCCAAACCGTATCCGGAACGCCACAGATCGGTCGGCTATTTATAAGTTCAGTCGGTACCAACGACGCCTCAATCGGTCCGGTTCGCTTAAGTACGGATTACACGCAGGTGGTTACGGAAGACCTTATTTCGGTTCCCCTTCTTTCAGGAAATGCAATCGAGTCGTTTACCCTAGCCGAACAGATCGAAGCAGGCTCAATAGATTCCGAAAATTTTTCCATAGCGGTACAAGTTCCTTTTGGGACGGACCCAGGCAGTCTTATTCCGACCTTTACCCTATCTGAGGGAGCAACTGCGCAGCCAGTTAGTGGGGAAGCGCAAGACTTCACCAATCCGGTGGAGTATACCGTCACGGCAGAAGATGGCAGCGTGCAGGTATGGACGGTATCGGTAACGGTAGCCTCCGGATTCACAGCCAATATCAACTTCCAGGACAAGACCACGATTCCTCCTACCGGCTATCTGGTGGACTATGGGAAGCAATTTGGGCATGCAGCGGTTGCATTTGAAGGGACAGATTATGCGTATGGTTGGAAACTAAAGTCGAATGGAACGCCGATAGATGCCTCGGATGAAGCAGCAAATAATTCGAATGGAGTAGGTAGAAACCGCATCGTGGCGAGCTATGCCGGTGCGAGCGAACAGCAAAAATTAGAAGGTACGCTGGTTCATTTTCAGGGAGACAACATCCTCAATGCTACCGGCGGTGTTCAATCCTGGTCGGGCCAACCCCGAGGGAACGAGCTGATTTGGGAAATGGAAATTCCAAACGGGATTTACGAAGTGACGATTGGCTTGGGAGACGCAGGCTCGGATCTGGATAGTCG
>NZ_FNZH01000024.1:0-3760 GCF_900109255.1 Cyclobacterium xiamenense | reverse complement strand
AGTTCCCGGCCCAGTCCGTCGAAATACAGGATGGACTGCTTGAGGGAAGGGGAGTTCGGTAATGCGGATACTGCATTTACTGGCATTTGCGGGCGAACGGTCCGAATGCTGTTTTCCTGGGCAACGGACTGCTTCCCCAGCCAGAAAAATACCGGAAGTAGGGTTAGGTAAATAGAAGAGGTTTTCATGGTTTTGCCTGTTTTTGGGTTTGAAAAGTATAGAGGTAGTGTTCCAAAACATCCCGATCCGCGTTGCGGATGGTCGCCAGGCGGCCCATGCCATCGTAGTCGTAGTAGTGGGTGTAGTGACGCTGATCGGTACTACTACTCATCCCGAGCAAAGGTTCATGGGTAAAAGTCTCCATAAATGCGTCTTTGGGATGAAGCCGTACTTCATCTACCAGCACTCCCTGTCCGGTAATGGCAATCCGGGATGTAGTAATTTCCCGTTGGATCAACTGCCAATCATCCGTTAACACTTCCGTTTTGCCCATAAAGGACCAGCTTCCCGAGGTGCTTTTACTTGCTTTCTTAGCCCAAAAGGAAAGTAGGAAAATACGGTTTTTTGAAGCCGGGATACCGGTTTTGCTGATGGGTCCCGAACCCAAGTGGTACTGTTTTTGCCCTGTTTTAGCATGTTCTGTGGCTTGAGGGTCTCCACTGAAGATCCATCCGCCCATGTCTTCCGTTTCGAAGGAAGTATAGGCAATTTCTTCGGCGGCTGCATTATGCACGGCCGCCGCCATCCAGTTTCCCTGCTCAAACCAAAGAAAGCTTTGCCTTGGGCCGGTTCGCGGTTTTTGCTCCAGGATATTACCGAATCGATCGTACGATAAAACCCTAAGGTCTTCGTACTCGGATTGGTCCGCATGCTTTTTCAAAAGCGCAGCTGGCAATAGTCTCCCGTGGTACCTTTGCAATTGTACCTGTTCTTGTTCGAGCAGCTGCCCGCCCGCTTTTTTACGTTGGGCCAGGGTGGGGACAATTCGGTTGGCTTCGATCAGGTCGGTGAGTACTGACGGATCTCGGGAAGCATTTAGGGATGCGGGCAGGTTGAACGGATAGTAATATTCTTCTTCGATGCTGTTGTTTGTAGCGATTAAACGAGTCGTTTTTGTGGGTAAAAGGTAGTTTTCGTCGTAGGTTAGGATGCTGGTTTTTTCAAAAGAAGCCCCCGTCTGGCTATCGTAGCGGATCTCCTTTATTTCAACGCGGGGATTCCAGACGGTGGTGTTGAAGTATTTCAAATAACGGACGTCCCGACATCCGCCAGGCCCGTATCCCATGCAGAAAAATTTAAAGTTTTCGTGAGAAACCCGTTCCGATGGTTGGTACGTGTAGACCTTTTCCAAGGATTTTTGAAAACTGTCTCCGGTTTGCACATAATAAACTTCCGCTTTAGGAACCCCCCGTTTGGCAGCGGCGCTCCTGACGATGCCAAACGGGGAGGAGTAGCTGGATTGATCTGGAAAATCCGCTGGGGACAGGTACCGGTAATCCGTACGCAGGATTTCCCCCGCTTTGTTTTTCCGGATCTCTTTGACGTTGGCATAGCCAAAGAAATCCGCGTTTACCGACAAGGGAACCTGGGAATACGACCGTAATTCAAATTTCAGGCATGCTTCCAGAATGATATCGTTCCTAGTTGGTACCCTTCTCTCGAACGTATTAAAAATGATGAAATCGTATTTCGGGAAGGTTGCCAATGAACCGGAGGATTGGTTGGTTTCGGGCTGCTCGTAATGATATTCTACCGTTTCGGTTTGGTTGCCAAAATCTTTGGTGATCGACTTTACCCGCAATCCTCCGGTACTCACCTCTATACGCCCGGTTTCTTCCTGTTTCGGAGGATTTCTTCGTCCGAAAACCGTGGCGGACAGTCCGGCAGCCAGTCGCGATGGGCCATCCAGGTGCAGTTCGTAACGGGTTCCTGCTTTCAGCCAGACGTTACCGGAGACGGCACCGTCCTGGATGGTATTGGAAAGCAGACTTATAAAGGACCTGTCCGCAGGGGAGTACAGGTATACGTCCACGGAGCCTCGGCAATCCCTGTCTCTTCCGTCGCAATCCACCCTGCCGCTTAGTTGAACGCTGAACCGGATCAATTTGAGCGTATCCAGGTCGGATTCCTTCGGTTCCACCTGAAAGAAGGCTTTCCTACGTTGGCTGTTTACCGATACGGCATAGGTTGGTTGATCCGCCTCCAGGGTTACCGGACTGAAAAAATTGTAGTATTCGCCCGAACGAACCAGCGCGGTATTGCTTTCCATTTCATAGCTTACGCTGCCTCCGGTGGGGTAGGAAACCTTCTTCAAGGTACCGGTCAGCGCGTACTCCGGAACGACCAATCGGTTGGCATTGGCTTTTCGAAACCTCATGTACTGGGGGATCAGGCTCTCGTTAATTGCTCCATTGTAGAAACCCCAATGGTCCTGGGAATTGGAAAAAAAATGGGGCAAGACGTTACCATGGTATTCAAAACGATAATCCAAGGAAGGATTCGTCGTGTTTTCTGTAACCTGTACGAGACGAAGTCTTTTCGTGGGCGTCGCTTTCTTAATAGCTTCCGGTAGGTGGGTGTATTTCGAAGACAGGTTGGACTGGTAGTAATCGTGATCAAACACAAATGATTTGATTAACCTACCCCGATTATTGATCACTTTGATCCCGGCTAGTCGATTGGAACTAGCATCCTTCCGATCATTTTTACTTTCAATGAGGACTTCGCCCAATCCAAAGCGAATCGACTGCAGCTGTTTTCCACGAACGGTTACCTCGGTAAAGGCATCGGTAATTCGGTCGTTTCCGCAGATGTATTCGCCTGTAGTTCCTGTTAGGAAATAGGAAGCGGATTGAGAAGAACGTGTATAGTAGGAGGCTGTGTAGGGTGCATAGCTGAAGCGTATCTCCCTCCCGTTATAAGTGATGATTTTACTTAGGTGCCAGGCCGAGTAATAGTTGGAACGGTACGGCACCGTCCTGTGCTTGGAGAAATCCTCAGTAATGGTTCGCTCCGGGTCTTCGAATATGTAGCGGTTTCCGTTTCCGTCCCATACGTTCCAGCGAACGATGTCCCGGTTTACCTGTTCAAATTGAATCTTTAAATAGCTGGCGCTCATAATGGATACGGTGCCATCTTTTCCAAGGACAAATTTCCCGGAGTAGTTGCCAAAGACGAAATGAAAGATATCCTGTTCAAAATCGATGGTTCCGTTCTGCGAGCGCTGGTAATAATCCATCCTTTCGGCAGTCGAGAGTCGATCGAATGCCACTTCGTGATTGGTATAGCCACTGCCCGATCCGGTTTGCTCGTCCGGAAGGCCTTTTATTGTTCGACTGATGCTTCCTCCGGCATTCAGCGCCCACCCCAGTCCGGCCCATCCCGCTCTTTCTTCGACTCGGATTCCTCCAGCGTGGTACTGCAAGGCAATCGGTAGTTCCAGGTCCTGTTCCACAAGTGTATAGAGCGGTAGTTGGATATCCGGTATCCCGGAATAGTGGGATACCCGGGTATCGGCAAATTTGGCCAGGGCGCTAACTTCGGGAGAAGGCGGGATGACCTGCGCCCGAAAGGTCATATCCTGGGCACTTGTGAACGCATACAGCGTACCGAATAGAAGGGATAGAGAAAAACGTCTCCACCCGCGTTGGTTGCATTTGTAGACTGTTTTCATGGCAAAAAGCGTAGCGGTTTAAAAAGGGTTGGTGTTTCCGGTCAAGTGCCGGAATGTTCGTTTTATAAAGGTGTGTTTTCTTCCTGC
>NZ_FNZH01000025.1:0-3287 GCF_900109255.1 Cyclobacterium xiamenense | reverse complement strand
GCTACCCCCACTCCGCCTTGATTCGGGGAGACGAGAAGCTGATTCGGTTTTGGAAAACGGGCAAACTGGAATTGTATCACCTGTCCGATGATCTGAGCGAAACGCAGGATTTGTCCGCCTCCCAGCCCGGAAAGGCGGAGGAACTGGACAGGAAGCTTCAGGCCTACCTGCAGGAAGTAAACCCGGAATTGCTCAAAAAATTAAGCGCCTACTGAAGCGTTTCTACGGGGAAGTCATGCCCGGTTTATTGCCGGATTTCGCTGTGCTTGCTTAGCGATGCCCATGGAGGCAGCAGATGCCCGGTTCGATGCATGCGCTGGCAGCAACCAATACCGAGGGTGGGCGGTCTGAGCGTCTTGATCACATCCGTAAAGGCATTTTTCACCCAACTTGTCCGCTTTCTATGTAGGGACTGCTGAAAAACTCAAAAAGCACCAGTTTTTACAACCAGCCCAGAGAGCTCTCTAGGCTGGTTTTGTGTTTTCAGGTTTTCCAGAATCTGGATTAGTATGTTCTTGATGGTGTATTACAGCCCCCTCCACGCTGAAAAACTCAGGCGCGGGAGTGCCATCCCGGCCAATTTGACCAGCTTGAGCACTAGGATGATGGAAGCGATCCATGATTGGCTGGTGTTTTTGAACTGTACCCGAGAAAGTATTTAAGGTACATGTTTTCGGTAATATGGGCGATGGTTTCCCGGTCATCCAAATTGAGTGTATGTTTGATGATCACCGCTCCGATCAAGACTCTTGGATTCAGGGTTGCTTTTGTTGTACATGTACGCCAGATCATCCCAGGGAACTTGGTTACTGAGTACTAAATATAGATTTTTATCCAAGACCTCGGCAGGTCTATCTGCAGTATTTATTTCCCCAGAGGATTGGAACTGCAGGAATCCATTTAAAAAGTCAAAACTATATCCTTTCCGGCCTTACAGAAAAAGTTATACGGCAGGAACACCAGTCAATTATTGACTGGATTTTCTCGATTCCGGCCAAAATAACCACATGTGGTCATCAAATAAATAAAATTATATGAAGATCATTTTTACAAAACCGATCGGAACCAATTGATATGCTGATCGAAGTGGCATCAAAAACAGGAAAGAGGATAAAATATGAGGACCAACCAAGGAGTATATGGTCGAGGTTTCTTCTGTTAGCTCAACATATACAAATCACGGTCAGTATCGCCCAAAAGTCAAAAAAATAAAGTGTTTTGACCGAAGTTAAACCAAATAGGCTACGATTAATTAGCTTTTGCTATAATGGCGGTGCTAAAATTCGCTCAAAAAATGCTAATTTGGATTTTTAAATTAGGTAGTCAAGTTATACCCAAATCAAAGAATCTAATGAAATCAACAAGAAGAACGTTTCTAAAGTCAGCTTCAACAGCCAGTTTAGGAGCATTATTTATTCCTAGTTTTATTACACGGCCACCAAGTACAAAATTGCGTTTTGCAATGATCGGTGTAGGAGCCCGAGGTCGTGCGAGTTGGAGCCAGGTTGCCGTAGAGGATATAGTGGCCATGTGCGATGTTGACGACAGAATGACTGAAAATGCCTATAAAACGGTGCCTAAAGCTAAAAAATACAAAGATTTCAGGCGGATGTTTGACGAAATGGCCAACGACATTGATGCCGTAATGATAGCTACGCCCGACCACACCCATTTCCCAGCGGCAATGGCTGCCATGCAACTTGGGAAACATGTATTGGTCGAAAAACCACTGGTGCACAATATTTGGCAATGCCGTACCATGAAAAAAGCAGCAAAACATTATGGCATTGTTTCGCAAATGGCAAATCAAGGGCATACAACCCACGGAATCAGATTAGTTAAAGAATGGTATGATGCAGGTGTTCTTGGGGATGTAAAAGAAGTAATTAGATGGGGAGGTCCAACAACATTTAGTCCGGATGGATATTTTTCGAAGCCGGAGGGGTTTCCTTTTCCGGAACATGAAGTACCCAAGGGATTGGATTGGGATTTATGGAAAGGTCCCGCAGCGGATCGTCCTTTTAACAAAGAATATGCACCCAAATCATGGAGAACCTTTTACGATTTTGGTAGCGGAGCAATGGCCGACTGGTGTTGTCATACCTTAGACGCTCCTTTTTGGGCATTGGATCTGGGCATGCCACATACCGTAGACGCCGTGGTACCAAATCCTGAAGTTCCTGATCATAGCATGATTGCACAGGAATCAACGATAACCTGGCAATTCGGAGCTCGCGGTAATAAACCACCTGTTACGATGAAATGGATCGAAGGCATGGGCAAACCCGAATTGAAGGAGGAGTACGGGCTTAAAGAAATGCCGGATAATGGGATGATCATGATTGGTTCGAAGAAGACGCTATACCATGGTGGTCGTCCAAACAATCCCCGATTACTTGTCCCTGAAGAAGAATGGATCGATTTCCAAAAGAATAAACCAGCAGAAACCATTCCAAGAGTGGAAGAAGAAAAACCCGTACAAGAGTGGGTGGCGGCTATTAAAAACGACACCTTGCCCGGCTCAAACTTCGATTATGGTGCAGACTTAACCGAAATGGGATTGGTTGGTGTACTCGCTCAACGTTTTGGCGGAACCATTAATTACGACGCAAAAAACATGAAGGCCATTGGACGTCCAGAGCTAGATGCATATATTAAAGAACCTGTTCGCGAAGGATGGTCATACGGAGAAGACCTTTGGTAGAATACGGTATAATCTTTCAGAGGATACTCTTGAAAAGAAAAACCTAATACACAAAAAAATATACGAATCGGAAAAATAACAATTCAGGGAGTAGTTTCTGGAATGGAAAATTAGGGTAGGGGATACAAAGCCAGATCCATCCGCTGTAGAATAAGGTGAAGAACTGGGTTTTGATGAAAAGAAATCAACCTATGGGCTGTAAACAGTAAATTTCATTCCTGAAAGGTTATAAATCCGTTGAAAATTTAACATTGGGGATGAGCTGAACGCTGAAGGTGTTCCGCCGTAATTTCCTATAGGTCTGTAATTCATGGTTCGAACCGTCACGGATCACATTCCTTTTCTGCCACTTTCTGGAAAAGGATAATGGGTGCCTGTAAAAAGAACCGCTTGGAATGGTAAATTACACCTATTCCAACGTTTAGCTTTAAGCATATCTACTGATCATGAAAAGCGCTAGTTTTGTTTTTTCACTGTTATTGCTGCTGTGCACGGCAGCTAGTAGCAGCTTTTCCACTTCAAAACAGGTAAATCCCCCGAATTTCATCTTTATCCTCACCGATGACCAGGGTTGGAGCAGCAC
>NZ_FNZH01000029.1:0-1400 GCF_900109255.1 Cyclobacterium xiamenense | reverse complement strand
TCAACCCGTAGGAATAGGAGGCCAGCAGGGTTTCCGGCTGCTCCCCCATGCGCCGGGACACTGCGCTGAGGTAGCCTTCCGGACTGTAGCGGTACCTGTCTGTATAGTCCAAGGACACCGCACCCCGTAGTTGGGTATTCGTTTCGAGGGGCCTACCTCTGAAGTCATAATTGATCGACGTTTCGATTTCCCCACCCAGGTGGTTTTCCGATAGGGAAAGCACTTCCCGGCCCCAATCGTCGTAATGCACAACGGATTCCATTAACTGGCCGGAAGCCATATTTTTCACCAGTTTTCCCGTGAGTAGTCCGGAAGCGGGAAGGGAGCTGATGCCGATTCCTTTGTCCCTAAACGCTTTTTTGCTGTATCGGTAGTCGTCGTAAAAGCTTTGGCTAAGAATCTCGCCCGCTTCCCGGGGGAAGGTTTCGGGAGGAAGCGATTGCTCCGGCGAAAGCTTGATGCCGGTAGGCGTTGTCCGGGCGCTTTGTGTGGGAAAAAAGAATCCAGGTTTCAGTTCAGGAGGCTGAACGGTCGGGAACTGTTCCTGCCAGTTAAAGGAGGCTGCGGGACTGGTCTGTTTGAACTGGGGCATGCGTGTTTCGGGTTTGGCGGGTAGGTGCCGAAGACTCTCCGTATCCAATTGGTTTTGCAGGGTCCCTCTGTTTCTGCTGTCGGAAACCAGGCCTGTCTGTACGGGACGGTTGTGTGCGTCGTAGTTTGTGTACCGCCATTTGCCGGCCAGTTTCAGGTTTCCGTCCCGATGGCCCACCAGCCGGTCGCGGTGGTCGTAGAGGAATTCTTCTCCTGCTTTTCCCGGGCTTTTCTTTTCGATCAACCGTTTTTTGCCGTCAAAGCGGTAGCGGAAATACAGGCCATCGACCAACCGGAGTTCCCGGGACCGCTGCCAGTTTCCGGCCAGGATTTCCACAGCTTTGGGAGGGAGTACCACCCGTAAATCGCCCGGTAGGTCATATACGTAATAGGTACAGTGCCATCCCGCGTGTGAGGTTGAAGGTTTGGGTGAAGCCTGGGTCTTTTTCAGGATTACCCGATCGAGTTTATCGGTGTACGTCAGGCTGCGCATACCTTCCTCGTCGGTGATCGTGTGGACCCATAGCTCGCCTGCCGCGTAGGCACCCTTCGTCAGAGGCAGGCCATCACTAGCTACGGTCCAGATGCGGACCTGCTCTTCTGCCCGATTGGGTCGTTCGTGAAACCTTGTTTCCCGTCCGGACCCCGGTCGCCAGGCCTTCCCGGGAGGAGATACGGTCTGCGGGGATAGAATTGGCGAAGGCTGGTAGACGATTTCCCGATAGCCAAACGGGTCTCCGGAATGGGATTGCCGGTAGAAGGCAGCATGTTCGTTTTCAAAATCCGGACGGAAGGCGCCGGGTGTCGTC
>NZ_FNZH01000028.1:0-1455 GCF_900109255.1 Cyclobacterium xiamenense | reverse complement strand
AGTAAAGTTCTGTATAACAGGAGCCGTATGATGGGAGACTATCACGTCCGGTTCTGGGAGAGGCTCGGGGTGAAATTCCCCTTGCCTACTCGACACTAACCGTTACCTGCAAGCTGTAAAAACCAAATGATAGAACTAAGACCAGCAACGATAAACGACCTTGACATAGTCAAACATTGGGATACAAAGCAGCACGTTATCGACTGTGACCCTGATGACGAATGGCATTGGGAAACGGAACTGAAACGCAATCTTGAATGGAGAGAACAATTAATTGCTGAATTGAATGGAGAGCCAATAGGATTCATACAAATAATTGACCCATATTTAGAAGAGACACAATATTGGGGAACAGTTGAACCGAACAAAAGAGCAATAGACATTTGGATTGGGGAAGAACATAACCTAAACAGAGGCTATGGGACGAAAATGATGAAACTCGCCATTGATAGATGTTTTAAAAATAAATCTGTAGATGGAATATTGATTGACCCTTTGAAATCTAACGTAAAAGCACAAAGATTTTATCAGAAACTTGGATTTGAGTTCATTGAAGAAAGAAAATTTGATGGAACCCCTTGTAATGTATATGAATTGAAAAGAAAAAAGCCAGCAGGTAACAATATATATAAAAAATAGGCGGAATAGTAATAAAATCAAGGCTTTTGGCTCGCATCAAATTTTGTGCTTAACTGAAAGTTTAGCGCTTCGAAATCGCCTACTTTCCATATACCAACCGTTAGCAACAAGCCAAACAAAACCTCTTAATGTAAATAATGATTGACATAGAAAAACTTAGAACGCTTTATAAATTTGGCAAAGAATTAAGTTTGCAAGATGCACAAGAACTCTTGAAAACAGCTAAATCTATATCATTCAAAAAAAAGGAAATCCTTTTTGAACAAGGCTCTAAAGACACTCAAATTTATTTTTTGCGAAAGGGAATGGTAAGAATGTATCATATAAAAGATACTGGGGAAGAAATTACTTTCAGCCTTATTCCCGAACATAATGTAGTTGCCAATTTTGATTTTATTGCAACCGAAATACCCTCAAAGTTTTATTATGAAACTTTAGAAAATTGTAGTTTTTTCAGTATCGACTATCAAGTCCTTGATTCAATTGTGAGCAAAAACTCAAAATTGGAGTCTAATAGAAAATTTTTTCTCAGAAAAATCATTTTTGAAGTCAAAGAGCGTTTGGAATCTTTTGTTTTAATGACCCCTGAAGAACGCTACCTTAAATATATCAAAGATTTTCCAGACCTAACCAATCGTGTTCCCGACAAATACATAGCGAATGTATTAGGTATTACACCTGTATCTTTAAGTAGAATACGCAAACGTATTTCGTCAAAGACGGAGTGTTAGCTCAACTCTGTCTGGCTTCCCTTCGGGGGGCTAGCCCCCCGAAGGGAAAATTCACTATTTTTTTAGGACTCTGTCTTCAGATCCA